>JAYFMV010000063.1:0-68101 GCA_042408245.1 Potamolinea sp.
CCTAATTTTTTGCAAAAAATTGCGAATTTTTATCGTTTTCTATACCAAGTTGTGATTGAATGGTTATTAGGTATTGAAATTCCTTGGGATACACAAATAGGCAAAAATCTTCAACTTCAACATGGTCATGGTTTAGTGGTTAATCATGAAACCCAAATCGGTGAAAATTGTATTTTGAGAAATTCTACAACTATTGGCAATAAAAAACTTGCCGATGGTTCATTCAGCGCCGCACCCAAAATTGGCAACAACGTAGATATTGGAGCAAATGTTGTGATTATTGGGGCGATTACAGTAGGTGACAATGCTGTAATTGGAGCAGGTTCAGTTGTGATTAAAGATGTTCCTGAAGGAGCTGTAGTTGTAGGAAATCCTGCACGAGTCATCCGCCAAGTAAATACTGCTTCATCTAGCAACTTATCTTAAGGAATGCCCAAAATGCCAAAAGTTTCTGCAATCATCCCAACCTACAACGCTATGACTTATTTGTCAGAAACTGTAGATAGTGTTTTACAGCAGACTTTCACTGATTTTGAATTAATAATTGTTGACGATGGTAGTTCAGATCTAACAGTGCAATGGATTTCTGATCTAGAAGACCCACGAGTAAGACTGATTTGCCAGGAAAATCAAGGTGCCACAGTGGCACGCAATACCGGAATTGCCGAAGCTAGAGGGGAATACATTGCATTCTTAGACCATGACGACTTGTGGGATCCAACTAAATTGGAAAAGCAAGTTCGTTGCCTGGATGAGAATCCAAAAGTGGGTTTGGTGCATACTTGGATGGTTTTAGTGGATGAGCATGGTAAGTCCACAGGTAGAGTAATGACCTCTAATGCTGAAGGTGATGTCTGGAAGCAACTACTCGAACAAAATAGTGTTGCTTCATCTTCAGTAATGGTGCGGCGTTGTTGTTTTGAAACAGTTGGGGTATTTTCTCCTTCACGGGATTTGTACACAGTCGAAGATTGGGAGTTTTGGATTCGCATCGCTGCCCATTATTCCTTTGCAATGATTAAAGAACCGTTGCTGAGTTGGCGACAACATGCTAACAATGGGTCGAAAAACTGGCGATTGATGGAACAAGCTTATCGTCTAGTGATTGAGAAGGCATTCGATGCAGCACCGCCAGAACTTTTGTACTTAAAAGACCGAAGTTATGGTCATGCGAATCTCTGTTTAGCTTGGAGAGTTCTGCAAAGTAGCGACAAAGACTACAAGAAGGCAATGCAGTTTCGTCAGAAGGCTACCAGTCTCTATCCTCAGTTGCGTTACTCAGGGGAATACATCCGTCTAAGTTTGGCGATCGCATTAATGCAATGGTTTGGAGCGGAAAATTATCCCAAACTGTTAGCGTTGATTCATGCCATACGTCGGCGCTTCTCCAGCGCTATTTAGTAACATTCCATCGTTTTTGCAATTTTTATGGTCATACCTTTGAAGCTGAAATTAAGATGAATGTAAAATCTATTAACCTAGCTTGTAAAGCCATTCTTCTTACAGCGGTTTCCTCTGTAATGCGGTACATTTACCTCTCTCCAAACCTCTCTCCTTTAAGGAGAGAGGCTTTGACATTAGCCCCATTCCCTTGAAGGGAACCGGAGCTTTAGTGAGGAGGTTGGGGGTTAGGTCTGACTGTACCTCATAACAGCCGTAACCGCTGTAAAGATTAAACCCCGATCAAAGCTATTGTCGAGGTTGAAGTTGAAGGAGTAAACTTTCGCAGTGATCGTCCAATTATATCTAATGAGTTGAGGATTTCTCATGAAAGTATTTCACATTTGTACGATAGCCAACAACTTGAGTATGTACGAGGAGATGAAATCATCATTTATTGAAGCAGGATTTGATGAAGATAGGTGTCGATATTCACTTCTTGACAACTCAATTGGTAATCTTCACGAACCTTTTAGTACCTTCAATTCTATCGTCTCGAACACAGTTGAACCCTACATCATCTTTTGTCATCAAGATGTACTCCTAAATCAAGGGCATGGGTTTAATCAGCTTGTAAGCCTCATAGAAGAGTTAGATAATCTCGATCCGAATTGGGCAGTCTTGGGAAATGCCGGTGTCAATAACAACTATCAGAATGTTGCAAAAATAACAGACCCAAATCCGACACCAAACTGGCTTGGTGACTTCCCCCAAAAAGTCCACTCACTTGATGACAATTTTTTTCTTCTCAAATCTTCTGCAAACCTGACATTTTCTTCAGAAATAAATGGCTTCCTTTTTTATGCAGCCGACCTATGTCTTAATGCAATCGTTAGAGAATATTCATGTTATGTTGTCAACTTTCACTTAACTCATTTAAGCGGAGGAAAAGCTAACGGTGGAAAGATGAACAAAAACTTTTACAATGTGCTATCTCAATTTGAGAAACGCTGGAGTCGTGAGTTCAATTTTTGCTACATAAAAATTATTTATAGTCCTGCCATTCTTCTCAGTAAACATACATGGCTTCGCTACATTCTTGCTCATAATAGAATCATCAACAAAATAGTAGGATGGTGGTTTTTTTGCAATACCCCTCTGCGGACATTAGTCAATACCCAATTGCAATAAAGCTTGTGGCTATTGCTAGAGAGATACTATGTTTAAAGATGGAGAAAATCCATCTGTTCATGTCCTAGTTTCACGCAACCAATAACTTCAACCATGAAAATTCTTATTACTGGCGGAGCGGGATTTATCGGCAAGTGGCTAGTCGAAAAATTGCCGACCGATGCTGAAATCATCATTGTAGACTCGCTCGATGAACAAGTTCATAAAACCTCGCAAGAGTTCGATGTTGAACTTCAAGCAAGGGCGACCTGTATCAAAGCCGATGTGCGAGATATTGAAGCCTATCGGGACGCTGCGGAAGGAACAGATGTTGTTGTGCATCTAGCATCGCAGACGGGTACTGGTCAATCAATGTACGAAATCAGCAAATATGTTCAGCACAATACTGATGGAACTGCAAAGCTTTTAGAACTAATTTCGACCCTTTCTTCAAAACCTGCTCGCATCATTCTCTCATCAAGTCGTGCGGTTTATGGTGAAGGGGCATTTACTGATGGCATAGAGACTTACTATACCAAAGGTCGCCGTTTACACGAACTGCAAAAAGGTATATGGGAAGTCTGCAACGAGGAAGGTAAACCGCTTTTGCCGTTGCTTATGCGAGAGATGCAACTCACCAATCCGACATCAATATATGGGCTGACAAAACTTTGGCAGGAGCAATTGATTCAAAATTATTGCGAGAGTCAAAACATAGATGCCGTGATTTTTAGGTTTCAGAATGTTTATGGACCGAAGCAAGAACTAGGAAATCCCTACACAGGAATCATCGGTATTTTTACCAATTCAATCGTTCAAAAAAATGCTGTTGAGCTGTTTGAAGATGGGCTAATGACACGAGATTTTGTGTTTGTTGGAGATGTAGCTGAGGCAGTTGTTAAAAGTGTGATGCATGAGAAACAACTCTCATCAGTCATAAATATTGGCAGTGGGCAGGCAACGACGCTACGAGAGCTAGTGGGAACAATTGCTCATCTGACAAAGAAGAAGCCAGAGATCACATTCTCAGGACGCTTCCGAGTCGGTGATATTCGGCACGCTGTCGCTGATATGAGCCACTATAAAACACTATTTGGAGAATGGACGCCAACACCTTTGCAAGAGGGATTGAGCCAATATCTAAGTTGGTATTTAGGGCAGAAACCTCTAAATGAAGCTGACTTACAAGCATCACTTAAAGAGATGGAACAGAAAGGTTTGTTGCAAAGGAGTAAATAACAGCGACATATGCGTTTAGCTTGAGGCATCTTTGGTGGTGTACGAGAGCATTCCCTAGAAATGGTTCGCGTCGTTTTTCGTTTGAAAAAAGTTAAGCACTTGGACATAAATGAACATAACCATAGCGGGCTTGATAGGAATGTTTAATTATGTCCACATACTTAGACAAAGCCGAAAATCTCTTGGCGTCCCAAAAAAGTTTGCAAGCAACTACGTGATCTTTTATTAAGATAGAGTTTACAGAAAAATATGAAGTTCTATATAGTGTCGCCAGCCTGATGCCAATTAACAAGCTAAAGTTACTATTATCCGACCGATTTATTCGTAATATGAGCTGGCTGGGAGTAGCCGAGCTGGTAAATCGTATCTTCCGTCTAGCAACAACGGTTACTCTAGCTCGCACATTCAGTCCCTATGATTACGGAATGGTATCAGTCATTTATACCACCTTTGATTTTGCAACTGTTTTCTCTCTTAGAGCTGGAATCGGGGCTAAGATTATTCAAGCTAAAGAGGAAGATCTAAAAATTGTATGCAATACAGCTTACTGGCTGAATTGGATTCTGTTTAGTTCTATTTTTATTATTCAGTGCGCTGCTGCCTATCCCATTGCTCAATTTTATGGGAATAAGCAGCTAATTTGGCCGATCTGCGCTCTCGCCTTGATCTACCTCATGTTTCCTGTTTTTTTGATTCAGGCTACATTAATTGAACGCGAAAATCGGCTAAAAATAACAGCATTATGTAATGCAACGCAGGCAATACTCAGCAATATCATCATTGTAGTTCTAGCATTATTGGGACTGGGGGTGTGGGCTGTAGTCTTGTCGATGGTGTTCACCTATCCCGTATGGATTGTAATTAGTTATATCAATCATTCTTGGCGACCTCCTAATTTTTTTACTCTGGAACGTTGGCAAGAAATTACCAGCTTTGGGAGCAAATTACTCGGTGTTGATTTACTAGCTAAGTTAAGAATGAATTTAGATTACTTGCTAGTTGGTCGTTTTATTGGAATTGAAGCTTTAGGCGTATACTTTTTTGCTTTTAATGCGGGATTAGGGATTAGTCAGAGCGTCGTCTATTCAATTACTTTGGCTTTGTATCCTCATCTTTGTGCAGCTCGTGAAGATGGCAATCAGCTTAAAAAGCAATTTTTTAGTAGTCTCAAGACAATTTCCTTAATTATAGTTCCACTGGTTATTCTCCAATCGAGCTTAGCTCCGTTTTATGTGCCAATTATATTTGGTCAAAAGTGGGTACCAGCAATTCCCATTTTAATAATAATCTGCCTCTCAGCTTTACCACTGACCTTATCTCGTGCTACTACCCAGCTTCTTCAAGCTGTGGATAAAAGTCATATTGACCTTTACTGGAACGTGATTTTCACGGTAATTTTTGCTATTTCACTGTTGCTGGCAGTCCAAAGAGGAATTTTGGAAGTTGCGGTAGTTGTACTCATAACTCAAGTCGTGACAATTCCCATTTTTGCAATTTGGGTTATTCGGTATGTATTTGCTAAAAAAAGAGATTCCTAGTTCTTCAGATCTCGAATAGTTTTTTTGAGTTGCTCACAAGAAAGTATAAATATGTCAAAAGTCTTTGTCATCATTCCTGCCTACAACGCTATGGCTTATCTACCAAAAATCTGAGAAAGTGTTTTGAGGGATTTAAAATTCCTCAACATCTTCTTTAGAGATTGGGGAAATCTTTGAAGTATATCCTAGATAACCATTAGTTTTTCTGAGAAGTTAGGCAAAAAAATGAACTACGAACATTTCAAAGGACGCAAAGTTCTAATTACAGGTGGAATAGGATTTATAGGTAGTAACCTGGCCAGAAAACTGGTCAATTTAGGAGCAGATGTCCTAATTGTCGATAGTCTCATTCCTGAATACGGTGGCAATCTTTTTAGCATCTCTGATATTAAAGACCAGCTACAGGTCAACATCTCAGATGTGCGCGACGAATACAGTATGCGCTACCTTGTCCAGGGAAGGGACTATCTATTCAATCTAGCAGGTCAAACCAGTCACCTAGACTCGATGAATGACCCCTACACTGATCTTGACATTAACTGTCGGGCACAACTATCTATCCTGGAAGCCTGTCGCAAATACAACTCTAATATCCGCATTGTCTTTAGCAGCACCCGTCAACTCTATGGTAAGCCAGACTATTTACCTGTTGATGAGAAGCATTTGTTACGTCCTGTTGATGTCAACGGTATCAACAAAATGGCAGGTGAATGGTACCACATCCTCTACAACAACGTTTACGGAATTCCGGCAACAGCAATCAGATTGACCAATACTTATGGTCCCGGAATGCGCATTAAAGACGCACGGCAAACTTTTCTAGGAATTTGGATCAGGTTATTAATTGAAGGTAAACCTTTTGAAGTATGGGGTGGAGAGCAATTACGCGACTATACCTATGTAGATGATGTTGTAGATGCTCTATTAATGGCAGCAATTGAAGACAGCGCTATAGGCAAAATTTTCAACCTGGGAGGAGATTGTGTCATCAGTCTCAAAGATACAGCAGAAACAATGATTAAGGCAAATGGAGGAGGAGAATTTAATATTCGCGAATTTCCTGCGGAACGTAAACGGATTGATATTGGCGATTACTACAGCGATGACCGTTTAATCCGTTCTGTACTTGGATGGAAACCTCAAGTTTCCCTGCAAGATGGCTTAAGTAAAACGTTGAAATATTATCGAGAAAATCTGGAGCATTATCTATGAACATTAAACAAGATGCAGTTCTGCAAGCCAATCCTAAAGCCGGTTATCTGGCTCATAAAGCTGAGATTGATGCTGCAATCCACAGTGTTCTAGACAGTGGATACTACATTCTTGGGGAAGAAGTTGCAGCATTTGAACGTGAGTTTGCTGCTTTCATTGGGGTAAATCATGGCATTGGTGTTGCCAATGGAACTGATGCTCTGGTGGTTGCTCTACGTGTCTGTGGAGTCGGTACGGGAGATGTTGTCATCACAGTATCTCACACGGCTGTTGCTACAGTAGCAGCAGTTGAACTGGTTGGGGCGACACCTCTGCTAGTAGATGTTGATCCAGTCAGTTACACAATGGATGTGGATTGTCTGGAAGAAGCAATTCTTCAGGTACAGCAAAACCCATACCTGGGGCGACTAAAAGCCATCATTCCTGTACATTTGTATGGTCATCCAGCAAATATGCCTGCGATCATGGAACTGGCTGAACGTCATGGGCTATATGTTATAGAGGACTGCGCTCAAGCTCATGGGGCAAAGTTGAACGATCGCAAAATTGGCACTTGGGGACACCTAGCTGCATTTAGCCTATATCCCACAAAGAACCTAGGCGCATTGGGAGATGCAGGGATTGTTGTCACCAATGATCCACAGTTAGCCGAAAATGCCTCCATCTATCGTCAGTATGGCTGGCGGAAGCGTTTTATCAGCGATGTTGCAGGGATGAACTCCCGTCTAGACCCGATTCAGGCAGCTATTTTGCGGGTAAAGCTGCGCTATCTGGATCAGGACAATGCCCATCGTCAGCATATCGCAGCACAATATAACTCTAGCTTTCAGGGACTACAATTGCAACTCCCTCAACTCAAGGGAGATGTCACCCACGTTTATCACCAGTATGTTGTTCGTAGTAGCGATCGCGATCGCGATCGCCTGCAAGAGTTTCTGGCGACACAGACAATTGGCACGTCGATTCAATATCCTGTACCTGTCCATCTTCAACCTGCTTATCAATCCAGGGTGCCTCTGGGACTGCGCAATCTCCCTGTAACTGAACAATTGTGCGGGGAAATTCTCAGTATGCCAATGCACCCATACTTAACTGAAGAAGAAGTAGAACGGACAACATCTGCTGTCGTTACTTGGTGCCAACAGACAGGAACCAACCTGGCTCAAATTGCCTAATTCCTAAGTTGATAGCTCTGATACCAAGTTGCAGTAAACACGTAGAGCAAGCTTCCATCTTACTGCTGCTGAAAGGCTGGAAGCCTATTTTAGATTAGATGTTTGAACTCAACTTGGTATAAATTCCTTATAGCGGTTCTCAGTTGCATGAAGTACATCATAAAAACCTAACCCCCAACCCCTTCCCACCCCTCCCTAACCCTCCCCTACGAGGGGAGGGAAAAGGAAAAGCTTTTGTTAGTCGGAAGGGGAGCAAGAATTAAAGCCTCTCTCCAAGCGACAAAATTTATCTGCTTCCCTCTCCTCTTAGGAGAGGGTTAGGGAGAGGTGGAGAGAGGTTTGGAGAGAGGTCAGACTGTATCTCATCCAATCGAAAAGGGCTGTATCCCAATTCTCTGTAAAGGTAGAGACAGAAGCTTTGAAATTTTAGTTTAAAACTAAGAGATGTTGTTAAGGTTATTAATTTCTGGGAAATTACGCTGGTATTTACTAATAATTCTCGTGCTTATAACCGCCGTTCTCAGCATTGGATTAAATTTCTATGTACGAGTTATAAACATTGGGTTAAATTCCTATTTACGACCAAACAATTTAGCTCATGCTAATAGCCATACTGCTATGGTTAGTCCCTCTACTACTCGTGACAAATGGCTCTGGCCTTTTGCTCAGGACTCAATTTGGAACTTGCCAATTGGAAGCGATGCTCAGTATAGTCCAGCTAATTTACCTATAGCAGATCGTTCTTCTGTAGACTACGATCTCTTGTTTAAAATTCCAGATGGTAGTCCACTACGACCGTTGTACGATCCTGGAAGTTGGACACAACGTTGTAGCGGCACTAAAACCTATAAAAATTTATCGATCTTAATTCCCGATGATTTAATTGTTCCTGATGCTATTAACTTAGTTCTTAAATATCATACTCCCAATAATGCTGCAGCATTGCTTCAGCCTGATGGTAAAACTATCATTCAGTTAGAACCGATGGCTCGTTGTGTTAAAGCTGGTCCTGTATATGGCTATCATTGGCCGAAAAAAGATCTTGATCTATACAGTCAAGGAATTGCTGGAGGTCATTTAGGTTCTGGATTGTCTAGTATAGGTGGAACAATTCGCCAGGGAGAATTAATTAGTAAAGACCCAATTCGTCATGTTCTAAAACTAGAATTTTGGGAAAAATATATAAACTACGATCCAACAAGTCCTACACCTGGATATCGCTGGCCAGCTGATCGAGCGGATAGTTCGGCTTCAACTATTTATAAGGGCAAAAATCCTCAAATAGTAATGGGGACATTGTTCGCAATTCCACCTAATGTAACTGTAGATAGTCTCGGTCTAACTACGCCAGCAGGTAAAAAGCTTTTTCATGCTCTTCAAGATTATGGTGGCTATCACGTAGACACCACAGGTGTAGATGCTTATGCAATAGCCGTTGAACCAGGAGTTGAAGACGAGTTTCAAGCAACTTATGGTTATGATTTTTCTAACTCTGCTATTAGCAATAATCTCTTTTACCAAGACTTTATGAAGCTTTTTCAATCTCTCAATATAGTTACTAATAATAGTCCCAACAGTGTAGGTGGAGGTGGTACACGTCGAGCGCCATTAGCTCCTCCATTTGCTGATGAAAATACAACAAAAAGTGCAAGTACCAATTAATCTATTGTCACTCATTTCTATTAATTAATCAGGCTTTTTGCTAGTTCTAGACAAAAGCAATATCTGGAATTTTTGAACTTGAGTGTGCTCTTCTCCTAGACGCCCTTGGGAGTCAGCACCAAACGAAGTGGAACTGATCTACCGTAGGGCTTTGGAATCGGAGATGATATCAACTATTTCACGAGTCTTAGTGTCCAGAAATCAGTTGCTAAATCTGGATTCAAAATATACCCGTAAGGTAGGGTATAGTGACCTTCTATTCCCCAGTCATAACCCCAAGAATTTCTAATGATAAATACCTGCTGGGAATCATCATAGCCAACGGCTAATACAGCATGACCCCCAACTGCTTCTTCATCAGATGAAGGCATTCCTAGCATTCCATTATTAGCTACCTCATCGCCTTCAAAAGCTGGGAAAACTGTCATCCCAAAAGTAAAAGGAAATCCCTCTGCTAAACAGCCTTTCATTTGACTGAGATTCTGGGATACCTGATAGTAAGAAACCGCTGTATGCCTACTAGCTGTATCGTAACAAGTGGCAGTGGGTTTGACCATGAACTTGTTAATGTCGTAGGGCCAAATTGACTCTGGACAAGCACCAAATTTATTGATAGATTTGATAGTGTCTCTCAGCATCGCGCCGCTATCTTCATTAACTGTTCCTTCCAAGTCTCTAGTTACGTAATAAGTAAATAATCGACTTGGTGCAAAATTATAAAGCTTTTGCTTAGTTTGACAAAAATGAAAGGCTGCGCAAACAGATTGAGCGGTACAGCTTCCTATCGGACCTTGAGCATAAACTGGAGGTAACTTTGCTCGCAAGTCTACCTTTAGTGGTAAGTTCTGAGTAACTGGTCTAGAGACTGCATATTTAAAGTCTCTTGCATCATTTATATCGGGAATCCAACCGTAGCCATGATTTCGAGTAGTCATAGGGTTGATGCTGCTAGTTTAACTTGTTTTTAGGGGAGGTTGAGCTGGAGTTTGCTCTTTTTTCTCTGGATTCAATAAACTACTCTCTACAGTTCCACTCTTCCGGATTCCTTGCCAAATTTTTTTGAAAAAATCCAATGTTCCCATAAAAAGTAAAATTCCCCAAATTGACGACAAAAATGCTGAGCAGTAGGCGGAAAAAAGTAAATGTAATTATAATGTAACCCCTCGCTAAACAAGGGAGGGGTGTTCAGCTCTTCCTGACCTGATTAAAAGGCTTCTATCCTCTGTCCTCTTCGACAATACCTCGATTGATCAAAGTGTTATTTCTTGGAGTAGTAGCGTCAAACCTACGCTAATATAAGGTATTATAACTCACAATTCTCAATGATTTTTTGATTACAAGTTGTTGAGAGTCAAGCAGAATAAAACTTTTTCAATCTCGCCAAATAGAAGAAGGATTTTTTGCCTTAATATAGTCTCGCTACGTGTTTTTGCCAGCAACAAAAACTGTCCATCATCCAATCATCCAATAACAAGGAGAAATCATGACTCGCGCTATTATGGAAACCAACAAAGGCACAATCAACCTGGAATTGTTCGCTCAGGATGCGCCCTAACACTGTGAAAAATTTTGTAGACTTAGCTGAAAAAGGCTTTTACGATGGTCTTAGTTTTCACCGTGTCATCCCTAATTTTATGATTCAAGGTGGCTGTCCTCTTGGGACTGGAACGGGTGGCCCTGGCTACAAAATCAAGTGTGAAATTAACCCTAATAAGCACCTAGCTGGTAGTTTATCAATGGCTCATGCTGGTCCCAATACCGGTGGAAGTCAATTCTTCATTTGTCACTCTCCTCAATCTCATTTAGACGGGGTACATACGGTTTTTGGCAAAACTGAAGATATGGATGTGGTCAATGCTATCCGTAAGGATGACAAGATTCTTTCTGTCAAAATTGAACCCTAGTTTAGATGAATTTTAACGATGCTTCCAGGTAGGAGATTCTCCTAGAAAAACGTTAGGGTTACGCAGAAACTTGGTTTCTTTGACAAAACTCAGTACTGAGTACTGAGAGGTAAGAGAAGTACGAGAGTGTTCCTTATTCTCTCCGCTTTCTTCACTCAGTACTTAGCACTCAGTACTTTTCATTTCACTGAGTCTTTAGAGGGATTTGGCAAGTCTAGGAATCCGGTTTATTCTGGATATTGCGTAAGTCTTTTTCAAAATGCTGAACTCGCCAACTCAAAACCTCTATCAAACCTGCATTCAATTCCTACAACAAAATCCTCAGCAACGTCTGCTTACGCTCAAGAATTTGGGGTTAGCACGCTACGATTTTCTTACCAAAATGCCGCTAAATGAGGCAAATATATCCTGTGTGATGCATCTTTTTCAGTCTCCAAGTAGGGCAAAATTTCCTAATCTTAGGGAAGCGGAATTATCCGGTTTAGTTTTGGATGGTGTAAATTTCATCCGTGGAGATTTGACAGGTGCAAAGCTTCAAGGATGCAGTTTGTTGGAAGCAGATTTAATCTTTGCCAATTTTACTGATGCTGATTTGAGAGATGCTGATTTAAGAGGTGCGACTCTGAATGAATCTGTATGGTTGGGTGCTGTAGTGGAGGGGTGTAAGTTTGGTGTTGGAATTGGTTTGACAGATAAACAGCGTAGGGATTTAAGCTTGCGTGGTGCTATTTTTGATTAGTTGGTTTGGGGGCAAGTTTTGCTTTTTTAACGCAGAGTTCGCTGAGTGAAAGCGCAGAGAAACGCAGAGTTTTTTTGTTGCATTAATGATGGGATGCATGAGTTTATTTATTACCTAATCCCCATCAATACATTTCGTATTTCAGCAATGAACAGACTATTGAACCGTTATAGACGGGAATGCGTCGTGAGGCTTTGAGTCCTACTCTTTTTGCTAGTTCTTTATTTCCGGTTAAAACATAGGCTGTCCAACCTTTGAAGCGTTGTTTGAAGACATCACCAAGTAGTTTGTAAAAATCCCCTAGTTCTCTCGCATCCCCTAAGCGTTCTCCATAGGGGGGATTGCAGATGATGATACCACTGTTGGCTGGTGCTTCTACTTGGGATAGTTCAGTTTGGGTTAAGGTGATTTTTTCAGCTACTCCGCATTTTTCCGCATTTATACGGGCTTCTTCTAGGGTTGCTGGGTCGTAATCGCTACCAGTAATTGGTGCTTTCAGGTTGGGGAGTTCGCTGGTTTCGGCTTCCTTGAGTAACTGATCCCAAAGTTCTGGGTCAAAATCCTGCCACTTTTCAAAGGCAAATTCTTCGCGAAACAATCCAGGAGCGATGTTTAAGGATTTTAAACTAGCTTCTAAGGGTAGGGTTCCGGAACCGCAAAGGGGGTCTAAAAAGGGGAGATTTGGTTCCCATTCGGCCATGTCCAGGAGTGCTGCTGCTAGGGTTTCCTTCAGGGGTGCTGCTCCCATTGCTGGCCTGTATCCCCGGCGATGTAGACTTGTACCGGAACTATCCAAACTGACAACGCAACGGTCTTGATGAATGTGGGTATTAATTAGCACATCTGGATTTTGCGTATCAATGCTAGACCGCTCGCCAAATTGACGACGCTGTTGGTCTACAATCGCATTTTTGACTTGTAAGGCTGTGAAGTGGGTATGGTTGAGCTTGTTGTTGCCTCCTGTCGCGTTCACGGCTAAGGTATTGAAAGGCTGAAGGTAATCCTCCCAAGGTATGTTTTGCACCTCCTCGTACAGTGTCTCTGCATCCCTACAGGGAAATTCAGCTACAGTGACTAGCACCCGAAAAATTGTTCTCGCCCAGAGGTTCACACGGTATAGTAGAGCGCGATCGCCTACAAAATGCACTCCTGTAAAATCAGGACGCACTTCCTGTGCACCCAAACGTTCGAGTTCCTTGGCTGCTATGGGTTCTAGTCCGCGAGCAACAGTCGCAAAGTATTGATTCATCTTGACCTTTTATTTATAGATTTATTGCGGTATTTTTTGAAATATTTCAAATGTTTGCTTTTTGATAATAAAAACGCCTTTGTTTTTTGAGATTGAGTAAAAACTATATCAAATAGTTAAGCAAAAGCCTAGATTTTATTCGCTTTTGATCAGCGTTTTTAAAATAGAGTTATTTATTCTGTGACTTGTAAGCAGCAGAAAGACATTCAGGCTTAATACCACACTGAAACGGTACAGTAACTCCAGACAATCTTACCTGAATCTATCAATTTTCTTCTCTGCTACTTCCTTGGTTGCTCTTTTGAAATTGGAGCGATTAATTATGAGTACTTTAATTGAACGTCGCCCAGAATTTAATTTCGACAAGGCTTGGTACAATTTTTGTGAGTGGATAACTAGCACCAACAATCGCCTTTATGTCGGTTGGTTTGGACTACTGATGATTCCTACCCTCTTCGCTGCTACCACTTGTTTCGTGATTGCTTTTCTGATCGCACCACCGGTAGATATGGATGGCATTCGTGAACCGGTTATTGGCGCTCTTATGCAAGGAAACAATTTAATTACTGCAGCGGTTGTACCGACTTCGGCTGCAATTGGGTTGCATTTTTACCCAATTTGGGAAGCTGCTTCTGTGGATGAGTGGCTTTACAATGGTGGCCCATACCAGTTAATTATTTTCCATTTTCTAATTGCCATTTGGTGCTATTTGGGACGCCAATGGGAACTAAGTTACCGCTTAGAAATGCGTCCTTGGATTGCTGTTGCTTTTTGGGCACCAGTAGCAGCCGCAACTGCTGTTTTACTCATCTATCCTATCGGTCAAGGTAGCTTTTCTGATGGTTTACCTTTGGGAATTTCTGGCACTTTTCACTTTATGTTTGCCTTCCAGGGTGACCATAATATTTTGATGCATCCTTTACATCAACTTGGTGTTGCCGGTGTTTTGGGAGGTGCGCTATTGAGTTCCCTTCACGGTTCGTTAGTGACTGCTTCCCTGATACGCGAGACTAGCAACGACGAATCTGTTAATGTTGGCTACAAATTTGGTCAACAGGAATTAACTTATAATCTGTTAGGGGGTCATTACGGATACTTAGGGCGTCTCTTTTTCAAAGGTACAGGGATGCGTAACAGTCGCGCTGTCCACTTCACTTTAGCCGCGCTACCAACAATCGGTATTTGGTGTGCTGCAATGGCTGTATGTGTCATGGCATTTAACCTCAACGGATTCAATTTCCATCACTCAGTTTTGGATAGCCAAGGCAAAGTAATTCCCACCTGGGATGATATTCTCAATCGTGCTAATTTGGGTATTCAAGCAATGCATGCACCCAATGTTCATAACTTCCCCCTAGTCATGGCTGGAGGTGAGGGAACACCTGTTAATCTACAAATTGCTCAGAATTTTTAGGCTATTAGATTAGACCTCTTGCATAAATCATATTTGGAGATATAGCGCTACGCGCATACATTAGGACAATTTAGGAAAGCTGCATCTACACATTCTCGTACAGTTTCAAATTCTTTCAGCCTTTGTTTCATCCATGTTTTTAAAACAGCCCACCAGTTCTCTATTTTATTTAAATCGGGAGAGTATGGTGGTAAATACCAGATTTCCACTTCGGCTTCTTCGGCAATTTTTCTGAGATTTCCCCCTTTATGAAAACTGGCATTATCAATAATAATAACGTCTCCTGGTTCTAATTTAGGGATTAAACAATCTCTTAACCAAGTCTCAAATAAATCTCGATTACATGAACCATTAAAAGTTAAAGGTGCTAATAATTTTCCTGACTTTAATGCTGATAGCCAACTCACTCTTTCTGTTCTTCGACCAGATTTAAGCTCATAACATCTTGACCCTTTTAAGCTATACCCATAGGGATAATCTTCTCTGTTATCAAATCCAGCTTCATCTACATAAACTCTCTTTTTCGGGTCTATTTCTGCTAATTTTTCGGTAAACTATCTTCTTTTTTCGACCGAGCGTTCTTGATAACCATAGGTTTTTTTTACGAGTAATGCCCAATTTTTTACAAGCATAACTAATATTTTGTTGACTGACATTATTTCCCCATAATCGAGCCATTTCTTTTTGGGTTTTCCCCCGGTTTTTGTCCACAAATTGGCCAAATTGCTCTAAATCTTCGATTTTTGGTCGAGTTCCTTTGACGATGGGTTTCTTTGGTTTATAGTCTCCCGTTTCTTTTTCTTGTTTGAGCCATAAGTCTAAAGTATTTCGACTTATGTTAAAAAAACGACTCACTTCTATTTTCTTTTTTCCTCTTTTAACTGCTTCAATCACAAATGACACGCAAGTCGTAACTATAAGGTTTAGCCATACTATTTGAAATTATTGATTTATTTCTCTATTATTACATTATTGTCCTAACTATAGCGCGTAGCGCTATAATCACTTTTGCAAGAGGTCTATTGAATAAAATTCGCCCTTATCGGGCGATTTTTGTGGTTAAGTGAGCTGAAATTTATAAAGCGATTATCTATTATCCAATTCCCAATCTCAAATCGGTTGATTGATTGCACCGGAAAAATCAGTGTTCTGAAGTTTAGCACCATCAAACTTCGTGTTGGTTAAGTCAGCACCTCTAAACAATGTCCCAGACACACTTCTAATTTCTCGCACTACTAAAGTGAGGGAATTGATTGTTAAACCGATGCAACGATTCATCTGTATTGTTTCAGATGGACTCAATGGTCAAGCCACAATAATAGTAACTACCACTAACGGAATGAATTGTCTGGGTGTTTGACCAGCTTTAGTTCGCTCAAAATTAGCACCTTGCAACAAAGCATAACTAAAATTACAACCTCGAATATCACAACCGCTAAAATCTGCACCAATTAGGTTCTGACCTTTGAATGAGCGGTTTCGCAAGTCCTGATTAGTAAAGTTGAGTGGAGATGAACTATTCATAATTGAGTTTTGGAACGTTTTAAGACAATGAATCATCGATACCAGATTGGCATAAAGTATTTTTTGGTGGCTGCATCTGCAGGGATATTACTGCTACCACTGATACTCTACGGTTGGCTGCATTTCATTCGTCCACCCCGAACAACTCAAGAGCGAGCGCTATTTCAAGGTATTGTCTACAAACGTGAGGTTCACTCAACACCTCGTCCCTTAATCATCCATATTGTTAGCGTTGACTTGAGTTCACCAGGAGTAAAAGCGCTCGTCACTCCAGGAACTTCTACATCCAAAAAGACAGAAATCCCTACAGAAATTGACGCACGGACAACATCTGAATTTCTCCAAGAGTTCAAACTGCAATTCGCAGTCAAAGGTGGCTTTTTCTATCGCTTCCGTGAAGTTACTCCTTGGGATTACTATCCTCATAGTGGAGATAGCGTTAACGTAGTTGGACAAGCTATCTCCAATGGTTCTGCTTACTCGGAACCTGAGCCCAAATTACCCGTGTTGTGCTTCAATACCAGCAAAGGAAGTTATCGCGCTCAAATTTTAGGTGGTAAAGATTGTCCTCAAGGTACAGTTCACGCTTTGGCAGGTAATAATCTGTTAATTGAGCGTGGCAATCCTGTAGGTTTGACTCTAAAAGCCCATGACACGGATAGGCCTTACCCTCGTGTTGCAGTAGGAATCGACAAAGCAGGGGAGAAACTCTGGTTTGTTGCTATCGATGGTAAGCAACCCCTGTACAGCGAAGGAGCTACAATCGCAGAGCTGACAAAAGTTATCTTGGACTTAGGTGCTGATTGGGCAATTAATTTAGATGGTGGAGGTTCAACTACCTTAGTAGCAGCAACACCTTCTGGAACAAGTTTGTTAAATTCGCCAATTCAGGCCAAGCTTCCCATGAACGAGCGTTCAGTTGGCAATCACATCGGATTTTACGCCTTACCAAGTGATAAGTAAAGGGTGGTGCTGTTGCCCAGGAATTAGGCAAACAAGCAGGTTTGGCTAATTCCACAGGACAACCTTAAATTTATTCTTAAATTCAGTCGGCAAATAGTTGACAAAATTAACAAGAACACCGTTGCTTGCACACTAAAAAAACGAACTCAAACCTTTTTTGAACCCTGGTGTAATATCATTTCCGCTTGTATCGTAATCATGCAAAAAACTCTGCGTCCCTCTGCGTCCCCTCTCTGCGCTCTCTGCGTTAAACAAAAATATTATTCCAATATCAACAGATTTGAAATAAATCAACTCTGAATAGCTAGATTTATGATTCAGCCTTATCTAGCTCTAAAATGAATTGAATTAACCAAATCTAGACGGAACTTAACCCACCAATGTCAAATTCACTGAGACTACCTAAAAAGTTTATGTTACTTGGCTCAGGAGAGCTAGGAAAAGAATTTGTAATTGCCGCCCAAAGACTTGGCAATTATGTTATCGCCGTTGATCGTTATGCTAACGCACCAGCAATGCAAGTCGCTGATTGTTCAGAAGTAATTTCTATGTTGAGTGCTGAAGATTTGGAAAGAGTTGTTACCAAACATCAGCCTGATTTTATCATACCAGAAATTGAAGCAATCAGAACAGAAAAACTGTTGGAATTTGAGCAAAGAGGAATCACCGTAATTCCGACAGCGATGGCGACTAACTATACAATGAACCGAGACAAAATTCGGGAACTTGCTCATCAAGAGTTAGGCGTTAGAACTGCTAAATATGCTTACGCGACAAGCTTGGAAGAATTAATTGCAGCTTCTAACAAAATCGGCTTTCCTAACGTCGTCAAACCAGTAATGTCATCTTCCGGGAAAGGTCAATCTGTAGTTAACTTTCAAGATGAAGTAACAAGAGCCTGGAATTACGCAGTTGAAGGATCTAGAGGAGATACCCAAAAGATTATCGTCGAAGAATTCATCCCCTTTGAACTAGAAATAACCTTACTCACAATTAAGCAGTGGAATGCAGCGACAATTTTTTGTCCAGCAATTGGCCATCGTCAAGAAAGAGGCGATTATCAAGAATCTTGGCAACCTGTGGAACTTTCCGAGGAAATGATTAGAGAAGCCGAGGCGATCGCCCAAAAAGTTACCGATGCTTTGGGAGGTGCAGGAATTTTCGGAGTAGAGTTTTTCATCACCGAAGACGAAGTAATCTTTTCCGAACTTTCCCCCAGACCTCACGATACTGGCATGGTAACTTTAATTTCGCAGAACTTGAACGAATTTGAGCTACATTTGAGAGCTGTTTTAGGTTTACCAATTCCTAAGATAGAACAGTTAGGAGCATCAGCAAGTGCTGTAATTTTAGCAAAAAAAGATTCAGATTCCATCATTTTTGAAGGAATAGCAGATGCTTTAGCGGAACCAGATGTAGACTTGAGATTATTTGGCAAACCCGATTCACGTCCTTATCGGAGAATGGGAGTAGTCTTAGCTAAAGGAAGCGATATTCAAGAAGCCAAGGAAAAAGCCAAGAAAGCCGCAAGTAAAATTACAATTGTTGGACAAGAGATTGAAGATGATGAGAATACCGACTCTTAGGAAAGTATCTATTGCTATAATTAATAACTAAGGAATAGGGCGTGTCTGCTTACTTCAAAAAGCTAGGGTAGGGGCGAAGCATTCGGAGAGTAAATTTTTGGTTAAACAGATAAATGGCGAACCGAATGCTTCGCCCCTAAAAAGGCTTGCGGACACTCTAATGACTCAGGATAAACCAATGTTTGATTTACCATCGTGTAAGCGTCCATTTACTCAATATCCGCTTTTTTTTGATTGGGGAGACTTGGAAGGGCTGAAGAATATCATAATAGTAGTAATCCTAATTTTAGCTATTTTAGGAATTCGCTGGATTCTTCAGCAACCACGGTGTAAACGTTGGTTCAGTAACCGAAAAAACCTTTTCTTGCTAGCTGGAATAACCGCAACCTTGCTGTTACTCTTATCTGTCGCAGACAAAGGATTAACTCTGTTCATTCCCGCAGATCCTGGGACAAAAACAGACGCAATTGTAATCCTGGGTAGAGGAACAGAATTTGGGATACTGCGAGCTGAAGTAGTTGCTAAACTTTGGCAAGCCAAACGAGCACCGTTAGTTTTTCATAGTGGTATGGGAGATACCCCCAGAGCGCTTCCATTACTGGAGAAAAAAGGTATACCTCGTCAAGCTTTAGATGGTGAAAACTGCTCGATGACTACACCTGAAAACGCAATTTTCACAGCAGCAATCTTAAAAGCACGGGGAATTAAAAGCATTATCTTAGTCACCGATGGGCCGCATATGCAACGCTCAATACTTGACTACACCGATGAGGGTTTTACAGTTATTCCTGTTACCAGTCCAATACCAAGTAACATGAGTTCTCTGGATAAATCTTTTCTCACCTTCAGAGAATACCTGTTTTTAACTCTAGCTAGCATCAGAAGGGTATTTCATGGAGAGCGTCCCCATGAATTAGATACCCCAGAACTTGCCAAGTTGGTACAACAAGCGAAAGAATATGGTAAGCAGCAACGTTTATCCTAAGTGATGTCTACCAACTTTCTTCCTTCCGAAATTGCTCAGTTAACCGAATCCACATCGATTGCTCTTGCTCAAAGTATTCAGCAAATTTCGGTGACAACTCCCCTTAGTACTCAGCCAATCCCAACAACTTATGTACGTCAAGGTAACGGTGGAACTCCCATTGTCTTACTACATGGCTTTGATAGTTCTGTGTTTGAGTTTCGGCGTTTGCTACCGTTACTTGCTGTTGAAAATGAAACGTGGTTGGTTGATTTGTTAGGCTTTGGTTTTACTGAAAGATTAGCAGAAATTCCCTTTAGTCCAACAGCGATTAAAACCCATTTATACTACTTCTGGAAAACTCTGATCAATCAGCCAGTAATTTTAGTTGGTGCTTCAATGGGAGGTGCCGCAGCAATTGATTTTACACTGGCTTATCCGCAAGCTGTGAAAAAGTTGGTTTTACTTGACAGTGCTGGTTATAAAGCTCCTCCTAATATTGGTAAGTTTCTGTTTCCACCAATCGGCTATTTGGCAACATCTTTTTTAAGTAACCCAAAAGTTCGTCAAAAAATTAGTGTCAGTGCTTATCATGACGAAAATTTTGCCTCTGTTGATGCTCAATTGTGTGCAGCATTGCATTTAAAGTCACAAAATTGGCAACAAGCATTGATTGCTTTTACCAAAAGTGGCGGTTACTCAAGTTTTGGGGAGAAACTATCAGAAATTCAGCAAGAAACTTTGATTTTGTGGGGGGAGTCAGATAAGATTTTAGGGACGAAGGATGCTTACAAGTTTGAAAAAGAAATTGCTAATTCTCAGCTAATTTGGATTAAAAATTGTGGTCATGTGCCTCACCTAGAACAACCTGAAGTCACAGCCAAACATATTCTAGAATTTGGAAGTTGATCAATAAGCAAATGAGACTAACTTTAAAGATGGTACATCAGCCTAACTATAGATTCAACAGATTCAACGTCAAATGTGCTGGAGCGCATCCCTTCTTGACCCTGTGATATAAAAGACATTAATCGGAATTTGAGATGAAAAATACTTGGGTAGTAACAACAGCAAAGATAAGTAATATCTCCCTTTGTTTGTTAGGGAGCGTTATCTTAGGGATGAGTAGTTTAGTGACAACTATCAACCCCGCATCTGCTGAAATCAAGGAACGCGATTTAATCCTCAATTTCAATAGCAATCAATCCTTTGAAACCCTAATTCAGCAAGCCGAAGATTTGGCGAAACAGTCAATAGAGCGTGAGTTTACAGAAAAGTCTACTTTGACAGAAGTTTCTCTAACAATTTTAGTTGAACGTCATGGGCAAATCGTCCCATTTTTGCGTTCTAAAGTTTCTCGCTCTCAGTGGCAAAAAGATGCTAACATCCGGCGCTGGACTCAATATTTGGTTAGTAACTCTGGAGTCTTACTGGGGTTTTATAATCCTTCTGTTTCACCCACTCCTCAAGTTTCTTCTGGAGAGCCTACTAACAGGGACGAAAACGAGCCAGATTTTAGAGATGATTAAAGAACAAAAAATCAGTAAGTAGGTACGTTTATTTTTGCTTATTAACCTGAAGATTACCTAAACTTAATTTACCAGAAGTAATCTCTATCTAAGAAGAAGATCAAAAGAACAAATCTTCGTTCGTGCGAACTACCATTTGATAGAGAATTTCATGTCTAATCTTACTCGGAGACAGCTACTTACATTCTTTGGAGCCGGTGCAGGTGCGGCTGTGCTAGGCCCTGTTTTTGGGGAAAAAAGTTTTGGCAATACAGCCCAAGCGGCTCAAATTCCTCTATCTTTTACCCCTGTACGTTTACCACATCCTTTGCCAGTTTATCAACGCAGGAAAAGCTACCTACCTACTGCTATTAATCAGGGAAGAGCTTTACCTGCATCTGCTAATGCTACATTAAGCCGATACAATGTCCTAGATGATGTTGTAGTGCCGCCTGAATATGAACGTTACGTAATTGTCGGTTGGGGCGATCGCGTTTTCCCTAACCAAGAAGATTACTTCGGTTATAACTGCGATTACACCGGCTTTATTCCCACTGACAAAAACTCCAACGATGGCTATCTTTGGGTAAATCACGAATACGTTTCCTTCCCATTTTCAGGACTTGCTCCGGAAGCCCCTAGTGATGTTAAATCACTTCAAACATCATTTGCTTCAGTGATTGGTTGGGAGTTACCGACTACTAGAAATATTGAAGTTGATGGCGAGTTTTTGTACAACTTGGGTGGCTCAATTGTCCGTATTTCTAAAAGTAGTGCTAACAAACGTTTTGCTGTAGTCAAAGACCCTGTAAATAGGCGCATTCACGGTCTTTCAGGACTAGGTATTAATAGGCAAAGAACTGATAGTTATGCAAGCGTTACTTCTTGGGGAAGTAGGAAACACCAGCGAGGTGATCAAAACTTTTTGATTGGTACGGGGCCTGCTGCTAGCGAAGTTTTTTCACTCAGTACAGATGGATTGGGAAATCGGATTATTGGCACCGCTTACAATTGCTCTGGAGGTACAACTCCCTGGGGTACAATCATGTCTGCTGAGGAAAACTTTCAAGGAGCTTCAGCCTTTTTTGTTGGCGTGACAGAATCTGTATTGCCCAACGGTACTCAAACAGGTTACACCGCTGAGACAACGGGAGCAAGATTTGGTTTAGTCGGTGAAAAATACGGCTGGATGGTAGAAATTGACCCCGCTAACCCCCAATTCCGTCCCAGAAAACATACCTACTTAGGTCGTTTTCGCCATGAAAATATCACCATGCGTGTTGAGTCTGGTAATCCATTAGTAGCCTACATGGGCGATGACAGACGCGGTGGCCATACCTGGAAATTTGTCAGCAAAGGTACAGTAACTTACCCAAATAGTAAAGACAACACTAGCTTATTTGAAATTGGTACCCTCTACGTTGCTCGTTACAATCCCGATGGTACGGGTGTATGGATTCCGTTAGCGTTGACTACCCCTACTAATCCTATTTCACCATCACTGCTTGCTTCAGTAGAAGTTGCAGCGCTAGGATCAGCTCAAAGAGATGGTCGCTGTTCTTTACCTCGTCGTAGCGGTGTTGCAGCTCAAACTGCTAATGGTGGAATTTTTAATGCAGATTTGAAAAATGAGGCGACAACGTTACCCGATTACCGCAACAAAACTCTAGCCAATTTTTACACCAGTCAAGGTGCGATTCTTTGCGACGCTTTCTTAGCAGCTAATTTAGTCGGAGGAACTCCCACCGCTCGTCCCGAAGATTTGGAAGTACATCCTATCTCCAAAGCAGTTTTCATTGCTTATACAGATGGTGCTCCTGGAAGCGATGGTTATCCCGATTCTCGAATTTTTCAGGTAGCTAAGTTAAGCAAGGCTACCAATGCTACACAGCAGTCAGGGGGAATCTATAAGATTGTTGAGAATAGTGCCGACGGTACGGGTACAACTTTCCGTTGGGAAAAATTCACTCAAGGTGGAGAAGCAGGATCTACCTCTGGTGCTGGTTTTGCCAATGTAGATAACCTAGTATTTGATGCTCAAGCCAATGTCTGGGGTGTTACAGATATGTCCACCAGCACCCACAACGGTTTTGATATCGGTGCGGCCGGAACTCCATCTACAATTAACCATACAACCAGTGGTAATGTGTCTAGTTTCACTGGGGTTTTTGGCAATAACTGGCTCTTCGTTATGCCTACTGCTGGCCCAAGAGCAGGACAAGTCCTACCATTTGCCTATGGCCCAGTCCGTTGCGAAATCACCGGTCCTACTTTCGTAGGGAATACCCTGATTGCAGCAGTACAGCATCCTGGTGAAGATTGCCCCATCAATGATGGTACTTTGCTCAGTCGCAGTATTGAAATGCTGGACTTGAATGGAACCACCTTTAATCAAACACGCGCTGTCCCTCGCGGTAGCAGTTGGCCAAGCAATATACCAGTTGCTGATGGTGGTAAAAATCAACCTCAAGGTGCACCCCGTCCTTGTGTTATTGGTATCCAACGTAAAGACTCAGAGAGTAAGTTTTTCTAAGAGATTGTATCTCCCCCTAAATCTCCCGAAGTTCGGGGAAATTTAAAGATTTTTATCAGTTCTTCTTTTTTAAGGAGGGCTGATATCGTTTACACTAACATCCGAATTAACTAACATTTTGCCTCAAGAATTCTGCGTTTCTCGGCGCTACACTCGGCTTACTCTGCGTTAAAAAAAATATATCATTGGGATTCCAGTTTAATAAACATCATGACCGATCGCTCTTCATTGTTACCATCAGGATGTACTCTCCGCCATGCTTCTGCTAAGGATATTTGGCGGCTTCGTAAATTAGTTTTCTCTGAAAAACTCGATCCAACTCAGTTACGTTGGCAGCAATTTTGGGTAATTGAATGTGAGGCTGAATTGGTGGCTTGTGGACAGTTACGTAACTTCTCTGGCACACAAGAACTTAGTAGCTTAGTGGTAGTACCCGCATGGCGTCAACGTGGTTTAGGTACTTATCTGACAACGCATCTAATTCAAGAAGCTACTGAACCACTTTATCTTGAATGTTTGGGTGAGAAACTAGCGATATTTTATACTCGTTTTGGTTTTGTACCAGTCTCCTGGCAAGATGTCCCGTCATCCCTAAAATTTAAGTTTGCTTTGCCACAATTAGGAAGAAAAATATTAGGAATTTCTGTGACAATCATGCACTACCAAGAACTTCCAAGCAAATAAAAAAAACAACGACTGAGTTAATCAATCCTTGCTCATCCTTAAGGTTATTCCAGCCTTTAAGTATCCCATTTTTGAAATGGTTTAGCTAATTTTGGATAAAATTACTACATACAAGAGTAGGTTTATAACCCCATTCTCATCATGATTGCCTCACCCCAACAGCCTGATCTCACACCTGACGAATATCTCCAAATGGAGGAACAAAGTCCCATCAAACATGAATATATTGATGGGCAAGTCTACGCGATGGCAGGTGCCAGTGATCCTCACGTTACCATTGCTCTTAACCTAGCTACGCTTCTCCGTAGCCATGTACGAGGCTCAGGTTGCCGTGTCTATATTTCCGACATGAAAGCACGCATTGATTCACTAAATCGCTTCTACTATCCTGATGTGATGGTTACTTGCGATCCACGCGACCAAGAAACCCCCAATCACAAGCGATTTCCTACTTTGATTGTTGAAGTTTTGTCCGACTCTACGGAAGCCTTTGACCGAGGTGACAAATTTAGCGACTACCAAGAATTAGCAAGCCTTCGTGAGTACGTTTTAATTAACACCAAACGGCGACGAGTTGAGTGTTTCCGTCGCAACAATGAAGGGTTTTGGGTATTGCATTATTATAGGTCTGAACAGTCATTGTTTCAGCTCAATAGTGTTAATTTTGAAGGGACATTAGATGCACTTTATGAAGATGTAACTTTCGGATAATTTGGGAAAATACTCTGTTAATTGATCAGAATTATAATTAGCCTACGCAGGTAGGCTTTGTTTCTGTAGCCGCAGACTTCAGTCTGACGGAATTCTAGGCAAAAATCCAGACGGATTTGATATGAAAACAGACACTATCTTCTATAGCTTATTTCAATCATTCCCAAGCATCTTCTTTGAACTAATTAACAAATCCCCAACAGAAGCTGTTGACTATGAATTCACCTCCCGTGAAATCAAACAACTCTCCTTCCGTCTCGACGGTTTGTTCTTACCAAAAACTAATAACCCAGAAAAACCTTTGTACGTGGTAGAAGTTCAGTTTCAAGTAGATGAAGATTTATACTATCGTTTGTTTGGCGAACTCTTCCTCTATCTGAGACAATACAAGCCACCCTATCCTTGGAATGTTGTAGTAATCTATCCCACTCGCAGCATCGAAAGAGAACAAACGTTGCACTTTGGCGAAATTGTCACCCTAAATTCAGTCACACGAATTTATTTGGATGAATTAGGGGAGTCCGCAGAAAGTTCACTTGGGGTTGGTGTTGTTAAACTGGTGATTGAGACTGAGGATAAGCTTGGCGAATTGGCAAGACGCTTAATTGATCAAGCAAGGCAACAGTTAAGCGATGAAACTACCAAGCGTGACCTCATCAAATTAATTGAGACAATTATTGTCTACAAATTACCGCAAAAGAGCCGTCAGGAGATTGAAGCAATGTTAGGACTAAGTGAGTTAAAACAGACCAAGGTTTATCAAGAAGCTTTAGAAGAAGGTAAGCAGTTAGGTGTAGAAGAAGGTAAGCAGTTAGGTGTAGAACAAGCTAAGTTAGAAACAATACCGCGAATGCTTCAGTTTGGGTTAAGTGAGGAGGCGATCGCACAATTATTGGACTTACCACTGGAAGTAGTCCAACAAGCAGCCCAACAGTCTAATCAGCAATAGATAAAGGAGAGGCTTATGTCACAGTTACTAGATTTAATTAGACATACCAAAGTTTATCAAGAAGCTTTAGAAGAAGGTAAGCAGTTAGGTGTAGAAGAAGGTAAGCAGTTAGGTGTAGAAGAAGGCAAGCAGTTAGGTGTAGAACAAGCTAAGTTAGAAACAATACCGCGAATGCTCCAATTGGGACTAAGTTTAGAGGTGATTGCTCAGTCTTTAGACTTACCGTTGTCAGTAGTCCAGCAAGTAGCAAAAGGGCAAAATACAACTAGCTAAACTGCTGACAACTTTGCAAAAATTTCCTAGGAATCTCTAAACATCCACCCCAATGCAGATGCACGTAGGAAGCATGTACCTGCTGTACTCGCCAACCTTCAGTAGAAACCTTACCCCCGTCATATCCCCGTGTCTCAAACAACGGTTTCTCAGGGGTCACGGTTAACTGTGAGTGATGAAACTCATGTCCCCAAACACTTGTACCAGCAGGTAACATTGGACCCGACTGCAATGCAGTTGCGCTACGATATCCCATTGTCAAGCGCTTCCCCATCAATGTTGTGGTGGGTAATACTCCCAGCATCGGCCAAGCTTTCCCTTGAAAATCGATAATTTGTTCACACAAATACATCAGCCCACCACACTCAGCATATGTTGGCATTCCTGTCAAGATAACAGCACGTACTGCGTCACGAACACTGGTATTTTCTGCTAGTTGTTGAGCAAAAACTTCAGGAAAACCGCCGCCAAAGTACATTCCCTGAATATTCTCAGGTAAAGCAGTATTTGTGAGAGGACTCCAGAAAACTAAATCAGCGCCTAGTTGTTGCAGGATATCCAGATTGTCTTGGTAGTAGAAACTAAAAGCGCGATCGCGTGCAATTGCTATTCGGATCGGGGTTTTGGCTTCTCCCTCTACTCGTTTGACCCCCCCTAACCCCCCCTTGGTAAGGAGGGGGACTGGTAACTCTACTTCCTCTTCTTCTCTCCCCCTTGGTAAGGGGGAGTTGGAGGGGGTCAGCAACGGTAACAACCTCTCCCAGTCAAAGCAACTATCACCAAGTTGAGCAAGTCTGTCAATCAAAGCATCTAAGTTCGGCATTTCCGCTGTGGGAACTAGGCCAAGATGTCTGTCGGGAATTGTAATATTATCCTGACGCCGCAAAACTCCCAGGATTTGGAGGTGCAAAGGGTCCAGGGCGTCTTGGAGTAATTGTAGGTGGCGATCGCTTCCGACGCGATTCAACACCACACCTGCTAGCTGAATTCTCTTGTCAAAGGAACGGTAGCCATGAGCGATCGCCGCTACTGAGCGAGACAACCGACTACAATCCAACACCAACAATACCGGAAGTTGGAGCAACCTGGCCACATGAGCCGTACTGGCCCAATCATCCCGTCCAGATGCGCCATCAAACAAGCCCATCACCCCTTCGACGAGAGCGTAATCTACATCTTGAACATGACGGGAGAAACATTGCTGGACATAAGTTTCAGAAGTCAGCACTGGGTCTAAATTCCGACAAGCAAGGCCAGTCACTCGTTGATGAAACATCGGATCGATGTAATCTGGGCCAACTTTGAAAGACTGAACTTTTGCTTTTTTGCCAACCAAAGACGAAAGTAGAGCAAGCGTGACAGTTGTCTTACCCACCCCACTACGTTCACCAGCGATGACTATAGTCATGGTTATTAGTTATTGGTTGTTAGTTGTACAGCCCTACGGGCATGAAAACGGTTGCTGGTTGAGTAATATTATCAAACAACTAACAACAAACAACTAATTCTTCAATTTGAGAATCTCACCAGTAATAGCCAGACTTTCTTGATAAAGTACTTCACTACCCAAGCGTTGCAGTTGTTGACTCAGCAAAAACTCAGTTTTTTGGTCAAAAAGCGGCGTTACCTGCTGAATGCGGCAAGACTGAGCACCACCGCCAGCTTCCATGCGCATACAACCTGTTGTTTCTGAACACAACACCGTACAGCAGTCAGCTTCATCATTAGTCGAACCTAAACGAATGCTGATCAAATCACCTGCAATTTCTCCCGCATCAGCTACAGGAATTCCCGCTAATTCTGCTTCCACTGAACGCTGATCTGGTTTAGTAAATTTAACACGCCAGATGTCATAATCACCCCCCTCTTTCTGATAAGAAACAGGGTGCCACTGGAGACGACTTGCCAACCAACCAAGAAACATTAATGCTTGAGCCTGATTACCTTTCTCGTAATCGATAGTAACGCGATCAACCTCATGGATAGCAGCACGGCGCTCTGGTGGGTCAAAAGCAGCAGCGGTCAACTCTTGCCAAGCTGCTAAACGTCGCCAATTGAGGTCAGCAAGGGGGATTCCCTGCTTCATCAGGGTGTGTATCTGCGATAAGTCTTCCTCTGTGTTACTGAAGGAACTAGAGTCAATAATGACACTATTGCTATCCTCAGCTAGCCGCTTGAACAAACCATTATCAGGGTCAGGTGTCGCCTTCCACCAAATAAACTTGGGAAGATCACCAATCATCAGCTCTGAAATCATCCCTGCATTGCGTTCGAGGGCGGCTACTGTACCTGCCAGGGTAATATATTCGCAGCAGACGAGTGTACTCTGAGCATGCTTTTGAATGGGGCAAGAAGCAGATACCTGAGCGGTAACACCTTGATCTTCACCAGCGATCGGACAAAGGGCGATAATGCGACAGGGGTTAGAAGCGGCGATCACATCGGCAATTCCGGAACTTTCCAGATCTGCGGAATACTTTGACCTTTGGGTGCCATTTGTACTGCTGTTCGCCTCATTCTGGACTTTGTGGTTATACTCCTCACGCAGTTTTGCCTTGGTGGTTGTATCAGCGTTGCCAGTACGAGCCAGTCCATAGGCTTTCTGTGCAGCCTTGAGTGCAGAAACCATGCGTGGGCCTACGATTCCGTCAATCGGGCCAGAGTAATATCCCAATGCTGTCAATAACTGTTGGGTTTCTTCTGGTTCATAGACAATCAAACTAAAAGTTGAGGCCCGTATTGCTGAGGGAAAATCGCCGTATTCACCGGCTCCGCCATAGCTTTGCCAAATTTTGTGAAGTTCCGCCTCAATTTCACTCAAGGAAACATCTTTTGGCGGTTGAATAGAAACAATGGGAGGAGATTGGATTGCCATAGAAGTTATTAGTTATTGGTTATTAGTTGTTGGTTGTTGGTTGTTGGTTGTTGCTTATTAGTTGTTGGTTATTAGTTGTTAGTTATTAGTTGTTGGTTATTAGTTATTGGTTATTAGTTATTAGTTGGTTGAGCTGATCGAACAACAAACAACAAACAACAAACAACAAACAACAAACAACAAACAACAAACAACAAACAACAAACAACAAACAACAAACAACAAACAACTTAAACTCTGCGCCAACGGCGTCCATCACGATTAATCAATTGCTCGGCCTGTTCTGGCTCCCAAGTTCCTGCTTCATACTGAGGAACTAAAGCTGGGTCACTTGGTGCTTCCCAAGCGCTCAGCGCTGGTGTCACAACTCGCCAAGCTTCTTCTACTTCATCAGCACGGGTAAACAAAGTTTGGTCACCAATCATACAGTCGAGCAATAGGCGATCGTAAGCATCCGAAGTTGCTATCCCAAAGGAGGAACCGTAGCTAAAGTCCATATCCACTGTCCGGGTGCGTAGATCTGGCCCTGGCATTTTCGATTCAAAACGTAGGGAAATCCCTTCATTAGGGTGAATGCGCATCGTTAGTACATTCGGGCTAACTTGTTGCGCTGCTGATTGAAAAATCAGATGCGGAACTTCGCGGAACTGAATCGCAATTTCGCTGACTTTCTTCGGCAAACGTTTGCCAGTTCGTAGATAAAATGGAACACCTTGCCAACGCCAATTATCTATCAAGAATTTCATCGCTACATAAGTTGGCGTTGTAGAATTTGGGTCAACTCCCGGCTCTTCCCGATATCCAGGAACACGCTTACCTTTCATCCAACCGGCTGAATACTGACCCCGAATCGCTGAATTTTCGAGATTATGAATATCTGCCAGATGGGTGGCTTGAAGAACCTTAACTTTTTCCGTGCGAATGCTATCAGCATCTAAGGAATTAGGTGGTTCCATCGCCGTCAGGCAAAATACTTGCATCAAGTGATTCTGCACCATATCTCGCAGAGCACCGGAAGATTCATAGTAACCGGCTCGATCTTCAACACCTACGGTTTCTGCAACTGTAATCTGTACATGATCAACAAACTGACGATTCCACAGCGGCTCAAAAATGGCGTTAGCAAAGCGGAATACTAACAGATTCTGAACCGTTTCTTTGCCTAAGTAATGGTCAATTCGGTAAACCTGTTGTTCCTTACATACTTGTTGCACCACACGATTGAGTTTCTGAGCGCTACTCAAATCTCTACCGAAGGGTTTTTCAATAACTAAACGGTGCTTTGTCGGGTCAGGGAGCATTCCAGCTCCCCCTAACTGTCTAATAGCTTCCGGGAAAAACTTAGGAGAAACTGATAGGTAAAATACCCTGTTTCCTCGCGTCCCCCGCTTACCATCCAGTTCACTTAAGAAAGCCTTCAGTTTCTGATAGCTTTCTGGATTATCAATGTCACCAGAACAGTAGTACAAACCTTGAGCAAAGTCTTCCCAAACTTCCTGAGCTCCGATACCATCGGAAAATTGCTCGATACCTTCGCGCATCTGCTCTCGGAAGTAGTCGTGACTCCATTCCCGACGTGCTACACCAACAATGGTAGTTTCCGGAGGAAGGCGGCGATCGCGCTTCATTTGGTAAATTGCTGGCACCAGTTTGCGCTGGGTTAAGTCTCCCGACGCTCCAAAAATTACCAGAATCGCCGGTTCCGGAGTTCGCTCCTGTTGCAGTCCAATGCGTAGGGGATTTTCTAGCAGAGTCACCATAGGTCGGTTGAAGTTTGAAGGATAAAGGATAAAGGCTGAAGGTTGAAGGATGAAAAGTTTCATATTTCATCCTTCAGATGTCACACTGTTTTTTACACAGTCGCTAAGCGTTGAACTTTCTCTTCTAGAGATGACATTAAGGACTCAAAAGGCTTGATAAATTTGTCAATTCCATCTTCAAGAAGTTCGTCCATTACTTCTGACAAATCAATATTGATATCGGATTCTTTGAGTGTTTCCATTAACTGGAAAGCTTCCTCAACACCCGTTTCAATGCGACTATCAGGAGAACAGTGGTCAGCACAGGCTTCAATTGTGCTCGGAGGTAAGGTATTAACGGTATCAGGCCCAATCAATTCATCGACGTACATTACATCGCTGTATTCTGGGTTTTTAGTGCCGGTACTTGCCCATAACAAACGCTGGACTTTTGCACCTTTTTCTGCTAAGGCTTTCCAACGATCGCTGCCAAAAATTTCCTTATACTTCTGGTAAGCGATTTTGGCATTAGCGATCGCCACTTTGCCCTTAATACCTCGCAACCGTGCTTCTAGATTGATATCATCAGCACCAGCGGCCAGTTTTTTGTCAACGCGATCGTCAATATTGGAGTCAATGCGACTCAGGAAGAAACTGGCAACAGAAGCAATCTTACTGAGATCCTTACCTTCAGCGGCCCGCTTTTCTAAACCTCGGATATAGGCCCAAGCTGTCTCAACGTAGCTTTCTACAGAAAACAACAAAGTGACATTGACGCTGATTCCTTCACTTGTTACTTGCTCAAAAGCAGGTAAACCCATCTTCGTCCCTGGAATCTTAATCATCACATTCTCCCGACCAATTTCTTGGTAATATCGTCGGGCTTCTTTGATGGTACTTTCTGTATCGTCGGCTATAGTTGGCGGTACTTCAATACTAACGTAACCATCCAATCCATTGGTTGAATCATAGACTGGTTTGAGGACATCACAAGCATTGCGGATATCTTCAAAAACCAAGTTTTCGTAAATTTCCAAAACAGATTTTCCGCTGCTGATTCCTGCTTCAATATCAGCGTCGTAGACTGCGTTACCTACAATCGCCTTTTCAAAAATTGCAGGGTTTGAAGTGATTCCACAAACACCACGTTCATCAATCATCTTTTGCAGTTCACCAGACTGAATCAAAGTGCGGCTCAGATTATCCATCCAGATACTCTGACCGAAATTTTTCTCAATTTGAAAAATTGGATTGTCGGTTGTCGATGTCATTGCTTAACTCCTACTAACTGTAATCATCATTGTTGTTTATTTCTTGGTTATAGTTTGTTAGTTGCTTTACATAACCACTAACAAATAACCGTTTTCATGCGCGTAGCGCTGTACAACTTCTATGTATTAAGAACGAGTCATTACCCGATCTTCAGATTCCTTAGCCCTTTCCTGAATAAAAGACTCGACAAGGGCTACATCCTCTTTGCTACCAATAAACAAAGGTGTCCGAGAATGGAGAGACTTTGGTACAGCGTCCAAAACATTTTCAGATCCAGTACTCGCTCTCCCTCCAGCTTGTTCGATCAGAAAAGCAAGAGGAGCCGATTCATAAAGTAGACGCAATTTTCCTTCCGGTTTTTTCACAGTACCGGGATATAAAAAGACCCCACCCTGAGACAAAATGCGGTGAAAATCTCCCACTAATGCCCCACTATAGCGAGCGGTATATCCTTCATGTCGATGGACATAACGGATGTAGTCTCGGATTGGTTCTTCCCACTGCCAAAAGTTACCTTCATTGACACTATAAATCGGTCCATGATCTGGCACTCGCATATTTTGATTAGAAAGAATAAACTCACCTAAACTGGGGTCAAGGGTGAAAGAATGAACACCCGTACCAATGGAATACACCAACATGGTACTTGGACCATAAATAACGTAGCCAGCGGCAATTTGCTTACGCCCACTTTGTAACAGATCGAGGGCTTCGCCGTCGATGTCATCTCCTTCTTGTTTACGAATCGAAAAGATTGCTCCAACATTCAAGTTAATATCGACGTTGGAGGAGCCATCAATTGGGTCGTAAAGCAGAGTGTAACGTCCAATTGGGCAGTTTTCTGGGATATAATATGGTTTTTCCATTTCCTCGGAGGCTAAGCGACAGACCAGTCCGCTTTGCTTAAACACCGAGATAAATACTTCATTGGCGTAGACATCCATCTTTTTGACGGATTCTCCCTGCACGTTGAAGTTACCCGTAAATCCTAACGCGCCTTCCACTAAACCAGCGCGGCTCAATCTTCGAGAAATAAGTTTTGCTGCTAAACCAATGCGATTCATCAGCGCACTAAGATCTTGAGCATCGGCTGAAAAACTATGAAGCTGCTGTAGAACATGACGAGAAAGCGTTGTGCAATCACGATCTAGCGCGTGCTCCTGAACTAAAGGCTGATCTACCTCTGCCATGATTTTTCTCCTCCCTATTGAGTCACGCAGTTGGGAAGGGCTTGCAGTTGTTCAGTGAGACTTGCTCACTCTGCACTCCGACCCCATCCTCTTTACTTTCTATCTTAGGGAGCCATTGCCGATGAAGCTTCTAACTTTAGACGAACTATAGAAAGTGAAAATCTTTAGATCAACTTTCTTGTCTAAAAAGTATTCCTGATGTCAAATCTAGTGGAAAATGGCAAAACATTTCTAAAACATCATTATGGGCGAACATAAACGCATTGGTATTCTCACCAGTGGTGGAGATTGTGCTGGCTTAAATGCAGTGATTCGGGCTGTGACTTATCGGGCTGTGGGTACTTACAATTGGGAAGTACTGGGAATCTGTCGCGCTACTGGGGGTTTGATGCATCATCCTCCCCAATTTATCCCACTGGATACGGACAAGGTTGAGTCAATCTTGACGATGGGTGGGACGATGTTGGGAACTACAAATAAAGGTAACCCGTTTGCTTTTCCCATGCCAGATGGTACTCTACGCGATCGCTCGGAAGATATTATTCAAGGCTACCATCACCTAGGTTTGGATGCGTTGATTGGCGTTGGAGGGGATGGTAGTTTAGCTATCCTCCGTAAAATTGCCCTACAAGGTAATCTCAACTTTGTGGCCATTCCCAAAACTATTGACAACGATGTTGGTAGTACGGAACGTTCTATTGGCTTTGATACGGCTGTTAATATTGCTACGGAAGCGCTGGATCGCTTACACTTCACTGCTGCTAGTCACGACCGAGTGATAATTTTGGAGGTGATGGGCCGAGATGCTGGTCACATTGCTATTTCCGCTGGGATTGCAGGGGGTGCGGATGTAATTTTAATCCCGGAAATTCCTTATACTCTGGAAAATATTTGCCGCAAAATCCGAGAACGTCAGCAGCAAGATAAGCATTTCAGCTTAATTATTGTTTCGGAAGCGGTTTGTACAGAATCCGGTGAAACGGTTAAAATTAGCGATCGCTTTGGAGAATGTCGCTTAGGTGGAATTGGTCAGTATTTAGCAGACCGCATCTCTTCCTGTAGTAATGCGGAAACGCGAGTCACTGTGTTAGGACACACCCAACGGGGTGGTATTCCTTCACCACTTGACCGATTACTTGGTTCGGCTTTTGGTGTTGCTGCTGTCGATTTAATCGCCAACGAGCAATATGACCAAATGGTGACATGGCAAAACCGTCAAATCGTCAGTGTGCCAATTGCTGAAGCAATTAGCAAATATCGAGCTGTCGATGCTGATGATACCTTGGTAAAAACTGCTAGAGGTTTGGGTATTTGTTTGGGTGATTGAACTGATTGTCAACAGAAGGGTGAAGCATTCGGACAGTAAATCTTGGGTTTCACCGATAAATTGTAGCCCGAATGCTTCACCCCTACACAACGGCCAATCCTATACAACCCTATATTTGTAGGGGAGAAGCACTTGCGCCAAGATTTTTGCTATTTACCTATAAGATAAATACGCAAGTGCTTCGCCCTTCTTAGAAACTCTTGTCTAATTTACCCGTGGTCTATTTTTTAGATCAAGCAGCCACTGAGGCGATTGGGCGAGAGCCCACGCTTCGCGATTGCCTCACTAAAAATTCAACCAAAGATAGAACTTAATACCTATCGTATGATCATATCCTACGAATTTGCTACAAGTTGTAATCTACCTTACATCGGCTATACCACAAAAGTGTATAGGGGTCTACTGCCTGACAGTAAACCCCTAATTTCAAGATTATTCAGTCTGATTCACTGAAACTTGGTCTTAATCAATCGAAATCGACTGAGGGCCAGTACTTTTCCCGTTATCACTACCAGTAGTAGAAGCAGTGTAGCCAGTAGAGCCAGTTTGCTCATCCAACCAACTTTTCACTGGGTCATCTGAGAGGTTGAGTCGCAGTACTCCAGAAAAAAATCCTCCCAAAAAAGCTACAGGTTGTTGGGTAAGTTCTTTGAAAACTGGTGTTAGTTCATCGAGGAACATCTTTCTATCTCCTTGTGATCAGCAATGCCTGTTTGAGTAAATCCTCTTAGATCGTAACGTGTCTGTATCTATCAAGACTTCTGTTCTGGGAACATACACTTATCCGAGTCACAACCCGCTGGGCCTGATTCTAGTAACTCACCTGAATCGTAACGCAACAAAGCAGTATAAAATTCATCCGTCTGACGACGTATTTTTACTTGCTGCATCAACTGTTGGTACTTCTCATTGTTTATGGGTTCAAATGGTAAGCGAGGGAATGTTTGAAGATCGTCGAAACGTGATAAAAGAGCTGCGGAAATGTAGCCTTCATCGTTGTTAATCGCTTCGTAAATCCGAGTACCTAAGCTTTCGATTTCGTTTTCCCGTAGCTCAATCGTAGCACTGGTATTGTGTCGCACATAGAACTTTTGGACTTGCATATAAAAATCCATTTGTGCGCTCGCATTAAACTTACTGATGTCAATTTGATCAGCACCTGGTAAATCAGCCCAATCTACAGCAACAGGAATTTCTACCAGCCATTCTGAACATCTTGGATCGAACGGATCATTGAGCAGATTTCCATTTTCATCCTTGTCAGATTGAGAAGGAATCACATTGTAACCGTACTCAATACAAGCAAGTGCTACAGGGTCATTTTTCCGGAAAGTAATACGACGAATAAATCTTTGTGCTTTGGGAGGATGCCATCCTGGACTTGCTCCTGTTAGAAGAGACTTAGTACCACTAGGCTGAACAGTTGTACAACGATTAGGCCTTTTCAAATTGTGGCGATCGCAATATTCCCAAACCACCCGATTGACAATTTCTTTCCAGCGACTTAAGTACTCTTCTTCCTGCTGTTTAAATTGTAATCCTTGGGGTGTAGTCGGTCGTCCTGCTTCCCACCAAGTTAACCAATCGACACCGAGGGCTTTGACAAAGAAATCAAATAAGCCTGTGAAAGAAACACCGACAATGGGATCTAATTCTCGGCTGTATTGATAGCGGGGTTCGCTAAATTTGTGGTTGAGAAGTGCTGCTACAGATATTGCTCCAGCGGTGAATGCTTCCTCTTGTTCCTGATAGTTATTTGGGTCAATTTGGTTGAGGTGAATTTCTGCAAGATTACATTGTCCTGTCAGGGTTCCACCAAACACACCTTTATGAAACTCAGGCTCATTAAAGCAGAAAGTATCGTGTAATCCTTCAAGAGGTTGGATGGAACGAATGACTTGCCATTTGCCTTTATATTTTGGTGTATGACCGCCAGAAGTATTGAGACGCTGACAAGGAATCGCCGTACAATCAGTAATTTGCAAATACCATAAATCCTTCTTGCGTTCACCGAAATTTGTTTTTGTTCCCGCAGTTTGAACGAGATTTATGGAAGAGCGAATACCGCATTTCAGCAACAGCAAATAAATGCGATAAGCGCGATCATAGCCTGACATATACAGACGAATTCCCCCGGAAACAACCTCCGAGCCATCCGCATCTGCCAAACCTGCGACAAAATGTAAAATTGCCTCTCGATTCCAACCAGCTATTTCTTCAAAGGAAGTTGCTGTTTCTTTCAAAGAGCGAACGTAGGCTGCATCAAAATCTTTTTGAAAGCCTGTATAAAGTAAACATGGTGTTTCTTTGCTTTCAGTGTAGTAGCGCTGAACTCCTGACGTTTTTCCAGCAATTGATAACTCTTGATAGCTTTTAGCGCCAGACAAACGTAATTGCAATTGTGGCTGACCGTTAGACTGACAAATAGAGCCATCACCCACTAATTGACCGAGGGTATAAGCCCAAATTGGATCGATGAACTTACCCTCTTGATAGTCAATTTTAAACTCCTCAGTATGCAAAACATACTTGCTAGTTGCCAGGGTCTTTATCAATTCGCTGGTTGTCAGTTCTTGATATTCCTTAGCGAAGCGATTTTTGACAAAAAAGCGGTGCTTTTCTGTCACGTCAACAAATGTTCCATCAGAAAAATTTACGCGGTAGAGTTGGCGATTTCGCCCTGTCAGCATTGGTAAAACTTTGCTCCAACGCTGACCATTCCAAATTTCTACTTCACGACCGACAAGATCGCTAATTTGGTGCATTCCATCTCGCGTAATCAAAAACGTATCTTTTGATACGCAATGAAAATCCGACCCAATAATTTCCAATTTTGTTACCCTAAAGGCTTTTTATCCTTTAGTTCTGTCACTTCTTTTTTTGTGACAGTTCGGCGTACATTTTCTTCCTTTTCAAGAAGCTCCGCACTCTTGCCGGTGTTATATTCTCTCTTGAGTTTCAACCGGTACGCTCTACGGTGGTAAAGGTTTTTTAGTCCCTCTACTTACCTCGGTATTAGCATCACAGCTTTCACCGATTTTGCGGGGTTTTTAAGGTGAGGCAAAATTATTTACCACACGGGTTTAAACCATAGCGAGCTAAACGATGTTCTATCTCTGAATCTGGCATTTCAGGATAGTGATTTTTTAACCACTGGTTTCCATTCCCTTGGCTATATGCTGTCAGGAAATCTGTCTTTTGTTCAGCAGTCACCAGTAGATCACAGTTGGCTCTTGCTACAGCTTCACCAGCCCATTGAATTGCACCTTCGCCGGAATAATACTGTTTTCTAACAGCATCAATACATTCTGACAATGTTGGCTTGTGGTGGAAGACGCGGGTATGATTAGCCATACGCAGTGCATCTCGCTCTGGATCAATGCGCCAGTTGCCGTTTTCATCTTGTTGCCAAAGGTTATCTTTTGCTTGAGCAAAAAGTTGATTGTCGGCAGCACCTTGACGAATTCCCGCGCTACGTCTGACGTTTCCAGCAACGACAACTACTGCTGCTTCATCAATTAATAAACAGCATTCAACTGCGTTTAATTGTCTTCCTCTAGCGTTGTTGAGGATAGAGGCGCAACGATGATAAAGGTCTGGTAATTTAACCGGATTGGCAACTCCACCAAAGCCTTTTAATTTTTCTCCAGCAGCACGAACATCGCTAATATCAACTGATATTTGAACTTCATCGTCAAAGCTTTCATCTGTTGATAATTCCAGCAAGGTTTGATAAGACTTTACCCAACCTTGACGAGAGTCTCCTACATGAATGTAGACCTGGTTTCCCTCAATCTTTACCTCTGTCTGTTCACGGCGATCGGAAACTGGGGTAGAGCCAAGCTCACCTTCTATGGTGACACTAAGATGGTTACGAATAACAGGCAGTTGGTTGATATATTTTTGTTCTAGGATAGCGCCGGTTCCACAACCCATCATGGCCAGATCCATCATTAGACCAAAAGCAGACCAATCTACCACATTGGTGCTGGTGCAATTGTAGCCACCTGAGAAGTTCTCAGGCTTTTCGATCCACCCTGTACCACCAACCCACAGCCAACGACCGGAAGGGAGACTCTTGAGCTGGTTCATCATCCGGTGTACTAGGTTAGCTTCACTCTCGGTTAGCTTACCTAGTTTGGTCAAGCCTTGGGTAGTGCGATCGCACACTTCTTCCCAAGTCTCGCGACCCCGTTCTGTTCTACGGCTGTATGTTCTGAAAAATACTGGGTTAGCCGCTGGTGCAGCTTCTGGAAAATCACCCTTCTGGCGTTCCCGCTCAAGCTCTCGAACCATAGTTAGAATCTGTTGTCAGTTTAGACTAAATCCTGACTATACGCGATGTTAGATATAGGGGCAAATGTTGAAAATTTCAGATTTTTGCGCTATGTGTAGGGCACAAACTCATTCTTGACAAATGTCTTTGGCTCCCTGGCGATCGCTTCTAGCTCATGCAATCTACCAAAATCGCTCTCTGGCTTACTCCCGTTATTTCCAGCTAGCGACGGTACGTGAGGATGGCTATCCTGCTAATCGTACTGTTGTTTTTCGCGGCTTTTTGCAGGATTCCAACCAACTAAAAATTATCACTGATTCCCGCAGTCAGAAAGTTGAGCAAATTACCAAGCAGTCTTGGGGAGAAATTTGCTGGTACTTTCCCACAACTCGTGAACAATTTCGCTTGAGTGGTCAGTTGACTCTTGTTGGGGTAGGTCATCCCGATGTAGCACTCCAAGAAGCTCGTCAGAGGACTTGGCAAGAACTTTCTGACTCAGCTCGTATACAATTTGTTTGGCCTTATCCTAGGGAAGCTAGAGAAGACGATGCTGACTTTTCACCACCATTGCCAGATCCAGTAAAGCCATTGGCCAATTTTTGTCTGTTGTTGCTGGAACCTGTACAAGTCGATCACCTAGAGTTACGAGGTGACCCTCAAACGCGATCGCTTTATCAGCAAAATGCTTCTCATGAGTGGTTGAAGCAAGCTGTTAATCCGTGAAAGGACGTTTCAATTACAACTAACATTTTGGTTGACTTATTTCCATTCCCCTTGAACAACAAAAGCCGCCCAATAATAAGGTGCTTTCCACTGTTGGGTTTTCCACATTTCTAACTGCGCAGCCCTCATTGCAGCTACCGGATTCAAACCCTTATCTAACATTTGTTGATAAAACTTCTTCATCAATTCTGCTGTTGCGTTATCTTTGACACTCCACAAACTAACTACAACACGCTTAGCACCTGCATACATAAACCCTCTTGTCAACCCAACTAATCCTTCTCCTTTGACATCTTTACCAAGTCCAGTTTCACAAGCACTAAGTACTACAAGTTCGGCAGGTAAATTGAGGTTAAAAATGTCATTGAGACGCAAAAAGCCGTTACTATCTACACCTTTTTCATCAAAGAGAGATAGCACAATTCCTGATAATTCTGGATTAACGTTATTGATAAGCCCATGAGTAGCAAAATGTATGATTTTGTACTTGGCTAAATCAGGATTTGTGGCGGTACTGCGAGATGCGGCAAAGTCAAATGCTGAGGTACGTTGAGTTTCCGGGACAAGGGAGAGAATTGTATTGGCTTCTGTGCGAGTGTATTTTAGGCGATCGAGGATGACACCGATATCTGAAGCTGATCTTTTGAGAGCGTCGGGATTGCTTGTGGAATTGTTGGTTTGTGATTGAGAGGTTTTGAAACGTTCGTCTTTATTGGTAAAAACTGGATCGGCGATCGCCATCAAGGTTTTGGGAGCGGGGGAACGTCCTTTTACTTCATTGCGTAAGACGGCGATGGTTGAAGCTGAGGGTAGGGAGACGATTTCGTTTTGTACTAACAAAGGTGTGAAACCTAACCCCCCCAGCCCCCCTTCCCTGCGAGGGAAGGGGGGAGTAGGAGAGGGGGGATTAGGAGAGGGGGGAGTAGGAGAGGGGGGATTAGGAGAGGGGGGATTAGGAGAGGGGGGATTAGGAGAGGGGGGATTAGGAGAGGGGGGATTAGGAGAGGGAGAGGGAGAATTGCTCCCCTCTCCTTGCAGGAGAGGGGCTGGGGGAGAGGTTTTTCCAAGTATCGGTAATGCTGCAAAAGGAATCGATTGTAAGGCACCGTCGCTAACAACAAGTAAACGTTTGTTTCCTAACTGATTAGCTACTGGTGCTAAGAGAATTTGGCTCAATTTCATTCCTACTTCTGAGCTAGGAATTTGCTCTGATGTAAGTTGCTGATAGTAAGCTTTGGCTGCTGTTTCGATATCAGCACTTTTAGGTAATTCGTAACTGTTAATGCTAGTTTTTGTGACAGCCCAAAGGTAGCTACGATCTTTGCCTAATGAGTATTCCAACAGCAAGGTATTTTCATCGAGTACTTGTTGTTGAATTTGTTGTAAGTTGAGAGGTTGAGGATATTTCAGGGCTGCGTAACGGGGACTATTTGCTCGGATTTGGGTTTCAACTTGCTGTAGTTGGGTGATGATTGATTCAATTTGTTGTTTGATTGTGTCTAATTGTTTGTTGGTGTATTGACCATTGAGAAGTTTGACGCGGCTTTGTTCTGTGGCGTTTAGTTGTTGTTGTAAACTACGTTCTTGTTGAAGTAATTTTGGGTCAACTCCTTGACGTATGTCAGCACGAGCTTCGGTGAGGATTTCTAGGAGAGAGCGTGCTCTAGCGCTTTCGGAAGCTTGTAAGGCTTTGGCGTTATATCCTAGTGATGGGTTGGTTTTGTGCAACTGCATCAGTAGGTCGATGTAAAACTTGTAGTAATCCTGTACAGTGGCAAAGTAGGAAGAACGGAGTTGCTGTATCTCTGGGATTGTAGAACTTATGCAGGTCAGGCTAAATTTAAGAACAATATATTTCTTGTAAAAATCCTGGAAGGGCGTTAGCGTTAGCGTAGCGGGGCGCTCTTAGCGCACAGCGTTAGCGGAGCCCAAGCGTTAGGTTCGGCGTTAGCCTAGCATTTGCGGATAAAAACCCTGATTTTACCGATAAATCCGGGCGCAAATGCTTCTCCCCTACATCTGAAAATTCACTTTTGCAAGAGGCCTATTGAGTCCTCTTTAGAGGACTTTAGCTATAAGCCAGGGAATTAATTCCCTGGCGATCTGTATGGCTTACTAAAATTGCCCTATAATCCCCAATCATCTAACTCAAATTCCAGAACCATCAAAAAACTCTTGCAGAGCTTTATCTGAGAAGCAGTAACTATGAGACATACCAGCGCCAACGAAAGTAGAATCAAGCTCTGAAGAGCCTACAGCAACCAGAGAAGGCATTGTAGACTGTTTGCTTGCTAAATCTTGTACCTGTTGTTCTAGCTGCTCGATACGGTCAATTAAAGTACGAATCACAGCAGCCTCTGAATCAGGCAAACTTCCATGTTCCAACGGGTTCACCTTAACCCCAGAACGATAGACAATTCTACCGGGAATTCCCACCACGGTACAATCAGAAGGCACTTCTCGTAACACAACCGAACCAGCCCCAATCCGAACATTGTTGCCGATTTGGATGTTACCGAGAACTTTTGCACCGGCACCAACAACAACATTTTCCCCAAGAGTCGGATGTCGTTTGCCACACTCTTTACCAGTACCACCAAGAGTGACACCTTGGTAAATCAAAGCATAGTCTCCGACAATCGCAGTTTCTCCAATCACAACACCCATACCGTGATCAATAAAAACACCCTTACCAATCGTGGCGCCAGGGTGAATTTCAATGCCGGTCAAAAAGCGGGAAAATTGGGAAATAAATCGGGGAATGAAGGGAATCCCCAAAAAATATAACCAGTGACAAAAACGATGAAATACTAACGCTTGTAGACCAGGATAGCAAAATAAAACCTCTAGCCAATTACGGGCTGCAGGGTCACGTTCAAAGATGATGCGGAAGTCAGCAATAAGTGAAGATAGCACAAAAAAAATCCCTTATTCTAATAGTATACACACAATCACAAACGCTCTTAGCCTTCCTCACTATTCTCGGACAGTGAGGGTATAATTCCACCGTTTACCAGCTTCAATCGCACCAACCCAAACTTCATATCTACCCTTTTTCAAGTTGATAGCTTCAATACTGGCATCTTTACTAGGTCCTGTATCATCCCCACAAAGAATTAAGTTATTTGGCCCTCGAATCATTAAAGTTGTATCTTTCATACGAGTCCTAACTTGTAGTGTTAGTTTAGGAAAGTCTTTCTCTAAGATCAGAATGTGGTCAGGAGTTTGGGAAGCATAACCAATACAGGGCTGTTTATTGCGATCGCTATTGGCGATTGAGGGTAAAGAAAAAGAACCCCCTGTGTTCCCACCAACAATCCCCGATGCACGTGGAAAACCTGGTGTAATGGTCAAAGTACTAAAATTTGCAGCCTGGGATAAAACCGGTGTAGCGCTGATGGCTGTTATCAAAGCTATGACACTCGCACGATATAACCGCAGCATATGCCAAAACCCTCCTAAAAATACTGGAAATTAAGGTTATTTTCCCAGTTTTTGAGGCGTAATTTGATATAGGAGAAAAATTACTATGTACTTGAAGAGAATCAAGACGTTGTTTTTTTCCCTATATCGATCCTATTGCTTCCCTAGCTAATGACTACACCTGATCGGGTGAAGATTTTGTGAAACTTCTGCAAAGACAACCCTACTTTGTTGATTAGACAAGATTGCCTAAGTTAAACCTGACCCCCCTAACCCCCCTTGTCAAAGGGGGAAGAGTTTTCAGCAATTTCCCCCATTGATAAGGGGGAAGAGTTTTCAGCAATTTCCCCCATTGATAAGGGGGAAGAGTTTTCAGCAATTTCCCCCATTGATAAGGGGGAAGAGTTTTCAGCAATTTCCCCCATTGATAAGGGGGGACACAGGGGGGGGGAAATTCGACTTTGGCAATCTTGTTTATTGCTAAAGGATTTAAGCATCTTGCTCGTTACCCAACCGGAAAAATAGCTTACTCCGTTGCACTCCCTGATCAACACCGTAGCTACTAATAGTCAGAGATTGCAAATGATTAAATAACGGTTTTCCCACCAATTCCACCACTTGCAAAATTGGCAACTGTCGCTCTATATATGTTTCTCCTTGTTGCCAATCTATGTACACATAGCCATCATTTTGTTGGGGTAAAGGCGCGATCGCCTCTTGGAATTTATCACTCTTGAGCAGAGAATTCTCTACACCAACCAAAGCTTGAGACATCGCTTCAATCGAAGAAGTCAAAATCTCATAATTGCCTACAGTCGTATGAACACCATAAACTTGTGCCTCTAATTTCATCATCCGCTTATTTTTACCAGTCACCGGAGCGATAGAAGTTACAAGCTTAGTCCAAGCTGAGATTGTGTACTCTCCCAAGGGCAAATTCCCAACACTGAAACCTCGTTTCTTAGCCAAATCATCCAGATGCTGAATTCCCTCTTCAGCATTTGCCCCAGGCATTTTTTCTGCTACAAAAATCCAATCGGGATTAGTGTTATCCAGACGAGGTAAAAGAGAAAGCGCATATTCCCCCCGTACCCAATTAAATATCTCTTGAGGTAGTTTTATATTCCAGCTAGATTCCAAACTAGCAATTGATTTCTCAAGCAAAGGTTTGAGAGTGTCATCATTGGCGACACCTGTTGAGAGACGATTCCAAAGTTGGTTTAAATCAGTCCCAGCAACTGCTAATGCACTGTTAGCGGGGATGTACTGCAAAGCATCTACAGGCTTAGAAAGAGTAGGTTCTAGGCTTTCCTGAGTAGCACCAGTTCTTAGTAAAGCTGTTTGTCCTACCAGTCCCATACGGTTCAAGGAGAGGGAGACGGCTAAAGTCTCAGAACCTTGTAAGGGATCTCCTGTTACTTTTGGTTGCTTGGAAATCCAGGCGGTCATTGCTGGTAGATTCAAGAAGCTTAGACCAATTTTAGGCTCAGTCAGGCTTTGCAATTTTTGCTGATATTCGCGGTCTTCCTCCAAGTTGAGATTTGCTACTTGGGCGTTGTTAATCGCATCCCGCAATACTTTGGGGTGATTGGCAAACAGTACAAAGCGATCGCCTACAACTGCGCTAGTCAGAGTTTCTGGGGTAGGTATCGAGTTAAAATCTGCTGGAGATGCTCCTAATTGGGTTGTAGGGCGCTGATAAGTCAGGTTTACCCCTTTGTAAGTCTCAAAGACTAAATCTGTTGTTCCAGCGGACGCTTGCTTAGTGTAGAACAGTTGCAGAAACTCACGGGCACGTTCCGGGTTTTTGGTAGAGATTGCTAGTAAGTAACCAGGTTGTACGGAATTTTGGGAATTGCGGTCAAAGTCTAAAGAGGTTACAGCCCAAGTGATTTCATCCCCTAGCCAGGGACGGACATCTCGTTGGTAATCTAGGTTATTTTTTAAAAGTAGGCTGTTTTCAAACTTGTTCAATTCGACACGCGATCGCCGTCGATTTACCGGACGCGCCACCAATTGCCGAAACGCTTCCAAGCGGTCTGGATTCACCAGGAGTGAAGCCATGATCGGTGATTGTTTCGGCACGAAGATTGCAGCACTGGGGTGAGTTACTGCGCCGCCGCGCAGTAATTGCAGTGGACTAGAGGAAGTTAACCAGAAAAAGCCACCGACAGCAATTAGCAGCAGCACAACGGAACCCGCTGCTAGGGCATAAAAAAATGAGCGTAGCTTCATGATGAATTGCGAGGGCGTATCTTGGCGATTGAGAGAGAATTGATGCCAATTCCACGCCTATTATTTTAATTGCTCATCCTTGCCAACCATAATGATCTGTTGATTTTGCTGAGGCTGCATCGTTCTATTGGGGGGCTGTCAGGGGATAATAATTAAAAAAACATAATAAAATTTGATGACACAGCAATTTTTCGGTCAATCCCTACCCCAAATCAGCGTTGAAGAGCTGGCAACTAGGCTAGAAGAACCCCCAAAGCATCTACAATTGATCGATGTGCGAGAAAATCAGGAACTGGAGTTCGCCTATTTAGAAGGCTTCGAGCATCTACCCTTGAGTGAATTTGCCGAATGGTCTGACCAAATCTTCACTCGCTTTGACCCAGATATTGAGACGCTGGTGCTTTGTCATCATGGTAGCCGCTCGGCTCAGATGACTCAGTGGTTGCTCAGACAGGGATTTACCAATGTCAAAAATATCGAGGGTGGTATTGATGCCTACTCGCTGGTTATTGACCGAAGTATTCCTCGATATTAGGCAATTTTGACAAGTTTTAGCTAAAAATAGCTTTTGCTCTCCAAGCAGTAGCGACAGTAATCAAACAACTTTTGTACGGAAATAAGTCGCAGTGCAACGTAGTTATTTGTATCAATCGCTATCTCAGTAGATTTGGGCTTTGTTTAAAATCAAATTAAGATAAGCTTGTTAATAAATGTCTCTGGAAGTGAGTCTGAATCAGCGGCAACAACAGATTCTGCGGGCCACCATCCGTCACTACATCGCGACGGCCGAACCGGTCGGTTCCAAAACTTTGGTGTCAGAGTATGGACTTAGTGTAAGTCCGGCGACAATTCGCTCTTGTATGGGGTTTCTGGAAAAAGCAGGGTTCTTGTATCAACCTCACACCTCTGCAGGACGAATTCCCTCAGACTCTGGTTACCGAATTTATGTTGATCAATTAATAACGCCTTCCGAGGCTTTGGGACGCCGAGTAGAACATTTACTCGCAGACAATTTGAGTTCGGAAGATTCCAGCTTTGAGAAATTATTGCGAAATGCGGCGCAAATTCTCTCTACTGTCAGTGGATATATTGCTTTAATTACTTTGCCTCAAACTCGAACCACGCGCTTGAAACATTTGCAGTTGGTGCCACTAGAAGCAAGACGGGTAATGTTGATTGTGGTGACGGATTCTTATGAGACACAATCTGTCTTGATGGAATTACCTCAGTCAGCAGATGGTTCTGAAGTTGATTCCTCAATTGTTGAGCGAGAGTTACAGATTTTATCTAACTTTTTGAATAGCAAGTTGCGGGATAAATCCCTTGGTGAACTAGCTACTTTAGATTGGAGTGAGTTAGACCAAGAATTTGCTAAGTATGCCGATTTTCTGCGGACTTTACTAGCTGATTTAACTCGCCGTACCAAGACTCCTGTTCCTTGTCAAATTATGGTTCGCGGGATATCAGAAGTGTTGCGTCAGCCAGAATTTTCTGAATTGCAGCAAGTCCAAATGCTGTTGCATTTATTGGAAGAGGAACAGGAACAATTATGGCCTGTAATCTTTGAAATCTCAGAGTCCCAATCATCGGAACGTCGGGTAAAGGTGCGGATTGGCTCAGAAAATACCTTGGAACCGATGCGTACCTGTGCTTTAGTTTCGGCAAATTATCGTCAGGGTGAATTACCTGTAGGAAGTGTGGGTATTTTAGGGCCAACGAGGATGATCTATGAAAATGCGATCGCTTTAGTAGAAACTGCTGCTGATTATCTGACTGATGCTTTGAGTCAGCCGGCTTGAGTCTCAACCCACTATTTGTAGGGCGAAGCATTCGGGTAGTCAATTTTCGGTAGAGCCGAGAGGTTATTCCCCGAATGCTTCGCCCCTACGGTACTTCTTACTTTAATTTTATTATGCTCAGAAAACTGGGATTTTGGTTACTTTGGATTGGTTTTGTTGCTTACGCTTTTCTCTTTGCTCCTCCCGACCAACCGGATACGTTAGAACTAATTAAAAACCTTTCTACTGGCAATTGGCAAGGCATTAATCCCTTAATCATCTCCCTATTTAACATCATGGGCATTTGGCCGATGATTTATGCTTGTTTGATATTCATTGATGGTAGAGAGCAAAAAATCCCAGCATGGCTTTTTGTCACAGCATCTTTTGGTGTGGGAGCATTTGCTTTGTTACCTTATCTAGCCTTACGCGAACCGAATCAGGAGTTTACTGGATCTAAGGATACTTTCCTGAAGATTTTAGATTCCCGTTGGCTTGGTGTGGCGATCGCTCTTGGCGCTTTTGGGCTATTGAGTTTTGGTTTAATTAAGGGCGATTGGGGAGATTTTATTCAGCAATGGCAAACCAGTCGATTTATTCATGTCATGAGTCTGGATTTTTGCCTATTGTGTCTCTTGTTTCCAGCGCTACTTATAGATGATATGGCGCGACGAGGTTTAAAAAATGCCCCATTCAGCCAATGGGCTTTTGCGCTAGTACCATTAACTGGCCCGTTGCTGTATCTGTGTGTACGTCCACCAATACCAGACTCTGAACAAAAAGTAGCCGATAGCAGTCAGCAGCCAATTTCCGAATAACAGCCGAATGCACTTTTACCTACAAAGCAAAAAGCCCAGTGGGTCAACATCTGGGCTTGTGGAGTATGCTTATGACTGGTAGTGAATGTGCGCTTTTCACTGTATTAATCATCTCCCTAAGTTCCCAAATTTTCCTCTGGTGATGGGACAGTCTTTTTTCTGGCTCACTGCTCAGTTTTCAAATCACGAATGACGCTATCCTTTGCTGTAGTTACACAAAGAGGCATTTCATGCCAAACACAGTCTGGCAGTTCAAAAAAAACGCCCTCTAGGTGACATCGAAGAGGACGTATCAAACTTCTAAGCTAATAACTAAAGTCTACTCAGGGAGTGTGAAGAAATTGTGAACAAAAAACACTCCCTTTTTCATCCCTAAATTCCCTCAACAACTTGCTGATTCTAGGGTTCAGAGCCAGAGAGGCGCTTAAATCTGGGAAAATGGGCTTAATTCTTGACGAAATCTTTAAGAATTGTCTCTGCTTCCGGTGGAATCTGGGTGACTAGACCTATGGGAAACCTCTCTGTGGAAGCAAATTGAGCATATTCTGGTATCAGAAACAGCGAGTATTTGGCCGCGTAGTCTGTAAGTTGTGATCCCATTGCCAGAGCGATCGCCAACCAGATCATTTAAAACCTAGCCCTTAAAATAGAAGAGACATCTAGCTTTGGTATTACATAGGGAGTTGAATAAGCCTGGTGTTGGAGGGGAAAGTGCGATAGCGAAGCGATTAAAGCTTTCAGCAGATCGCTCGTCGATAAAAAGCGCGATAGCGAAGCGAGTAAAGCTTTCAGCAGATCGCTCGTCGATAAAAAGTAAAATGCGATCGCGCCAGCGCTGCTTTGAGCAGATCGCATTCGCTCTAGATTTGAGGCTGTTGTTTGTCATTCATCGAATCCTCGGACAGCACACAGCCATTTACTAGCTCAATGGCGTAAAATAGTGAGGGTAGCGAGGAATTTAGCCATGAGTCTTGTTGTTCCTGACGAAATTTTAACCGTAACTCGCATGACTGAGGCAGAAATGCGTCAAGAAATCGCTGTCATGCTCTTTGAGCGAGAAAAGCTTACCCTTGCTCAAGCTAGCCGATTTGCAGGAATGCACCGCGTCGCATTTCAACACCTACTCGCCAGTCGCCGTATTCCAGTGCATTACGGGGTAGAAGATTTTGAACAAGACATTCAAAACCTGCGAGAGATGGGTAGGTTGTGATTATTGTCAGTGACACATCACCCATCAACAATCTCGCTGCAATTAACCAACTTCATCTCCTTCATCAACTGTATGGAACGGTTCTCATCCCCGAAGCCGTTGATCGAGAACTGACTGATCCCGACTTTCCTGTTGCGGGTGCAACTGAAGTACAAACCCTTAACTGGATTCAAACTCGTGCTGTTAGCGAGCGCACTCTTGTTGAAGCACTGAGTAATGAACTTGACATTGGAGAAGCGGAGGCGATCGCTCTAGCAGTCGAGATTCAAGCTGATCAAGTTTTGATTGATGAGCGTCGGGGTCGGTTAGTAGCAGCCAGACTAAACCTCCGATACACAGGTATTTTGGGAATCCTGGTCGAAGCGAAAAGTCAAGGCTTGATTGCTGAGGTAAAGCCCTTATTAGATGCTTTAGTCAATGATGCTGGATTTTGGGTTGCCGAGCCTCTATACAACAGTGTTTTGCGGCTTGTGGACGAGATTTGACTTACCTTGACTCTTTGGACTAACAGATGGACTTTGTGGATGTCTCGCAGACAAGATAGAGCCAGCTAACGTTGCCCATCACCCGCCACAAACAACCTCCTGTTCTAGCAGATAACCTCTCGGCAGTCGGGTGCATGGGTTGTTAGCCTGCATCTACCATCTGTGAGTGCGATCGCCTCTGTGCAAAAAGCGCGATAGCGAAGCGAGTAAAGCTTTCAGCAGATCGCTCATCGATAAAAAGTACAAGGCGATCGCCGTGGCGTCTATAATTCATCTATCGTTACCAGCCCACCATCAGTGAACTGAATAACAAGTTCTTGTTCGTCCAACAAAGCAGTTCCAAGTAAAGGTCGCCTTCCTGTCGCAATCACAAGGACTTCTCGCTCTTCACCATCCCAAAGGACTATTGCCTCGTGAACTGGAAGCAAGACCTCACTGTTATCTGCCAAGTTTGCAGCAGTATCGTGTCTGAAGGTCAAGCCCATCAATGAAACTGCTTCTGGAGGAAGACACAGTTCCCCTGTGAAACCTGTATCTATAACGAACTCAATAGGGATGCTTGAGCCGTTCGGCAGCAAAAATGTCAGCACAACGGTTGCGTGCCTATTCGCCACAATTCCAGAAATCACTTGTAGACACGCTCCATGACACCACCAAATGAGACAGCAACGTTATAGCCGATACGAATACCAAAGAGTCGAGCATTTGGGTGCTTCTTACTGAGGTTGCGTGATGCTTGCAACCCAGTTTTATCAACTTCATAATCACCTGTCTCAATGTCAATGATGACCATCTTTCCTATGTTCTCTTCCACTTCCACTTGTTCGCGAATGACGCTTTCATACAGGTGCAAAGCACGTCGTGCAACTTCTTCGCGGCTTAAAAGGATGGCTTGCATATGCTGACTTGCGATCGCTACGCTTCTGTGTGAATCCCACTATGATAGCGCACAGACAAATAGGGCGAGCATTGCCAACAATATCCACTCTGCCTGCTTTGTAAAAAACAGCGTGTTACAGTCTATGCCATAGCATTCTGCCATCAGCGATCGCCTATTTATAAAAAAGCGCGATCGCCTATCAATAAAAAAGTAAGGGCGATCGCATTTGCTGTAGATTGGGTTGAGCAGCATTGAGCCTGTTGTCTGACATTTATCGAATCAGGCGAAATCCAACATCAATTGGCTCGATCTGGTCTTAGGTGTTGGGTTTCATGCTTCAACCCAACCTACGAGGCTTTCCATTTGGCGCAATACGCGATAGATCTGCTTTGCCGCACTACTGAGCTAAAGCACTAACCTACTTCCAGGCTCCTGTGACTATGTTTGTGATTGCTGGCGATGGGAGTGTCGGCGGAATAGGCGCACTAGCAGCGTACGCGAGAGTGATTCGAGCGAAGGTTTCGTCAACTACCTCCGCGCCTGTTGTCAGGAATTCCGGATCCTCGTTCATGGTGGACTTGAGTACGTTTCTGGTTCGTGTGCGCTCAACATTGGACGTTGAGCTACTCACTGCAAAAGCATCTGAAGGGAAAGTTGTTATCACGATGTCGCCAACAACTCCAGGATCATCCCCTATTAACTGAATATTCTCGGAAAACACCGTCCCCGCGAGTTTCTCAATTGCACTCGGAGTCAGCCTGTATCTTACTGTCACCCTCACTGTCGTCGCACTTAAGTCTTCGACATTGAGTGAGAGGTTTGAAATAGTAGCCATATCGATCTCCTTTTAGGTTATGAACATTTGCTGGTAACGGTTGCGACAGAATTTCTCACCAGCTAAGAAAATTGCCGTTGTAAGGTCTAACTATTAATTAGTCCGCAGTTGCAGTAAAATGCTATTTTTGGTTGGATTATCCCGCACATTTGCGGTTTAACTCTGAGCAGTCTAAAATTACCTTTGGATTAACTCAATCAAAGCCCAAGCCCGATCGCTCTGTCAGTCGGAGCGAGATCGGAACTTTTCTCCAAAAAATCTCTGATTTGTCAGAAAAATGTAGGAAAGATCGGATAGAATCGGGAAAACCCGCCCATCTCACCCATCTATGGACATTGCAGAAGTCTTGAAACTCGCCGATGAACTGCTCTTCACTCATACAGGCGAACACCTAGACCATCTGCAAGAAACTATTCTTAAAGGCACATTACAAAATCAGAAATACGCCAAAATTGCCTCGGAAAACAATTTAAGTGAAGGTCATGTTCGAGATACTGCATCGGACTTATGGCAAGCTTTATCCGATGTTTTAGGGGAAGATGTTAATAAATTAAATGCACGGAATATTTTAGAAAAAATTATTATCTCTAACAGTGTCTCATCGGGAAATTTTATTAGTTTTCATCAAATCAGTATTTGTTCAAAACAAAAGCGATCGCCTAAATCTTCTCCCCTATCCAAACGAACTGAAAACCAAACCTACTTAGACATAGATACCGCTCCTGAACTTACCGAATTTTACGGACGAACTGATGAATTAAACACTTTAAAAACCTGGTTAATTCAAGATTGCCCCCGCCTTGTTACCTTAGTTGGCATTATCGGAATTGGCAAAACTACGCTAGCCATCAAACTAATTGAAGAAATCCAAACGCAATTTGAATATATTGTTTATCGCAGTTTTCGGTATTGTCCAACTATAGATGATTTTTTAACAGACTTACTGCAAAGCTTTATCTCCCCCATTATTCCCAATACCCTCGATCGCCAAGTCAATGTATTGCTTAAGTTTTTCCGCAAACATCGCTGTTTAATTATTATAGATGACGTGCAGATGATCTTTGAATCCGGAGAATTTGCCGGACAATATAAAGCAGAATTTGAAGGATATTATCTGTTATTTAAACAAATTGCGGAATTGTCTCATTCGAGTAGTTTGTTGTTGATTACTAGCGAACAACCAGAAGATGCGATCGCTACTCGCCATAAATTCACCCGTTGTTTAAAACTCGCCGGTTTGGGAGAATCTGCTAAACAAATATTAAGAGATAAAGAACTGTCAGACGAGCAAATGTGGCATACCTTAATCGACAAATATCAAGGTCATCCTTTATGGTTAGAAATGACAGCCACGATGATTCAAGAATTATTCGCTGGCAAAGTCACGGAATTTTTAGCTTATCCTTCCTTGATATTAAGTAATGGAATCGCCTCTCAACTCAGCCGTTTGTGGATAAGATTAACAGAGTCAGAAAAACAGGTAATGAATTATTTAGCCAAACAAGAAGAATCAGTTACTTTGAGCCAGATTTTACAGGAAATATCTTATCCTCCCACAGAGTTATTAAAAGCAATACAATCCTTGAAAAGACGTTGTTTTTTAGAAGATATATCGCAATTTGTTAGCGCTAACCATGTGGAAAATTATCGCTCTGCTTTACTAAAAATTAATCCAATTTTCAAAAATTATCTCATTTCTCTCCCAGACGAGATACCAAAAGTCTGTAAATTGAATCACTTCAGGGAGTGTGAATAATTTGTGAACCCAAAAATACTCTCTTTTCTATCCCTAAATTCCCTCAACAAATTGCTGCTTCTATGGTTCATATCATTTACCTATCGGAATTATTCAAAAAACTCTGCTACGTGGAGCGTCCCCTCTCTGCGTTCTCTGCGTTAAAAAACATATTATTCCAATGCAAACGGATGCGATATCAGAGCCAGAGAACCGCGAAAACCAGGAAAAATAGGTTTATTTATGGACGAAATCTTTAAGAATTGCCTCTGCCTCTGGTGGGATTTCTGTGATGAGACGTATGGGAAATCTCTCTGTGGACGCAAACTGAGCATATTCTGGGGTGAGAAAAAGCGAATATTTAGCAGCTTCGTCTGTAAGTTGTGATCCCATTGCTAGGGCGATCGCCTTAAGATAGTTGCGCACTTCAACGGATTGCTCTCCAACAATTTCACCACCACTGTAAAGCGTATCCGGTTGACCAGCCTGATCCATTGTGGTGCTGGGGTCTTTGACACTTAAATGAGTAGCACCCACAACACCAACCAGCCATTTGGGAGATGACATTTGCTGAAAGCTAATCACTTGTTCCGTTAAAGCTGGAGCTGTTTTATCTGCAGAACTACCTAGTATCACTGTACCAATAGCCACCTTACTCATACCGGTTTCCCCAAATATGAGAGAAGTGACAGGAGAAAGAGCGATCGCGGCTTTAACTCGCGGATCTCGCAATTGATAGCGATCTTCGGGAAGTCCCTTGGCAAAACACTGGGCATTTTCCCCTAAACTAAAAGCAAGTGAATTGCCAGGACATCGTTGTTTCAACCCAGTTAATTGCAACTCGGCCCCAGCAATTGATAACGCAGTTGTCCCTCCCAGAGAATAACCAATTACCATCGCTCGATCTGCTGCTAGTTTGCCCTGAAGCTGGCCTGCTGTTTCGTTCAGGGTCTTAAATTGGTCGAGGAGAAAACTGATATCTTTGGGTCGATTTAAAAATTCCTCTGCTTCCAGAAGTGGCCCCTTCAAAGCCAGTGCTTTTTTTACATGAGTTTCGTTGCTTCCCGGATGTTCTAAGGCAGCGACGACATAGCCATGAGATGCTAGATGTTCTGCTAGGTAGCGCATATCTATGCGTACTGAGCCCAGTCCGTGAGAGAAAACAATCAGCGGTTTAGCTGTAGATGCTTCTGTTGAGAAGTAAACATCAACGGGAATCTCACGCTTGCGCTGTTCGTCGTTGAAGTTTAAAGCCAGCACTTCCACTTTGGCTTTTCCTGGCCCAGTGGGGTCAAAAGGTAAACTAAGATCGGGACGATTGGGAGCGAGTTGAGGAGAAATCGCCGCCATAAACGCCTGAGTTTGCCAAAAAGCTTTGTTAAAGGTTCCTAGAGACCCAAATGCCTGATCTACATCAAGATCGAGGGTTTTACTGGGGTAAGCTTCAATAAACCCAATCAGAGAAAGTCCTTCTGGTTTATTCGCTCCTAGAATTAGTCCTTGTCGTACAAATTGCACCCCAACTTTATCCTGTATCGGTGTGGCGCTAGCAAAAGAAGAAGCTAGGGTATTGCCAACTTCGGTATTGAGCAATTTATCAACTGCTAGGACGTTAATGTTAAATTTTGCCTTGAGCGCTGTTTGAATTTGATTGCGTTGCTGAGGTGTCAACAGACGTGCTGCTTTTTCAAGACTGGGGGAAGCTTTCCCGGTTTCAGCATAAATTTTGAGGTCTGCTAGGTCGATGGATTCGCTTGAGGAACCACGACGCAGCACAATAATTTGAGCAGCTTGTACAGATGTTGTCCCACTGTTGAGGCAAAAAAAGGCGATTGCGTCAAGCGCAGCGCCAAAGGCGATCGCTCCAATGACACTCATGACTGCTGAGTGCTTTCCGAAGTTAAGTCCCATAAATATGTTTCCTACCATAATCTGTAGGGGCGAAGCAATAGGACAGCCAATTTTCGGTAGATCAACTCTTGTTATTATCTGAATGCTGACGCTCGAAGACTCGCTATCGCTTCGCTAACGCCCCTACCAACTTTCTTTTTGCCAAAGAAATATTTTATTGCACCAAGCACGACCAAAATCAATAAACTGCCACAAGTCATTGTGCCAGTCTACAACAATACTTAGCTATGATTTTACTTTGACTGGGGTGCTAGGATTCGAACCTAGGAATGGCGGGACCAAAACCCGCTGCCTTACCACTTGGCTACACCCCATTGGCTTAACCTTGCTTATGGTAGCATTTACTACCTGGAAAGTGTCAAGTACTTTTTTAAAATTGGTTAAGGGGGATTGGGTAATGGGTAATGGGGAGTGGGTAATTGGTAATGGGGATTTTGGATTTTGGATTTTGGATTTTGGATTTTGGATTTTGGATCGGGAACTCTCCCCCATCTCCCCGTCTCCCCATCTCCCCATCTCCCCGTCTCCCCGTCTCCCCCAGTCCCCATCAAGCAGGATAAATCCGCAAACGCCGATTGGGTTCGTCGCCAAAACTATCGGACTTGAGGTGATAGTGTTCTACCAGTTCATGTTGCATCTTGCGCACTTTAGGCGATCGCGGTAACAACTCTACTGGTTGGCCTTTGGGAATCACAATTTGCTCAACTGCTAGACGTGCTTCTTCGAGCGCCTCGATTTCGTCATCACTGCCATTTTCGGTAAATAACCGTAAATCAGCCGTTTCAGGTGTACTAGGGTCATCCATATCCAAAAGATGCCGCAAAGCGCGAGTAATCTGAGGAATGGTGCTGGCTTTGACAGCATGAATTGGCACCTGACGTGCTTTGGCAATTGTCCGTAACTTGCCGTGATTTTTGATATGCGATCGCAAACTCAACACCGCATCAGCACTATCCATGTCTTTTGTCAAGACCACGGGCAAATTTAGCACCCGAATCACTTGCTCTAGCTGATGGCGGCTGACACCGTAAGGATAAACGTGTAGAGGCAAATCCTCTCCATTTGGCCCAGGTGTCCTAAAACCGTTGATCAGGGGGTCTGGCTGCTGCCAGGAGCTTTCTAGCATCTGCTCAAAGTAGTTTTCCTCAGCAGAATATCGAGGTGCTGGCTGACGGGACAGTGGCTTCATCTGTCCAGACGAACGCCAACCAGTAGATCTGCTTGCGCTAGGAGAGAGCAAACTTCTGTTGGGTGGTATTGCGACCGGTGCTGAGGGAATTTGGCGGGTAATCGTTACCTTGCCATCTTCCTCGACTGTCCGCACCTGCGGATTTGGCTGACGACCTCGCAACAAATCATCAACAGTGTCAGAAACGTTTTCATGTATGACCCAGCGTTGCCGTTCTAGCATTTCCACGGCAATTTCAAAGGTTGGGGGTGCTTTGCGCTCCAAAACTGTTTTTTGAGAGCCCCTGCGTCTAGCTTCGTCATCTCCCAAGGTTACGGCCTGAATTCCACCAACTAAATCTGATAAGGTGGGATTTTTAATCAGGTTTTCAATTTGATTACCGTGAGCAGTACCTACTAGCTGCACGCCACGCTCAGCAATTGTACGGGCTGCTAGTGCTTCTAGTTCGGTGCCGATTTCATCAATTACGATGACTTCTGGCATGTGGTTTTCTACGGCTTCAATCATCACTTGATGCTGAAGTTCTGGACGGGCAACTTGCATCCTTCTCGCTCTCCCAATCGCAGGATGGGGAATATCTCCATCACCAGCAATTTCGTTGGAGGTATCGATAATTACAACCCGCTTTTGTAAATCATCGGCCAAGACTCTGGCTATTTCCCGCAAGGCTGTTGTTTTACCAACACCGGGACGCCCTAACATCAAAATTGACTGGCCGGTTTCCACTAGGTCGCGAATCATACCAATGGTACCGAAGACTGCTCGACCAACGCGGCAGGTTAAGCCAATAATCTCTCCGGGGCGGTTACGAATGGCGCTGATCCGGTGTAGGGTGCGTTCAATGCCGGCGCGATTGTCTCCGCTAAAGTGTCCCACTCGTTCGACGCAGTAAGTCAGGTGTTCCTGAGTGACTGGCGTCTGTAAAAGGTACTCCGCTGACCCTAGGAAGCGCACTTCTGGAAAGCGGCCAATGTCCATGACTACCTCAATCAAACTATCTTGCTGGGGGTGTTTTTCTAATGCTGAGCGAATATCTTCTGGCAAAACATCCAGTAGCTTCTGGAGGTCATCTGTAATCTGCATCCTGTTTGAGGTAAGGTTTTCTTGCACAACCAGCTTTTCTTGATTAAATAAAGGTTTTTCGTCAGAGCCATTGATACCGTGAATATTCACCATATGCTCGTGTCAAAGACAGCGATCGCTGCTCTTATCAGTGGGTTTTATGCAAATCTGTTCTTACTGTCGCCGTAGGTTTTACCAAGAGTTCGTCAACGAAGCCGAAATATTAATGTCAATCCGCTTCCTTGGTTTATTTAGGTAGAGATTGCGACAGTTTCTTGGCTGATTTCAACTGGGAAACCAGAGAATCAGCTATTGTCACAGCCTGCCAAAGTAGATCTGGTAAGTCTTCCAGGTTTCTGAGCTGTGGACTTTGAGGCGAAGTGCCCTTGGCATCAATTTCTTCCCCATTGCATTTTTCAAGTTGATCTAAAATTGGTGAAAGTAAGACACGAGCGTAGCTACCGTAAGCTACACCGGCAACAAAGGATTGGGGATTTTGGCTGGAGAATTCCCCCCTTAATAAGGGTGGGTAGGGGAGGGTCAGATCTTGGCTTGGGGTAACAGACAAATCTTCCCCGTTCACAGTTCCCCCATCATTCAGCAGCCCAGCGGCTCTGAGCTTGATGACGGTATGATCATTTGTACCCCCTGCTAGTTGTACATAGCCAGGTAATCCAGCCCCTAGAACTTTTTGACTCAGTTTCACAGCAGCACGAGTCGCACCAGCGCCTATGTCACCACTCATCGGACGCCCATCTGTTTGCCAAACTAGAGGACAGGGTAAGGGCGAGATAATTTGATAAAGTGACTGGAGGTAATCAAGGAGATTCTCTCCATCTGGACAGCTAATTGCGAGAAGCTTGAGATGCTCTACCCAAGGTGCTATACCACGCCAGAGCCTTTGAAAATCTGCCAGATGTCCTACTTTTGTGTGGATTTCCAGAGCGTCTACGCCAGCCGGCAGAATTAGCTCGGCGATCGCCTCCGGAGCAGATACGTAGGAACGAGTGTAAATTAGCTGACTGGGGCAAATAGGTAGACAGCGACCACAACCATAGCAACGTTTATCGACCACTCCAGAGACACCTTCACTGGTATTCTGGAAAACAATTGCCTGTGCTGGGCAAATCTTTTCGCAGGGACGCGGACAGTCGCTAGGACATGAATCCGGGTCAAATTCTGCTTTGCGAAAATGTGGGTCTTCCCCATCATTTAAGCTCACCATCAGCCACGGTCTATGACTAAATGCAAACCCACGTGCTTGGGCTTGTTCAGCTAGAAAACTAGCAACTTGTAAGCCTTCTTTTGCCGCCGCAATTACCGCCGGATCAGCTGCTACATCAATGCAATCGGCACCGGCTAGGGTGTAAGCCAACGTTAGATTTCGGACGGCAGGGAGGTGTTGGTAGCTCGCTCCGCAGATGAGCTTAAACCAGTGCCCCTCCCTTAGAGAGTTTAAGGGATAGTACAGTTCAGTCACCTTTATATGCTAAATCTTTGACAAAAAAATGGGGAGGTCAATTTTCTGGGCAAGCTTCCAAATCCCCGACTTCTTGGAGAAATCGGGGATTTATCGATCTGCTTGCTCTTCTCGCTGGCGCTATCGCCAAAAAATTCCCCCGGAAAGCAGGTATAGGGAAGCCAATTCCCTCACACACACCAAATCTAGTGTTTTTAGCCTAGAAAACTATCCTAAAAAAATAGCGAGGATATCGCTCCTCGCCGATCATTAATTTTTTAAATCTTCTAATCACTAATAGCGCTAAGTAGCACTTCCGATAAGCTCATATCTGCCATATCGTCAAGTGTGATTGTGTCACAGATATCAAACTTTGCCCCAATTCCTTGCAACTGATCATCTAAGGCTTTCAGGAACTGACTAGCTGTTGCATCATTCCCCACTTGGATCATAGAAATTGCTAATTCTTCATCCCGTTCCATCTGACGCGATGCTTCCACAATTGCTACCATCACCGCTTTTCTATCATCTGGTTCCCCATCCGTAATCACCAAAATAGTTTCTCCATTTGGCTTAGTTTGTCCAGATGCTTTGCGCTGAAAATATTGATCCGTAGCATCCTTGATCACAGCAGCAAGATTGGTACTCCCCGCTGGATCATTTTCTTGAAAAATTTGTGCAACCTTACTAGAAGTTACATTGTCATAGCGTTTGAACCGACTGGAAAATAAGTAAACGGTGATGCCATCTGGATCAAACTGCTCGCATTTTCTTGCCAATGCTAAGGTCGATTCTTGGGCTGCATCCCAGCGATTTCTCCCACCTGGTTGATCGGGAGTGGACATACTGCCGCTTTTGTCAATGATTAAGGTGTAATCACGATCTTGCAATGTAATTTTCTCCTTCGCTACAAGTTTTCAACGCCAAGACTTTAGCAGTACTTCAGCAATTTAATCGTTAATCGCATTCATCAGCACTTCAGCTAAAGTGAAGTTCTCCATGTCATCTAAAGTAATCGTGTCTACAATATCAAACTTTGCCCCAGCACCTTGTAGGTCATCATCAAGTGCTTTCAAAAAGCGAGTTGCTGTAGTATCATTTCCTACTTGAATCAGAGAAATTGCCAATTCTTCATCCCGATCCATCTGACGTGATGCTTCAATAATTACTCGCATCACAGCTTTGCGGTCATCTGGTTCCCCATCGGTTACTACTAAAATAGTTTCTCCATTTGGTTTTGTCTGGCCAGATGCTTTACGTTGTAGGTACTTATCGGTGGCATCCTTGAGAACGCTAGCAAGGTCAGTAGTACCCATCGGATCGTTTTCCAGGAAAATTTGCGCTACTTTACTGGAGGTCACATTGTCGTAACGTTTAAAGCGACCTGAAAATAGGTAAACGGTAATCCCATCTGGATCAAACTGTTCACATTTTCTTGCCAAAGCCAGGGTAGACTCTTGTGCAACATCCCAGCGACTTCTCCCTCCGGGTTGGTCTGGAGTTGACATACTACCGCTTTTGTCAATGATTAATGTATAGTCACGGTCTTCCATAATTGAACCTCCCACTAGAGAATATCCTCCCATGCTTGCCAGCGTTTCCTAATCTCAGCTTACTGAAAATTAGGATTCAATAACTATGAGTTTCCCGCAAAGCTTGCAGATAATCAATCGCTGCTTCTAGTTTAGAGGAATAAGAATAAGAAAACTCTTCAAACCAGCGACCTTCTTCTGAGCGAGGATTTATTTTTTTTAGCCACTCAGTTGCTTCCTGAGTTAATGCTTCTCGTTTTCTTTGTTCCCTCTGCTGCGCTCTTAGTTGTTCTTCCCGAAGTTGTTGCTCTTTTTTCAGTTGTTCTTCCCGAAGTTGTTGCTGTCTTTTCAGTTCCTCGGCTCGCTCTTTTTCCTCAAACTCAGTCTTAATTTGTCCTAACAAGCCTTGATCAACTGGTGACACCCAATTTGGTTTAGCAAACTGCGGTTGATAAGTTACTGGGATGGATGATGGCGCTTGCAATTCCTTTTCTGTAAAAAGAGGCTGTTTTTTAGGTTGTTTTCCTTGGTCTTTTTCCTCAAGCTCAGTCTTAACTTGTGCTAATAAGCCTTCCTCAACTGGTGACATCCAATTTTGTGCAGTAGACTGCGGTTGATAATTTACTGGGAGGGGTGGTGGCGCTTGCAATTCTTCCTCTGTAAAAAGAGGCTGTTTTTTAGGTTGTTTACCTTGCTCTTTTTCCTGATAATCAGCTTTTACCTGTGCCAACAAATCATCTATAGATTCCATCACTTTTACCCCCCAGTTAACATACTTTCTTAGTCAACAATGGCATTCAGCAACACTTCTTTTAGTGTCATATCTCCCATGTCATCCATCGTCACTGTGTCTACGATGTCAAACTTTGCACCCACGTTTTGCAGTTGCTTGTCCAAGGATTTGAGAAACTTAGTAACCTTTGGATCGGAACCTACTTGAATAAACGAAATCCCTAGTTCTTCATCTCGCTCCATTTTGCTAGAAGCTTTAACGATCACATCGGCTACTCCCATCCGATCATCTGGTTCCCCATCTGTTACTACTATAATTATCTCTCCTTCTGCTTTGGTCTGTCCAGCAGCCTTCCTTTGAAAGTAGTTGTTAGTGGCATCTTGCAGAACGCTGGTTAAGTTTGTTCCACCTTGCGGTTGATTTTCCTGAAAAATTTGATTAACTTTGCAGGAGGTAACGTTTTCATACCTTTGAAAACGACTGGAAAACAGATAAACTGTGATGCCATCTGAATCAAATTCCTCACACTTTCTCGCCAATGCTAGAGTTCCTTCCTGTAGGATAGTCCATCGGCTTTTACCCTCTGGTTGATCAGCGAGGGACATACTGCCACTTTGGTCAATAATTAGTGTGTAGTCACGATTTTCCAGCATAGATGCCTTTTTAAGATACTTTTAATCAGTAATCGCATTCAGTAACACTTCTGTCAGTGTCATATCCTCCATATCATCCATCGTAACTGTGTCTACGATGTCAAATTTTGCCCCGACACCTTGTAGTTCATCGTCTAATATTTTGAGGAATTTCGTAGCTTGGGAATCTGTACCAACTTGAACGAAAGAAATAGCTAATTCTTCATCTCTGTCCATTTTGCGTGATGCTTCTATAATTACTTTCATCACTGCTTTGCGGTCATCTGGTTCGCCATCTGTAACAACTAAAATTGTCTCGCCATTGGCTTTTGTCTGACCGGCTGCTTTCCGTTGAAAGTAGTTATTGGTGGCATCTTGAAGAACGTTGGCTAAGTCAGTGCGACCAGAAGGTTCGTTTTCTTTAAAGATTTGGGCAACTTTGCTGACGGTAACATTTTCATAGCGTTTGAAGCGACCGGAAAATAAGTAAACTGTGAGTCCGTCTGGATCTAATTCTTCACATTTACTAGCTAAGGCAAGGGTAGATTCTTGCATGATATCCCAGCGGCTTTTACTGCCTAATTGGTCTCTAATTGACATACTGCCGCTTTTGTCGATGATTAATGTATAGTCGCGCTGTTCTAACATAAAAAATTCCCCTCAATCTGCTCAGTATGTTTCCAGGGTATCAAAACCGAGGGTCTGAGCTAGTTAATTGAAGGGATTGAAAAACTTGGTAATATAGGGGTTTGGGCTGTTGGCTGCGATAGCTATGGGTTAGGCAATACTCAGTCCAGATAAGCTATCTTTGAGTGGCCGTCCAACGGAAAGAGCGATCGCCTCCCATTTCTACCACTACTTTGACTCGTGGTTCTTGCTTGGGCAAAGTTGTCAAATATTCAACTTCCTGACTGGACAAACATGAACCTTCAATAATCCACAACACCAGTCCTTTTGACTTGGGAGGTAGATTTTCTAATTGGTAGGTTAAGACAGGGGGTATATAGTAAGTCCGAATCTCTTTCTTACCCAAATGAGCAGGACGAACGCCGTGAACGTCCGTTAGATATGCGGCCAAGTCCCCCAGTCCTTTAGCTGTGATGCATAAGCTGGAATAACCTTTTGCCCGTAAGCGTCGTCGGTAACGCCCTTCATATCCTCCTTCCAAAGGCGCATATACTGCTACTGCACCCGACTTTTCTACGTCGCGGATAAATGAGCTACCGGTTGTGATCAGTGCCATCTCTACCTCTGCTTCCGCCTTAAGTTTTATTAAGTAATATTAGCTGTATTATTATAAGTGATCGGGGTTGCTGGGCAATTTACTGAAGTCAGTTCTTCAACAAATTGCGCCTCGGAGTCACCAAGCAATTTAATTGGTTGGGTAAGAGAGGCGATCGCCTGATTGAGGATTAGGAATTAGGATATGGTGCGAGAGCAACCTTATCCTTAGAGAGTCCCCAGTCACAAATCCCCAGTCCCCAGTCCCCAAGAAAAGCGAGTTACTAGACAAAAAGAGAAAAATACTATATATTTTTCGATTGTGACTAAAATACAGTTGCAGCTAAGCAACTGGTTACGTTACGCGCTATTATTGAAGGTCGTAGGTTTAATACCAAAACGTCTTTATTAAAGCAAGTCGTTTGATTGTTCTGCCTCAGTAGCTAGGGGTAGAGTCAAAGGCTCACCAGTTCAAAGATACTGAAAAGTTCTTTGATGAGGAGCCCAAGACCGGAAAGGCTGCTCCTGCATATTATGTGTAAGGAGAGTTCGAGGAGCAACCTAGTTGAGCCTAGAAAATTTCGGCAGCGCCTGCTGTTGGCGTGCAGGAAATAGTCAATTACTTGGCTATTATTACCCTGCTTCTAGCTGTGGTGAGCCGGAAATAAACGTACTTGCAATAACGCCTCCCTTGGGATACTAAGGAATTTATGACTTAAGTCCCGAAGAATCAAGGCAATGCAGTTAGCCAGTACCGTTTCTAAAAACGGTTCACACCATCTGGCATTTAAGTCTTAAAAGACTGCAACAAGGCAAACGTTATCCTCCCATGAGGATAATCGTGTCTCGCGGTCATGATGACAAAGTTTGTGGGGTAGAGGGGATTCATTTAAGAGTCGTTGCCAATCTTGCCTCGCTGTAACATCTAACAAGGAGAAACCCGTGTCTGTCGGTATCCTCGGCACAAAACTCGGCATGACCCAAGTGTTCGATGAGGAGGGGAAAGCAATTCCTGTCACCGTCGTTCAAGCTGGTCCATGCACCGTTACACAAATTAAAACCAAGAAGACGGATGGCTACACCTCCGTTCAGATTGGATATGACGAAGTTAAGACCAAAGCTCTTAGCAAAGGAGAGTTGGGACACTTAGCCAAGTCCAGCGCTCCACCATTACGTCACCTAAACGAGTATCGTTTGGATGACACCAGTAGTTTTGAGCTAGGTCAAGCAGTCAGCGCTGATCTTTTCAGTGCTGGTCAAATGGTTGATGTTTGCGGCACAAGTATTGGTCGTGGCTTTGCTGGCTATCAGAAGCGTCACAACTTTAAGCGCGGACCAATGGCTCACGGTTCCAAAAACCACCGCCAACCAGGTTCCACCGGCGCAGGAACAACCCCCGGACGGACTTTTCCTGGCAAGAGAATGGCTGGTCGTATGGGAGGTATCCGCGTCACCATTCGCAAACTGCAAGTAGTGCGAGTAGACGCCGAGCGCAACCTGCTACTGATTAAAGGAGCAGTTCCCGGTAAGCCAGGGGCGCTGTTGAGTATTGTGCCAGCTAAGAAGGTTGGGCGCCAGTAGCGCTCGGTCATTAGTCATACAGCGCTACGCGCATGAAAACGGACATAAAGACTAACGACCAATACTTGGGGAAAAGAAAAAATGGTTGATTGTGTAGTGCGAAACTGGCAAGGGGAAGAGGTCGGACAAGCGACCTTCAACTTGCGAGTTGCCAAACCAGAAACTGCAGTGGGTATTGTACACCGAGCACTGGTTAGGCAAATGACAAACTCTCGTCAAGGGACTGTTTCTACCAAAACCCGCGCTGAAGTAAGCGGTGGTGGACGCAAACCTTGGAGACAAAAAGGAACTGGTCGTGCTCGTGCTGGCTCGAACCGTTCTCCTTTATGGCGCGGTGGTGGTGTAACCTTTGGGCCAAAACCTAGAGACTTTGACCTGAAAATGAACCGCAAAGAGCGTAGATTGGCTCTGAGAACGGCGTTTCAGAGTAGAGCCGCAGATTTAATTGTGGTCGAGGACTTTGTTGAACAAATGCCACGGCCCAAGACTAAGGAACTGATCGACGCGATCGCACGGTGGGGCGTCCAAGCAGACTCAAAAGTTCTGCTGATCCTACCTGAAGTAGCAGAAATGGTTTTCTTGTCAGCACGTAATGTGCATAATGTCAAGTTAATTTCAGCAAGTGGCTTGAATGTCTATGACTTGCTAGCCGCTGATCAAATTGTGGCGACAAACACAGCCCTTGTCAAAATTCAGGAGGTTTACAGTGACTCAGTATAACCCCCGCGATCTAGCAGATTTGGTGCTGCGCCCAATTGTGACAGAAAAAGCCACCCTGCTTTTGGAGCAAAACAAGTACGTCTTTGAAGTAGTTCCCAAAGCCACCAAACCAGAAATCAAAGCAGCAATTGAAAGCTTATTTGAGGTCAAAGTTACAGGCGTCAACACCATCCGTCCGCCACGGAAAAAGCGTCGAGTCGGCAAATTTCAAGGTTACAAGCCATGCTACAAGCGGGCCATTGTCACTTTAAGAGCAGGAGATTCAATTACCCTGTTCCCCGAAGTATAAAGGTTTGAAGGTTGAACGGTTGTACCCAGAAGTGGTTCCCGTTCCCCCGTCGCCTTGGGCGTAGCCCGACTCATTGAGTAGCGTTCTCCATTCATAGTAGGGGATGCGGTCGCGCCCTTGTAAGTTGTCAAGTTGAAAATTGAAAGTTTAGACTGCTCAACTTCACGCCTTTGAAACCTGCAACCGCTTCTTGAAAAAGTCACCTTTTAACCTAAAAACTGCAAACCTTTTAAGACAAGCAACCTACTATGGGAATCCGTAGCTATCGTCCATACACTCCCGGTACTCGTCAGGGTACAATCTCAGATTTTGCCGAGATTACCCACACTGAACCGGAAAAATCACTAACCCATTCCAAGCATCGCGCTAAGGGTCGTAATAACCGTGGTGTTATTACCAGCCGCCGTCGTGGTGGTGGACACAAGCGCTTGTATCGAATCGTAGACTTTCGCCGCGACAAGCATAATATCCCAGCAAAAGTGGCGACGATCGAGTATGATCCCAACCGCAACGCTCGGATTGCACTTGTATACTATCGGGACGGGGAAAAGCGTTATATTCTTCATCCAGATAAATTGATGGTTGGCACAATCATCATCTCTGGCCCAGAGGCCCCCATCGAAATTGGCAACGCCCTACCGCTGAGCAATATTCCTTTAGGTACTAACGTTCATAACGTAGAATTGACACCTGGACGGGGTGGACAGATTGTCCGTGCTGCAGGTGCAACCGCTCAAGTAGTAGCCAAAGAAGGCAACTATGTCACCCTGAAGCTTCCTTCCACAGAAGTCCGCATGGTGCGCAAAGATTGCTACGCGACGATTGGACAAGTCGGTAATATTGAGGATAGAAACATCAGTCTGGGCAAAGCAGGTCGCAACCGACACAGAGGGCGTCGCCCAGAGGTGAGAGGAAGTGTCATGAACCCGGTGGATCACCCACATGGCGGTGGTGAAGGCAGAGCGCCTATTGGTAGATCTGGCCCTATGACACCTTGGGGTAAGCCAGCCTTGGGAGCTAAAACTCGTAAGCCTAAGAAACAAAGTACTTCTTTGATTGTCCGACGCCGGCGTAAGTCCTCGAAGCGAGGACGTGGCGGACGGCAATCCTAGTGAGTTATCGAGTCGTAAGGGTTCTCGCATTCGGGGAATAACTTCTCGGATCTACCGAAAATCAACTCTCCGAATGCTGACGCTCCTACAGATTGTGGGTTGAGGCAAAACTTGACAAACAACCTAACAACTAACAACTAACAACATCGTAATTATGGGTCGTTCTTTAAAAAAAGGTCCTTTTGTAGCTGATAGTCTTCTCACCAAGATTGAAGCCCTTAACGCTAAAGGTGAGAAACAAGTAATCAAAACTTGGTCACGAGCCTCGACGATTTTGCCCCAAATGATCGGTCATACGATCGCTGTTCCTAACGGACGGACACACGTACCAGTCCTTTGTGAGCGAGCAAATGGTAGGGCATAAACTCGGCGAATTTTCGCTGACTCGCACATTTCGGGGACACTCCAAAGATTCTAAGGCCCCCGTCGTTAGAACATTTGAGTGGTTCCTCTTAACTTCTTGAGAGGAAAGATAACTATGGCAATAGATACTAAAGCAGAAACAAAAGCGATCGCGCGTTACATCAGAATGTCCCCCCACAAAGTGAGGCGCGTTCTGGATCAGATTCGGGGGCGCAGCCTACCGGGAAGCCCTGATTATTCTGGAATTTATGCCTTATAGAGCCTGTGGCCCCTATACTCAAAGTCCTACGCTCCGCCGTGGCCAATGCCGAGCATAATTCTAATCTTGACCCCCAAACTTTGGTTATTACTAAAGCTGTTGCCGACATGGGGACCTAGCTTGAAGCGCTTTCGACCAAGAGCGCAAGGCCGCGCTTTTCAGATTCGCAAGCCAACGTGTCATATCACAGTAGCTGTTTCTCCCGTAGTCTCTGAATAGTCATTAGTCATACAGCCCTACGGGCATGAAAACGGTGATTAGTCAACTAACAACTAACAACCAACAACTAACAACTAACAACTGACAACTGACAACTGACAAGGGAAAGGAAAGATTTGTGGGACAAAAAATTCATCCAATTGGTTTTCGACTAGGTATTACTCAAGAGCATCGCTCTTGCTGGTTTGCCGATACAAAGCGCTACCCAGAAGTACTGCAAGAAGACTACAAAATCCGCCAGTACGTCGAAAAAACCCTCAGCAATGCCGGAATTGCCGAAATTCGCATTGAACGCAAAGCCGACCAAATTGATTTGGAAGTCCACACCGCTCGACCAGGCGTCGTTGTTGGTCGTGGCGGACAGGGGATCGAGAATTTACGTGCCGGTCTACAAGGCGCTTTGGGTAGCAACCGTCAAATTCGCATCAACGTGATCGAAGTAGCACGGGTAGATGCAGATGCAGGCTTGATTGGCGAGTACATTGCCCAACAGCTAGAGAAAAGGGTTTCCTTCAGACGAGTAGTGCGTCAGGCAATCCAACGCGCTCAACGTGCTGATGTTCAGGGAATCAAAATTCAAGTAAGCGGTCGCTTAAATGGGGCAGAAATCGCCCGAACCGAGTGGACTCGTGAAGGACGTG
>JAYFMV010000064.1:0-26505 GCA_042408245.1 Potamolinea sp.
GGGGATGGAAGCATCCCGTTGCGTACAAATAAGCCCACAGGCTGGAAGCCTGGGGCTATAAGAACTAAGCCCGCCTGCGCGGGCTTCAAAGTTAGCCTGCGTAGGGCAGGCTTTGTTTGTGTAGCCGCGACTTAAGTCGTCAGGCGTTTTTACCTACATTGGGATGCTACCGTTGGGAATTGCCTGTAGCAGCACAACCTACAGGATAAGTAGGTTTGTAGGTACTCGAACGCTTGCCAAACCAACTGTAGCGATTATCGCGGACTTGCTCGTAAACGATATCGCCTACAAATTTCATCCCAGGCAGAGCGCGGTAAGCTGAAATAAAGACTTCACCTACTGGTAACAAACGTCCAATTTCTTCTGCAGCATCACTACCTTGCCAACGGCGGTTTGGTGAGGAAGCATCAATTAAAATCATCCCCATTTCGCAGTCTTGGGATGTGATTCCAAAAGTATTTAAAGCCTCTTGATCTTGCATGGGAATGTAATCAAATAGTTGTCCTTTGTCGAGGTTTTCTAGTACCTGTACAAGGGTGACACAAAGATTGCAGTTGCCGTCGTAAATAACGTGATATTTCATCTTTCTTTGTTAACACTGAGGCTGGGGCAACTATGGATGGTTGCCCCTAGGGAATTATTCCTGAATATCTTTTATGTTGCCATCAAAAATGACGACATGGTGGAAAGTTGGCATCAAGCGCTGTAGTGTTTGCAGATAAGCTTCGGCTTCATTGCGGCTGCGCAGTCGAGCTACTGTTAATCGTTGCATATTTGGAAGATGCCGAATTACACACCACGGATGAAGTCTGTTTCGGTAAGTCTGCGGTGTTGGTATCATAGAGTTATCCTTCCCATTTTTGGGATGTTTTAGGAAAGGCGTTCGCCCTTGATTGTTCAGGTCTGAGGGCGATCGCTTGTTTGTATAAACTTATTAAATGCTGCGAACGCAGCGGTTGTCAAGTAAAAAATGGGGTTAATTAGGTTGCGAGTGCGGGAATTTGCCCAAGAGAAGGGTTGGACACTCAAAGAAATTTCTGATCGCTCTGGAATTCCCTACGGTACAGTCAGGAGTTATGGCCCATTCTCGTAGTTTGGCAACTGTGGACTATACAGCTTTGCAGAAGCTAGCCCGTACTTTTGACGTGATGATTGAAGATTTAGTGGAAGTTTTAGAAGAGTAAGAGGGCGAAGCATTTGTAAACAAAATTTAAGGTTTGAAGCAAATATCCAGGTACAAATGCGAGGCGTTAGCCTAGCATTCGTGCCAGGATGTAACGACACCTCACCCAAATCTTCATTCACGAATGCTTCGCCCTTTCCTGGATATAACGAAACAGCAACGCCTCGCGGTACACAATCCGGTTCAATAGGAGCAATTCTTCAAAACTTCAAATCAGTATCAACGCGACGAGTTAACCGCATAACTCGGAATTCAGGGACACTATGGCAACGGAATTATCATGAAGAGATTATTCGCAATGAGAAAGCACATGAAAATATCAGACGATATATTGTGGAAAATCCTCTAAATTGGGATGAAGATGAGGAGAATATTTTTAAATTTAAACCAGAATATTAGTGCTACAAACGAATCAATAACTCTGGACCCCATCCTTTTGCTAACCCGTTTGACTGGGCAGCTTTTACAGCTACTGGTTTTTAGTATTTTTATCGTTAGACTGACAAAACTTTCTCACTCCTATTTTGGCTAAGTAGATAACCAACGCCGTTGCCATTGCTGTAGGAATCTGACCACTTGCTGTCAAATATCCCACCCCAGCAGTTAACACTCCACCCATTAAGTCATTTATAAATACTTCATCACATATAACATCGCGTAATTTCTCGGCTAAGTCGTCTAAGATACTCTGTTTTGATCTAACGATTACTACTCCAGCCTCTTGTGCTAACAAATTAGCTGCAATTTCTAAATCGCCATCATTCTCCTCAATCAAATCAAGGGCATCTAGAGCTTCTGGATAATCTTTCAACTGCTGACGAAACTGTTCAATTTCTTCTTGTGTAACTGTAGTCATATTGTCTTTCCTAAAATTAACCTGTTCTTGCTCAATCTTCTGCCGAAGCTTGGCCTCGACTTCTTGCTCAATTTTCTGCTTGAGCCTTTCCTCTAGTTCTCTTTCTTTTTGTAGCTCCTTTTCTCTTTGTTTTTCCCTATCGCGTTCTGCTCGTTCTCGAATTGCATCCTCGGCTATGCGGATATTCTCTTCAATAGGTAAGCCATCGGTCGTAACGAGGGGAGGCATAGTTTTCCACTTAAGGCTGGGATGATGAAATAGAGCGCGAATCGCTTCATCATCATCTCGATGTCCCAGCACGTAAGCTCTTAGTTCAGGTACGCTCATTTCTTCAAAGTTCGGCTTCATCTACAAACCTCCAAGGTTCGTTACGGGGTACGATGATTTGCAGTTCACCGCTTGCCAGAATGAATACATCTCCTGTTTTATCATCGAAACGAAATAGCTGGATGTCTCGATAGTAGTTAGACAACATCTGACAAACGCGCAGACAGGTTATAGCTTGTTCGGCTGTTGGATAGATAGTCGATTCCTCTTACATACAATAGACAAGAGAGCAAAAGTCAATTTTACCCCCCTCAATCCCCCCGATACGGGGGGAAGAAATCTTGCTCCCTCCCCGTTTCGGGGAGGGTGGGGGAGGGGTTTCTCGGATTTATGCAATCTTGTCTAATTAAGCTATCTCATTCTATTGTTGTCTCTACATCCCAACGTAGAAGCCTTGGTAACTGCGAGAGGTGTACACCATAGTTAAAAATCCAAAGCCCAATTTCTAGACGCAATAAATTTTGTATCAATATCAACTCGCTCTCACTGCTCAAGAGCGTCAGTCCTGTATATAATTGCCAGATGCGATAAGGGAGGTACAAGCAAGGAATAATCACCCAAACACAAGAGTGAAATTGATTTAGAGTGACGCTTTCTGATAATATTTGAAACCCCAGCATCAAAAAGTAGGGAACAAGTGCTAGCACCACACTTGTTTTTCCCCACCAGACACCCCACAAAATCAGAGCAACTAGAGGAAGTGCGACTCCCACCACCAACACAAAAAACAACCAGGCTTTAAACCAAGAAGGGAGTGGTTTAGGAACAGTGAAGGGCTTTGATGTGCTCCACACCCAGCCGACAAATACTAGGAAAAATGTGGACAGTACCAAGAATATGCAGTTTTCCCATAAGAGATGTAGGTTAGTCTGGGATAAAGCCATTACCAGTAATTAGTTAAGAGACGCAAGAAATGAGGGATAAGCAGTGAAGAGTAAAAGTACAGCAGCGACTCCCAATAAACAGAGAATACCGGCGAACCCTGCTAGAGGTTTTTCTCCAAAACCTGTGATCAAAGTTGAAGCTTTCCCCGTATAGGAAATCAACTCAGCAGAATCCAGCATCGTCAAACCCCAGATCCAACCGGCATGAAGTCCCCAGGCTATACCCAAACTTCCGCCATCTACAAATCGCGCCCATACTAATACTATGCCCATCAGCCATAAACCTGGTAGCTGAGGGAGGGTATCTTGCTGTTCCCAAATTAGGTGTAATAGGGCAAAAATAATGCTTGAAATTGCGGCTGCTACTAAAATCGAGTAGTCTTGTTGCAGTTCATTTAATAGGAAACCCCGAAAGACCAACTCTTCTGTAACACCAATCCATAGCCCCAAAAACAGTATCGGAAGGAATAATTTTCCCAGACGCGGCCAATTTTGAGATTGCCACTCAATCCAGCCTAATGCCCATTGCCCACCAAATACTATTATTAAGCTGAGAATGCTTAAGCTTAACCCCAGGATCAGCGACAGCAAAACATTTAAATTCCAGTCCAAGCCGTAAGCTGAAAAAGGCACCCCTTCTACCCAACAAGCCCCCCATAAAATCAGAGGGGCTATTAGGTAAAGTGCTGCTAGTAACGGCAGTTTTTGCGAGGCTACTAAAGGCTCAAAAGGACGCCATTTAAGCAATGTAGCGATAGGAATTGCCAGTGGCAACCACAAGGTAAACCAAGTGATGAAAAAAGCCACGACTTTTACAAGAGCAGTCGATGTCACTGCTGACATCAACCACCGATTAACTTGCTGCTCTAAGATAGCCATTGGCAAGCAAGGCAAATTGTGAATAACTACTGATCTTTCAGGCGCAGTGCAAAGGATGGACTATTATATCTATCCATCCTTGAATGTCAGCGATCAATATCAGCGATTAATCCTCTTCGATTTCCAGGTCTTCATCATCTACCAACTTGCGGTCGTCACTATCCACCTGTTTCAAGTGGATATGCTTGTAACCCAGTTTAATTTCAAACTCATCACCGGGCTTTAATCCCATGGCCAGAGTGTAGGTTGAGCCAATTACAATTTGACCGTTTTTATGGACACTGACTCGATAGGTCGGTTCGCGTCCGCGACCATCTTTTGTTCCCTCTGGATCTAGAGGAACACCCTTAGCGGCAAGCACTGCGTCATAAAAGTCTGTTAAATTGACGCGAGTCTGGTCGTTTTTAGTTACGGTGTAATAGCCGCAACGCTTAGCTGTTTCTCGGCGTGGCAAGTGTGCCAGCTCTTTTACTTTTTGAAGCAGGGCTTTTCCGGTTATTGGACTTGTGGCGGTCTCGCTCATAATCTCCTAAGATATCCTTCAACTTTCAGGATGTGTATCGGTCATTTAGTGCCAAGCTAATCTAGCTCTATAAAAAATATATCGTTAAATCTAGCTCACTTGACAAGTATTTTTTAATTATTTGTTAGAATCTTCACTAATTTCAGCAGGGGCAGGTTTTTCTATCACTGATTAACGCTTCTTTGAGTAAAATTCTATTTAGGGGAATTACTTGGGCTTAAGATCGAAAGGGCTGTCTTTTAGCCTTATAGGCTACCACTTCTCTCCTAGACTGTAAGCAACCAGTGAGCAATCATCGCCCCTATTATAAGGAGAGATAGATTAGGTGAGAAGGCGTTGTGTTCGTCGCTTCCTGGACGAGAGCGAATTTTTCATGTAGATATTTGAATAAGCAAGCAGATCGGAAACTCATGCAAGTTTGTTTTAAAATCATTCGGAAGACTCAAAATACCTCCCCGATAATCCAGACTTACACGCTGGATGTGGAGGAGGGAAACACTATTCTGGATTGCCTGAATCGTATTAAGTGGGAGCAGGATGGTAGTCTGGCTTTTCGCAAGAATTGTCGCAATACAATCTGTGGTAGCTGCGCTATGCGAATTAATGGTCGCTCGGCGCTCGCTTGTAAGGAAAATGTAGGGAGTGAATTAGCGAGGGATCATTCTTATACTGCATCGGGAATTCCAGAAATTACCATAGCACCGATGGGGAATATGCCGGTAATTAAGGATTTAGTTGTGGATATGACTAGCTTTTGGGATAACTTGGAAGCTGTAGATCCTTACGTCAGCACTGGCGCCAGGACGGTTCCCGAACGAGAGTTTTTACAAACACCCGAAGAGCGATCGCGTTTAGATCAGACTGGTAACTGTATCATGTGTGGTGCCTGTTATTCAGAATGTAATGCTCGTGAGGTCAATTCAGATTTTGTTGGTCCTCACGCCCTTGCTAAGGCACAACGTATGGTAGCAGATTCTCGCGATGCTACAACAGAAAATCGCCTGGAAGATTACAACAAAGGTACTCAAGGCGTCTGGGGTTGCACTCGCTGTTATATGTGTAATGCTGTTTGCCCGATGGATGTTGCGCCGATGGATCAAATCGGTAAAATTAAACAGGAAATTCTAGATCGCAAGGACTCCCAAGCTAGTCGTCAAATTCGCCATCGTAAGGTACTAATCGATTTAGTCAAAAAAGGAGGCTGGATTGATGAACGTCAGTTTGGTTTACAGGTGGTTGGTAATTCTTTCCGGGATATTCAAGGTTTAATTAGTTTGGGCCCGCTGGGATTAAGGATGCTAGTTAGGGGTAAATTCCCGTTGGGATTTGACCCTTCACAAGGAGTGTCAGAAGTGCGATCGCTGATCGAATCTGTACAAAACTTAGAGTCTAGTACATCACAGAAGAAATTGACCCCAAAGCCATGAAATCTGAAACACCAACTTCTGAAAAATCCCCCCAAGAATCTTTTAATCAGCCAGAACCTGCTTTTGGTTTTTCACCCTACGCTGAACAAATTAATGGCAGATTTGCCATGATTGGTTTTGTTGGTCTATTATTACTGGAATTTTTCACAGGTCAAGGTCTGTTAACTTGGCTGGGTTTGCTGAATAACTAATATATGGAAATAAACCCAAGATGAGTCGGGCGGGTTTTGAAGATGAGAAACTGGTTATGATCAGGCTTGATCCCTAAACCCGCCCCTACAAATTTATCTGGGTTTGAGTCGGGCGGGTTTTGAAGATGAGAAACTGGTTATGATCAGGCTTGATCCCTAAACCCGCCCCTACAAATTTATCTGGGTTTGAGTCGGGCGGGTTTTGAAGATGAGAAACTGGTTATGATCAGGCTTGATCCCTAAACCCGCCCCTACAAATATTATCTGGGTTTGAGTCGGGCGGGTTTTGAAGATGAGAAACTGGTTATGATCAGGCTTGATCCCTAAACCCGCCCCTACAAATATTATCTGGGTTTGAGTCGGGCGGGTTTTGAAGATGAGAAACTGTTTATGGTCGGGCTTGATCCCTAAACCCGCCCCTACAAATATTATCTGGGTTTGAGTCGGGCGGGTTTTGAAGATGAGAAACTGTTTATGGTCGGGCTTGATCCCTAAACCCGCCCCTACAAATATTATCTGGGTTTGAGTCGGGCGGGTTTTGAAGATGAGAAACTGGTTATGATCAGGCTTGATCCCTAAACCCGCCCCTACAAATTTATCTTGTTTCACTGAACACTTAGCTCGACAATAGCAATATGCCATTGACCTAGCTGACTGGTTTCGTAAGCGACATAGCGGCCATCACCAGTGATAGTTGGATGTCGCACTGAACCTCTGATTCCACCAGTTAGGAGTTGTGACCTTTGGGTTTGTCGGTCGTATACGAGGACATCTGTTTTTCCACGTTCGTTGGAAACATAGACGATAAAACGACCATCAGCGCTAAGTGCTGGTTGATCTTGACTGGAGTCGCGACGATTGAGATTGGGTAAATCGAGTAAACGCTTTTGCTGTAAGTCGTAGAGGAAGATGTCGCGAGAGCGATCGCGGTCTGAGGCAAAGGCGAGGTAACGACCATCACTGCTGTAAGCTGGTGATGTATCAGCTCTTTGGCTGTTAATTCCACCTGTGAGAATTTGCGGTCGGTGAGTTGAACTGGATTCCGCAACCGCTGAGGATCAAGCCCAATAAAGTTATCACCCAGCAAGAGTTTACCAAGGCGATTGTAGAGAGGGGAAAGCACTTGATCATCTCTGTTGTCTTCCTTCTCCCCAATCGCCATTCCCTAGTCCCTTTCATCTTGTAGATGTTGGTAAATCAAGGGGTTTCCCTGAACGGTCATAAACCACAATTTCCCATTTACCATTCTGTCCAGATTCAAAGGCGATCGTACTGCCATCAGCGCTGATGGTGGGATTGCGTACTTCAGCTTGCAAACTTTCTGTGAGGTTCCGTAACTGTAGCGTTTCTCGGTTGTAGAGGTAGATTCCGGTACGACCTTGACGAGATCCCGCGAAGACGATGGTTTTACCATTTTCAGAAATAGCTGGATGGGAGGCGATCGCATCCAGGGAATTCAATCCCGGTAAATCGATGATACGGCGCTCAGTTGCATCATACAGATAAATATCCTGACTACCTCGCCTGTCAGAGACAAAAACAATATATCGTCCTGTGATATTGGGGCTTAATTCTGATGCTGGACTATTCAAACTGCGTCCTCCTGGATCGAAGGGAAAATCCAGCAGACGGCCAGAACCACTGCAACTTGTCAACAAACAAGCTTGAGCAAATGTTACTGAAAGTAAGAGGTAACGTTTCACGGTCGAGAAGAGGTACTACCATCCGAGATATCTAATTCCACATTCGGCCCCCGGTCTACTACTTCAATATCCCACTGACCGCGACGACTGGTTTCAAAAGTGATGTAGCGACCATCAGGACTAAGACTGGGGATTGCGCACCCAACCGCGATAACCCATTGTGACTACTTCTGAACGCTGGGTTACTCGGTCGTAGAGTTCGACTTCTGGGCGCCCTTGGTCGCTGGCAATATAGGCAATGTAGCGACCGGTACGACTGAGACTGGGACTCTCGGCGATCGCTTCTCGTTGATTTAAGTGGGGTAAAGCAACAAACCTGCGCTGTTGCAAATCGTACATCATGATTTTGCGATCGCCATCTCGATTAGAAACAAACGCTAGAAATCGACCATTGCCACTCAAAGACGGTTGTTCATCAGTGTAGCGGCTGTTGATGGGAACTGGTTGCTGGATGCGGTTACCGGAGTCGCAGGCTACGACTAGACCGATCATGCTTAACTTTATACCCCAACGCAGCAACCTGTAAATTTCCACCACAGCCTTAAATTTTCTCACCTTCAACAATAACTCTCTGATTTGTTTTCAGGGAGTTTTTTGCCATTAGTTAACTACCAATGACCAAAGCGATTAGAGAGTGACATCCTCCTACACTAAATGCGAAGCGCATTATAGTGTAGGCTTCCCAAGAATTACTTCTTAGATTTCCTGGTTTTTCCCGTTCGGGATTTCGCCACTTGCCTAGATTTCGTTACCTCAACCCCCGGTAGAACGGCTGCACAGGCACTTTCGTTTCCCGTCTGCCCAACGGTACTAATTAACTTAATTCCTCGGTTTCTAATGTTTTGACCCGCGGCCACGTCCCTATCTGTTGTGTATCCACAACTAGGACAGTTATGAACTCTAATGCTCAGGTCTTTTTTGACTTCACCACCACATTCAGGGCACTCTTGAGAAGTCCCCCTAGCATCAACTTCAGCGAAAAACTTTCCACGTTTCCAACACACATACTTGACAAGGTTTCTGAACTGTCCGAACGCGGCGTCAAGCATATGTTTTCCAAACATTCCTTTGGCGCTAGTGCGATAATCCAAGTCTTCCATGAAAACCATGTCACCAGCGTCGCAAAGAGCATGAGCTTGTTTGTAGTGAAAGTCCTTCCTCGTGTTGTCGATTTGATGGTGAAGTCTGGCAACTTTGATACGCTGTTTCTCGTAGTTCAAAGACCGCTTCTTTTTTCTAGCCAGCCTGCGTTGCAGCAATTTCAGCTGGCTTTGCAGTTGTTTAAAAAACTTTGGCGGTTTGACGAGAACACCATCGCTGGTTGCCAAAAACTTCTCCAGACCGAGATCAACCCCAATGGGATGTCCATGGGTCACTGGGTCAGGAACACTGACATCACATTGAAGACTGATAGATGCATACCACTTATCGGCTTTCCTCAAAATTCGCACTTGTTTAACCACAAATCCCGTAGGAATAGGTCGATGCAAATTGATTGGTATTGCTCCAATTTTGGGCAGTTTAACATGAAGTTTCGTTACCGGATTCTCCTTGAATTGAGGAAACAGCAACGATTTGAACTGACCATACTTTTTGAATCTGGGAAAACCAAATCCCCTCTCCTGAAAGTATTCCCAACCACGATGCAACTGCTTGATAGCTTGTTGAAGAACTTGAGAAGGAACTTCACCCAATTTGGGGAACTCTTTCTTGGCTTTAGGCAAGTTATTAAGCTGTTGTATTTCGCCGGGAAACTTCAAGTTAGCAGGAAGGATATACTCTTTTTCACGAGAACATCTATCAATCGGACACTTCCGGGCCAGGCACCAATCTTTGAGCTCTCGCAACGCATAGTTAAATGCACCACGACAAATCTCCATCCACTCAATAAGTATTTGTTCTTGAGTGGCATCGGGATAGATTCGGTAACGGTGGGTAAGTGTCAGCATTCCATTATTATAATGTTTTTACTGGCTAGCGTTGTTGCATTAAATGTTAACTTTAGGGACATTGAGTCCCATAAACTTAACTGGGGGAAGCTCAAACCCCCTCGCCAGATAAAACAATAAAAAATCTTTGATATTTTATTCCTTAGTAATCAAAACGACCTGGCTTATCCTGATCTTCAAGAGACGAGTCTATTGGTTGATAATCAACATCTGTTGGTGTAGTTTCCGTATTTCTAGGACGTGGAGATGATGTTTGGTCTTGTGGTGGACGACGCCTTCTTGGCTTAGGTTCAGTTTCTGGGTAACTGCTTTCCGGGTTTGTAGTTGGACGAGGACGGCTACTACGAGAAGGTTTTTCTTCCCAGTCAGTATTACCGCGGTCTAAATCGCGGTCTAAATCGCGGTCTAATTGGGCGTCCCAGGTATCTACAGGGCGTTCCGGAGGACGATTGTTAGTTGGACGAGGGCGACGTTTGGGAGTGCGTTCTTCCGAAGAACCCCAGTCATCTGAAGCTGAAGTTCCTCGACTTTTTGGACGACGGTTTGTTCCCTCATATCGCTCTCTAGTGCTACTGCGAGAGTCTACCGTTCCCCGAAGCCGTCGATTTGCATAACGCTCATCATCTGGCTCGATTTGATCGTACAATTCAGCTTCTTGGTCATCGTATCTATAGGCGCGACTTACTGGGCGATCGTCATCGACAATTGGGGTATTGCGCTTGGCTGCTTCTGTCGTCAGTCCTCGCATCCGAATTGCGTCAAAGGCGAAAAATACCACAGAACCAGTTAAGAGAAACTGACTAAATTGCAGGATTGGATCGAGTCGCCATCCTTGAGTTAAAAGAATACCGCCGCACAAGAGTCCTACTGCGGCAAAAAAGATATCCTGATCTCGTCGACAGTTCTGGACGGAAGGAGCGCAGGAAGTATAACCCCGCTCCCGCAACTGCTAGAAAAATGCCCAGAAGACTGGCGGCGTTTGTCCCTAAATTTAGCTGTGCCAGAAGCATGGCTGAGTTTGGCCCAAAATTGACCATTGCTGCCCTCCTTAGTCAGTCCTATGGTGGCGAGTTAACATCACAAATCTCTAATATGAATTAGAGATTTGGAGGGAAAGTTCCCCTGCTATCAGCATAAGCCAAGCTTACTGGTGTTGCGGCTGCCGTACCTTGAGCGAACAGGTAAAAATCCAGTGGCTGTGATTGTAGCAAAACAGGGCAGCTAAGTTAACCGCTGCCCTGTAAATGCAATTAAGGATTAAAGAAATACGACTCAGTTTAGGAACGCTGGATTTTATCCTTCTGGCTAATAAAGATTAGTGCAACTGTTGCTGGAATCACAACAATCATCGCACCTGCCAAGAGACTATACAAAAAGTTTGCTAATGAGGGAGTCATGGAACTTCAACCCGTTTTGATATTCTTCATACTAATTCTAATAGTCTCTGGTTATTTATGGATGCTGGGAGCAAGCGAAAATTCCTGAAAGTGTATACCAAGGAAGAGGCGGACTCAGAATCAACCGGGAGGAGTCCCCAACCACAAGGATCAATCTTGGTGCTGCAATCTTAAAATTCGTCATCAAGCTTAAAATTAAGACTTAAGACTATATACATTCCATAACCTCACTGGACTGACTTTCTTACTGAATAACTTATGGCTGCTGCTACTCTTGTTACCTGGACTCTCGGCCCTTTACTGGGACTAATGATCTTTTTGTTCATTTTCAGGATTGTTCTCACCTGGTATCCCCAAGTAGACCTGAATCGCTTGCCATTTAATTTAATCGCCTGGCCTACGGAACCTTTCTTAGTACCGCTACGGAAAATTGTCCCACCGATTGGAGGGGTTGACATTACGCCAATTATCTGGGTGGGAATTTTCAGCCTGCTTCGGGAGATTCTTATCGGTCAGCAAGGCTTGCTGACGATGATGTTTTAAGCAAGCACTGATTCAATTTAGGATTTTGTCCCCCCTTGCTCAGGGGGGTTGGAGGAGTAGGCTTCCAGGAGCAGCACTCAAGGCAATTTCAACTGCCCCGCGATCGTTGCATCATCTGCTCAACAAAGTTAGTATAAACCTCACCCTCCAGAAACTCTGGCGTCTCCATGATTCTTTGATGGAAAGCAATCGTCGTCGGGTACTCCCGTAATCGCACACTCCCGCAGCGCTCGTTTCATCCGCCTAATCGCAGCTTCCCGGTTCGGAGCCCAAACAATTAACTTACCAATCAAAGAGTCGTAGTAAGGCGGAATTTCGTAATCTGTATAAACATGAGAATCCATGCGCACCCCTGGACCACCTGGGGGTAAATAACCGCTGATTCTTCCTGGATGGGGACGAAAGTTGTATTCTGGATCTTCGGCATTAATCCGACATTCTATAGAATGACCTTTGAGAACAACTTGCTCTTGAGTAAGCTGTAGTTTCTCTCCCTGAGCGATGCGAATTTGTTCAGCAATCAAGTCTAAACCTGTAATCATCTCAGTAACCGGGTGTTCGACTTGGATGCGAGTGTTCATTTCCATGAAGTAGAACGCACCTGACTGATCCAAGAGAAATTCAACCGTTCCCGCACCTACATAATTGATCGATTTCGCCGCCATTACAGCAGCCGTCCCCATTTTTTCTCGCAATTCTTGACTGAGAACCGGACTGGGTGCTTCTTCTAGTAGTTTTTGATGGCGTCGTTGGATGGAACAGTCTCGTTCCCCCAGATGGATGACATTTCCGTAGCTGTCGGCTAAGATTTGAAATTCGATATGGCGGGGACGGTTGATGAATTTTTCCATGTAGACCCCTGAATTGCCAAATGCTGCTTCGGCTTCTCCTTGGGCTGCTAGGAAGAGTTTGCCGAGTTCGCTTTCTTCGTGGACAAGACGCATACCTCGTCCACCACCACCCGCTGTGGCTTTAATCATCACTGGGTAGCCAATTTGAGCGGCGATCGCCTCTGCTTCTTTTTCGTTGAGGATCAGTCCGTCACTTCCCGGAACAGTTGGGACACCAGCATTTTGCATGGTTTCTTTGGCTGTGGATTTATCGCCCATCGACCTGATTGCATCTGGGGTAGGGCCGATGAAGCAAATTTGATGATCCGCGCAGATTTCAGCAAAACGAGCATTTTCTGCCAAAAAACCATATCCTGGATGGATGGCCGTAGCGTTGCGAGTTAGGGCAGCAGCAAGGATATTGGGAATGTTCAGGTAACTTTTGCTACTGGGGGGGTCACCGATGCAAACAGCTTCGTCTGCGAGTTGCACATGAAGGGCGTGTTTGTCAATAGTTGAGTGAACTGCAACCGTGGCTATTCCCAGTTCTTCGCAGGTTCGGAGAATTCGCAGGGCGATTTCCCCTCGGTTGGCAATCAAGATTTTTGAAAAGTGCATAGAACAGTGCTGCTATATCCGTATCAGATAGAATAGAGGCGATGGTGTCTTCTGTTTATTACTTTTTGCTGGAAGTTGTATTTTAGGGTTTTTTTCTAGCTTTCAGTGGTGGTGAAAACGACGCAAGCTTACAAATTTGGAGATGTTTGCAGCAATTTCTGAAATTTTTGCGCTCTGAGTCGCTAAATTCAGATAATTATGCTAGATTAGTATCTGCATAGTTTGTGATACTATGTTTTACCATGCGGATGTGGTGGAATTGGTAGACACGCACGCTTGAGGGGCGTGTGGCGAAAGCCTTGCGAGTTCGAGTCTCGCTATCCGCATTAACAATTTGTTTGAGACTGGGTGATTTTGCCTTGGGTTGGTTTATGGGCGATCTGCCCTAGCGTCACGCTGAATCTAACGTTTGGGCGATCGCCTAAAAAGTTGTTTAATTATCGAGAATTAATAGATAGATGTAGGGGAGAAGCATTCGGGGGTTGACACTCCCCGCGATAAATCGACGGGGATTCTTCATTCAACGAGTCCACTTAATTAAAGTTCCTTGCAGTACTTTAACCAGAGGTGGTTCTCTCCAGAAGCGTTAACTTTCCCCATGCCCTGGGGTAGTTGACAGAAGTCAAAATTTGTTTGAGTTTAATGCTAGTCGTCTAGTTCCTGTGAATCTTTTACCTACTTTCAGGCTGCTCTCCCCTTAAAGGAGAGCGACTAGAACAACAAAGTAGAACCCATGATTCAGTTGTCAAGGTGCAGCGTTACCGTTTAGGTACGCTGTCCGTTATTTTTGCTGTTGAAATATTCCAAGTTCAAAGGTTTCAATCCCTAAAAGGGATTAGTAAGCATTTCGAGAGCTGAAGAATATCTTCCTCTGCAAAGTTTTGTGCAGAAGTTTCAATCCCTAAAAGGGATTAGTAAGCATTTCGAGTCGAGGCTGAGATACTCAGTCGCGCAATGATTGGGTTTCAATCCCTAAAAGGGATTAGTAAGCATTTCGAGGTAACTTTAAAGCTGAACTCTTCCCAAGGATCGTCGTTTCAATCCCTAAAAGGGATTAGTAAGCATTTCGAGTTTGGATATTCCAACTTTATTTGAAGGAATATCTGCGTTTCAATCCCTAAAAGGGATTAGTAAGCATTTCGAGGGAAACACAGCTCAAAGTAGTGCGTATGTTTAAAGGTTTCAATCCCTAAAAGGGATTAGTAAGCATTTCGAGTGATGCGATACTTGGATAATGCGCATTATTTGGAAATGAGAAGTTTCAATCCCTAAAAGGGATTAGTAAGCATTTCGAGCAGTGAAATCTAATAAATGCTGCCCACCTTCATAAGCGTTTCAATCCCTAAAAGGGATTAGTAAGCATTTCGAGTTGTCCTTGATCTTGTGCGGACGATTCCCGGTGAAAACGTTTCAATCCCTAAAAGGGATTAGTAAGCATTTCGAGAACTAATAATGTCTCGCAACATTTAGCAAAAGAAGTTTCAATCCCTAAAAGGGATTAGTAAGCATTTCGAGAGGGGTTGATGCAATTATTTGGTGCTTTTCTCCTAATAAGGTTTCAATCCCTAAAAGGGATTAGTAAGCATTTCGAGTTTTTTTGCTCAAGAATCTTCATTCTTGCAAACTGGTTTCAATCCCTAAAAGGGATTAGTAAGCATTTCGAGGCGAGATCGTTTAACGCAGTCCTATGGTGGTCGATGTTTCAATCCCTAAAAGGGATTAGTAAGCATTTCGAGTGGCTGCGGTTGTCAATAGTGAAGCCGCACGACTCCGGAATTTGTTTCAATCCCTAAAAGGGATTAGTAAGCATTTCGAGTGTTCATGCATCTGAACAAAGCGCTTTGGAGATTGAGTTTCAATCCCTAAAAGGGATTAGTAAGCATTTCGAGCTGAGAGAACTTTCTAGCAAATCAGGGCTGAGGGAGTTTCAATCCCTAAAAGGGATTAGTAAGCATTTCGAGTGTTGTCCGCAGTTACGCTTACTTACGAGCCAATGTTTCAATCCCTAAAAGGGATTAGTAAGCATTTCGAGCAGAAAGGAAGAGTTGATTTATTACCCGGATAGGTTTCAATCCCTAAAAGGGATTAGTAAGCATTTCGAGTTTGCAAACGCTGCCACAGAGTTTGTCATCGGAGAGTGGTTTCAATCCCTAAAAGGGATTAGTAAGCATTTCGAGAACAAGAGTTCACCGGTGACTAGCTGTCTGATGAAGTTTCAATCCCTAAAAGGGATTAGTAAGCATTTCGAGCCGAATACGCGAGGCTCAGCATTGCGAGACTCAGCGTTTCAATCCCTAAAAGGGATTAGTAAGCATTTCGAGATGACTGAAAATTTGATAATTTACCACGCTGTCAGTTTCAATCCCTAAAAGGGATTAGTAAGCATTTCGAGTTTGGCAATCACCTGCCAAATCCCAATAAATTTAGTTTCAATCCCTAAAAGGGATTAGTAAGCATTTCGAGTTGTCTCAGCCAGTCCAAGAACAATTAACTTCTGGTTTCAATCCCTAAAAGGGATTAGTAAGCATTTCGAGTGGATGTGTACTAATTGGAGTGAGCAGGGTAAATGGGTTTCAATCCCTAAAAGGGATTAGTAAGCATTTCGAGATCTTAAATGCTGAAAAAGCCCTGAGATCTGAGCAGTTTCAATCCCTAAAAGGGATTAGTAAGCATTTCGAGCTCCAGAGACGAAGCATTCAATTTCATATCAAATCTGTTTCAATCCCTAAAAGGGATTAGTAAGCATTTCGAGCCGGCAAGGAAAAATTTGGCAAGCAAATTAGAGCGTTTCAATCCCTAAAAGGGATTAGTAAGCATTTCGAGTTGGAAACAGAACTGGGTTACGGGTGGTGCTGATCCGGTTTTTGTTTCAATCCCTAAAAGGGATTAGTAAGCATTTCGAGACACTGGGCAAAGTTATTCTGATGCAGATAAAGGTTTCAATCCCTAAAAGGGATTAGTAAGCATTTCGAGTTCTCCCAACTTACGCAATACACAAGCGCGGGAACCTTGAGTTTCAATCCCTAAAAGGGATTAGTAAGCATTTCGAGAGGTTAGCTGCTCGCCTGGTTGATTCAATGGAAGCTTCGTATTGTTTCAATCCCTAAAAGGGATTAGTAAGCATTTCGAGTCCTGAACTTTTGTTTGAGCTTGGTAATTCATTTGGTTTCAATCCCTAAAAGGGATTAGTAAGCATTTCGAGTCCTGATGAAAATTTAATTGTTGTCCTTCAGCGTGTTTCAATCCCTAAAAGGGATTAGTAAGCATTTCGAGTTGTTGGGTTTCGTAACTTAGTTTGGTATTCTTAGCGTTTCAATCCCTTTTAGGGATTAGTAAGCATTTCGAGCATTGATTAGCTGGGATTGGTCGTTTTCTGGTACGTTTCAATCCCTAAAAGGGATTAGTAAGCATTTCGAGTTGACGGCCCTCCTTCAACTAAGAAATGAAAAATTCCTAGTTTCAATCCCTAAAAGGGATTAGTAAGCATTTCGAGCAAAGAAAAAGAAGCCCTAAAGCTTCTTTTTCTTGTTTCAATCCCTAAAAGGGATTAGTAAGCATTTCGAGTTTGCGCTTCCAGCTCTTCTCTTTGTAGTGAGCTGGTTTCAATCCCTAAAAGGGATTAGTAAGCATTTCGAGAGTTGCGTGGGCAAGGTGAAAGCTGGGTAACTCCCATGCCCAAGTTTCAATCCCTAAAAGGGATTAGTAAGCATTTCGAGATCGGTAACCTCTCCGTTTGCCCGGATGTAGGCGCGTTTCAATCCCTAAAAGGGATTAGTAAGCATTTCGAGCGTAAGTGGTTAAACAGTCTTGAGTTGTCGTCATCAACTAAGTTTCAATCCCTAAAAGGGATTAGTAAGCATTTCGAGACCAGTTATCGGAGTCACCGGTGAGTGTGTTGAGAAGTTTCAATCCCTAAAAGGGATTAGTAAGCATTTCGAGTTGTGGATTCGTTAGATTTGGGGTTGTATGTTATTGTTGCTGTTTCAATCCCTAAAAGGGATTAGTAAGCATTTCGAGTACACAAATAGTAGGTAATAAAATCAATTTTACTTTGTTTCAATCCCTAAAAGGGATTAGTAAGCATTTCGAGGGGGAGCCGCTTCGGAAAAGACACTTGATATACGTTTCAATCCCTAAAAGGGATTAGTAAGCATTTCGAGTGTTATTCCAGGAAAGCTCTGAATCAGTTTTAGGTTTCAATCCCTAAAAGGGATTAGTAAGCATTTCGAGAGTGTTCAGGCTCATGGAGTCTGGCAACGCGGCATCAAGTTTCAATCCCTAAAAGGGATTAGTAAGCATTTCGAGTCCAAGCAGCTAACAGACGCTTTGATTAAAATTGTTTCAATCCCTAAAAGGGATTAGTAAGCATTTCGAGTTTCCGCACCGCTGCTGCCACATTGGGCAGGTTTTCGACGGGAGTTTCAATCCCTAAAAGGGATTAGTAAGCATTTCGAGTTGGGGCAGATTCCCTTTGCTTCTTTAGTTTCCAAGTTTCAATCCCTAAAAGGGATTAGTAAGCATTTCGAGCTTGCCTGATGGCACTTCCAAATACAACTATGCTGAAGATCCGTTTCAATCCCTAAAAGGGATTAGTAAGCATTTCGAGCCCAGTTGTTCTAGGGCAATGGAGCGCAGGGAATCGTTTCAATCCCTAAAAGGGATTAGTAAGCATTTCGAGGATTTCGCGGTATATAAGGGGACTATGCGATATCGTTTCAATCCCTAAAAGGGATTAGTAAGCATTTCGAGATTTTGCCAGTTATCGCCGACGTAGGAAAAGAATTGTTTCAATCCCTAAAAGGGATTAGTAAGCATTTCGAGATTTTCATCAAGGGTGCTCCGTAGCCTCAAACCCTTGTTTCAATCCCTAAAAGGGATTAGTAAGCATTTCGAGTTCAAGCAGAGGATTGCAAATATGGCGATAGCGCTGTTTCAATCCCTAAAAGGGATTAGTAAGCATTTCGAGGCTGGAGCATCAAGAGCACCTACAAAAGCTCGAGTTTCAATCCCTAAAAGGGATTAGTAAGCATTTCGAGAGCCGAGAGCTGGAAGCCTTTAAATATGTAGTTTTCAAGGTGCAGTTTCGCGAACCAACTTAAAAATATCATTACAGCCATCAGCTTGTAAATAGGCACTTGAACCCAATCCTCCAAAAGCCACTCCTAGCAACAGTTTCAGCGTTTGCGCGGACTCCTAAACCAAGCAAAAGCGCTCAAAAGCTTGTCAGGCAAGAGTTTCAGCCAATATTTTGAGCCTGCCGAAAAAAACACCCACCCATCCGCGCAAAAACCAGGAAAGTATCAGGGCCAAAACCGAACCGATAACAATTTTCCAGCAAAAGATAATCAAACATCTATCGATTAACCAAAGACTCAGCCTCTCTTGCCACTTGAGAAGCACCTACTTGAGTCTCCGGACGACGAGTATACCAGTAAGCCCAAGCAATCAACACAGCCTGAAAAGGCAACCTTGCCCAATAAAGTAACTGACTGTGCGGAATTCCCTCAACCTTAATATTATGCAAAGTCATATAAATATTAGCAGGAAAAACCGCAATAAACAGAGCAATTAAACCCCAAGCCGCAGCCACACTAACAAAAGGAATCAACAACCCAATACCACCCAAAATCTCAAAAAAACCACTAACGTAGACAGACACCAAAGGCGGAAAAGGAGGCGGTACAATACGGGCATATTGCTCCGGTCTAAGAAAATGCGTGATCCCAACAATAATTGTACAGACAGCAAGAACGCCCCGGAGAACTTCTTTGCGGCGATCGCCCTTGGTACTGTGCCTTGCGCGATCGCCCTTGTTAAGTGCAGAATCCATAACAAACCTCAAAAACGTACTATCAAACCATAGAGCGATCGCAAGCCATTCTGCGTCTATCCAGAGTTAGCTGTTTGCAGACAGAGGCAATTTTGGAATAAGCTTATAGGAAGAGGTTGAGGCTGATTCTCTAGTTATACTTCATATAGTGGGTTCTATAACCTGCCTTAAAGGGTGTTTACCAAGAACAATTGAATCCAGTATAAGTGACAGAAAAAAAATACAGCAGAATAACAATAACTGACTGCATTACTGACCTAAATGTTTGATTCAAACTTGTGCGATCGCCCATTTCCCGAACAACCTTTTTTCCTCAGTTGGTTGCCAATGGGATGGCTCACTAAAATCCTGATAGTAATCTTACTACTCCTGTTTTTTTGGGGACTTCGTTGGCTTATTAAACAAACAAAATGGAAACCTTGGTTAAGTAGCCGACGAGGAATTTTCTTATTGTTTGGGTTAACAGTAACCTTACCAATAATCTTTGTTGTCATCGCAGCCAAAGGACTCGTTATTTTCCTTCCCCCCGATCCTGGAACAGCAGTCGATGCAATCGTCATCTTAGGGAGAGGCCCATTATTTGATAAAGAACGAGTCAATCTTGCAGCCGAACTTTGGCAAGCAAAACGAGCGCCGATGATTTTTTCTAGTGGTAGAGGCGATTCCTACAGAATGATTGAAGATCTCAATGCAAAAGGCATTCCTAAACAAGTACTAAATGGAGAAGAATGTTCTTTAACCACACTGGAAAATGCCGTTTTCACCGCCGCCATACTACAGCCAAGAGGGATTCGACAAATCCTCTTAATTACCGACGAACCGCATATGTTGCGCTCGCTACTTGTGTTTCGCGCCAATGGCTTTACCGTCATTCCCCGTCCCAGTCCAGTATCACCTTACTTGTTCGGCAAAAAAACAAAAATCTTTCTCACCTTCAGAGAATACGCAGGCCTAGTCAGTTATGCGTTACGAGGGCTATATTTTCGGCAGCACTTACCTGAATCTAACAGTCCCTATCTGGTGAACTTGTTAGAGAAAGCTAAACAATACAGTCAGCAAATACACCTGTTGGAATAGGATTTTTATCAAAAAAAATCACTTCACAAGACTTAGTTTCCGACTAAGAAATGATAATGTTTTGACTTAAAGCCAGCAAGAAAATACCTAGAAAATATTTTTGATTTTAGTAAAGAGAGGATTTGTGTGTTTTTTTTGATGAATATTGCCACTAGCAATCTATATTTGGATGGAGTGAGTTTTTTTGGGAATAATTCAATATTTGAGAAATGGGAATTAAGTAATTTTGACAAAATTATATTTAGCCTATCCTTAGTAATTGCAGTAATTGCAATAGTTACCTACCTATTGCAGCTAGTTGTAGTCACAATCAGGTTATTTAGAGGATTTTGGGCATCTTTAGAAGATGAAGATTAGTTAGTATGAACTGACCAGAGAGAAGCATTTTCAGTAGCTGTTTTTTTTCTTTAGTCTCGCTTTGCGCGGACGTATGTTTGTGTAGCCGCGACTTAAGTCGTCAGAACTTATTAAACTTCACAACCCCGCTCAATAATTGGGCAATCGAAGAATTAATAGTTGTCAAATTAAAACGCTCACAAGCTTCGTGCTGTGCTTGTCGGGCGATCGCCGCTGTAAACTCTGGTTGGTTACGACAACTGGTAATAACCTCTGCAAGTAGAGTCGCATTTCCAGGTGGAACCAGCCAACCAGTAACAGCATTCTCCACCAATTCCACCACACCTCCAGCCTCAGCCGCAACTACAGGCCGTCCACAAAGCATAGCTTCAACAATAACTCGCCCGAAAGGTTCAGGAGCAATTGAAGTATGAGCAACCAAGTCACAATTACTCATCAACTGTACAATATCCGAACGAAACCCTAAAAACCGCACCCGTTCAACCAGTCCTAATTCTGCCACACGTTCGTGTAAATATTGAGCGTAATCTTGCTCACCAAACAGCGCATCACCCACAAAAATTGCTGTCACATCTTCAGGACAATTAGCAAGTGCTTCAAGCAAAATATGCTGACCTTTCCAAGGTGACAAACGACTGAAGTGACCTACTATAAAACGCCCATCTAATCCAAGTTCTTTCTTGAGTTGCTGATGTTTATCCTCATTGCTTTGATAGAACTCAACTTCAAAGCCATTGTAAACAACTTCTGTGAGTTCCTTGCGTCCTCCTGCTGCTACGAAAGCCGCTTGACTTGCAATTGAATTAGCAATTATTAAAGACGCTCTCGAATTAGCCAGAGTCACAGCAATTGCCAGGTTAATTTTACTGAAGTGGTCTAAAGATAGAATGTCATGTAGGTGATAGACCAAAGGACGACGACACAGCAAGCTAGCGACAGCACCAACAACTAAAGCTTTTTGCGTATTGGCGTAAATTAAATCATATTCAGTTGCTTTTTGAACTATCTGACTAATCAGAGGAATTAGGGAACTTATGCTATTTAAACCCTGTAGCAAACTACTTTCTTTGCGAACTTGTATTGGCTGAGTCCCTAGAACTTGAACAGGGATATGCTGCTGTTCTAGTAAATCTCTAAAAAGTCCATCCGCAAATAAGCCAACCAAACAACTATCTCGAAAAGGTTTGGCAATATCTATTAAGCAAAGTTCCGCACCCCCTGGTTTGCCACTTTGGTCTAAAAATAGAATTTTCATGACAAATCTCCTTTTTCAGGGTGGGATATAGCGGTTCTCAATTGTGTGTGATACGCCGGATTGTAGGGGTACACGGCAGTGTGTTCCTACCCATGTACCGCATCCAATCGAGAATGGTTATATAGCCAGGATAAATTACTGGAAGCTTAACACTTATTTGTAAAAAATCTCTAAAATTCCCTGGCAGCGGGGTAGTTTATAGATGGTAGAATTAGTGGCAGGTAGCGACGAAAAATGGGATGAGGATTTTTACGCTTCTTCTAGGTTTCAATAGCGCCAATTACTCACTAAACAAAAGCTTGAAATATATTCTATCTTCTTAAGTAGGCGGGTATAAATAAACGGACATGGGAAGGGCGGGTTTTGAATCAATAAAACTGTTACATTGCAAGCCTCCTGACTAAACCCGCCTCTACAAATCTACTTTCGTTTTTTGACATCTATCTTCTTACAGCGGTTACGGCTGTTATGAGGTACAGTCAGACCTAACCCCCAACCCCCTTCCCACCTCCCCCTACCCCCTCCTACAAGGAGGGGGAAAAGGAATAAGATTTGTTAGTTGGAATGGGGCTAATGTCAAAGCCTCTCTCCTTTAAGGAGAGAGGTTTGGAGAGAGGTCAATGTACCGCATTACAGAGGAAACCGCTGTAAGTTACCACGAATGGGAAAGCTTACATGATTAAAAGCATTCAGTGGATTATCTTAGCAGCGATCGCCCTAGTTTTAACTGTAACCTGTACAAGCTCCCCCGCGGGAACATTAGCTACCCAATATACTGACCCAGCTCAGTTTACAAGTGTACCTTTTGGCTCCCATTCCCATTGGTTACAACCTTGGCGTGCTTATTTAGAAACAGTACCTGCTACAACATTTTTAAATGGAATTGGTATCCAATGGAATGTAAGCGACCAAGCTAACCCAGAACTAATTGCACAGATGTTGGTGAAGTCTGGAATCGCCCGTGCACGTGTTGAAATGAGTTGGAATCATATCGATTTTGACGACGAAACAAAATTAGTTTCCTCTTTTGCAGACAATATTCGTTCCCAACTTCTAGCTTTAAAAAAACACGGGATACGTCCGCTTATTCTCCTCAATGGACACCACGGACAACCTTGCCCAATTAAGTTTGTCGAGCGCCCTTTAGCAGTGAATGCTAAGACTGGAGATACCACTGTTCAATTGAAAGATGTCAGTGAATTAAAAGTTGGCTATAGTGGTCTTTCTTACCTGAAGGATGATGATGATAAAGCTGCGAGCTTATTAATTACTAAGATTTCTGGAAATAATCTCAGCCTCTCTAAGCCTGTACCAAAAGATATCAAAGCCGGAACAAAAATAGTAATTGCTACTCTCAAATACCGCCCATTCTCTCCCCCTGACAGTCAGGATTATCGTAAAACAATGGAGGGTTGGCAACGTTATACAGGGACGGTAGCAAAGTTTGTCGCTGAGGTTTTAGGAACTACGCAAAGCAATGACAAAGGCTTTGATATGGAGATTTGGAATGAACTATCTTTTGGTTCTTATTTCCTCTATATAAATGCCTACTACGAGCCTGAACCATACAAATATAACGAAGATAGTATCTGGCATAATTTGGTTAAAGAAACGGCTGCTTATGTAAATGCTCACCCTCAAGATTTTCAAGGTGTGTTGTTTAGTGATGGCTTAGCAAACACAATTCCTTGGCCTGCTTCTAGTACAAATCCAGCAAGAATTACTGCACTTAGTAAACATCCTTATGCTGGTAGAAAAAACTATCCAAAAGAAGAACAAAAAAGCATTCTGATTAATGCACTTTATCAAGAAGATAAATCAGGTTTCGTTCCCAGCTATTCGGTGTATTTTCCAGAGTATTTTGCTACACTTCTACAGACTGAAACTCTGATTCGTGACATGGGTCCAATTACATCAGAGTTTGGTGGACATAAACGCGGACGCTACGCCAGGGTGATCAATAATACGGTTATTCCTAATCCTCTTTGGATTACCGAGGTTAATATGAGCCCAGCCGAGGATAATCCTAAGATCACTGCGGAACGTGCTTTTGCCTTGAAAGCAAAAACAACTGCTCGTTATTTCTGTTTCTTTTTAAACAAAGGAGTTACGCAAGTCCACCTATTTGCAGCAGACGGGGGAGACAAAGCGTTGGGCATTGTTAAGGAAAGCTTTCTCAAGTATGCGGAGCAACCAAACGCCGTATATCCTACTGACGATACTTCCTACACCTCCCCTCCACTGGCTACATTAGGTCGTATAGTTGCCAAAATGAGCCAACAAATAGACCGCAATTTGAAAACTACCCGTCCCCTACAAGTTACTTCAATTAGTGATACGCACAATCACTACCAATTCGCAGGTGACGGTACAGCAGCTCACCCCAATCTTTACAACCGGGACGTGTTTGCATTCCTTCCTTTTCAAGTCAATGCTAAGCGTTTCATCATTCCATACTACGTGATGACGCGAGATATTATGAAGGACTTACCACCTGAGCAATTCACGGTGCAAATCAAAGGACTTAAAGGTGAAGGTGCGTCGATCACTTCCTATGATCCTATCAATAATAAAGATGTCCCTACTGTCATCAAAAGTAAGGGAACTGACAGTCTCGAACTCGTTTTAACTGCCACAGATTATCCCTACCTGCTTACTGTTCAAGAAGCTAATTGAAGCATGATATCATTTCACTATCGGGAGGATTCAAAAACCTCTGCGTTTCTTTGCGTCCCCTCTCTGCGCTCTCTGCGTTAAAAAAAAATATTATTCCAATTATTCGGATTCGATATAAACCATGAACCATGAACCATATTTTATTTAATCCCTATAAGCGCAATCTGGCTAGCACTTCTATATAGGTTAACTCCACTATTACTTGTGTTCAAAAAATGAACTGATTTACAGTGTTTTCTGATTAAGTCGTAATTGTTAAATACTGAATATGAATAAGATACTCCATCTCCTTCAGAAATTCTATAGCCTTTACCTCCAGTTTTCAGGAAATCAACTAATGTCCATAAACCCAAGGTATTGAGCGATTGCTTCATAAATCTGCTTAGCTTCCCACCAGCGGCAAAATTATTCATATCAAATATAAATATGGCTTTTTTGGCAACTCTTAGCATTTCAGAAACTACAATTTCTGGATATCTAATATGATGAAGCGCATTAAATTCACAAACTAGATCAAACTCTCCATCTTTCAAGTCTAAGGCTAGTCCGTCACCATCTCTAACTTCACTAGGAGAAAGACCACTGTTATAAGCTATTTCACGTAATTCTTGTGATGGTTCTATACCTAAAACCCGGAGCCGAGGGAATTTATTTTTTATCCATAAAAGTTTTCTCCCAGTTCCCGAACCAATGTCAAGGAGAGATTGACAGTTAGCCAAGTCAATATATGATGCTAAAAATGATAAAGGCAATGTCTGCTCTTGTTCTTCGCCAGCATACATTTCATTATAGATAGATGCGTTTTTCGCATAATAATCTTGTTGTATGGCAAATTCTTTTATAGTATCCTTGTTTATAATATTCTTACTCATAACTGAAATACTCTCATCAATAACTAATAGAAGCTTAACTAAAACAACTTTAATTTTCCTGAGAAAAATCTGTGAATATACTGAGAATTTAAGGAAATTCGTAAAGAATAATGAAGAAGTCGGGGAAGCGAACGCTAACTCTTGCAGTCCTCATATTTCTTCCCTAATGGTAAAGAAGTTCACCTATTTAAACTACCCTGCTTTCGACCTACTCGCTATCTATTTAACTTTTCTTGACAAACACTATGCTAACAGAACTTGCCTCACCTGCTGTGCAATTTTGTGCCAGTCGAAGTTTGTAGCAACGTACTCGCGACAGGCGTTGCGAGAAGGCATTTGCACCTTTCCAGTTAACAGTTCTTCCAATCGCTGGGCGATATCGATATCCTCGGTCGAATCGGTAATTAAAGCAGGTGAAAATGGCTCTAAAATTTCTGGCATTCCCCCAACAGGAGTACACATAGCCGGAGTTCCACAGGCGAGAGATTCTAACAATACTAATCCAAATCCTTCTAAAGATTGACTAGGCATGACACTTAAGTCAGCGGCTTGGTAAGCTAGAGGTAACTGCTCATCTGGTAAAAAACCAAGAAATTTGACCTGTTCCTTTAGCCCTAATGCTGTTGCTTGTTCCTCCAGGGAAGTCTTTAGCGGCCCTTGTCCGGCGATCGCCAGCCAAACATCAGGAATCTTGGGCTTAATTTTAGCCAAAGCGTTGAGCAATTTATCAATCCCCATGCGCTTAACTAAGCGACGAGGGGTAAATAAAATCGCACGATCTTGGGGCCACTTAAGCTGTGTACGGGCTTCTTGACGTGATAAGTTAGGCTGAAAGCGGATCAGATCTACGCCGCCTGGTATAAGATGAATTTTGCTCCAAGGAACTTGATATTCTCGATGCAGAATATTGCCAAAAGCCTTGCTGAGGACAATAAATCGATCGCAGCGATTGTAAACTCTTTTTTCTACTAGCCAGTGCTTCAAAAAAACACTGACTGGACTAGCACCTTCCTGCTTACTTTCTGATGCCCAAGGGCCATGAAAAGTGAAGGTAATTGGCACATCTGAAGGTAAAATATTTAATAGAGGAAAACTGTAGAGAGCAAAATGCAAGTTAATAGCATCTGG
>JAYFMV010000065.1:0-28722 GCA_042408245.1 Potamolinea sp.
ATATGGATAGCTGTCGTTATGATAGCTACCAAGCAGCATCTACCCCTAATATGGATAAGCTGGGTCAGGCTGAGCAACGCTACAGCTATGCTTCTTGGACATCCCCTTCCCACTATGCTTTACTGATGGGCATGATTCCCCATAGCAGCCCACGTGGGGTGTTTGCTTCTGAGGTATACAAACAGGAATTTTCAAAATGGGTGGACAGACTAGAAATTCCTAACTTGTCTTTTAAGACCTTTGTCCCTCAACTTTCTTTACCCAAAGTCTTAAAAGACCACGGGTATAAAACGATTGGCCGCGTTTCCTTACCAGTTCTCAATCAATTTACCAGCATCAATAAATACTTTGATGACTATATGTTAATGGCAAATCATAATGATTTTGCCACAATGGTTCGTGAAGTAGAATTTCCCGACCAACAGCCACGATTTTACTTTTTTAATTTGGGAGAAACTCACTATCCCTATATGCTCCAAGGTGAGAATTTGCCTCACATTTCTGGAGTACATGGAGTATTTAAAAAGATGGATGAGTTCTTGTTGGCGGGAAATCAAGACAAGGAAAATGATACCTTCTTCGAGCCAGAAGAAATGGAACGTTTGCACAAGCAGCAGATTAAATGTGTCGAATATGTAGATGGACTTTTGGGCGAGTTATTTAGCAAATGTCCAGGAAATACTCACATTATTATCACTGCAGATCATGGAGAGCTATTTGGAGAAGATGGTTATTTTGGTCATGGGCCAATAATGCATGAAAAATGCTTTGCAGTACCTTTTTTGGAGGGATTATGCCCAGAAAATTAAAAGAATTACTATAATTAGTGTAAGGAAACAATCATCTTACCGAAGCTTCAGAGGAGGTGCATCCCAATTTAGTAAAAATTTTCAGTAGTGCTAGCTAAACAATTTGTTTGCTTTTTATTGGCAGACCTTGAGCGAGCTCTAATAATTTTAAGAAACGGGATGCTCCTGCTTCAGACTGGTATTAAGCTTTGTCTGTTGTCAAATTCAGGTAGCCTAATTCTTTAAGCTTAGCTAAAACCTGAGCAACACTTGCTTCAAGACTTTGCAGATCAGTTCTACATTCTACTTCCGGAGAGAGGGGTGGCTCATAGGGATCATCAATCCCCGTAAAGTTCTTGATTTCTCCAGAACGAGCTTTTTTGTATAGCCCTTTCACGTCACGTTTTTCACAAACTTCAAGAGGTGTATTCACGTAAACTTCCACAAAATTGCCAATTTTCTGACGAACCTCATCTCGTATTTCCCGGTAGGGGGATATTGCTGAAACCAGTACAATAACTTGATTTCGAGTTAAGAGATGGGCGACAAAGCCAACGCGGCGAATATTTTCATCCCGATCTGCTTTGCTGAATCCTAAACCCTTAGTCAAGTTCTGACGCACTACATCCCCGTCTAGTGCTTCAACTTTCAAGCCTAAAGATTGTAATTCTTTCTCCACTGCCTGACTAATTGTACTCTTACCCGCACCGCTCAAGCCGGTGAACCAGATTGTTACTCCAGGTTGCTGATGCTTCATCAACGACATCGTGTTTTCGGGAAATGTTTGATTCATTGACTTACTTTTAAGTTTATTTGGCAAACACTAATATCTCCTAGTCCCCTAGTTTTTGCCAAACTCTTGGCTGGTAGCCTGACCAATCTATCTTAAGTTTCATCAGATCTTTATAAAATGACTGTTAATTTATCTTCTCTAAGGGCAAATTCTAAATTGATAAGCATATGGTAAAGAACGTTGAGGATCGAGAAGAACTGTATTAGTATATATCAGTAACACTTTTGTTTGAAGGAGAATACTTTTGAAAAAATAATAGTTCATCAAGGATTAAAGTTTCCCCGACTTATTTTACGAAGCAGCCAAGGGCAGATCTGGCTGACAATCCAGATGAATTAGTATGCGCTAAATCCCTGGCTATCAACTCATTAACCCGGAATTGATTTGATGAAAATATTGAAATTTTTGCGGAAAAGGACAAGCTAAGGGTGATAGGTATTACATCCACCTACTAAAAATAGACTTTTGTAAGAACTGTATATAAAGTTTTTTAGGAACCTTGTTTTACCAAAAAGTGATGTATCCATCATTGAGAAGCCAAAGCGTATGAGTCCATTCACCTGTTTATCCCTAAGTCCTATAGAATTTCCTCATCCTGGCTTAGCAATTGCAACTAGCCGTGCGGGTGGTGTTGGGGTACTTGATCGCGAATTTTGCAGCCAAGGCAATTTAGACAAGGCAAAAAGCAACTTAAAGAAGCTTTTAACCTCAGTTAAGCCGCATGAAGCTGTAGGATTGCGTTTGCGTGTCGCTCAGATTGCCGAAAGTCAAGAATTGCTGGCGATGCTTGATCAACGCCCTCATTGGTTGATTTTATCTGATTGGAACGAAAAGTTTTTAGCCTCTCCTGTTTTTCTACCACCTAGCAAAGAACGCACAATTTTGCTGGAGGTCAAGGATTTTCCAGAAAATGGGGAAGAAGCCTTGCTGAACTCTTTTCCCTACCCCCTAGATGGAGTAATCGCCAAAGGACATGAAAGTGGTGGTTGGGTTGGGGAAGATTCGGCTTTTGTGCTGACACAGAAACTTTTACAGAGACAGTCCTTACCAGTCTATGTACAGGGTGGTATCGGTCTTCATACCGCAGCAGCTTGTAGGGCTGCAGGTGCGGCTGGTGTGGTATTAGATGATCAATTATGGTTGATGGCCGAATCGCCGTTTAGAGAGGAATGGCAACCATACTTACAAAATTTAAATGGTCAAGAAGCAACTGTCATTGGTGAAAGATTGGCTGCGAATTGTCGCGTTTTATCTCGTCCTGGCTTTGCTTGTGTTTCAGCTTTACAAAAGCTGGCTCTTCAGTTAGAAGTTGAGAACAAAACAAATTTAACTGAAGTTTGGCAGCAACAAGCTCAACCTTTACTTGGCTGGAGTACACCTGGAACCCTTGCTTGGCCGATGGGACAAGCTGTAGGATTAGCCGTAAGATACGCCGATCGCTTTCGCACTACAGGTAGATTCGTACAAGCACTTTTGCAAGCAAGTCAAGAACAGCTTCAACTTGCTCAAATACTGCAACCACTCAAGGCCGAATCACCTTTAGCAGTTTCTCACCAAACCAAATATCCCATCGTTCAGGGACCAATGACCCGCGTCAGTGATACAGCAGAATTTGCCAATGCTGTTTCCCAAGCAGGAGGTTTACCGCTGTTAGCTTTGGCGCTGATGCGAGGTACACAAGTAGGAGAATTATTACAGAAAACCAAAGCACTCTTAGATAAACGTTCTTGGGGAATTGGCATTTTAGGCTTTGTCCCCCAAGCAGTGCGAGAAGATCAGTTACAAGAAGTTCTCAAGGTAAAACCTCGTTTTGCCTTAATTGCTGGTGGTCGTCCGGATCAAGCAGCAAAATTAGAAGCTGAAGGTATTGCTACCTATCTTCATGTACCTGTTCCCGCTTTGCTAAAAATGTTCCTGGAACAAGGTGCTAAGCGGTTTGTTCTCGAAGGTAGGGAATGTGGTGGACACGTTGGCCCTTTAAGCAGCTTTTTACTATGGGAGAGCGCGATCTCGACCCTGTTAGAATCTGTTCCCAGCTCTCCAAATTCCTCAGCGGGGACTGTGACACAGACAGCATCAGATATACATATTCTCTTCGCTGGTGGGATTCATGACGCTCTTTCTACGGCGATGGTCAGCGCAATGGCTGTACCTCTGGCCGAACGTGGTATAAAATCGGCGTACTGATGGGGAGTGCTTACCTGTTTACACAAGAAGCTGTTGCTTGTGGAGCAATTGTTCAGGAATATCAAGACCAAGCCCTACGCTGTACCCGTACTATTAACCTAGAAACAGGTGTCGGCCATGCTAACCGTTGCGTTGTTACTTTCTTCGCTGAAGAATTCAATGCAATTCGTAGACAAATGCTTCAGGGTGGTAGTTCTCCCGAAGAAATTAAGAACGCCTTAGAAGATTTAACTCTGGGACGCTTGCGGATTGCTAGTAAGGGTTTGTTGCGTCAAGGACAGGAAATCATCGCCGTTGAGCCAGAACAACAAGTTCGCGACGGGATGTATATGATTGGACAAGTGGCTACTTTGCGCGATCGCGTTTGTACTGTCCAACAATTGCATCAGGATGTAGCGGAAAATAGCGCTAAACTCTTGCTTCAACAGGAAACAAGGAACGTTGAATCATCCACAATTAACAAACCTTCTGACATTGCCATTATTGGCATTTCTACCTTACTTCCCAAGCGCCCTATCCAGAAACTTTCTGGGAAAACATCCTCCACAAGGTAGATTCTATTACAGAAATTCCTCAATCTCGCTGGGATTGGCGTCTCTTCTACGATCCAGACAAAAAAGCCCGCGACAAAATCTATTCCAAATGGGGTGGTTTCATCGACGATGTACCCTTTGACCCCATGCGTTTTGGCATTCCTCCCAAGTCTCTGAAATCCATCGAACCGTTGCAGTTACTGGCTTTAGAAGCAGTTCGCCGAGCTCTGGAAGATGCCAAATTAACTGGGGGTGACTTTGACCGTGAAAATACTTCTGTAATTTTAGGTGCTGGTGGTGGGATTGCTGACCTCGGCCAACAATATGCTACTCGTTCAACCCTTCCTCTAGTGGTGGATTCTCCATCAGGGGACGTTTGGGAACGTTTACCTGAATGGACAGAGGAATCTTTTCCTGGTTTGTTACCGAATGTGATTGCTGGTAGAATCGCGAACCGTTTTGATTTGGGTGGTTCAAACTTTACAGTAGACGCAGCTTGTGCTTCTTCCCTGACAGCGATTGATTTAGCTGTCAAAGAGTTGGAAAGTAATCGCAGTAATCTGGTGATTGCTGGTGGAGTGGGACACAGTACAAAGTCCCTTTGCCTATATGTGTTTTAGTAAAACACAAGCTCTCTCACCTACTGGCCGATGTCGTACTTTTGACAAAAGTGCTGACGGAATTGCTATTAGTGAGGGAATTGCGATTGTTGTTCTCAAACGTCTCGCTGATGCTCAACGAGATGGCGATCGCATTTATGGTGTAATTAAAGCAGTTGCTGGTTCCAGTGATGGTAAGGCTTTGGGTATGACAGCGCCTTTACCTGCTGGACAAATGCGAGCGCTCAAACGTGCTTACAATAAAGCTGGCTTCTCTCCTAATACTTTGGGGACTTTATGAAGCTCACGGTACTGGAACTGTAGCCGGTGACAAGGCAGAACTGGAGACAATTCTCAACACTTTACAAGCTGAACAAGCAGAGAGTAAGTCTTGTTTGGTAGGCTCGGTCAAGACCATGATTGGTCATACTAAGAGTACTGCTGGAGTTGCGGGATTGATTAAGGTTGTCTTGTCGCTCTACCACAAAACCTTACCTCCCTCATTACGGTGTTGAGACTCCTCTTGAGGCGATCGCCGATCCAGAAAGTGCGGTATATCTCCTCAAAGAAGCACATCCTTGGTTGCAAAATCCTAATTACCCGCGTCGCGCTGGGGTGAGTGCTTTCGGCTTTGGTGGGACTAATTTTCATGCTGTCTTGGAGGAATATTCAGGTAACGTTGGTGAAACCGCACCCGGAAACCAAAGTTGGCCCTATGAACTGTTTGTCTTACGTGCTGAAAATTCCCAGAGTTTGAGCAAAAAGGTACAGTCTCTGAGTGAGGCTTTGCAAGCTGCTGGATCACCTCGATTGCGGGATTTAGCTTATACTTATGCCAAACTGGCCCAAGCAGAGCAAGGACAAGCAGTTTCTCTGAGCATTGTGGCAGACAGCCTGGAACAACTCAAAGAAGCTTTAGATTTAGTCCTGGGTCATTTAACTATAGGGACACAAGACCTTACACCTCTGCCGCAACATATTCAGCTACATTTGTCAAGTTCTAAGCCCCAAGGCGTCAGGAATAAAAACAAAATAGCCTTTTTGTTCCCAGGACAAGGCTCGCAATATCCAGAGATGGCCAGAGAAGTGGCGTTGTACTTCCCAGAAATGCGCTCGGCGGTAGAATTGGCTAATCAGCAGCTAAAAGAGCGTTTTCCCCAACTTTTGAGTCAATTTATCTATCCTCCTAGTGCTTATTCGGAAGCAGAACAGACACTGCAACAACAACAGCTCACTGAGACTCATGTGGCTCAACCAGCTATTGGTACTGTGGAGTCAGGATATCTGGAGATTATCACACGGCTGGGTATGGAAGCCGATATGGTTGCTGGACACAGCTATGGAGAATATGCAGCACTGCACGCGGCGGGCGTTTTGTCAAGAAAAGCATTTCTGAGACTTTCTGAAACCAGAGGAAGGGTAATGTCCACCGCTTGTGCTGCTTCAGATGGCGCAATGGCTGCTGTACAAGCGACTCGTGAAGAATTACTCTCGCGTTTACAAGGCTTTGGTGGAGTAGTGATTGCCAATCACAACGCTCCCTTACAGTCGGTGATTTCTGGTGAGAAAAAGGCAGTTCGGCAAGTTGTCGATAGTCTGAACATAGCGCAAATCATGGCGCGGATGCTACCGGTTGCGGGTGCTTTTCACTCTTCTTTGGTGGAGTCTGCTCAGGTATTATTAGCAGGAGCGATCGCCTCTGTACCGATGGAGTCTCCGAAAATTCCCGTTTATGCTAACAATACCGCTCTTCCCTACGACTCGGACATTGATGCTATCCGCGACCAGTTATCAAAACACCTACTTTCACCAGTAGAGTTTGTGGGACAAATTAATCAAATGTACGAAGATGGTGCTCGCATTTTCGTGGAAGTTGGGCCGAAGAGTGTTTTGAGTAAACTCGTCGGTCAAATTTTAGGTGAAAAAGACCATACCGTTGTTTCCCTAGATGGTAACGGTGGTGGATTGCGAGGACTATTAATGGCTGTGGGTACATTAGCAGTACGCGGCGTTAGCATCAAGTTAACAGCTTTGTTTGAGGGACGCGATGTACAACAACTAGATCTATCTCGACTACAGGAATTGACACAAAAACCCCCACTATCTCCAACAACTTGGCTAGTAAATGGTGGTAGTGTCAGACCTCACAGTGAAGCAATTGGTTATACAGGTAAGCTTCCACCCCTAACCTGGGAAACACGGGTCAGCGATCGTCGGGAATCGAAAACTCAGGGAGACAAGGTAGTTTCCCTGTCTTCAGTTACCCAACCTCCAATCCCTAACCCTCAATCACCCATAACTCCAACTCAACCCACAACATCACTAGCGATGTCAACGCCAAATCCTGAACAAAGTGTATCTCAGCCAATAGTACAACCAGTATCACCTAGTCGTCCTGTTCCCGTGACAACAGATGCTGCTTTAGTTGCATACCAAGCGTATCAACAAACAATGCGACAATTTTTGACGCTACAGGAACGGGTGATGCAGCAATTTCTAAGTGGTGGACAGATGGGCTATGTTCCTCAATCTACAACACCCGCAACCCCGACACCAGTAATTCCTCCTTCTCAACCAAGTCCTATTAACAATCAACACCAAAGTGATAGTGGTATTGTTATAACACACGCTTCCCAGGGGAGAGACGTTCCATCGACACTTTTTTCCCAATCAACGAATGGAAGACATAACGGTAATGGTACAGTGAAGCCTCCTAGTCAGGAAGTATCAGCTCCTGTAGTCGCAAAGGTTAATCACTCACCGATTGTTAGTAATCAAGGACAGCAAACGACAGTTCCTAACCGTGCTGAGTTAACCAAAATCTTGTTAGGCTTGGTAAGCGATCGCACAGGTTATCCTGTAGAGATGCTGGGTTTGGAGCGAGACATGGAAGCTGAACTGGGTATCGATTCGATTAAGCGAGTGGAAATTCTCGGTACACTACAGAAAAACCTTCCCGAACCTTACTCGACCAGCGTTAAGGAACAGATGGAAAGCTTGACAAGGGTAAAGTCTCTCAACGGTATTGTAGAGAAGTTGCTTGCCAAGAATCTCTCTCCTGCGACTCCTTCATCAGTTGTTAGTAACCAAGGACAGCAAACGACAGTTCCTAACCGTGCTGAGTTAACCCGAATTTTGTTAGGCTTGGTAAGCGATCGCACAGGTTATCCTACAGAGATGCTGGGTTTGGAGCGAGACATGGAAGCTGAACTGGGTATCGACTCGATTAAGCGAGTGGAAATTCTCGGTGCACTACAGAAAAACCTTCCCGAACCTTACTCGACCAGCGTTAAGGAACAAATGGAAAGCTTGACTCGTGTCAAGTCTCTCAACGGTATTGTAGAGAAGTTGCTTGCCAAGAATCTCTCTCCTGCGACTCCTTCATCAGTTGTTAGTAACCAAGGACAGCAAACGACAGTTCCTAACCGTGCTGAGTTAACCCGAATTTTGTTAGGCTTGGTAAGCGATCGCACAGGTTATCCTACAGAGATGCTGGGTTTGGAGCGAGACATGGAAGCTGAACTGGGTATCGACTCGATTAAGCGAGTGGAAATTCTCGGTGCACTACAGAAAAACCTTCCCGAACCTTACTCGACCAGCGTTAAGGAACAAATGGAAAGCTTGACTCGTGTCAAGTCTCTCAACGGTATTGTAGAAAAATTGCTGTCGATACCTTCTACTGGGTCGAACGTTCAGGAGAAAAATGGCCTGGGAAAGTTGAGTTACGGGGTGAGTTTATACCGCGCTACATAATGCAAGCTTTTGAGGAAGCTTTACCAAAGTGTGAGTTAATCTCCCCCAGAGGATTGTACCTAATTACCGAAGACGAGTTTGGTGTAGCTCCCTTGGTCTGTGAAGCCTTACAGCAAAAGGGAACGAAAACAGCTATTATTCCAAGGTCTACTCTTGCTCAAAACGAACAACTAGCTAGTATTGTTGCTCAACAGCGTCAAATTCACGGTGCTGTGACTGGGGTGATACATTTAGCACCCTTGGTGAATATTTCCATATGCAGCACAATATCAGAATTTCGTCTGTACAACTGCATACAAACCAAAAGTTTTTTCCAGTTGTTACAACTGTGTTCATCTGAAATTCAAGCAGCCGGGAAACAACAGCAAGGTAGAGTAATAGCAGCTTCGTTGTTTGGAGGATACTTTGGTCGTCAAGGTAATTGTGATACTGGATTACCTACAGGTGGTAGCAGTACGGGTTTACTAAAAACTCTGATTGCTGAATGGTCAGGAGTTCATGGGAAAGCGATTGACTTTGACAATAGCTTGTCTCCTCAAGAGATAGCACAGCATATCGTCAATGAGTTACTTTTGCCAGGAGGAAGGGTAGAAGTCGGCTATCCTGAAGGTAAGCGAACTGTCTTCAAAAGTGTTCTGACACCCTTAAATATTAATTCTCCTCAACTGACAGCATCTGCTGACTGGGTAGTATTGGTGACAGGAGGTGGACGTGGAATTACCGCTGAAATTACCGAAGAACTGATCATTCCAGGGATGAGATTAATTGTAGTAGGGCGATCGCCTGAACCTGGGGTAGAGTCTTCTGTAACTGCGGGAATTTCTGAGATCAAGGAATTGCGCCAAGCTTTATTACAGGAAGCGCGAACACAAGGATTATCCTTGATACCGATACAGATTGAGCGTCAACTGTTGAAAATATTAGGCGATCGCGCGATTCGTCGCAACCTAGAACGATTCAGAAAAGCTGGTGCACGTGTTGAGTATCTAGCAGTAGATGTGCGTAACAGCCAAGAATTTGGCTTATTGCTGGATGGGATTTATGAACATCATCAGCGTTTGGATGCAGTCATTCACGGTAGTGGAATTATAGAGGATAAGCTGATCGTTGACAAACCCATGTCTTCCTTTGAAAGAGTATTTGATACCAAGGTAGATAGTACTTTTATCCTCAGTCGTCATTTGCGTCCCGACAGCTTAAAACTGCTAGTCTTATTTAGTTCGATTGCCGGTCGTTATGGAAATCGTGGTCAATCTGATTATGCCGCAGCGAACGAAGTAATGAATCGTTTTGCTTGGTATTTGGATAGAACTTGGTCAAACACGCGAGTTGTCTCGATAAATTGGGGTCCTTGGGACACAATTGGAATGGCTTCTGAAACAGTCAAACAACAACTAAGAGAACGGGGGATAATTCCGATTCCCTTAGCAGCCGGTCGTCAGTTCTTTATCGATGAATTGCGTTATGGTAAAAAAGGCGAAACTGAAGTAATTGGTGGTGAGGGTCCTTGGGAAGCTGATGAAGCGAGACAGGGAGAAATTAAGACAAAAAAATATCTCTTCTTGTCTAAACAACCACAGCTTCAACCTAATAGTACCGTTACCCTAGAACATACCTTTTCCTGGGAGAGTGACCCCTATCTTTCCGATTACTGTATAGACGGAAAAACCAGCTTACCAAAAGCCTTGATACTGGAATGGATGACGGAATTTGTCCAAGCAGCTTGGACAGAATGGAAAGTAACACAAGCGCAAGACTTAAAAACTTTGCAGCCATTAATTCCAGAAAACACCATTGACAAAACAATACTATTTTCCGCCCGTTCTTCCACCCACGCTGATGCTGAATCCTTACAAATTGCAGTAGAAATTTTGGACTCTGACCAAAAAATACCCCTTTATCGCGCTTACCTCAATTTACAACCTCATATCGAATAATTGACTTCAACCCAAAGAATAACATCAAGCAAAAGAACACTGATTAAAAACTCTGCGAAACTCTGCGCTTCCCCTCTGCGTCCTCTGCGTTAAAAAATATATAATTACAATGCCCACCGATTAAACATGACTAATAACCAAACTACTGACATCGCGATAATCGGTATGTCAGCCTTGTTCCCTGGAGCAAAAGACTTACAGACATACTGGCAAAATATCTTTAATAAAGTAGATGCAGTTAGGGACGCATCCGAGCAATGGTCAGGTTGCCATTTTGACCCAAACTCTACAGAAAATGACCGCATCTACACTCGTAAAGGTGGCTTTTTGGGAGACTTAGCCAAATTCAACCCTCTGGAATTTGGAATTATGCCCAATTCAGTTGATGGAATAGATTCAGATAATCTTCTTGGTCTTAAATTAGCACGAGACGCCCTCAAAGATGCTGGATATATCGATCGATTTTTCAGCAAAGAAAAGACAGGTATTATTTTAGGAAGGGGAACCTATCTCCACAGAGGAAATGCTACCTGGTTACAACAGGGAATGGTAGTCGATCAAACCCTCAATTTACTTCAGCAATTCAATCCCGAACTTGACGGAGAAACTTTAGACAAAATCCGTAAAGAACTCAAAGCTAGCCTACCACCTTTTAATGCTGAAACAGTACCGGGATTAGTCCCCAATGTGATTACCGGACGCATCGCGAATCGCCTCAATTTGATGGGTCCAAATTATCTAGTGGATGCTGCTTGTGCTTCTTCTTTAGTCGCGATTGAATTAGCAATCAAAGAATTGTTAAATGGTCATTGCGAGATGATGTTAGCGGGAGGGATACATACTACTACACCTCCCCAAGGAATGATGTTGTTTACGAATCTGAATGCGCTTTCGCGTACTAAGATTCGACCTTTTGACCGCGCGGCTGATGGTACTTTATTAGGGGAAGGTGTAGGAATTGTCGTCCTCAAACGACTTATCCAAGCACAAGCAGATGGCGATCGCATTTATGCTGTGATTAAAGCTATTGGTAGTTCCAGTGATGGGAAAGCTTTGGGATTGCTAGCACCGCGTTTTGAGGGGGAAGTACTGGCTCTAGAACGAGCTTACCAGGAAAATGAGATTGCGCCGGAAACTATTGGGCTAATTGAGGCACATGGCACCGCTACAATGGTAGGCGATCGCACTGAAATTCAGGCTCTTACCCATGTTTTCGGTAAGCGTCGTGGGGATATGCCTAATTGCGCGATCGGTTCTGTAAAATCGATGATTTCTCACTGTCTCCCAGCAGCGGGAGCCGCAAGTATTATCAAAACGGCTTTGGCATTATACCACAAAGTCTTGCCACCGACCCTCTGTGACCAGGTGAATCCAGAGCTAGAAATTGAAAAAACTCCCTTTTACGTTAATAATCAGACACGTCCTTGGATTCATGGAAACTCAGAAATACCCCGTCGTGCTGGGGTAAATGCCTTTGGTTTTTGGTGGAATTAATGCTCATACTATCTTAGAGGAATATACTGAGACTCAGCCGCAAGATGTTAAACAATTGCATAAAGATTGGCCGACAGAACTGTTAATCTTTTCGGCTGATAATCGGACATCGGTGATTGATTTAATCAATCAGGTGAAAAAGCTGATCCAAGCTAATTCTAATCTTTCCCTAGCTGACCTAGCTTATACTCTTTCTCTTCGTCCCAAGCAAAATTATCGCGCTGCTTTAATTGTCAAAGATATTCCCGATTTACAGACTAAACTTAACTTTGTCCTTGAAAAGCTCAAAGACCCAAAACGTACTCAGTTACAAACAAGGACTGGGATTTATTATAAAGAGCCTGCTTCACAAGTAGAACCAGGTAAAATTGCCTTTCTTTTTCCAGGAGAAGGTTCACAATATCCTAATATGTTAGCTGACCTTTGTCTGTACTTCCCGCAGGTAAGAGGCATGGTTCGACTTTTTAGACGAAACTTTTGCTAACACCAGAAAAACAGCCACCAAGTAGCCTAATTTTTCCTCCCCCAACCAGTCTAACAGCAGCAGAAAGTGAGTTAGCAGCAAAACAGTTATTTAGCATGAATGTTGCTTCAGAAATCGTGTTTACAGCTAGTATGGCTTTGCCACGAATTGTTGAGTGACTTAGGCATCAAGCCTGATGTTATGCTTGGTCACAGTACTGGGGAATTTGCGGCTTTATTTGCTTCTGGGGTTGTGCGTCTGAGTGGACGAGCAGAAATGATGGGAAAAAATCGTCTACTCAATGGAATATATCAGGATTTAGAGGCAAAAGATAATATCCCCAAGGGAAGTTTAATGACGGTAGGGGGGATTGACTTTCGTTTCCTAGAAGAACTGATCGAGAGTTCACAAGGAAGCCTATATTTAGCGATGGATAATTGTCCCAATCAGGTTGTATTGTTTGGGAGTGACAGTGATATTGAAGTTGCTACAAGTAAACTTAAGTCTGCTGGTGCAATTTGTTTACCTTTACCTTTTGACCGCGCTTATCATACTCCTTTATTTGAAAATGTAGGAAAGGCTTTCCGTGGTTATTATGACGCTTTGGATGTAGGGAAAAGTCAGACTATTTTATATAGTTGTGCGACTGGGGAAGCTTTTCCAGAAGAACCGGAAGCGATTCGTAGTTTAGCAGCTAAGCAATGGTCGAGTCGGGTTCATTTTCGCCAGACAATTGAAAAACTCTACAATGAGGGAGTCAGGACTTTTATCGAGGTTGGGCCTAGTAGCAATCTGACTGCTTTTGTTGATGATACTCTGCGGAATCGTGATTTTCTTGCCCTAGCTAGTAATAGTCAACGCCAATCAGGATTGACAGAAATTCAGAATTTGCTGGCGCGATTATTTTTTAATGGTATTGAGACAAATATGCTGCCCTTGTATCAGCATCGCAAAGTTGCTGAGTTAAGTCTAGAGGAATCGGTAATTTTTGAAGAAACAAGCATTCCTATCTTAGATTCTACTATGCCAGTGATGCGGCTAAGTTCAGATTTTGTGGAAGAGATTCGTCAAAAATTGCGACCACAAGAAAGTAAGCAGAACTCAGAAACAATTGTTGATCAGGCCAAAGAAGAATGGGAAATTGAAAAAGGAAAAGAAGAGACTAGCTTGATTCTTAAATCTTCCCAATCACCCAGTCCCCAGTCTCCAGTCCCCAGTCCCCATTACCCATCACCCAATTCCCGACTTGAATTATTAACCGCCCACTTTGACTTAATGCAAGAATTTATGATAAACCAAGAACGAGTAACAACAATGGTTTACTCAAACTTGGGTAATGAGAGTAATATCAACTTGAGTCCATCTCCTCTTACTCAAGAAGAAGCATTTCCTCTCTTAGGTCAAATTCTTGAAAGAGACGACAGACATTTATATTGCCAACGACGCTTTGACCTGGAACATGATATTTTTCTCTATGACCATACCATCGGCGGTAAACTTTCTCAGCAGCATCCCGAATTAATTCCGCTTCCAGTTATCCCCTTTACTATCAGCATGGAAATCCTTGCTGAGGCTGCGATTGCATTATTAGGTCAGGATAAAGTAGTTGTCGGACTTGATAATTTGCGGGGTTATCGTTGGTTAGCCCTTGACCAAGGTGAGATCGTATTAAGTATACTTGCACAAGTGCAACCTCAACCTGACTCACAGACTTGGAATGTACAAGTAAAATTGTTTCAAGCTGGTTCAACTCCCCTGACAAAAGAGGGGACGTTAAATGCAACTCCAGTATTTGAAGGATACGTGAGACTTGCTAACCAATTCCCTTCATCTCCTACGCCTATTCCTGTTAACTGGAATCATCCCCAACCTTCAGCTTATCCAGATACAGATTTGTACCGCACGGGAATGTTTCATGGGCCACGTTTTCAGGGTGTAAAACATATCCGTCAATGGGATAAACAAGGTATTGAAGCGGATTTACAAGTCATTGAAATTAACGACTTTTTTCAATATATTCAGCGACCTGTTTTTCAGCTAGATGCTGGACTTTTGGATGCTGCTGGACAATTAGTGGGTTATTGGGTATTAGAACAAATTGGTACTGATTTCAATGTCTTCCCCTTTCAGGTAAAATCTTTTCAGCAATATCAGCCTCCCCTTACTGCTAATAGTCCCGTTTTATGTCGCGGTTTAATGGGTTTTACTAGCGACACCCAAACAGAAGCTATCTTTGATTTTATCGATGAAACTGGTAGCGTAATTGCTCGTTTGGAAGGATGGCAAGACAGATTCTTTCCTGTACCGCATAAATATTATCAGTGTCGATTACATCCTCAAAGTTCTTACTTATCTGATAGTTGGATACAAGCAGAAACCGGGATAATTGTTCGCCGCATCGAACCTTTTCCTGAAGCTTTCTTAGATGAAGGTTGGGGGATTTGGAAACGAGTACTTGCTCATTTAATGTTGAATGATCGAGAAAGGGAATTTTGGTATCAGTTACCTGAGAAAGGACAGCGACGCACTGACTGGTTATTAGGGAGAATTGCTGCTAAGGATGCATTACGTCAGTGGGCAAAACAAACGTTCAATTTGGAACTCGCACCAGTGGATATTGAAATTTTATCCACACAATTAGGTAAACCTGTAGCGCGTTTTCCCCAGTTGGAGATGATTGAGAATATACCTGATATTTCCCTTAGTCACAGCAGAGGTTATATTGTTGCTGCGCTTGCACAGCCAAACATGAGTATCGGTATAGATCTAGAAAAAATCAACTATATTCGTAACGATGATTGGTTCAGTTATGCTTTTACCAAGCAAGAACTAGATTTACTTCCTCAACCCAATTCTTTAGCTGCTGTCATTGGACTTTGGTGCGCCAAGGAAGCGGCCTCAAAAGCACTAGGGACGGGATTACAGGGTAATCCAAATAACTGGGACATCACTCATTATTCAACTGATGGACGACAGATAACAGTGACTCACGGCGATAAGTTTTTCCAAGTTAAACTTTGGTATCAAAATGATGAGATACTAGCAATTTGTCAAACTTAAGAAAGTAAAGAAGTAAATTTTATGAAACTCGCCCAAGGAGAGATTCAGTCCGCAATTGTCAATATCCTCAAAGACATGACTCAGGAATGGGACTTAGACTTAAGCGATATTAGTAATGAAACTAAGTTGGTAGAAGATTTAAACTTTGGTTCAATTGACATCATTCATTTAATTGTTGCTATTGAGGAGCATTTCAAAAAAAAGCTCGGATTTAACGAATTACTGATGAATGACGGCCAATACGTGGACGATATCAGTATTGAAGAATTAGTAAGTTTCGTTTTTCACAAACTTTAGGTAAAATAGCAATGACTAAAACTTTATTTATCGGACTGGATGGCGCGACCTTTACCGTGTTAGATGAAATGACTCGTGACTTGCCAGGAATTGGTGTTACGATGCCTTTTCTCAAGCATTTCATGGAAACTGGATGTAGAGCAAAATTGCGTTCTACTCCTAATCCTCTCACCCCTCCAGCTTGGGTTTCCATCATGACAGGTCGTACTCCTGGAAGTCATGGAGTATATGATTTTATCAGGGCTGAAGAAAAGGGAGGCGATGTATATTTTACCCTCTCCGATTCTAGAGATATTCTGACAGAAACGATTTGGTCAATGGCCAGTAGGCAAAATCGTACAGTTGTCGCCTTGAATTTTCCCATTACAGCGCCACCTAAACCTGTTGCTGGTTCCTTAATTCCTGGATTTGTCCCTTGGAAACATCTGCGACGCAATACAACTCCTCCAGAATTATATGACCGTCTCAAGGAAATTCCCGACTTCGACCCAAAGGAGTTAGCTTGGGATTTCGACAGGGAGAAACAAAGCTTGGAAATCATGACGGAGGAGGATACAGAAAATTGGGTTAGCTATCATATTCCTCGCGATGAACAGTGGTTCCGTATTGCTGAAAAATTGCTCAAGGAAGATAATCCTGACTTAATGGCGGTTTTGTTTGATGGTGTGGATAAGTTACAGCATCAAGTCTGGAGTTTTGTTGACCCTGCTTTAGTCCCAATTAATCCTAATCCTTGGCAAAAACGAGTACGTGAACTTTGTCTTGAGTACTTCCAGAAGTTAGATAGTTACATTGAAAAATTGGTAAAATTAGCTGGGCCAAATACTCAAGTATTTATGGCCTCAGACCACGGTTTTACAGCAACTACAGAAATCGTCCGTATCAATTCTTTCTTACACGAAAAAGGCTATCTCTCCTGGAAAGAAATGGATAATAGCGAGGCTACAAAACGCCGTGAAGCTAGTTGGTTTGCTAACCTAGATTGGGAAAAAACTCTCGCTTATTGCCGTACACCTTCCAGCAATGGTATCACCATTCGTGTTGCTGAAAATCCTGGCGAACCTGGTATTCAACCAGAAGCATATGAAGCTTTCCGCGACCAGCTAATTTATGACCTAGAAAACTTCAAAGATCCGAATACAGGAGAACGGATTATCCAGGCGATTTATAAGCGCGAAGATGTCTATTCTGGACAAGCGATGAAGGAAGCACCTGACTTAACTTTGGTACTCCGAGACTATGGTTTTGTTTCCATCAAAAATGTTTTACCTGTAGTTGAACCGCGAGAAATTCCAGCAGGTACTCATCATCCTGATGGCGTTTTTTTGGCGGGAGGATATGGAATTAAGTCAGGATTTATCGGAGAACTACATCACCTTGTTGATGTTACTGCTACCATGCTCTATAGTCTAGGTTTGCCAATTCCTAAAGACCAAGAAGGAAAAGTTGCAGAAAGCTTTTTAACTGAAAATTATCTGCTTAGTCATCCAATTGCTGTCAGTGAACAAAATTCCCTGAAAAATGAATCAAATAAAGAATCTGAAGACATCAGCGATGAGGAAAAAGAAAAAATACTAGCTCAACTACAAATGCTTGGTTATATGGAATAAAACTTGTTTACAGCTACTCATAACCAAATTCTTTAGCCAACTGTGTCACCATTGGTAGAAAATCTTTTTTATCTCGACGCCAAGGTAAAGGTCCATCCAGTTGGCTAGGTACTATCGGTTTATACCGAAAAGCAGGAGACTGTAAAAAATTAGGGTCATTTCCTAAGTGAACTCCATAGGGACCAAAGCAAGCGTAGGGAGAATCTTGAGGACGTAAAATTGTTTCATAAATAGATTCATCCCACGCTAAATTCAACCATTTACATAGCGTCTCAAAATGCGAACGAGGATCATTTAAAATATCTTCACCGCGCAATCTAATTTGTTGCTCAGGAGGAACCGTAGTCAAAAAGTCTAAAATATTCTTTTGCATACTGTACCAGGAATATTGAGGATCGATGGTAATTGGTTTGGTTGAGTAATCAATTGAATTAGTCAGCAAAGCAAGAGTACCATCAGCAACTTTCATCATTGACTCTCCCTGACTTCTAGGATGTCGCACTAAATGAATATAATGGGCATTAGGAAAGGTTTGGCCAATGCGGAAAAGTATTTCAGGTTTGGTAGTATATGCAGGACTTTTATCAACAATTCTTAGTGGTGCAATTTTGCGGCACAATTCAAGATAAATATCTCCAGTATTCCAGTTAATTCGGTTTAAAAGCCAGCGATAGGCCAGATCAACAGATAGGGTGGTTTGTTCCAAAGCATAAAGTTGAGCAACAGTACGCAGTAAACCATGTATCTGAAACTGACGGATTCCTTTAAATCGCTTTAACAATTGTTCCAGATTTTCGCTGATCAATAAATTGAGTTCTGGAACTCCATAAGTTTCTGGATGTTGCCCTAACATAGCGCAAATTACCGAAGTGAAGGAACGGGGAGCGCCAAGGATGAATATCGGTTGAGGTACTGTCATGTAAGGTTAAAGTACAAAGCTGTTAATCAATTATATAAAGAGTCTATGTTTTTATATAATCAGATGACAAGCAACGTCTTGCCAGCAATATTGTGAAGATTTACATATTTATATTTTAGCTAATTCATGCAACTTGGTGTTGATAAAATTTGCTTCTATAATCTTTCTAAACCTTGTCACTTCAGTCATCTCACAAGTTCATCAAGACTACATAGTTTTAAGTACAGCTTCTATCTAGATTATCTTTTTATTCGACTGCATTACCTCAGATTTCAGGAGCTTTTTGAAAATGAAACGTAAGTTAAATCGGATAATTGCCTTGCTAGCAGGTACACTAACTTTACTACTCTTTGTTTATCTTCCATTTCACTCTCAACCAACAACCGCACAGAATTCATTTATTGGCAATTTACCTGCTGGTTATGCAGCTTATTCTGGTAGTTTAACAATAGGAAAATATTGCACTTGCGCAACTGGAGGAATAACCGGAGCGCCACCCGGTCCACCTCCATGTAACACAACTACTTGTTTTGGAAGCTCTAACACTCGCTATGCTTGGGTTAATACAAACACAGTAGGTATACGGTCAGCAGTCTGCGATGAACAGAGACAGAACATCAAGGGTCTTCCCCCATGTTTTCAGTTAGACGGAGATGATGCCTTGGTTATCTCAGGTAGTCTATCTCCTATCCAAAACCTAAGCTATTATAGTTTCAATCTTTACCAGACTTTGGCATACAATGAAGCCAGCTCATCTAAATATACTCCGATTGAAGCTAGTGTCAACCTTGGTATTAACAATAGTAATTTAAAACAAGGTGCAAATGGCAAATATATTTTGATTTTGGCTGCTAATAGTAACACAATCAATGTCACTAAACAGGCATTACAAGCAACAGGTGTTCCTGATGCGATTATCAATACCTATCTTGTACCTGCAAGTGTAGCTAACTTAGGAAACTCATCTTATCCAGAACAACTCTCCTTATTATTGCGACTCACAGCTCAAAGCGATACAGAGAGACAACAAGTAAATACTTTTTTGAAACAAACTCCTTCTAGCACAGCGGTAATTTTTATCAAAGGGCCGGGTAAAACTGGTGACCTAACTTTTGATAACTTACCAAAGTGGGAAGACACGATCCGAGCTAATTCTCTTGAGTACAGATTAGGATTAGACCAAAATCTAGCGGAATTAGAAAGGAATATCAAACTTAAATATGCACAACAAGGGTATAGACTTAAAGCCCGTATACCAGAAAAGCTAATTCATGTCGAACCAAACCAGTGTCGGTCAACTTCAAAAGCTTGTGTTTTTGATTCACCAGATGCCCTTTATACAAGTTTTCCATGTGACTTTTCTCCTGGTCAAGTGAGAAACGGAAATTGTCAGATTACACTAGCAGCAAATAGCGATGATATTGTTATGTGGGTGGGAGTAGACCATACTCTTGTTGGTCAGAAAACTTTAGCTACATATTGGTCTGGAGAATCACAAGGATTCCGACAAGGTAACGATGGAACATTTTCTTTTGTTGGTTTATATACCCAAGGTTCAGCTAAGCAATATATGCGACCCAGTAAAGCACATAATTTATATGCTGTTAAAATAACCCGCAATTGCGGACAGCAACCATACTGTGCTGCGGTACCTTATATAACAGGACCAAAAGATGATCGAACTGGGTTTATTGTAGTTGGTCGAACTTACCTAGATAAGGCTACAGGAAGTGCTCCAAATCCAGCAAATCTAGTTCCATCAGCCTTACTTTGGTTTACGAAAGGCTAATAATTCTCAGTTTGACTGCTAATAAATAAGTAAGCAAAGGGTAATTGATTTATTCACTTACCCCTTACTCAAGACTTGGCGTTCTCTGCGTAAACCTCTGCGTACTCTGCGTTCAAAAAATCCTCTCCCTCTAAATACAAACCAGATTAATTACTTCACCTTCTCCCGAATAACTTGCTGCATATCTTGAACTATAGGCGCAACATTACGCAACCGATCTCTGACGGAAAAGACTCCAATCAAATTTCTTTCCCTATCAATCCAAGGCGAAAATCCAAATGCTCCCTGACCACTAAGTTGTGTAGCTCTACCATTAGAACTGACAAAATCACGCCATTCACCTAACCCGTAACGCCTGTTATCTGGTTGAGGTGTGAAAGCAATACGCGCTCCACGTGTTTGGTCACTTTGCATCTCCTCAACTGTAGCAGCAGAAAGCACTTTTTTGCCATTGAAAACACCGTTATTTAAATGCATCTGGAGGAGATTAGTGTAGTCTTGAACACTGGAAGATGCTCCCCCAGCAATACGAGGATTCTGAGTCTGTCCGTAGCTGGTATTAATCATGTTCAAAGGGTTCTTAATTTTCTCCTCAAATAAAGTATTCCATGACTTACCACTAGCAACTTCTGCTAACCTTCCCGCAACCTGAAAAGAAACACCTCCATAGCGAAACTCAGCACCGGGTTCCGACTGAAGATTTATCTTAGAAATTGCCTCAACGCACTCAGCAAGTGTCATGGAATCACTAGCGAGACAGCGATGATTTCCAGGTAGTCCTGATGTATGAGATAGTAGCTGTCGGAGAGTAATTTTCCCTTTTTCTTCGGTAAAATTAGGCAGGTATTTAGAAATAGGATCGTCCAGATAAAGTTGGCCATCCTCTACTACCGACATAATCACCGAAGCGGAAATCCATTTACTAGAAGAAGCGATGGGGACGACTGTATCAACAGTGTAGTCACCAAAAGCTTTCTTATAAATCACCTGATTATTTTTGACGAGCATAATTGCTGCACCTCGCAGGCGATTTTTGCTCACAGCTTCCTGGATGATGCTCGTCACCGGCGCAATATCTGAGCTGGATTCAGTGGTTTGTGGTCGTTCTTTTGAAGCTCCTATGCAGCCTGTAACTGAAACAAAGACAAATGCTAGTACTGCAATAATGATGAAGGAGGCTCGACGAAAGGCATGATTCATGAAGGTTTTAACTAATTGACTATAAACACTAGATTCTAGACAAACTATTATAGTTCCCCTAGTTTTATAAAACTCCTATTAATTACTAAGTTAGATTAAGACTAAAATAAGCTTTTAACTCACTTCTTTGTACATTTACTATTGATTATAATGGTTAATTATCAAGCATAATACCTGACTTGAGTATGAAGATAAACACAACACCTCTATCTCAGCAATTTGGTACAATAGTATTAGGATCAAATGATACTAATAGCTGCGAACTAGATACTCAAGAAATTATTAGTTTATTCAAATCTTCGAGTTTATTGCTTTTTCGGGGCTTTGAAGTAGATACTGACAAGTTTAAACAATTGACGGAACAATTCGGCACTAATTTTGTTTCTTATGTAGGTGGGGCCTATAGTCGAGAAATGATTAATGGAGACAAAACACTCTTGTCTGTGACAGGAGGAAAACTGCATTTTGCTGTTCCTTTTCATGGAGAAATGTATTACAGAAAACATCGACCAGATCTCCTCTGGTTCTACTGTGCAACCCCAGCCTTGAAGGATGGTGAAACAACAGTTTGTGATGGCATCCAAGTTTACCAACAATTAAGTCATTCTACACAGGAATTATTCAATCAAAAACGCTTAAAGTATATTCGTACTTATGCTGCTGATGTTTGGCCAAAAATCTATCAAACTGAAGACATAAATACTGTTGAACAAGTATGCAAGGAGAACGATATGCAGTTGCAAGTTCAGGAGGATGAATCAATTAAAACAGAATATGTTTCCTCAGCAGTTAAAGATAGTCGATGCGGCCAGCACAAAGTTTTCATTAATAACATTTTACCCGTAATAGAACAAGAAGCCAAAGGTAGTAACTCCAGTATTGTCAGATTTGAGGATAACTCACCAATACCTGATGAGATCATCAACGAGATTAAGCAAGTTACCGATAAATTGACTTATTTAGTATCCTGGCAAAAAGGCGATATTTTGATAATTGACAACACCAGATTACTGCATGGTAGAAGGTCTTTTTCTGATAATCAAAGAGATATTTACGTCAGGCTTTGTGATGCGGCTTTCCCTTTTTAGCTAAAAATTTTCACTAGGGAAATACTCTTAAAGTTTAACGTGTTTATTTCCCTAACCAAACTTCCAAACCCCCATCAGGGTTATCTACATAAATCCATTGCTCATCTATTTGCTTAGCTACCTTTGGCCCAAAAGGATTTGCCGTACCCACAAAAAGACCATAAGGTGAAGAAACAAGATTTCTCACACCATAATTATAAAAATTACCAAGTCCTTTACGAGTAACCGGTAGCCAATTTTCCCCATCACAGGAACGCCATAACTCAAAACCACCTTGATGCTGAACAATATTTTCTAGACCTACCTTTCCCAGTAACCGAACTACTCTCTCCGGTCTATTTTTAAGACTCGTATAACGTAGAACATTACTCCAGTCCATCGTCCCAGCATAAAGCCAATTTTCATGAACTCCCATCCGCCAAATATAGCCACTGAAGAGATTATTAAACCCAGCTAATAATCCACTCAAAGCACGTTTTCCCTTGCGAGATTCGCCAACAATTACTTCCCAAGAACCATCATGCTGAATCCTGATAATCTCAGCACCAGCAGGCCCAATTTTATTTAAATGGTCATAGCCACCATTTTGAATACCAGTTCCCAGATAAAGAGCATCTTGAAAGACCATCATACTGGCAGCCATCTGATTTAGACTACCACGACCAGCACCGTTAGTAATAACATTAGTCCATTGATAGGGAGGCTTACCTTCAGCTAAAGTCCGCCATATTTGCAAGCCGTTATTATTAACAGTTCCAGCATACAAAAAATCACCAAAACCCCGAATTTCAAAAATAGTCCGATTATTAGAATCTCCAAATCCCGGTTCATTGATAGCTATCCACTCTCCGTTAGCGGGGTCGCTGCTTTCATAAATTACAGGCACACCAGAAGTGTTAGGATTACCTTGAGCTGCACCAGTAGGTGAAGTAAATAGTCGTCCTTTGAAGGGAATAAGTGAACGTAAACTGTTAATAGGAAGACCAATTATTCCTGGTTTAGATACAGCAACAAAATTTTTGCCATCCTCTGAGCGTAGAATTAGCGGACCCGGACCACGAGAACGTGACCAGGTACTGGTATATAAAGCAGGTTTACTATCGGATTTTCCCTGAAAAACTACCATCCCTCGATAGCCAAGTTCGCGACTAATTTCTTCGCCTTCGCTACCCATAATCATGGGAGCTTGGAACACTCTTTCCCAATCATCTAAAGGAGGATTGTAGCGCCAGATTTCTGCTCTTGCTTGTGTTTTTTCAAATTCTGCGGAATAGACTGGGTTGGGACATTCAACAGGCCACACGTCTATTTTTACGTGTTTCATGCTGTTGCGGATGAGACAAAGATTAGCGCGGGTAGTCCCAACATACAAATGATCCTGAAACCACGCCATAGAATGAGCATAGGCGTTGTTGCGATCGCCAAAACCGTTTTCACATATTTTCCGGAAATTAGTGATACTAAGACCAGGCTTTTGCTCTCGATAAAAAGTCCGCATGAGGAGATAATAAGAAAAATAATTATATCAATTTGGGTTTTTAGTTTTTCGGTGCTGAGCAGGAGATTTGGTTTTTTAACGCTACACGGAGGTTGGCGCAGAGCTACGCGGAGTTTTTAAGGTAGGTTATCGTTAATCAATCGCTCAGGGCTATTTTTTGTTGATTTTTATTTGCAAAATATTGTTACATCAGCTTTACTAGATGTTGTCAGTGCATCAGAGTAAAGATAGTCTTTTGCAGGTTTTCTGAACTTTAGGTAGGCATCCCAAAATGCGATACTAGCAGTTTTTAGATAGCTTTTTATCAGCATTTTTCTTTCTAGTTCTAGAGGGTTTTGACGCTGAGCTATGTTATTAATTCTATTAATTCTCTGAAAAGGTTTTCTCCCTGTACTCAGATCAGGGTCAAAGGAAAAATGATGAGCCTCTTTAATTAAGACATGATATTTATCACCGGGCCGCATATATTTAAAAGCTTCCATTCTCCAACGAGGGGGTTCACCTTCCCATCCTTGGTCTTTGGTGCCACTTACAGACATCACTGGTGCAGCAATTTTATCCCAAGAGCAGTCATTTAAACCTAGGCGATTAGTTCCAGGAGGAGATATCGGCAAAAACACCCAAGCGCGGTCATCTTTTCCCACACTAGCTGCTTTACCTCCTGGCATTTCTATTGTTGCTCCTGCCACTAACATAGTTGTATATGCACCAGAGGAATGACCGGAGACACCAATAAAAGATTGATTAATTTTACCTGCAAGAGCAGGAATTTGTTGCTCTAATTCTGACAAAGAATCGATTAAAAAAGAGATATCTTGGGGACGTTCTAGGGAAGCTTCTGGCTGATTGGTAATTTCTAAGAGTGTTTGTAGACCAATCTTTTGTAAAAGTGAAAAATCGCTACCAAAATGGGTTGGATGGAGACAGACATAGCCACAACTCGCCCAAAATTTACCCAGATATGAAAACGATTCTTTCGATCCTCCAGTACCATGAGAAAAAATAATTACTGGAAAGGAACCTGATTCTTGAGGATAGTAAACTCTTACTGGCAATTCACGATTTCGCCGCTCATCTTTGAGTGTAATGTTATCGATACCAACATTAGTTACCTCAGAGTTAGCTTTTAGATAAAAGCTTGTCGAAGTATCGTTTTCAAACAATTTTTTTTGCCCTCTTTATTTGCTATAGCTTACTCTTGTTCTGACGATTGACAAATCACGGAAAGTAATTGCAATTCTCTGTTAGTTTCTTCCTCTAATGCTTGTAGCCAGATTTGCCTATATTGAAGATCATCTTTTCTTTGTTGCACTTCCTCTAAAGTACTAGAACCGAGAAGTTGTTCAGGAGTAGTAGTGATTTTAAACCAATTATGGAGATTATCAAGAAAGTCTAGTAAAGTCCCAGGAGGTTCAATAGCCTCTTCTTCTTCCCGTGAAGTTAAGTTCGTTTCTTGAGTCAAATCCTCACTATAATTTAACTCAAGATTCTGAAGGATTTGACTCATTTTGTTCTGTAATTCTTCTTTCTCCTTTTCTTCGCGTTCTGCTTTCTGTTCAGCCTCCTGAAGCCTGACGTTCAATTCCTGAAAATGAGGTTGTAGATGATTTAGACTACGCTCAATCTGATTAGTACTAATTCGTCCTAGCATCAAATTCACTAGCCCAACAGTTACTCCTGTTAATGCAGCTAAAACAATATTCATCACTGAATAAATATTGCTGCTAGACTGCTGACCAATAGTATGAACAAAAATTTGAAAAACGACAAGCACTGCTAAAGCTGAAATAACTGCGCTCGTAATTGCCGTAACCCGTTGTTGACTTCTAAAAGAGTCATTGGCGAAAGTATCGAACAATTCTTTACTCGCTTCAATGGGAGATTCGATCTTTTGGCTATCAACTGTATTCACGCTGATGGATTGTGCTGAATTTTTTAAAATTTGATTGTTTTCTTCAGTTCTCTGCATAGAGAATCAATTTTCTGTCAGCCTTAAAACATTCAAATACTCCTCTCCTTATTTTTGACGTTTGCGCTCTTGAGCTTCAGAAATTCCCTTTTCGGCAGCAGCTTTATAAGGCTCAATGACTTCCTGCAATTTATCCTCATCATCTTCTTGTAAAATTGCATCTAAATCGGCAAACTCTTCTATTTGAGAGCCTTCTTCCGCTGCTAGTAAGCTCGCTGCACGATACTCTTCCGCGGCTTCCTTTAATAATCCCTGACGTTGATAAATATCTCCCCAAAATTGATGCTTTCTTGCTTCAATTTTCTTAATTCGAGGTATTTGCTTAAGCAGTTGAGTTGCTTGTTCTAGCTGTTGTACTTCAATTAAAGCTTTGATTAATCCCAATTTAGCAACAGGTGAAATTGCTGGATTTAATTTATGAGCTGTCTGAAATGCTTCAATTGCAGCAACGTATTCTTTTTGTTGGAGATAGATACGACCTAAATTTTGGTGTGTACGCCATCTGGTAGGCTCAATATTCAACGCCGACTTCAGTTCCGAGAGAGCTTCTGCTAGCTTTCCTTGTTTTTGATAAGCTTGAGCCATCAGCAAACGTACCGATACTAACTGAGGATTGAGACGTTGAGCCTTGCGCCATTGTTCTATAGCTTCCTCATGCTTTTCTTGCTTCGCCAGAACCTGACCAATACCTTGATAAGCTTCGGTATAATTGGGATCTACATTCAGAGCAGTCTGAAATTTTTCTAGAGCTTGTTCTAGGTCACCTCGCCTTAAATGAGCTTGTCCTGATCCTACTTGAGCTTGAGGCATTAAGGGGTCTAGTCTAGTCGCTATTTGAAAATGTCTCAGCGCTTCATCATAACGTTTCTGCCTGAAAAGCATGTTGCCAGCACCGAGATGGGCAAGTTTAGCATTGGGATTATTTTGGATAATTGTTTCAAATTCCGATAAAGCTTCGTCAAAGCGCTTTTCTTTGGCAAGACCAAAAGCAAGCTTTAACTGTTCTTTATCATTTTTGCCTACTCGCTTTACCTGGGGAGTGAAATTTGTCATAGGAATATCTCTAACTTAACCACGTGATCTTGGTGTGAATTAATTATGGCATTGACTGAACCAGAACAGCAAATTTATTATTATTTTAAATATTTCTCAGGAAAATCATTAATACTTGTGCTTGGCTGTAGATTCCAATATGATGCCCCTAAAATCTTTAATAGCGAGCCAATATTTTTTTTAGTTACTAACAGGCATTTTAGGCTTAAAGACTAATGTACGAACCCTTACAAAACTGCTTTCGCCAAGACCTGATTATTACAAAAACAATCAATAAAGACACTCAAACAAGCCAGTATTCAATTAAAGACCCTACTTCTGGAGAAATCTTTGAATTTGGCGAAGAGGAGTATTTTTTATGTCAATCAATGAATGGTACTTCCAGCATCATAGAAATCATACATAGCTTCAAAAGTAATTTCGGATTGTCGCTGACAGAAGCAGACTTTCAGGGATTTTCGGCACAAATTGCAGAATTTGGACTTTTGGAACCATTAAAGCCTAAAAATTCTATTTCATCAGCAGTTCCTTTAAATCCTAGCCCAAATGTTACAGCTCAATTACTTCCAGAAACAACCCTAGTAGAGGAGAAAAAATTAGAAACAAACCAGAAAAAACAACAGAAGCAGCCTCAGAAAGGCCCAATTTACCTTTGGCCTCTCAATAAGCCTAGTCATAAATTTGCTTTTCTTGCCTCGCTCATGAAGCCATTCAGGCGATTTTTCCAGCTAGTAGTTTGGAGCCTGATTCCTGGACTTCCCCTAGCCTTCTATACCTTTTTTAACAATCAATCAATCTTTTGGCAAGACATCGCTTCTTCAGTCGAAGCGTTACCTTATTTAACAACCTATGTCTTTAATGTAATTTTTGTTTCCTTAACAGCTAAGTTAGCTCAAGCAATTATTTGTGCCTATTATGGTGGAAAAATACAAAAATTTGGCTTAGTTCTGGCCGCAGGTTTTTTTCCTCGCTTTTACTGCGATAGAAAAGGTGTCTGGGAACTGAACCGCAAACAGCAATTATGGTTTTTCGCTACTCCCTTACTTGCTAGACTTGTCTACTTTGTATTAGGAGTTTTGATTTGGTACTGGACTCACAGTACTGGAACCAAATTGGGGACTTGGGCACTTTTATTAGCCCATGCTAGTTTTTTAGACTTTTTGTTAGACGCTTGTCCTCTTATACCTGTTGACGGCTATTTCTTTGCAGTTACTTATTTACGTCTTCCTCCCAATTTTCTAGGACGAGTTTACCTTGTCTGGCAAATGGTACTCCAACGTCGTCCTTTGCCGCAAGATTTAACCTTCAAAGAGAAATTAGGAATGCTGTTGTATGGCCCAGTAGCTGTAATTTTTTGGCTATCTCTGGTGCTTATACTTGCTTTTTCTATAGCTAATGGAATAGCAGAAAATTTCGATGGGATTTTTGGCAGGGCAACTGGAGGAATATTAATTACTTTATTTATAATAGCTGCTTTACGTCAGCCACTTACACTTTTTTTCAGAAAAAAAACTAACACAAAGACAGCCGATGTTGCTGTATTGGACAGAGAAAAAATCACTCGTCAGAAAAAACCTCAACGTTGGAAAAAGAGAGTTATTCAACTCTTCATTCTGTTTTGTGTTGGTGTAATACTTTTCATTCCCTATCCCTATCGTCCAGGAGGACAAATTCAATTATTGCCACCCACAC
>JAYFMV010000066.1:0-36971 GCA_042408245.1 Potamolinea sp.
GAGCATTAGTTAGCGTACAAAGGTTGATTAGGAGTCAAGCCCAGATGGTGGAATAATTCATCTTAGTGATAGCCAGCTAAGATTAAATTATGTCAGCCCAACAAGGATGAATAATCGCTCAGAAGAAGCCAAACTTAGCTGGGAGAAACTGGAGAAAATGTTATCAGCAAGTGGGGGTGCTGAAATTTACGGTTTAGTTGCGTTACTAGATGCTTTAGGATTCAGCTTAAAAGTAACTGAAAAGCATACTGATTCGTGATATTTTTGGGGAAGCAATGCCTAACGATAATTTTCTTTCCCATCAGAATTTATGTCTACTCAAAACTCAATTAATCTCACCGTTCAAGCAGCCCAAGAACTCCTGAAACCATTCAACTGTCTAGAAGGAAAATCAGTAAATTCTGAGTCGGAAAAAGACTTGATTCGTCAAGCGCTATTGTTGCTAACTAAACATTCAGATTATCAAATTTTCGGGGTATGTGCTGATACAACGACTCAAGGTTTAGCAGCACTAAAAAACTATGCAGAAGCTTTAGGCTACACACCCAATTTCGACATCACCCCCATTGAGGGAGCAGTTTATATCAAATTTAACCCCAATTCAGGATTGTGTTATCTCGATTCCTATACAGGAATTCATCGCGGAGTATTGGTGTCTTATCAATCTTCAGATGAAGAGGGAATTAATGAGATGTATGGCCATTTGCCAGTTGATTTGTTTGTGTGAAATAATTGATATCCTAGGAGGTAGGGGCGGGTTTAGAGATTAAATTATCTCCACTCCACCACAAATACTAAATCAAAACCCGCCCTAACTTTTGGTTTAACCCATCAATCGCTTCAGTAAATTTAGCTTACCTTTGTAAGGAGCATATCTCAATTTCACATCAAACAGGAAAGATTTAGTGAGGACACTCCTTTGATGGGAAAACGTATCAAAACTTGCTTTACCGTGATAACTACCCATCCCACTATCACCAACGCCACCGAAAGGTAAATCAGGGAAGGCAACATGAACGATGGTATCGTTAATACAAGCGCCACCAGATGCTGTTTCCTGCAACACTCGCTTTTGAGATTCTTTGTTGTTGGAGAAGAAGTATAAAGCCAGAGGTTTAGGTTTGGCGTTCACTTGGGCGATCGCCTCACTTAGGTTAGTGTATTCCAGTACAGGCAAAATTGGGCCAAAGATTTCCTCTTGCATCACCTGATCATCCCATGTCACTCCATCAATTACTGTCGGTGCAATATAGCGTTCATTTACATTACTTTCACCACCAATAATAATTTGACCATCTCTCAAGAATTGGCAAAGTCTGTTACAGTGATTTTGGCTGATAATCCGACCATAATCAGGGCTTATTTCTGGATTTTTACCATAAAACTCCTGTATGCATTCTTTGATTTTGTTCAACAACTCTTGTTTAATCTTTTTATCAACTAACAGATAATCAGGAGCGGTGCAGGTTTGACCAGCATTCATAAATTTGCCCCAAACAATTCGTCTAGCTGTATATTCCAGATGAGTATCCGCATCGACAATACAAGGACTTTTTCCACCTAGTTCTAAGGTTACTGGTGTTAGGTGTAACGATGCCGCACTCATGATGATTTTGCCAACTTGCGTACCACCAGTAAAAAAGATGTGGTCAAATTTTTGTTCTAATAGTTCTTGAGTAGTTTCTTTGCCTCCTTCGACCACTGTAACAAAAGAGGAATCAAAGTATTCAGGGATAATTTCTGCAAACAGATGAGATGTATTGACAGCAATTTCTGAAGGTTTGAGGATAGCGCAGTTTCCCGCTGCGATCGCGCCGATAAGTGGACCGATTACTAACTGAAATGGGTAGTTCCAAGGGCCAATAATTAAGATGATTCCCAAGGGGTCATGATAAATGGTGGATGATGCGGGAAAATGGGTGATTGGTGTAGGTACTTTTGTTGGTTTTGCCCAAGATTTGAGATGTTTGATGGTGTATTTGATTTCTTCTAAGCAATATAAGATTTCAGCAGCATAAACCTCAAATTCAGGTTTGTTCAAATCTGCTTTTAAGGCTTGTTCGATGGCGGCTTGATTATCTAAGATTGCTTGGCTTAAAAGGTTGAGGTTTTCAATCCGGAAATCTAGGTTTTTGGTTTTTCCCGTGTTGAAGAATTCCCGTTGCTTTCTAACGATAGTTTCGCTGGTTGACTGGGTAAGCATCGTTGTTTCTTATCAAGGCATATTTTATATAATCTAACATATGGTTAAGTTTAGGTTTACCATCAAGTTATCTCCGAGTCTCAGCCAAGATGCCTGTAGATAAGTCGAAGAAAGTTCAAGTGAAAGTCAGTATGTCCAAGGGGATCCATCAGCAACTTAAGGACATCTCTGAGGCAAATGGAATACCTATGAGTACGATGATGCTTCAGGTAACGATTGAGAAGTATTTAGGCGATCGCAAGGATAACTGACTTCTGTTACAGCCAAACTGAGATTAGTATAGTTTTTGGCATAGTAAAAACCCTCCAGTGAAATCACCGGAGGGCTAGTAAGCCTAAAAAATGTTGGACTTTTATACAATTTTTTTTAGAGTTCAGCTAAACTTCTTTCTATAATGCTCAATTCCTCTCTAAGTTCCTTAATTTTTGCGGTTACCTGTTCAATCTGAGTGTTGAGATTAGTCACATTTTGCTGATGAGAAAGCTTACGTTCCAAAGCTTGACGAGCTAAATCTTCCCGTCCTTGTTTCATAGCCACTTTAGCAACTTGATACCATGAACGAACTTCATGTTGGGCTTGTTGCTGCTGTTGTTGGATAAGTTTTTTGTTGTAATTTAAACTAGCAATTTCTTGCTGTATGCTTAGTTTAATTTGCTGAAGAGAATCAAGGTCTTTTTTAGAATTGTCAATATATTTTGCCTGATCAAGAAGCCGATTCAAACCATAAGCTGCTAATCCCACGACAGCACCAGCAACCGCAACAGGAGCCATTGTCACAGCAACCGCAGTTCCACCTACCGCTAAACCCATCCCACCCACTGCAGCAGAAACCCCCGCACCTGCGAGGGCGCCACCTGCGAGGGCACCCAAAGCTGTAGCATCGCCCTCTTCTAGCGCCTTCTTAGCCCCATAAGCGGCTGAACCAACAACAGCACCTGCTGCAGCTACAGGCGCCATCCCAATCGCCACACCTCCAAATCCTCCGACTAATCCCATACCGCCAACTGTTGCTGAAACACCAGCACCTGCTGCAGTTCCTCCCGCAACAAAAGCTACACCTTCTGAAAGCTGATTATTTTCTGGTTCTTGATTGGGTTGTGACATTTTCTGTTATTTCTAGAATGTTCTAGGTTAATCAAAGTGTAAATTAATTAACTGATGCTGTATTCCAAGAATCGATGAAATTTCCCTTACCTTTCTTAAGGTTTGTATGAAAGGTAAGCTTGGGTTATCTTGATCAGAAAATTGTTTTTAGTTAATAAACTGCCAATAACATGACCTCTGTACGTCCTCACCTAAAAGCCAAAGCCCTCAAAACCTCTAGCCGTCGCCCAGCCAAGGAACTCTGTAGTGAGTGTGGACTGTGCGATACATACTACATACATTATGTCAAGGAAGCTTGTGCTTTCTTAAACCAGCAAATTGCTGAACTAGAAGCAGAAGCACATGGAAGAAGCCGCAATCTTGATAATCCTGATGATTGGTATTTTGGTGTCAATCAAAAGATGATGGCGGCACGAAAAACTCAACCAATTGAGGGAGCACAATGGACAGGAATTGTTAGTAGCATTGCCATTGAAATGCTCAATCGCGGCTTAGTTGAAGGTGTCGTCTGCGTTCAAAATACAAAAGAAGACAGATTCCAACCAATGCCAATTATTGCTCGTACTCCAGAGGAGATTTTAGCAGCGCGGGTGAATAAACCAACACTGTCGCCGAATCTTTCTGTATTGGAACAAATTGAGCAATCAGGAATGAAACGGCTGCTAGTAATTGGCGTTGGTTGCCAAATTCAAGCACTAAGAACTGTTGAGAAACAGCTAGGTTTAGAAAAACTCTATGTTTTGGGAACTCCTTGTGTAGATAACGTCAACCGTGAGGGGTTGCAAAAATTCCTGGATACAACCAGTCGTTCCCCAGAAACCGTAGTGCATTATGAGTTTATGCAAGACTTCCGGGTACACTTTAAACATGAAGATGGTTCGATTGAAAAAGTTCCCTTCTTTGGGCTAAAAACCAATCAACTAAAAGATGTTTTTGCACCTTCTTGCATGAGTTGCTTTGACTATGTAAACTCCCTAGCAGACTTAGTTGTAGGCTACATGGGAGCGCCTTTTGGTTGGCAATGGATTGTGGTAAGAAACGACACTGGACAGGAAATGCTAGATTTGGTGCAAGACCAACTAGAAACTCAACCGGTAATGTCCAAGGGAGACAGACGAAATGCAGTTCAACAAAGTATCCCCGCTTATGATCAAGGCGTCACTCTTCCTATGTGGGCTGCGAAAATGATGGGTGTGGTGATTGAAAAGATTGGCCCGCAAGGTTTAGAGTATGCTCGTTTTTCCATTGACTCTCATTTCACTCGCAATTATATATATGTAAAGCGCAATCACCCAGAAAAATTAGAGGCACACGTTCCAGAATATGCTAAGCGGATTGTTGGGCAATATAAGTTACCAGATGCTTAAACATCGTAGGTTGTAAGTTGGGGCAGAGTTAGAGTTAGTTGAAAAGTGGAAAAGTAGGGTTAATTAATATACCTTACTTTTCCAGAAAGTCCAGCCAACAACCATTTTATGAAACAGCAGGAACAGTTACCAATCATCGGTTGGCGGGAGTATCTTGCTTTACCTGAACTTGGAATTTCACAAGTCAAAGCGAAAATTGATACTGGTGCACGTTCATCTGCCTTACATGCTTTTGATGTCGAAACTTTCTATTCCCTTGGGAAACAGATGGTTCGATTCAAAGTGCATCCTTATCAGCGGGATACTCAGCGAACCGTAACAGCAATTGCGGAACTTGTAGAACAGCGAGAGGTGCGAAATTCTGGCGGACATGCTCAACTTCGGCCAGTCATCCAGACTACTTTAGAACTGAATGGCAATCGCTGGTTAATTGAACTTACATTGACCAATCGTGATGTCATGGGTTTCAGGATGTTGTTGGGGCGTCAAGCTGTACGTAAGCGCTTTTTGGTGGATGCGGGTAGGTCATTCCTACACAGTTCAACTGGGAGCGACAAAATAAAGAATAACTATCAGAAATAACGATGAAAATCGCAATTTTATCCCAGGATGTAACGCTCTACTCTACTCGGCGTCTTAAAGAAGCTGGAGAGGAGCGCGGACACGAAATGCGGGTGATTAATTACCTGCGTTGCTACATGAATATCACATCTCATAAACCAACTGTAATTTACCAAGGCAATCCCTTGGAAAACTTTGATGCAATTATTCCTCGCATCGCAGCTTCCAAGACATTTTATGGCGCAGCAGTTGTGCGACAGTTTGAAGTAATGGGTGTTTTCACTGCTAACGAATCTCAAGCCATTTCTCGTTCTCGTGATAAGTTGCGCTGTATGCAAATTCTTTCCCGCGAAGGTATTGGTTTACCTGTCACAGGATTTGCTCACTCAGCGCAAGATATTGATAGTTTAATCGACATTGTTGGCGGTGCACCTCTTGTGATCAAATTGTTAGAGGGGACTCAAGGAATTGGTGTTGTCTTAGCAGAAACTCACCATGCTGCAAAGTCAGTAATTGAAGCTTTTCGTGGTTTGGATGCGAATATTTTGGTTCAGGAATATATCAAAGAAGCCGAAGGTATGGATATTCGCTGTTTGGTGGTTGACAACAAGGTTGTCGCGTCGATGAAGCGTCAGGGAGCACCTGGGGAGTTTCGCTCAAACTTGCATCGAGGCGGAACTGCTGAAAAGATTAAGTTAACGCCGGAGGAACGCAGTACAGCGGTACGTGCTGCTAAGGCGATGGGATTGAGAGTAGCCGGTGTGGATTTGCTACGCTCTAATCATGGTGCGGTTGTGATGGAAGTAAATTCTTCACCAGGTTTAGAAGGTATTGAAAAGGCGTCGGAAATTGATGTTGCTGGGAAGATCATCGAGTATTTGGAAAAAAATGCCTTCTTGGCAAAAGCACGGGATCGGATGCAGTATTAAGAAGAAAAACCTGCCAAATTTTAACTCAGATCTTGCCTCTAAAATTTCAGTCGTCAGAGAATAAATGCCTGTGTCATCGCCCAAGTTTTTCATCAGGAATAAATCCTGAAGATAGAAAAATCTTGGTCAATTTTAACTGACATTTTGCGGTAGTTGCATCATCCGCCAGGGGTTCAAACCCCTGGCTTATAGCGAAAGTCCTCTAAAGAGGACTATTATTTGACTATATAAAGGTTTCAGTCCATTTTAATGGACTTTAGCTTAAGCTGTGGGACTTGAGTCTCTGGCGAATTTTGTCATCCTACTCAGGATAGAAAACAACGAATACTTAAGAAAGAATATCCGGAAACATCCGGGAATTGCAGAAATAAGTAATGAGGTGTGAGCAAATTCTGATAGGAAGAAGTTCATTGGAAAAAGACGCAAGCCAACCTATATTAGGAAAAATTATCAACGGGCGTTACAAAATTACTCAAGTTTTGGGTGTTGGGACAGTTAGGAAAATTTATACTGCTGAAGATACTTGGCTTAGTCTCAGCGACAACCCCCAATTTATCATCAAGCACTTCCAACCCAAGGGTAAACATTATAAACGATGGGAAGTTTGCAAGCGTTTGTTTTCTAGGGAAGTAGAAGCCCTCAAAAAACTGGTACTCCATGACCAGCTTCCCCAGGTATTAAACACTTTTAAAGACAAAGAAGGGTACTACTTAGTTCAAGAATTTATTGTCGGAAAACCGCTGAGAACGGAACTACCAATCGGTGAACACAGTAGCAAACTTTGGAGTGAAAAACAGTGCATTGAACTGCTGCAAGATATCTTAGGTATCCTGGAATTTATTCACAGCCAAGGGATAATTCATGGCAATATCAATCCCAGTCACCTGATCAGACGTACAAGTAACGGCAAAATCGTTTTGATTGACTTTGCTGCTGCTTATCAAATCGAGTCCAATCAAGCCAAGCCAAGAGTCGTCCCGATTAAGGCTTCTATCGCTCCCAGCGCAATTCCTCCTTTGGGATATTTACCCGCAGAACAACTCAGCGGACAACCTTGTTTTAGTAGTGACCTTTATGCGCTGGGATTGATTGCCATTCAAGCACTAACAGGGCTAAATTTGGGGAAATTAAAAGCAAATTACGATACTGGCGAGATTAACTGGCAACAGCAAATTTCTGTCAGCAAATCGCTTGCTGAAGTCCTGGACAAAATGGTGCGATATGACTTCAAAGATCGCTATCAATCTGCGGCAGATGTCCTAAATATACTATATACTCTTCCGATTAAAAGCGAGAATAGAGACATGGAAAAAGAGGAGAATCAAGGACAATTTTTATCTGAATATTATACAATTTTACAACCGCCTATTTACCCAACAGACGAAGACTTATCTCAGGGTCTTCATACTGTTACCAGTAAAAAAAATACCAGTATTACCCAACCATCATTACCTGTCAAACTAAAATCTAGTGACAGCAGCCAGAAAGAGAATAATGCTCGCCAATTTGCGCGTGCTTGCTGGCCAAAACTGCCGCCTTTACTAACAGGACTTGGAGTCGGAATTGCCGCTTCTAATGCTATAGTAATCTCCTTTGGAATTTATTATTTACTTAATACTTTTCCCACAAATCCCGGAATCGATATATTAGCTAAGGCCAAGGAACAATATCAGGCTGGAAATTTTGAGAAAGCGATCGATCTAGCAGAATCTATTCCTTCAGACAATCCTGCGTATCAAGAATCTCTGAATACAAGGCAAAAATGGCGCGATCAATGGCACACTGCTGTTGCTCAATTCCAAGCTGTTGAAGAAGCCTTTAATGAGGGACGGTGGCGAGATGTAATGAAAGAATCTCGTGCTGTTCCTAATATTACTTATTGGCAAAAAAAAATTCAGCCATTTATTGAACAAACTAAACCAGAACTTGAAGAAGAAGCCCAAAAATTATTACAACAAGCTTATCACCTAGCGGCACAGAAAGACTTTAGTTCTGCTCTTGCTGTACTCAAACAAATTCCGCGAGACACACCCACTGGTGGGCAAATATACCCTAAGTTAGTTGAATATAGTCACAAGCAAGATATTCGAGCCGAACTTTTATTGCAAAAAGCCTATCAATTAGCTGCTGTAAAAAACTTCAGCGCTGCAATGAAGTATCTGTCAGAAATTCCTGAAGAAGCACCCGCTTACGAAACAGCGCAACTTAAGCTGGCTGAGTATTTCCAAAAACAGGATTTTAAGGAAGAATTACAGAAGCAAGCCAAGTTAAATACCAATTTGCCGAAAGAACAAATCAAGCAGATTAAGTCTCCCAAAAGTACTAAAGCTTCTAAGGCAACTCCAGACCTTAACCCAGGTAACCAGCTACAAGAAGTCACTTCCAAAACTGTTCAATCTAAGCCTACTGTCACTTCCAAAACTGTTCAATCTAAGCCTACTGTCACTCCCAAAACTGTTCAAGCTAAGCCTACTGTCACTCCCAAAACTGTTCAAGCTAAGCCTACCATACCCCCGAAACCACCCCAAACAACCTCTGTCAAACCACAACCCAAAGTAAACAATTCAAAACCTAAAAACCAGTAGTCAAGAGCGCCATTACCTCTTCCCTCAAAAACTCTGCGAACTCTGCGCAAACCTCGGCGCCCTTTGCGTTAAAAAAAAGCTGATTGAAACTCACCCACAAACTTGAAATCAGTTCTGATAGCCGCAAGAAACGCTAAACTCAGATTTATTAGCTAAATCTTGAAAACAACTGATTCCATGACTGCTGCTTCCCAACCGAAATCATTAAGCAATCAATCCAATTCAGATGCATCCATATTTGATGTTATCGTCATCGGCTCAGGCATTGGGGGGTTGGTAACAGCAACCCAACTAGCAGCCAAAGGTGCGAAAGTCCTAGTACTGGAAAGCTATATAATTCCTGGCGGTAGTTCTGGCTACTTTGAGCGAGAAGGCTACCGCTTCGATGTCGGTGCTTCCATGATCTTTGGCTTTGGTAATAAGGGTACTACAAATTTGCTCACCAGAGCGCTGGATGCAGTCAATGTCAAGCTGGAAACCATTCCCGATCCGGTACAGATTCACTACCATCTTCCTGAAAGATTAGAGTTAAAAGTTCACCAAAATTATGAAGAATTTTTATCAGAATTAATAGCTTTTTTCCCTTACGAAAAGCAAGGAATTCGCCAGTTTTATGATGAATGCTGGAAGGTATTTAATTGCCTGAATGCGATGGAATTACTGTCCCTGGAAGAAGTCGGTTATCTAACGCGAGTATTTTTCCAACATCCGTTAGCTTGTTTGGGGTTGGTGAAGTATTTACCTCAAAATGCCGGTGAAATTGCCCGTCGATATATTCGCGACCCTCAGTTGCTAAAGTTTATTGATATGGAGTGTTATTGTTGGTCAGTTGTCCCTGCTGATAAAACGCCGATGATTAATGCAGGAATGGTGTTTTCTGATCGGCATTATGGCGGGATTAATTATCCTAAAGGTGGTGTTGGGCAAATTGCACAAAAACTGGTGGAAGGCTTAGAGAATGTTGGGGGAGAAATTCGCTACAAAGCTAGGGTAGCCAAGATTACTACCGAAAAGGGTAAAGCGGTAGGTGTGGAGTTAACAACTGGTGAAAAGTATCGGGCAAAACGGATTGTTTCTAATGCTACACGTTGGGATACTTTCGATAAGTTACTACCTGCTGAGCAAATGCCAGAGTCTGAGAAAAAATGGCGTGAGCGATATAAAAAATCACCGAGTTTCTTGAGTTTACATTTAGGAGTTGAAGCGTCAGTCTTGCCACATGGTACGGAATGTCACCATATTTTGTTGGAAAATTGGGATAAGATGGAGGAGGCTGAAGGAACAGTTTTTGTCTCAATTCCGACGCTACTTGACCCAGATTTAGCGCCTACTGGTTATCATATTGTGCATACTTTTACGCCTAGTTGGATTTCCGATTGGCAAGAACTTTCTGCTAGTGAATATGAGGAGAAAAAGGAAGAAGCAGCAGGGAGAATTATTGAACGTTTGGAGAAGATTTTTCCTGGCTTAGATGCGGGATTGGACTACATGGAAGTGGGAACAGCACGCAGTCATCGGCGCTTTTTGGGGCGCGAAGATGGGACTTACGGCCCCATTCCCAGCCGCAAATTAAAGGGATTATTGGGGATGCCGTTTAATCGTACTGCTGTCCCTGGATTGTATTGTGTAGGAGATAGTACTTTTCCGGGACAAGGTTTAAATGCAGTAGCGTTTTCTGGGTTTGCTTGTGCTCATCGTATTGCTGTAGACTTAGGTTTATAGAGAAGGTTTGGTTCCCCAGAACCCCGACTTCTTGGAGAAGTCGGGGTTCTAGCTTCGGGGGAGAGAAAACACACCCTAAACGTTTGGCAAAAATTTTTCTGGTCTTATATAAAAACCTAAAAAATATGTCGCAATCACAGCAGAATTCCTCTCAATCTAACGCGGGAAAAGAACCTTGGCTCGCCGTAAATTTATCAATGTTTTGGCCGGGGATAGGACAAATATATTCAGGTCAAGTCCTCAGAGGATGGATTTTTATAATCAGTCAAATTTTATTAATCTATTGGGGGGGATGCTTACTGTTGACGCCTACAGGTGATAGGAGAATTGGCTTAATCTTGCTGCGGTCAACTCTAGTAATTGGTCTTTGGAGTCTTTTTGATGCCCATAGATGTGCAAAAAGGGCAAATAATTTAAGGTTTGAAGAGTTGAGAAAAAGCAGTAAAGACCCCTGGCTTGCCGTGTTTTTGTCAAGGATAATTCCAGGAATTGGTCATTTATATATTAATAAAATTTGGCTAGGTATTTTATTTTTTATTCTTTTCATACTTTCAGTCATTATTCCCTTAGCACCAATAATTTTTTCAGCTTTTGTTGCTTATCGCGCTTATATCACCTCACCAATTCGCAGAGAAACAACAAAGCGTCTTATACTAACAGTTTCCATCCTCTTAATTATTGTTCCTATATTTAATGTGCTTCAAGGTTTTTTTCTAAAAATTTTTGTTGCAGAAGCTCGCTATAATCAATCAGGTTCGATGATACCTACATTGCAAATTGATGACCGCCTAATAATCGACAAGTGGAGTTACCGTTTCCAAGAGCCACAACGAGGTGATATTGTGCTGTTCTCACCTACTGAAACCCTTAAGCAGCAAAATTTCAAAGATGCGTTCATCAAGCGGATAATTGGTCTTCCAGGAGATAAGATAGAGGTTAAAGGTGGCAAGGTTTATGTCAACAATCAACCTTTAGAAGAAAACTATATTGCAGAAGCTCCTAACTATCAGTATGGCCCAGTAACTGTGCCGCCCAATTCTTACTTTGTGTTGGGCGATAACCGCAACAATAGTTACGACAGTCACTACTGGGGTTTTGTACCAAGAGAAAACATTATTGGTAAAGCCTCCCAAAGATTTTGGCCGCTTCACCGTAGCGGTGCTATTAAGCCCTGAAATCCCCGACTTCTTCAAGAAATCGGGGATTTATAGCTCAGAATATTACTCCACCGAAGCAATAGCTACTTGCACTCTTCCTTCCACAACCCTAACTTGATAAGTTGGTACGCTCACAGTTTCATCATCTAAACATTCCCCAGTCATCAAATTGAAATTTTGCTTATAAATCGGGGAAGCAACTTTAGTAATCCCATTGCGATCGCCGACAATTCCCCTCGATAAAACATAGGCTTTGCTAAAGGGATCGTAGTTACTAATTGCCAAAACTTCAGATTCACAACCAACCCGGAAAATCGCTACTTGTTCGTCTTCAACCAAGGCACAAACTCCCGTATTAGGGACAATTTCTGACAAACAACAAACATCAACCCATTCAGCGATTTTTTGATTGATTGATAATGCTTGAATCATGTTCTCTTCCTGCTAACTAATCTTGGTAACTCTCCAGCCTGCGTAGGCAGGCTTCGCTCCTGTAGCCGCGACTTCAGTCGTCAGGCAATTCTCAGCCTGCGGGCGACTATTCAGAAACCCCAACCAGAGATTTCTCATGCTCATAAGCAGGGCGTATTTGTCCCCGTTCCTCAACATGAACCACACTCGGATCTGACTTTTCTGAATTCACAAAAGGACGGAAACGTTTCACCTTGTCTGCATCTTCAATCGTCGTCTTCCACTCACACTGATAAGTATTGACAAGATGCTCCATTTGGGCTTCCAACTCAGCACAAATTCCCAAAGAATCGTGAATAATCACCTGCTTCAGATAATCCATTCCTCCTTCCAACTTATTAAACCAAGTCGCCGTCCTTTCCAACCGGTTAGCAGTACGAATATAGAACATCAGGAACCGATCCAAATACTTAATCAGAGTTTCCTTATCAATATCCTCAGCTAACAAAAGTGCGTGTTGCGGTTTCATACCACCATTACCACACACATACAAATTCCAACCTTTCTCAGTCGCAATAATGCCAAAATCCTTACTTTGAGCTTCCGCACATTCCCGCGTACAACCAGAAACCGCAGACTTAAGCTTATGAGGCGCACGCAAACCACGGTAACGCAATTCTACCTCAATCGCCAAACTCGTAGAATCCTGCACCCCAAAGCGGCACCAAGTACTACCAACGCAAGATTTAACAGTACGTAAAGCCTTGCCATAAGCATGACCCGACTCAAAACCAGCATCAACTAATCGCTTCCAAATATGTGGCAATTGCTCAACACGTGCACCAAACAAATCAATCCGTTGTCCGCCAGTTATCTTAGTATAAAGCCCAAAATCCTTGGCAACTTCTCCCAACACAATCAACCTATCTGGTGTAATTTCACCACCCGGAACTCTTGGCACCACCGAATAAGTACCATCCCGCTGAATATTAGCGAGGAAAGCATCATTTGTATCCTGCAAACCAACGTGGGAAGTTTCTAAAATATGCTCGTTCCAAGTAGAAGCGAGAATCGAACCGACAGCAGGTTTACAAATTTCGCAACCCTTACCTTGTCCATGTTGTTGAAGCAAATCCTCAAAAGTCTGGATTTTGTGAGTACGCACCAAATGATACAGTTCCTGACGGGAATAAGAGAAATGTTCACAGAGATGATTCTTAACCTCTATCCCTGCTTTCTTCATTTCATACTTTAGCAAATCCGTCACCAATGGCACACAACCGCCACATCCTGTGCCAGCTTTAGTGCATTTCTTGACGATACCCACATCAGTGAAATTATTTTCTTGGATAGCCGCACAAATCTGTCCCTTAGTGACATTATTACAAGAGCAAATTTGCGCTGTATCTGGCAAACTTTCCACTCCCATTCCCACAGCAGCTTTACCTTCCCGTGGTGGGATTAGTAAGTCTTCTGGATGAGGTGGTAAGGCAATTCCGTTCTGCACAAATTGCAGCAAAGTTCCGTAAGCAGATGCATCTCCGATCAGAATTCCACCTAAGAGACGGCTACCATCTTGATTCAGCACCAGTTTTTTGTAAATACCTTGAACTGAATCAGTGATAGCGATTTCTTTGGCACCAGGAGTTTTGGCAAAATTATCTCCAAAACTAGCAACATCCACACCCAAAAGTTTCAGTTTGGTAGACATATCAGCACCAGTAAAAGTGCTGCTGGTGACATTAGTAAAGATATCGGCTGCAACACCAGCCATAGTATATCCAGGAGCAACTAAGCCATAAATACGATTTTGATAAAGGGCACATTCTCCAATCGCATAAATATCTGGATCGGAAGTTTGACAATAATCGTTAATGACGATACCACCCCTTTCCCCTAGCTGAATTCCGCAATTTTTGGCAATTTCATCGCGGGGACGAATTCCAGCCGAAAACACAATCATATCTGTTGACAGTTCGGAACCGTCAGCAAAAGTCATCTTACTAACTTTGCCATCTTCACTAACAATTTCGGTAGTCGATTTACTGGTATGTACCGAAACTCCAAGTTCTTCTATCTTGCTACGAAGAATATTGCCGCCAGCTTCATCAATTTGCACCGGCATCAGTCTTGGTGCAAACTCAACTACATGAGTTTTCAAACCCATATTTGTCAGAGCATTAGCGCATTCTAGACCTAACAAACCACCGCCAACAACTACGCCAATTTTACAGTTTTTAGCGTAGGCAGACATCGCTTCTAGGTCATCAATTTTTCGGTAAACAAAAGTACCTTCAGCATCATTCCCCTTAATTGGCGGCACAAACGGATAGGAACCAGTCGCCAAAACAATCTTGTCATAAGCAACCGTTAAACCATTCGCAGAAGTGACTGTTTTTGCTTCGCGGTTGATAGAAACTACTTTGTCACCAATATGAATTTGAATACCGTTTTCTTGATATAAACCAGGCTCGACTAACGATAAATCTGCCGCAGTTTTCCCAGAAAAATAGCCACTGAGGTTAACGCGATCGTAAGCAACACGCTGTTCTTCGCAAAAGGTAATCAAGTTCCATTGCTGTGTTGCTCCTTTAGCAATCATCAACTCTAGGAACTTATGTCCTACCATGCCGTTGCCAATAACAATTAAATTCTTTTTGGCTGTCATAAAATTTCTTCGATGTTGGAAGCCCCAGTCTAAAGACATGGGATGAAAAACATAGCGGTTAAAACCACCTACAAGAAATCTCATCGCTCCTGGTGAGATTCCGTGGCATCTACCAGTCACACTCTGGCATAGGAGCTACAGATATTGTTCTTGCGACCCGCCTCTGTGGGGCGTTTATTGGGGATTGCTCCCCCTCCCATTGCTGGGGTAAAGTTAGCTTCGACCTGTTATTTGAGCTTGTTAGGCCCAAAGCACTGTTCCAGTGACCTTAGAACTGTTTAACCTTGAGCGACAGAGCGGGGAACTAGCTACGCATTCCGAGGTGTCGTGACTCAAATAACGGCTACTCCTTGGTGGAGTGGTCTGGTAAGCACGGCTCCAACTTTTTTTGGTTGAAGCCCCATCTCTTAAGAGCGGGGTTGCTTACAAATATCTACAGACCTATATGTCTCAGTTATCCGAATTAACATCTATAAGAGTTTCCCAATATATTTAGTCAATTAGAATACAGAATAGGAATTTTGATGCAAAAAAAGCATAGCAACGATTGCTTTTTTGCATATAGCTCTGTCCTTGCCGAATTTTAGAAAACCGCAAATTAACGCAAATTCTCTCAAAATCATCTGCGTTTATCTGCGGTTCAAAAAAAACAATTTACAGCCTTACTTTGCCAACGTCCTCCCTTGCTTCACCATTTCAATCAAAGTATGATGAGCATCTTCGGCATCTGCAAGAGTACGCTCAAACTCAATGCGCAGGGGCACAGACGCACCCTTCACTTGCGCCATCAAGTTCATACCCTGATCATCAATTGACAGCATTTGAGCCGCATCTGCATCGGGAGAATTGCCAAAAGCTTGGGCGTAGAGAACCACTGCATTAGCATGATCTTCGTTCATATGCGTACAAATGCGATCGCTTATTTCCTGAGAAAACTGTTCAGACATGCTTATGTTCCTTGTGGGTTGCTTGCTAATGATGTTGATAGAAGGATCTTAGAGCCTTTGTAACTTTACCTAAACTTTATATTTCGATCTCGACACTTAATTTAACAACAAAAAGATCAGTAAAGCTACCTCTAGCTATTGGCAGACTTTCCGAGGGTAGATTATCATGTCAGGGATGTCCGTCGCCAAAGCTTTATTTTTGGTGACTGAATTTATAGATATTAGTGTTTGGTGCTAACTTCCAGGAGCGAATAACAGTGAAGTCTGAATCTGACTCATCAGTAATACCTACTACCAGAAAAGCTGAGATTATTAAACGAATACAGCAGTTAGTTCTACCGGGTTCACCAGAACCTAATGATCCGGAAATTCTTACAACACTACAAAGTTTAACCGCAGATTTAATAGAAGCTTACAAAGCAGAAGGTCAATTAGAAGATGACCCCTTTGGCGATGTCAAAAATCGCACAATTAAGCTGTATAAGGATGAAGTTAGCAGCCAATTGCAAGGCAAAGTAGTCTTGGTAACTGGAGGGGAAGGCTGCGTTGGTACTTTCTTGGTAGAAAAGCTTGTAGAACTGGGAGCAAAACGTATTGCTTCCGTTGACAAAGCCCATTGTAGTGATCTTTCAGAAACTCAACCTGTTGCTACCCAAGAGGGAATAAAAAATTTCTATGCGGCTGATGTTTGTAACTACGATGCACTGAAATATATCTTTGAGCAAGAAAAACCAGATTTGGTTTTCCACCTAGCAGCACAACGCCTTCCTGGACTTGCGGAAATCAAAGTTAGAGAAACAATTAGTACCAGCATTTTAGGCACAGAAAACATTATCAAACTCTGTGAAGAATACGAAGTGCCGCAATGCGTTTTTTCCTCCACAGGTAAAGCTTCCAGATACTTCACTGCAGAAGTATATGCTGCTTCCAAGAAATTGTCTGAATGGCAATTTGCTCAAGCAGTGCAAAAAGGTAACGTCACTTATTCAATGGTGCGCTTTACCCATACTTTAGATAACAGTGCTGTCTGTGAGCAAATCAACGGCAAAATCCAGGAAGGAAAAATTGTTAACGTTCATGCTCCCCACCGTTATTTAACAGCTCAAAACCTAACAGAAGCAGGTCATTTGTTGCTGAATGCACTGATTTTCTCGGAACCAGATAAACTCAAGTTTTTCACGGTAACTAATTTAGGTTGGCCGACAGAAACTTTAGAGATGATTCTCTATAATATTGTTCTGTCTGGCAAGAAACTTCCTATTTACTTCCAAGGGCTAATACCTGGATATGAGGAACCATTTTTCCTCGGTCAATTTGACTACAGCAGTCCCACCGACATCCATTTGTTGATTAACACTCTTGAAGACCCATACAGAACAAAAGACCCTTCAAGAGACATGATTATTGCTGAACTGGCTCCCTTTTCTACTGAAGTATTAGACAAACATATTGCTGCTCTAAAAACTCTAGTAGCAGACCAAGATTTCCCCGAAGATCAACTGAAGCCTTGTCTTGCAGAAGCAGTCCGAGAAATCACCAGTTCTATTTTAGCTCTGGCATCTCCCAAAGCAATTTTGAAGATTTTGAAATGGGGAATTAATCCCAAACAGGTGAAATCTGGGGAAATTTCTGTGGAGAGTCATCGCAGTATTTTAGAATTGCTGGCTAAGGGATTGTATGGGAGACTGAGTTCAGAAGTTTTGCAAAATTCTCAACTCACTGCTGATGAGTTTGATGACATAGTAGAAATTCTGTCCAAGTTCCCAAGTATTGAGAACGAAGTTGCCTATATGCGGGTAGTTTCGAGAGAGAAGAAAAAATTGGCTCAGTCTCAAGATTCAACAGGAAAAGATGTCAAGGAAAATGCTTTGCTAGGGTAAGGTTAATCTCTTTGGCTTTACTGTCTGGAGTCTGGTCGAAGCATTCTTGAATAATATACTAAGGGCGCAAGCAAGAGCGCCCCTACAAAGAGGAGTGGCTTGATATCTTGGATATCTTTCCACTCCTCTTTAGTTTTGAGGATAATACTCAAAAAATAGCAGTCAGAAAGTACCCTCACGGGTACTATCAAAGTTTCACTGAATATCCCAGAATAAACACGTAGACGATTCACCCCTAGCCAGAGGTTTTGAAAGTTAGGAAACCTATCCAAAATTCAGATTACTTGGATGGGGGTGAGTCTCAAATCATTTTCTTTTTCTGCAACATCAAGGAAGAAATAATGTCTGATAAAGCTAAGCACGAGCAAGCGATTACTGACGAAACCACGCCTAATGATGCAACAATTAATGACAATCTTTGTGTTACTAAAACTATCAGCATCGGTGTCTGTAGTACTGACGCTAAATTAAGCATTTCCGATCCATCTTTCAGAGGAAAGATGAAATTGCTTACTACCTCTGGAACAGGTCATGATTTTGGCTATGACGGTGGAATAGACAATTTCTTTGCCTTTGCTCATATTGGTCTAGAAAGCGGACAAACCAAATTTGTCTGGCACCCAAATGAGAATTCAACCAGAGATTTACTGACAATTAAAAACACAGGTAATATTGGCATTGGAATCTCGGAACCACAGAATCGGTTACATGTTGTCGCACCTGGAGGATTCCCGAACAATGTCCCTATCGTCGCTCAGAGTGTTTCTACATTTTTTGGAGCCAGAGATGCCGCCGGAAATGAAAGGTTTGCCATCAATTTAGACAGCGATGGGACGAGTTATCCGGTTAACTTCTATGACAAATATGATGGGAAGTGGAGACACTCAATCAGCCTAAAATTAGGCAACGTTGGCATCGGGACGACGAAACCAGAAGCTAAATTACACATCTCTGATCCGTCCAGAGGAAACATTAAATTGTTGACAACCTCTGGAGAAGGACAGGCAGATTTTAATTATGACGGCGGAGTTGACAGTTTATTTTGGTTTAATCATTACGGAAAGGAAAGCGGCGACACGAGATTTTTATGGAGTGACGGGACTAGAACAACAGATTTACTGGCACTTAAAAACACAGGAAAGGTCGGCATCGGAACGACAACGCCATCGGAAAAGTTGGAGGTGGCTGGTAACGTTAAGTGCGTCAAGTTGATGGAGACTTCATCGAGGGAACTAAAGGAAAATATTGCTGAACTTTCTGGTCAAGAAGCTGTTAATACATTACAAAATCTCAACCCCGTTAAGTTCAATTACAAAGCAGATAGCGAAAAAAATCAGTACATTGGATTTATCGCGGAAGATGTCCCTGAATTGGTGGCAACTTCTGACAGAAAAGGACTGAGTTCTATGGATATCGTAGCGGTATTAACTAAAGCTTTGCAAGAGCAACAAAAGACGATTGCGGCTTTAGCTGATAAGGTAAATATGTTGGAGTCTCAGACAGCATAACTCTTGTTCTTGTAGCCCACACCTTCAAGGGTGGGGGCTACAAGAACAAAGCCAGCCGACGCAGGCTTTTATCCCTAGTTGAAGTCTTTCACCAACATAGGCAAATGATGAAACAGATGAAACGATTGTGTTACGTGTCTGCTTGGATCTCCCTCAGTACACTAACGCTGGCCGACTCTTCTCAATCGATTCAATTATCAAACATCTCTACCACTCCACCGTTAGCAGTAAAATCAGCAGCAGAGAGCAATCTTGCACAACAGAATTCAAGATCACTCATTAACGTTGCAGCAGGTAAACCAGTGATTGCCAGATCCGGAGGAGTTACCTATGCTGGCTGGGGTAATGCTAACGATCTAGTGGATTATAAAACAACAACAAATTACCCTCAAATGGGGCGGTGGGGAAACGAAACCAATAATGGGCAAGGTACCTATCAAATTGTTGATTTAGGTGCGGTTTATTCACTCACTGCTATTGGCTACAGCATTGATTGGGATGGTGCATATAAGAATCCACTCACCTTTCGAGTTGAGATTTCAACAGATAATAAAACTTGGCGGTTAGCTTCTCAAATTGTCCATCAATACTCTGCAACGAGAGGTTCCAATAAAGTCGATATTGATGTTAGCATCAAACCGAGTGCTGCTAGATATGTCAAGTATTGGGAGCAACCAGATGGACAATGGAATGGATGGGGGACGTTCTTTCAACTCCGGGCTTACTCCCCAAAAAGGTAAAGGTTCAAGTGTCTTTTAGGATGACTCAAACCTCATTATAAATTTCAACCATAACTCTGTGATATCCCACACCCTAAAGGGTGGGGCTACAAAAACAAAGCCTGCCGAATGCAGGCTTTTAGTATATTAGGCCGCGCAGGGCGGGCGCAAGTTCATGTAGTCGCGACAGGAGTCGTCCTAGGAAGAAAGCTAAATTAAAGAGTAAGTGCGTTCCATCTATGAGGTGTTATGACTGCACAATTGCCGATAGAAACTGAAAAGACTCCAATGGTTTTGAAATTTCATCCTGTTATTACCATGACGGATGACCAATTGTTTGATTTTTGTCAGTTAAATCAGGATTTCCGCATTGAACGCAAAGCCACTGGAGAAATTGTAATTATGTCCCCTACAGGTTCTGAAACTGACCAACATAATTTTGATTTAATAGGACAATTATGGGTATGGACAAAGCAAGATGGAACAGGTATAGGATTTGGTTCTAGTGGTGGTTTTACATTGCCCAACGGTGCAGTACGTTCCCCCGATGCTGCTTGGATAAAAAAAACTGACTGGGAAGCAATTCCAAGAGAAAAAAGGAAAAAATTCGCTCCTATTTGTCCGGAATTTGTCATTGAATTGCGGTCCCAATCCGATAGTTTAAAGGAGTTGAAAACGAAGATGGAGGAGTATATTAAAAATGGGACTTGCTTGGGATGGTTAATTGACCGTGATCAGCACAAAGTTTATATTTACCGTGTTAATTGTGAGGTTGAAGAATTAGATAATCCTACTACATTAAGTGGAGAGGATATCTTACCTGGTTTTGTATTGGATTTAAGTGGAATTTGGTAAATACTTAATTTTAATTTAGCCCGCGCAGGCGGGCTTAGTTTCTGTGGTCGCGACTGCGCTAAGGCGCCGCTACGCTAACAGTCGTCATACTTTCTTGTGACTGCAACAACAAACCATACTCAATCCCCTCAACAACTGCTTGATAAGAAGCCTCAAGGATATTACTAGAAACCCCTACAGTCGTCCAACGTTGTTGACCATTACTCGACTCAATCAACACACGAGTCTTAGCAGAAGTTCCAGCACCACCATCCAGAATTCTTACCTTATAATCAGTTAAATGAAACTGAGCAATTTCTGGATAAAAATTCTTCAAAGCTTTCCGCAAAGCAGCATCCAAAGCAGAAACTGGGCCATTCCCTTCAGCAGCTTCTAAAATATCTTCCCCATTGACAGTAACCTTAATTGTCGCCAGAGCATTACTATATTTAACACTCTCTTTTTGCAGCATATCGCTATGTACTTGAAACCCTTTTAACTCAAATCGCGGCTGTCGATATCCCAAAGCTTCACGCATCAACAAATCAAAACTAGCTTCCGCAGCCTCAAACTGATAACCTTCACTTTCCAAGTCTTTCAAACGTTGCAAAATTTGCCGACAAGTAGGGTCTTGCTTATTCAATTCATGACCAAAACTACGGGCTTTTGCTAACACATTACTCAACCCAGATTGATCGGAAATCACAATCCGACGCTGATTCCCTACCTTTTCCGGTTCCAGATGTTCATAAGTCAAAGGATTGCGTTCCACTGCTGAAACATGAATCCCACCTTTGTGAGCAAAAGCCGATCGCCCTACAAAAGCTGCGTGGTCATCGGGTGCAAGATTAACCACTTCACTAATCAGACGACTTGCTGCTGTTAGTTTCGCCAAGTTTTTATCTTCAATACAGCGATAACCTAACTTCAATTGTAAATTTGGAATCAGCGAACAAAGATTAGCATTCCCACAACGTTCCCCGTAACCATTGATAGTTCCCTGAACCATCCTTACCCCTTCCATCACACTCGCAATAGCGTTAGCAACGGCTGTTTCTGAATCATTGTGGGTGTGAATCCCTAACTGAGGAATTGAGCCTTGCTTGGAGAATTTTTCTACAACATCGCGAACAATTTGCCCAATTTCATGAGGAAGAGTACCGCCATTAGTGTCACAAAAAACCAGCCATTCAGCACCAGCTTCTCTTGCTGTTAATAGCGTCTTGAGCGCATATTCAGGATTGTGTTTATAGCCATCAAACCAGTGTTCCGCATCGTAAATCACCCGACGCCCTTGGCTGCGTAGATACTCAATCGTATCCCGAATCATCGCCAAATTTTCTTCTAGATTGGTGTTTAAACCTTCCGTGACGTGCAAATCCCAAGATTTGCCAAAAATTGTCACCCAACGAGTTCCAGCAGCTAGAATTGCTTGCAGCATAGAATCAGCCGCTGCTGTAGTATTGGGGCGTCGAGTCGAACAAAATGCTACAACTTCCGCTTGTTTCAGCGGTTCTTCTTTCAGTTGCCAGAAAAATTGTACATCCTTGGGATTTGCTCCTGGCCATCCCCCCTCAATGAAGGGAACCCCCAATTGATCCAATTGTCTTGCAATGCGTAACTTGTCTTCTAGGGATAGCGATAGTCCTTCACGTTGGGAACCATCTCGTAACGTTGTGTCGTAAATGCAGATTTGGTTTGAGTCTTGCAAGGTCATAGTTGAGTTAGGGGAAATTAGTTAGAAGCCAAATTTGTAAATAAATGTAAAGTACAATAGAGCAATAGCAATCACTCAGCAGTTTCACGAGATAAATTACTATGCCAAAGGTTACAGCTCAAGGAAGAACATTTGAATGCGAAACAGGTTCTAATCTCCGCAAGGTTTTAATGGACAATAGCATTGAGCTTTACAACGGTAAGGCAACAATTATCAATTGTATGGGCATTGGTAGCTGTGGAACTTGTGCAGTACAGATAGAAGGGGAAGTTTCCGAACCAAACTGGAAGGATAAAGCAAGACGCTCGCTTCCTCCTCATTCTCCCACAGCAAATCGTCGCCTAGCTTGTCAGACGAAAGTTTTAGGCGATATCAAAGTTAGCAAATTTGGGGGTTTTTGGGGACAAGGAAATCACAGCGTATGGACACCAGAAAGCTAGACAATAGCACTTCTGATGTCCGTACCCTTAACTATTAGCAGAAACTTCAGCCGTAGCACTATTTCAAACACCTACAGTCAAAGTAATTCTGCGGATACCACTTTCTCGATAGTGTGCATCCAACCAGCAACGGGGAAGATCTTCACCCGAAGGGAAAACCAACTCCGACTTGAGGAATATTTCGGGCTCTTGCATTTCTTCACCCAAATGACTCCTACCAGTAATCTCAAGCCTGCACGGATTATATAAACAATCTGGCGTTAGCACCTCCACTATGTCTCCAGTCTGTTTTTGCTGCAAGAACATAAAGCCTCCTGAGTTATCAAACTCTACTTTAGATCTACCACAAGGAAGAGACAGAAATTGTCAAATAGTATGAACTTCTCCAGACAATTAAAGACAAAACTTCTTAATTTTTTTTGATTGTGTAAAGAGGGCGAAGCATTCGGGCGACAATATATCGTAAAACCCAAGATTTATTCTCCGAATGCTTCTCCCCTACCGTAATTTTGACATCCAAAATCGCTATTAGCCGTGTCACAAAACCTTCAATCACAACCTGAATCTCAACAGCAAAACTCTTCCGTCTTTTACATTTCTCCCTTAATTCGCATCACCCTGGTGATGCTTTACATATCGCTGACGATTCCATTACCATTCTTAGCGCAAGCGTCATCAGCACCCGTACCATCAGTATTACTATGGGGAGGAATTAGTTTGGGAGCGATCGCCCTATTTGGTGCATTAAGCGAACGAGTGCTCGTAGACCAAGAAAAAATTCAGGTTGCTTATCCCGTTTGGGTACCAAAATTCTTTCGTAGAGGTTGGTTCTTACCTTGGACAGATGTCAAAGATTTAAAAATGCGCACTACTGGTCAAGGAGGAATAGTTTACTACTTCATCAGTCAGTCATCCCAACAAGCTTACTTACTACCAATGCGAGTTGTGGGATTTGCACGCTTAGTTAAGCTAGTGGAAGCCCATACTGGAATTAATACAACAGAAATTCGTCCTTTGGCACAGCCTTGGATGTATCTTATTTTATTGGGATTCACATTCTTGCTGTTGCTCGTAGATGGATGGACAATTTGGACAGCTCTAACTCAGGGTTTAATCGCGTTGAAGATGTAAACCATCCTCAACTAGAAGTGAAGCAAGTAAATCTGATCACTTCCGTAGGGGGAAACATTACAGGAATGCCGATCTTATCGGATATTTCCTTTAATATATTCTCAGGCTCACGCATTGCAATTATCGGGCCATCTGGTGCTGGAAAAACATCACTTTTTCGCTTATTGAACCGACTAAGTGAACCCACAAGTGGAGCAATTTATCTAGAAAATCAAGACTACCGCAAAATTCCCGTCCTTGAATTAAGGCGTCAGGTAATGCTGGTTCCTCAAGAAGCGAAACTGTTAGGAATGACAGTCAAGCAAGCATTAGCCTATCCACTAACTTTACAACAACTCCCGGAAAGTCAGATTCAGGAACGCCTAGATATCTACATGGAAAAGTTGCATATTCCTAGTGATTGGTTAGAGAGAACAGAACTTCAACTTTCAGTCGGACAGAAACAGTTAGTAGCGATCGCACGTGCCTTAGTCACCCAACCTAAAATTTTACTACTAGATGAGCCAACATCCGCCCTCGATGCTGGAATTGCGTCTCACCTGCTTAGCGTCCTAACTGACTTAACTGTACAGCGTCAAATGACGATTCTGATGATCAATCATCAACTGGATATAGCACAGCAATTTTGTACAAGAGTGCTTTATCTACAAAATGCTCAGCTACTTCAGAATACCTCCGTTACTCAGATAGACTGGAAACAGTTACGAGAACGCTTAGTAGAAGCAGAAGCGCAATCGGCTGTTGAGTGGCTTTAGTGATTATTTGTCATTTGTGTTGTGTCATTTACTCATCCTTACTTCCCCCTCGCTGTCTTAGTCCCCCCTTAGTAAGGGGGGGTTAGGGGAGGGTGTATCTTTATCCAACGCATCAAAAAATAAGTTGCAATAAGTATTTTTGCTCAGTTAATATAAAGAAGTGTAAAGCAGTCTTTTCATTAGAAGAGCATACACAATAGATAACAGTCTATAAGTCAGCTTTGAAAAAGTGATAGCTAAAAAGAAAAACTTATCTTCAGAGTAAGTTTTTCCATCAAGCTTCACGAGCTAATCGTGTGAAAATAAAGAAAAAATCAAGCAATTAAAACAAGCTAAAAGTAAGGACAGAATCAAGTCATGGTAGTACTAACTGACACAAATCAAAAACGTTTAACGATTCAAACAGGAGAAATTGCCCAGGATACAACAGTAATTCGCTCATTGGATTGGGATCGCGATCGCTTCGACATTGAATTTGGACTACAAAACGGCACAACTTATAACTCATTTCTGATTCGTGGAGAGAAAATCGCCTTAGTTGATACCTCCCACGAAAAAATCCGTCAGTTGTACTTAGACACACTCAAAGGACTAATTAATCCTACAGAAATCGATTATTTAATTATTAGCCATACCGAACCAGACCACAGCGGATTAGTCAAAGATGTTTTGCAACTATCACCAGAAATAACAGTAGTCGCATCAAAAGTAGCAATTCAATTTCTGGAAGACTTCGTACATCAGCCATTTAAACGGCAAATCGTCAAAAATGGCGACAAACTAGACTTAGGAAAAGGACATATCTTAGAGTTTGTCAATGCACCAAACTTACATTGGCCAGACACAATCTTCAGTTACGACGCTGGAACACAAGTAATGTTTACTTGTGACGCATTTGGCTTGCATTACTGTTCAGAAAATACCTTTGACCAAGACCTAAATGCAATTGAAGCCGACTATCGATTTTACTACGAATGTTTGATGGCACCCAACGCCCGTTCAGTAATATCAGCACTGAAGCGGATGGACGAATTGGGAGAAGTGAAAATGATCGCAAACGGTCACGGCCCATTACTGCGATATCACGTAAACGAACTCGTTAACCGTTATCGAAGCTGGAGTAAAGCACAAGCAAAAGCAGAGACATCAGCCGTAGTATTTTACATCTCAGATTACGGATATAGCGATCGCCTCAGCCAAGCAATAGCCAGAGGGATAACCAAAACAGGAGTTGGTGTTGAAATGATGGATCTAAAATCAGCAGATCCTCAAGAAGTGCAAGAACAAGTTAACCGTGCCGCTGGTATAGTAATAGCAATGCCTCCAGCTACAAATGCGACAGCAGCAGCAGCAATAGGTACAGTAGTTGCAGCCGCAAAATCAAAACAAGTAATAGGCATATTTGAATCATATGGTGGTGACGACGAACCCATCGACACCATGCGTAGTCAATTCAGAAACGTGGGTGTGAAAGAAGCATTTCCAGCGATTCGTATTAAAGAAACACCCACAGAAGCAACCTACCAACTTTGCGAAGAAGCTGGTACAGACATGGGTCAATTATTAACACGAGATCGCAGCATCAAGAACATGAAATCCCTTGATGCAGATTTAGATAAAGCCTTGGGAAGAATCAGCGGAGGACTGTATATTATCACAGCCAAGAAAGGCGAAGTTAAGAGCGCAATGTTAGCCTCTTGGGTATCCCAAGCTAGCTTCAAACCACTAGGATTAACGATAGCAGTTGCCAAAGACAGAGCGATTGAATCATTAATGCAAGTAGGCGATAAATTCGTGTTGAACATCTTAGAAGAAGGCAATTATCAGGGATTAATGAAACATTTTCTCAAGCGTTTTGCCCCTGGTGCTGACAGATTTGCAGGAGTAAAAACTCAAGCTGCGGAAAATGGTGTTCCGATTTTAACAGACGCTCTTGCTTACATAGAATGTCATGTTGTGACGCGCATGGAATGCAGCGACCATTGGATAATTTACAGTACTGTTGATAATGGTCGTGTTTCCAAAGCTGATGCTTTGACTGCTGTTCATCACAGGAAAGTTGGGAATCATTATTGATTTTTAACGCAGAGGACGCCGAGTGAAAACGCAGAGGTACGCAGAGTTTTTCTTTGCGTATCTTGGTGTTGAAAATAGGATTTTTTTAACGCAAAGGGCGCAGAGTTTAGCGCAGAGGGGCGCAGAGAATGAGGGAGAATGATTTATCAGGGTTGGTAATTGGTTTGGCGATGAAGGTACATGATGCTTTGGGGCCAGGATTATTGGAGTCTGCTTATGAAGAGTGCTTATACTATGAAATTAATCGGGCTGGTTTAAAAGTTGAAAAACAAAAACCTTTGCCTTTAGTTTATGAAGAAGTTCGTTTAGAATGTGGATATAGAGTTGATTTATTTGTAGAAAACAAACTGATTATTGAGATAAAATCTTTAGAATCTATCCACCCCATCCATTCATCTCAACTTCTTACTTATCTAAAATTATCCAACTGTAAACTAGGTCTTATCCTCAACTTTAACGTCTCCCAATTAAAAGACGGCATCAAAAGAGTAGTAAACGGACTGTAAACCCTCTCTCTTCTCTCTCTTCTCTCTTCTCTCTTCTCTCTTCTCTCTTCTCTCTTCTCTCTGCGTACCTCTGCGCTAAACTCTGCGAACTCTGCGTTAAAAAAACAAAAACCCATGAACACCCAAAAACCCCGCGATGTCCAAGTCCTCCCAATCGCCGCAGATACAACTGTAATGCGTTCCCGTACTTGGGACAGACTAAAGTTTGAAATCGAATACGCCCTACAACACGGAACAACTGCTAATTCTTATCTAATTCAAGCAGATAAAATCGCCTTAATTGACCCTCCCGGAGAATCATTTACCGAAATTTTCCTAGAAGCATTACAGAAACGCCTGGATTTGCAAAAACTGGATTATGTAATTTTCGGACACATCAATCCTAACCGCTTAGTAACCCTGAAAGAATTACTAAAATTAGCACCACAAATTACTATTGTTTGCTCAAATCCAGGAGCAAAATCCTTACGCACTTTGTTGGAAAATAGTGAGGATGAAAGTTTCCAAAAACAGGATATAAAAATTGCAGTAATGCGAGGTGAAGAAACCCTAGATTTAGGGAAAGGTCATCACTTACAATTCATCCCAACTTCTACTCCCCGTTGGTCTGATTCTCTTTGTACCTACGACCCCCAAACAGAAATTCTTTTTACTGATAAGTTGTTTGGTGCGCATATCTGTAGCGACCAAGTATTAGATGAAGGTTGGACAAGTTTTAGCGAAGATCGACGCTATTATTTTGATTGTCTAATGGCTCCCCACGCTAAGCAAGTGGAAACGGCTTTGGAAAAATTGGCTGATTTTCCAGCAAGGCTTTATGCGACAGGTCACGGCCCTTTGGTACGCTATAGTTTGATTGACCTAACTTTGTCTTATCGCCAATGGCTAGATCAGCAAAAGTCTTCTGAGACAACGGTTGCTTTGATTTATGCTTCGGCTTATGGAAATACTGCAACTTTAGCGCAGGCGATCGCACGAGGAATTACAAAAGCTGGTGTTGGGGTGGAATCGATTAACTGCGAATTCGCTGAACCTGCTGAAATTAAGGACGCTGTGGAGAAATCTGCTGGTTTTATCATGGGTTCCCCAACTCTTGGTGGTCATGCGCCAACCCCTATACAAACTGCACTCGGTCTGGTATTATCTACAGCTACTAAAACTAAAATTGCGGGTGTTTTTGGTTCTTACGGTTGGAGTGGTGAAGCGATTGACTTAATTGAAGGCAAGTTCCGCGACGCTGGTTACAAGTTTGGGTTTGAGACAATTCGGGTGAAGTTTAAGCCCAATGATGTTACTCTCAAGTACTGTGAGGAAGCTGGTACAGATTTTGCACAAGCGCTCAAGAAAGCGAAAAAAACCAGAACATCCCGCCAACCAGTTGCTGATTCTCAATCTGCGCGTACTGAACAAGCCGTAGGACGTTTGATTGGTTCTCTTTGTATTGTGACAGCTAAACAAGGAGAAGTCAGTGGTGCGATGCTTGCAGATTGGGTATCGCAAGCGACGTTTACACCTCCTGGACTGACAATTGCAGTGGCACGCGATCGCGCTATTGAGTCTTTAATGCATAGTGGTGATAAGTTTGTCCTGAATATTCTGGAGGAAGGTAAGCATCTGAGTTTGATGAAACATTTCCTCAAACCTTTTAATCCTGGTGAAGACCGTTTTGCTGGGGTGAATACCAAAGAAGCTGAGAATGGCTGTCCGATTCTTGCTGACTCTATGGCTTATCTGGAATGTACGGTGGAAAATCGTATGGAATGCGGTGACCATTGGGTAATCTATGGGGTTGTCAAAAATGGTCATGTGTTACACCAGGAAGGTGTTACTGCTGTCCATCATCGTAAGTCAGGTACTCATTACTAAGGAGGTCATGGGTAAATGGGTAATGTCGAAATTTTCCTCTAAAGAGGGCGGGTTTTGTTGAGAGGTTGTCTGTTTTACCGTTAGGTTATCTTCTAAACCCGCCCCTACATTACTCCTCTTCTCCCCAATTCCCAATCCCCAATCCCCAAAACCATTGACTTGTGATATTAATCACCAATTCTTCCTTCTTCGCGACTATTCTACAGACGTAGATTTTGGCAAAATTAGTCAATGAACTTTTTTACTGTGGCGTTTTGCTAAGAAGGTAGATTGATGGAACCAAATAAACCTCTGCCTTGGCAATTTAACCCTAATGAGCCCTATGTGCCAATTTACTATGAAGACCAAATAGTAGTAGGATTTTGCAGGCCAGAATATGCACCCCGACTCGTGGAACTTCTCAATGAGGAGGAAAAGCTACGCAAAGCAATGCATCTGGCTTGTCTGGACTTGATTAAACATTCTGGTGGTGACCCTAGTCAAGTTCAAGCGCTGATCAAAAAATACATCAAAAAAACTGAGCGTCCTAAACATGGTACAGGGGCGATCGCCTTTTTACTTCGGGACAGACAAGAGGAACTTGATATCAGCGATAAGGAGTTTGTTCGTTTCTGCGATTCTTATAAATTGTCTCCGGAAGCACTCAAGGAAATTTATGCAGGTAAAAAAATTGACAATGGTCAGTTATTAGTCCTGTCGCGCATCTTGGGTAAATCAGTTGAGGAGTTGATTGAAGTGCGGGATGGTGTCAAGGAAAAAGGCGGCGGATCATAACTAATAATACTCAGAACTGAGGACTCAAAAACCCACATTGTACCTGGGGATGACGCAATTCCAGGGGATTTTGGCTAAGCTGTGCAACGATATCAACAACAGTGAGGCTTCAATCCTGACTCATGGGAAATGTCTAAATCTGATCTCGGTCGCTTTCTCCCCTCTTTCCTCAAGTTTCTCAAGAATCTTATCGTTTCCCATTGGCGCTCTCTGTTGCTGCTATTGTTAGGAGTTGGTTTACCCTTGCTAGTCTTTGGGGAACTTGCTGAGGATGTTTGGGAAAAAGAAGGCGGTTTCCCCTGGGATGAACCTATCCTCTTGGCAATTCACAGCACATCCAACCCACAATTAGATGTTTTTGCCTCAACTTTGACTCATTTTGGGGTATTTTGGGGTGTGTTTCCGGTGGCGACGGTGGTTTCTATCATCTTGTTACTCAAACGACGATGGCGATCGCTTGCGTATTTGCTCCCGACTCTACTGGGAAGCATCGTCATCAACCGTACAGCCAAGGTTTTACTACATCGAGTGCGTCCCCACCTCTGGGAGTCACCAGCGCCAGAATTTGACTATGGTTTTCCCAGCGGTCATGCAATGTCGAGTATGACTTTGGTCGCAGCTTTGGTCATTTTGACTTGGGGAACGCGCTGGTGTTGGTGGGTTTTACTTGTGGGAGGTTTGTTTGTTTTGGCGATTGCTTGGACGCGGTTATATTTAGGGGTTCATTATCCCAGTGATATTGTAGCTGGCTGGATGGCTTCGGTTGCTTGGGCGATCGGGGTGAGTTTGTTGATTAGGCCACATTCTACTAGAGGGGGTAGTTTGAGGGATAGTCGGCTGCGACGAGAAATGTGATGAAAGGCGATCGCGTCTGGTGTCTTAAAATAGCTCAGTACCTGAAGCTGAAGCGCTTGACTTGGTGAACAAAGTCATCGTTCATACTGCATTAGTACTTCGGCTAATCCGTAAATTTCCATCTCAGTCATAAGATCAATCAGATTAAGACAGTTTGATTGTAAATTCTTTTCTCTAGTTTCGCTGTACAACCGCACAAGTAATTTACTAATCGAGTTCGCTCTAAAGACTCTAGGATGGCGAACGTCGGGTTCATCTACTCTCAAAGGTTCAAGGAAGCGATCGCACACTCGATAAGTAACAGCATCTGGCAGTTTAGCTGTCGTCTTTTCTAATGCATGAATTAAGTTGTAGTCATCATTAGAAAAGGCTGGACTATCAACAAATGCGTTAACTAAACTAAGATACTCGCCTATTTGCTCTCCCTCAAAATGCAAGAAGCACCTAGATGCTTGAGAACGAACTTCTTTACTGGAATCATTGAAACGTTGAACCAATGCGTTTTCGCAAAATTCCCGAAAGTGGGCTTGATGAAGGTTAGCAACAAATATCTCAGTCGCAGCCATTCGATGAGCTTCTGTCCCAGATAGACAAATCTCTGCTAACCAACGTGCTTCTTCGCTAACTAAGGATGTTAAACAAGCTTGTCGAGCGCCAGCTTTCACTACTTCTGGCTGTTCTGAAATAATCATTCGTTCAAGAATTGATGCCAATTCTTGAAAATGAGTTGGCAACGCATAGTACAAGAAATTTTCAACCGTTTGTGTTCCTAAAAGTGCCTCTTCAGTGTCACAAAGTTGCTGAAATAAGCTGACAGCTAAATCTCGGTCATAATTCAACATTGCTGTTAGTACTTCTGCTGTACATGACCTAACAGCGATTGAGGAATCTTGAACTATCTGTTGCAGAGGCTGTTGGAAATAGGAGGCGCGATTTTTGTCAGCAAAGATTAGTTTTGCGATCGCTTCTATGGCACTACCTCGTGTAGAGTTGATTCCCTCATTAAGAATGTCACGGCTTGTTTGATTACTATTTTGTGACTCTCGTTTTGGATCAGAGTCGTTCAATGCGTACCAGATGAGAATATCGAAAGCCTCTTGAGTCCAAGGAAGTTCAGCTAATTTCGCAATTAACCAACTAATCGAGTGACCGCAAGGACGATGGGGTAATTGATGACAGCGTTGGCATACATGGAGTGCGGTTTCTACATCTAGTCCAACTTCAGCAATACCATGTAAAACGGCATTAAAATAGGATGAATTTGCACTATCCTGGAATCTGTGTATCAGTTCAGCAAAGCGTTCTGGCTCCTGTTTAACTTGACTTTCCAAAAGCTCAGATAACTGATAAGCTCCACCTATTAATTGCCCAGTACGCTGAAATCGAGAACCTGCATCATTGTAATCATAATGAGCAATAGCCCTTAACCATTGCTCATCAGTCATCTTGTCGCTTGCGTCTTCAGGTATTGGAGACTTTACCCGTGAAGATTCTATTGACTTTGGTGACTCAATGCTTCCTTGTGGTTCCAAAAGTAAACCTGTAAACTTACGTCTCCACTCTTGTAGCCGACGAGTAGCTGCCTCAGTGCATCGATTTGGAGCAATAGCATCTAACAGAACCAACTGCGGGTAGCCAAGAAAACGACGACCTTCAGCAGTTTTTTCGTAACGGCTGTAGTAGTTAAGAATCACTGCTTGAAGTTTTACCAACTTTTCTTCAGAGCAATTTAGAGTTGTTGCTTCTATTAGCTGTCGAGTAGCCCAATATCGAGCAGCACGAGAATTGCGACTACAAATTAAGTATCCTGTTTCCAGTCGGGCTGGTTGTTCACAGAGGTAATCAATAGCTTCATCGGCAAATCTTTTTCCGTTCGCGGTGTAAGCACGAATCAACAGAAATTGGATTGTTTCAAAATTAGAATTACGAAGTTGCTGCTCTGCGAGAAGGGAAAAATCTTCAGGATGGTTTCCAGCCAAATTAGACAGTGCTACTTCCATCTCACTTAACAAGACATGATGAATGTCATAGCCTTTGCCATAAAATCGGTAATACCAAACTGAATCAACCCAAGGTGGATTATTTTCCTGTTTAGATGTTAACTCCATCACGCGAAGCATGAAAGGAAATAGATATTTAATAAAAGCCTTTGGCGCTTTACGTGCGCTTTCCCTTAAAATCCGTTCATCAAATTGATTTTGTGGCAAAGCTCCAGAGTTACGATCAAACAGATTAGGTTGTCCAGCAGAGATACTTATATTTAGATACCGATTGAGATAACAACTAATAGCTTCAGAAGCCCAATCAGGATGTTGTTGAGGTAAGGAATAGATTTTCATCCAGAAGTCACGATTGTAATCATTGATTCCTCGTGGTTGATCAAAAATTCCTTCATTAATCAGTCGCCAAAAGAAATCAAAAAAGCGACGACTAACACTAAGTTCAGCCCTTTGTATACAAGATTGCAGACGAGAATTCCAAGCTTCTGATACACCGATAAAAGGCTCTAATAACTCAGCTACCCGAGCCGGGATCTGCCTTTGCATAATCGATAGCAGTGTTATTGTTTGCTCAATGCGTTCTGCATTCTCATCCCTGAGCCACTGTTCTATTATTCTCAAAGAATCTAACAGTTGGAACCAACTAACAGAACTACGTAAAACTCCCCAAACTTGTTGTGTAATGGGGTCAGATGGGCTACTCATCAAGGGGGCTATAATCTCCCACTCCTCTTCTGTGGGGTCATCAATTACTACTAGCACAGCAAGTACCACCTTCTTCAAGTGGAAGCGGACATCAGAGCTAGTTAGCAAGGCTTGGAGGTCGGTAAGATAGCGATCTCGTTCTGCATCACGCTCATAAAGCAAAATTTGCCGAACTTGAGCGCGTCGAAACAAATGTTGCTGTTCCCTACTTCCCAAAAAATTCAATAATTCCTCATCTTCACCTGCAAAGCGCCGCGCAAAAGCATAGTCAAAAAAACCTTCATGGAAGAATGAATACTGTTGCCCATCTAGAATCAACACGTGTTCAGATGCCATCCATTCAGGAGTCTTTCCATATTGATCCACACGAGCTTTAGGAGCAGATAAGCTCTGTTTTTTACTCATGTAATCACAGAGAGTGTATATGACATTCGTCCAATGTTCAGAATTCCCAACCCGTTCATAGATAGCATCCTTTTTATCGTCCCAAAATTTCTCGTATAGATCTTTCGCTGTTCTAAAATTTAGGGCGTTATTTTTTGGATTGTTGGCAATTTCTGCTAACAGTTTCAGGTGTAAGGGAATGGATAGTAAATCTAATTGTTTATTGTCCAGTAATCTTGGATATAATCCCAGTTCTGCAACAACCTCTCGCACTTTTTCATGAGACAGACGACTAATTGTTACTGTTTCAGCAATACCATCCTCACCCGTCAAACGCTTAAATCTATAGTCATAATCTAAGTCAAACTTGCGACAAGCAAGCAGTAATCGCATTTGCGGGTAGGCTTTAGCTTGGTCGATGATTTGTTCGACACATTCAAAAAATTGGGGGTTACGACCAGAAGCTGTACTCACAGCATCAAGTTGATCGATAATCAGAACACAATCACGTCCCTGAGCAATGTTTGCGAGAACATGAGCAGGAGAACCGGGTAACTTTTCCAACTGTTCCCCAACTTTATCAGGTGAGTTTGTTGGATCTAAACGATCTACTCGAAAAGCAATTATTGGCACACCCTTTTTATGAAGCACATCCACGGCTTGGAGAATGACGCCACTTTTGCCAACTCCAGCTTCACCTGCAACTAAGACGCTACGTTTGCCATTTGGCGCGGTGAGCTTATCGAGAATAATATCTACTTCATCTCTTGGGATGACTTTTCCCGCGATCGCTTCTTTGTATAGTCTATCGAGGTAGCTATTATTAACTTTATTGACAGCAGCCAAAACGTGAGGATCTTTGCCCCACTCACGACGGCGATAGTCTCTTTCTTCCAGCAGATAGTGCCAGATATCATATGTCGTCAATTCATGGTGAATCTTGTCTAGTGCTAATTCAGCTATTTCAATCCTGACAGTTTTTGTATCTCCCTCTACCAAGACCGCTAGACGATTTTCAATTGTATTAATCAGAAGGTTTTCACTAATTGTTTCAACATAAACACGCTTGAGTGCTTCGTAAGCATCTATTTGAGAACAATTACTCCATTTCTTCCGAAGCTTATCGAAGTTACCAGATTGTGTTTGGTTAAGGAACTTTTCCTCAAACTCTGTCCACGACGCAGCATCTCTTGCTCGATTAGCTAACTCTCCCAATTCATCTGCATCCTGAGTAGAAATGAAGACACAGGAAACATCTGGATTACTAAGACTTTTCCAAAAATTTGATAGGACTTTAACTTGTCCATTTTCTAAAGCACTTAGTGTCCAGCGCCCAAGTCCACTTTTTTGCCGCTTAACCTGGTGATACTCTAACTTACCCTTGCGACGCAGATAGAACTCTATGCCTTCTATCCCTGGTGGTTCCAGCCTTATAGAATCGGCTTTCTCATCCATGACATCAAGCATGCAAAACACAGTCCACCGACCTTCGTAGCGGTTGCCGAATTTATCAGTTGCGCCACCAGGCAAAGGCATATCTTATCTCTCTTTTTAAAGCAGCGGCTGTTAAAAATATTGCCGCGTAACAGCTTGCCACGTTATCCCTGTTACCCATTATCTGCGATCGCACTTTTTCGCTAACGCATTGTGAAGGGAAAAGGCGATCGCCTTCACTCTCCCACCAAACGCCTAATTCTCCTTTGCTGATGTTGGCGCTACCTCTTCACCGGTGAGTGACGGTGGCCCAAAATTGTCTGGTAACTCTTCCGGAGTCACCTGCAGCACCTTGAGCAGTATTTTGAACTGTGGCACTGTAAGCTTTGGCACAGACCTACCACTTTCCCAATTAGCTACAGTGTCTTGCGTTACCCCTAAAGCATCTGCAACCTCCCTCTGGGTTAGCTGTTGAAGCATTCTGAGTCTTTTGAGAGGTGGCCAAGGCTTTTTCGTCATTTTATACTGAATCAATTTAGCAGAACTGCTTGATATTTTTACTGAATTGTTTTAGGATTATTTTGGAAGGAATAAATTTCGGAAAACAACGGGCAAGCAAAGGCAAGTGACTGGAAAAGCCACCTTCTAGGTTGTCCAAGCTGCCCTGATGAGTGTTGAACCACCACAAGCAGCAGACAAATATATGACCATCTTATTTCGCAAAATCAAACCTTACCGTTTTCCCATAACCCTCGACCTCATTGCAAAATTTTTGGGCATCCCCCAATCAATGATAGTACGGGCAGAACGCTGGCATAATATACTGCTTGTCCATCGTCGGGACAAGGGTGGGCAATTCATTAGTTACCGTAAACTTATCCTCTGGATCGCAGCCATTGTCTATTTCATCAGAAAAACCACCAACCTCGAAGACTTGTGGCAAATGGGTCTTTGGATTCGCCAGGAAACTAAAAAGTTTGAATATGCTAAGTCTACGTTGGAATACCTGCGATGTGCTTGGGCCAAACAGAGAGATTATTTAAGAGGTTTAGAATCACCAACCTAATTCTCACACCTTCAACAATTGCTGAATCTCTTCGGGAGTCAACTGCTGAACGTTACTAAAAACTTTGCTAGCACCAGCTTCCTTCAGAATCTCCTCATAAGCCTTACTCCGTTCTGACGTTTCCTGAACATGAGGAGGTAACACCCCCACACCAATCCACACACGTTCTGGCTGAACTTCTCTAGCCTTCAAAACCGTGTACATATCAGCAACGGTATCTCCCACATAGATAACCGGCATTTCCAGATCTACCTGATGCTGCTGCTGTAGCTTGTCAACTGTTACCAACAATCCCGTAGGGTCAGGCTTCCCTGGAGCATCCTCCATCGCTATTAACACTGGTGTCTCAAGCCCCAAGCGTCTTTCTAGTACATAGGTCGCAGATCCCTTTGTGGCCCCACTGAAAAATCCCCAAGGAATACTAGCTGCTGTCAAACTTTCCAAATAGCTAGGCTCTAAAAGTAACGGTTCAGTGCAGATATATCCATTCCAATTTTCAGGATCTGTCCCTCGGTAACGGGATTGAAAAAAAGCAACAAGAGTGTCATAGTCAAGAGCAATTTGCTCACGTGTCTGACCTTGAGCCTCAAAGTTACGATAAACTAGCTCCTGTGATGCCTCCCAATCGTTATTCCAGATACCTTCTGATTTGAGTTGGTCAATCTCT
>JAYFMV010000067.1:0-25965 GCA_042408245.1 Potamolinea sp.
GGTGCGCTATGGCTTGCTGATGGTGGTGTGACGATCGCTAAAGGTGCTGTTGGGAAAGAAACTCCTAAGTCTCTGCGTCAACCACCCGCAAGGGGAATTACGTTTAGCTCACTCTAAAGAGGGGTTAGAGAACAAAGAAACTCAGACGATTAAGTGAATGGGGAATAGTAATGGGAAATTGGGGAATGGGGCAAAGGTCATTAGTCCTGGGACACCAACCTATCACGCATACAAGTTAAATGGGTAATGAACCTATTAGGTATTACCCAGAAACTCATCAGTGACTATTAATTGCGCCCGTCTGACTTATTGTTTGATTGTTTGACAGCCAACTTAGCTAGCAAGAACCTAATTAAAAAGACGGGATGGTAATCAAGGCTATGACATCAGGACAAGAAATTGTTCCCAATCATCCTCACAAGCCAAGTGAAGGAAGTAACGTTAGTGATACTGAACGTTGGGGAACATTAATTAGTGGTGGCGCACTTGTACTTTTAGGACTAAAACAAGGCTCTCTTAGAGGTGCGATAACTGCACTCGCAGGGGGAGGTTTAATTTATCGCGGGATAACCGCAGAAACTAGCATACAAGACCAACTTGGCATGAATGAAAGTATCAAAGTTGAAAAGACGGTAACCATTAATAAACCACCAGAGGAACTGTATCAATTCTGGCGGAACTTTGAGAATTTGCCGCGTTTCATGAAGCATCTCAAACACGTAACTGTCAATTAATGACAAGCGCTCTCATTGGATAGCAACCGCACCAATGGGGGGAAGTGTGGAATGGGATGCAGAAATTGTCAACGAACAAGAAAACCGTTTGATTGCATGGGCTTCAGTCGAGGGAGCGGATGTTGATAATTCTGGGTTTGTGCGCTTTCAAACAGCACCCGCCGGACGCGGGACTGAGGTAAAAGTTGTTGTCGAATATAACCCACCAGGGGGAGCTAGTTACAGCGACAATTGCTAAACTTTTCGGGGAAGAGCCTAAGCAACAAATCGGGGATGATTTGCACCGCTTCAAGATGCTGATGGAAGCAGGGGAGATGCCCACCACTGAAGGGCAATCTTCTGGAAGAAGGTAATCAAATTTTGTGGGTAAATTTTTTGTCTAAAAATTGGATGAGTGTGATGAATCGACTAATTAGCTGGCTAAAAAATGTTAGTGTGCGTGTAGGGTTAATTGCCCTGCTGTTTAGTGCTGTATTTGGTTACGGACAGGAACTTCAAGCGCAAGCTGAACCTTTGACTCCTGAAGCTACGATGTATCAGGTAAAAAGTCCTGATAGTCCTTTCCGAGAAAACCAACAAGAAAAAGCTAATCAACTCTTCCAGGAGAATAAGCGACCAGTTACAACTCCTCCAAAAATCACTCAAGAAATTGGCAGTAACATCAACAAAACAGCCAGCAATATTAAGCAAACAATTGAAGGTGCGGCTGATAATGTTAGAGAAAAGGCTGAAGGTGTATATGAGGAACAGCAGAATCAGCCAAAGTCTGACATCAAAGATGTTGCTGAAAATATCAAAGAAAAACTGAATCTTGACCAACCTCTGTATCCAGGGACAAAATAGTTTATAGAGGATGTTAAGGAGACTGTTCAGGAACCATTTAAAGGATGAAGTTTTTTCGTGCTTTATACTTCAACCGTCAGAAATCATTAGTTGTTGTAAAACCCGTAACTTTAATGTTGCCATGTTCCTACTAATGACTAATGACAAGTGACCGTTTTTATGCCCGTAGGGCTGTATGACCACTAACCAATAACCAATAACTAATAACAATGAAAGCTGTTTGCTGGCACGGCGCTAATGATGTAAGAGTTGATACAGTACCCGATCCAACAATTCTCAACCCACGCGATGCCATTATTAAGATTACATCAACGGCAATTTGCGGTTCCGATTTACATCTTTACAACGGTTTCATCCCAACAATGGAATCTGGGGATATCCTTGGACATGAATTTATGGGAGAAGTCGTCGAACTAGGTAGCGCAGTCAAGAACGTAAAAATAGGCGCTCGCGTAGTCGTTCCCTTCACAATTTCCTGCGGTAACTGCTTCTTTTGCAATCGGGATTTGTGGTCACTGTGCGACAATTCCAACCCCAACGCTTGGATGGCCGAAAAAATGTATGGTCATTCACCATCAGGACTATTCGGCTACTCCCACTTATTTGGGGGCTACGCTGGAGGACAAGCAGAATATGCGCGAGTACCCTTCGCAGATGTAGGATTGTTGAAAATTCCCGACGGGTTGACAGACGAACAAGTACTGTTCCTCACCGATATTTTCCCTACTGGTTACATGGCCGCGGAAAACTGCAACATTAAACCAGGGGACATCGTAGCCGTGTGGGGTTGTGGGCCTGTAGGACAATTTGCCATCAAAAGTGCTTATATGCTAGGTGCCCATAGGGTTATCGCCATAGATCGTCTTCCAGAACGTCTGCAAATGGCCCAAGAACAATGTAAGGCTGAAGTCCTCAACTATGAGGAACTCGATGTTGGGGAAGCGCTGAAAGAAATGACAGGGGGACGCGGCCCAGATGCTTGTATTGACGCGGTGGGAATGGAAGCGCACGGCACCGACGCAATGGCATTTTACGACAAAGCCAAGCAAGCTGTACGCCTGGAAACCGATCGCCCCACAGCCCTACGTCAAGTATTAGTAGCTTGTCGCAAAGGCGGTTCTGTGTCAATACCAGGAGTTTACGGCGGCTTTTTGGACAAGATACCAATGGGAGCAGCTTTTAACAAGGGTTTGACACTGAAGATGGGACAAACCCACGTTCATAAGTATTTAGGGCCGTTACTGGAACGTATCCAAAACGGTGAGATTGACCCATCTTTTGTGATAACGCACAAGATGAGTTTGGAAGATGCACCTAAAGGTTACGAGATTTTCAAGAACAAAAAAGACAACTGCATCAAAATTGTACTGAAGCCGTAAAAATGGTTGTTGGTTGTTGGTTGTTTGTGTTTTTTAACTAAAAATAACCAATAACACACACTTACCACAAGGCTTAAATAATAGTAGGTTGGGTTTAAGGAAATCAACTCAACCTGCTTACCTATCAGACCATTTCTGAATAATCTAACCAAAATCAAACCATAAAAACTCTGCGTTCTCTGCGGTAACCTCTGCGTTCTCTGCGTTAAAAAAGAGAATTTTAATATCAACAGATTCGATATCACTATCAAATTTAAGATCAGGATATTTCCAAGATGGCATTACAAGCAGTAATTTTAGATGTCGATGGTACGCTAGTTTTAAGTAATGATGCTCACGCTCAAGCTTGGGTTGAAGCATTTGCAACTTATGGCTATGAAGTTCCTTTCGAGAAAGTTAGACCACTGATTGGAATGGGTGGCGATCAAATCATACCAAAGATGGTACCAGGACTTAACGATGAAGAAGGTGACGGCAAAGCTATTTCTGAAAAACGCAAAGAATTAATTATCAAAAAGTTTGCACCAAAGCTACAAGCGGCCCCAGGTTCGCGAGAACTGATTTTACATATGCAGCAGGCTGGATTAAAGTTAATTATTGCCACTTCAGCGACAAGTGAGGAACTTTCAGAATTACTTGAAGCAGCACAAGTTGATGATTTACTAAAAGAAGCAACAACATCAAGCGATGCTGAAGCTTCTAAACCAGCGCCTGATATTGTGGAAGCAGCATTGAAAAAGCTAAAGATGAAACCAAATCAAGTGGTGATGATAGCTGATACTCCCTACGATATCAAAGCCGCGAAACAAGCAGGAGTAGAGACAATCGCGGTACGTTGTGGTGGTTTTGATGACGAACAACTTACTGGGGCTATCGCCATTTATAATCACCCTGCTGATTTATTAGCAAATTACTCTACTTCTCCCTTGAGTAAAACTGAGTAGTAAGCAGGTAGGTGAAAATAAACACAACATGGTCAGGACGGGTTTTGAAGATAAGATACTGGGAAAGTAGCGACGCTTATTCCTAAACCCATCCCTACAAATTTATCTGTTTTTTTTAATAAACACAACATGGTCAGGACGGGTTTTGAAGATAAGATACTGGGAAAGTAGCGACGCTTATCCCTAAACCCATCCCTACAAATTTATCTTGGTTTTTATTACGCCTAGTTTTTTATTACGCCTAGCTGCTTATCACCATCGCCGTTATGGTTGGGGAGTTTCGTAAAACTTCCTTATCTTACTACCTTTACTGGTGTTCCTGGAGTAACTTGATGAAATAACTCCTCAATATCCTTGTTGTACATCCGAATACAACCGTGAGAGGCTGCTGTACCTACTGAATTAGGATTAGGAGTACCGTGAAAGCCAATCCATTGTTTACCATTTGTCCAAAATCCAATCCAGTAGTTTCCCAGAGGATTTTCTGGATCTCCTCCAGGAATAGATTCTTTTGTTAAAGGGTTTATCCAGCGAGGATTTTTCAGTTTTTCAATCACTTGAAAATTACCCATTGGTGTTTCCCAACCAGATCTACCGACTGCAACCGAGTAAGCTTTAATTGGTATATTGTCCGAATATAAGGTTACTTGACGGCGACTGAGACTAATCTCTAAGCGTTTGAGTTGAGTAACTGAATCCGAGTTAATATAAATCAGTTTGACAGGTGGTTCAGCAGCTACTGAAACTTTAGGGAAAAAACCTAAGCCAATGGTTACTATTAAGCTAACTAATGCTACTGAAGGTTTGAGCATTTGAACAATCTGATTGTTTGAACTAAACTTGAGCAAATAAGATTGATTAAAATGATATCACCTCCGCTTAGTGATTAAACGGAAGTGATATTTAAAGTGTGAACTAATCTAGCTAATCAGGTTAACAAACTTGGCAGTCTTTCTACAGAAAAGATAGAAGACTATCTACAAATTACCAAAGAGCTTCTACACCTTGATCAGCACGTTGGGTATTTCCTGTATTTTGGTTATTAGGATTTGTTTGCTGATTCTCTGTAGTGGTGGTATTACCCTCAACTTGCTGAGTACCCGTAGATGATCCCTCATTACGAGGTTGCTGAGTATCTGGGGTAGGGCTATTGTTATTTAATGGTTGAGTACCTCCAGGGGAGGCATCATTATTCAATGGCTGATTACCAGGGGTAGGGTTATTGTTATTGTTGATTCCACTACTGGGCGTCGTACTTTGAGCTAAAGCTGGGAAACTCAGGAAAATACTAGCACCCGCAACTAACGCTATGTTTGCCAGTTTTTTGATTGACAAGTTGTTATTATGTGAGGTCATAAACATCTCTCTTTTGGACTAAAGAGCCTTAATTTTCTGGGTTGCTTTGTTCAAGCCAAACAAAATTGTTGCGACTCCTTATTAAAGGTATCTATCTGCTGCTTCTGGCTCGTCTATCTAAAGAGGTGTAAAATTAAAAAATAATTTGTAGAAAATAATACAACAAATATTACCTTAATCCCTCTTAGAATCGATTCAATAGCTAATAAATACTCTGGCTTTAGTTCAAAAATTGCACTTATAAATTCGCTTCCTCCTTGAGGAAGAGTTTTCTACAAGCTACCCAACTTGTGCATAAATTTTCGTAGCATTACACAGCGTCAGAAGCAAGACACAAAAACGTTTTAGGACAGAACAATTTCAGGCGAGCGCCATTTACAATCAGCTAGCTGATGTATTAGCCCACTATTCTAGTTTTCCCTTGGGTAAAACTGAGCAATAAGCTACTGCGCCTTGCTCAGCTTACAGTAATTAAGTTTTCAGCCACAACACAGTTTCTCCCTTGATTTTTTGCCGAATAAAGAGCCTTGTCAGCAATATTAATGAAAGCATCAAGATTTATTTCTGGATTAGGAATAACAGTAGCAATACCTAAACTTAAGGTAACAAATGGATAAACTGTAGATTGCTCGTGAACAATCTGCAATTCTTGTACTTCCCAGCGGATCATTTCAGCTACTTGCAAAGCTCCATCTGCATCTGTATTAGGGAGAACTACCGCAAATTCTTCTCCACCGTAACGAGCAACTAAATCTGTTGGGTGCTTGACACACTTGCTAATTGTTGCGGCTATATGCTGCAAACAAAAGTCTCCTACAAGATGCCCATAGGTATCATTGTAGCGCTTGAAAAAATCCACATCAGCTAAAATTAATGACATAGGTAATTTTGTTCTAAACAGCCTTAGCCATTCCCGACAGAAATATTCATCAAACCGACGCCGATTAGCAATTCCTGTTAAGCTATCTGAAGTTGCAAGGCGCTCCAGTTCTTGATTAGCTTTAACTAAAGCCGTTTCTATTTTTTTTCTATGAATCAATGAACCTAATTGAGTAGCAACAGCATTAACTAATTCAATCGTTCTCTGTTCTGGCTGGCTCTGATTTGTTTTAAAAAAAACTAAAATTGCTAAAACCTGTTTGTTAAAAATAATAGGGACACCTAAAGCAGTTTTCAGTCCTACCTCCCAGGCAATTTTGGTACGTGTAAAATTACCTTTCTGCTCTACTAAAACATCTTCTAAGTACTCTAACTTAGGTGATAACCAAATTCTTCCTGGCAAGCCAATATTAGGGGCAAATGTTAATACTTTAGTCTCGCTTATAAATCTTTGAAACCTTGGTTTATCAGCAGACCAACCTGTACTGTATTCAAGAGTAGCTGACTGCTGGTTGGGAATCCAAGCTTCTCCTAAATTCCAGCCAATTGATAAACAAACTTCGCGGATAGTAACTTCTAAAGCAGAGTTAAAATCTGTAGCTTCACAAATAAATTTAGTAGTTGTTAGTAAGAACTGTATTTCTTCCTCAGCTCGTTTACGTTCAAAAACTTCTAATTCAAGTTGAGCATTTTTAGCAATTAGCTGCTTTTTCATTCCATGTAGGGATAATTGATTTTCGACGCGAGCCAATACTTCTTCTATGTGAAACGGTTTAGTGATATAGTCCACACCCCCTACCTGAAAGCCTTTAACTTTATCTAAAGCTTCATTGAGAGCGCTGATAAAGATAACTGGAATTTCGCGGGTTAGTTCAAGCAATTTCAACTTTTGGCAAACCTGATAGCCATTCATTTCCGGCATATTAATATCAAGTAAAATTAGATCGGGTTTTGCCGCTTCCACCCCTCTCAGGGCAATTGGCCCGTTGATCGCTTTCCTGACTTGATAACCCTGGGATTGCAACATACTGGACAACAGACGCAGGTTATCTGGAGTATCGTCTACAATCAGAATAGAGGCTTTATATGTTGGTGTTGTTTGGGTACTCATCAATATATATTTGAGTGAATTCGATGATTATATCCAAACAAAAAAAGCAGTAACATTGTTTACCACTGCTTTTGCGATTATTCATCATAACTTAGCTTGACTGCTGCCTTAAAACAGCATCTTTTCCTGATTATGCATTGTACTGATCAGCAGGGTCGCCATAAGGGTCTTCACTAGCTGGACGAACATCTCCAAACTGCCCAGAATTCGACGCTTCATAATCAGCAGGGTCGCCATAAGGGTCTTCACTAGCTGGACGAACATCTCCAAACTGCCCAGAATTCGACGCTTCATAATCAGCAGGGTCGCCATAGGGGTCTTCACTAGCTGGACGAACATCTGCAAACTCTCCCGTATCAGCAGGGTCGCCATAGGGGTCTTCACTAGCTGGGATAACATTACCGAATCCATTATCAGTCGGATCGCCATAAGAGTCCTCACTAGCTGGGCTAACATCGCCAAACTGTCTGTTATCTACTTGGTTACCGTAATCTTCTTCTTGGCTAACTTCCTCATCAGTACCGATTAGAGTATCTTTCATCTTTTTGAAAAATGCATCTACCATGATTTTTCTCCTATTTTTTGCAATTTGCTGTAGTTATTGCGCCGGTACTGGATCACTACCCAAGCCACTGAGGTCACGTCCAGTTTGACTGTTGTTATAACCCTGAAAATCTCGATACTTTTCAGCCTCTGTTGCTGGAACTTTAATACCTTCTGCTGGTGGCTTTACCCAATGCACCTGCTTCTGGGTATCGCGATAGTAAACACCCCCATTTTTGGAAAGGTAATACTTGCCCTGTGCCCCCTGTTCTTGCTTATTTTTGTGTTGATTGTAAAGGTAATAAAGTGCTGCGGCACCAGCCAAAGTTATCGCTACTTTTTGCCCAGTTGATAAACCCTTGTTCTTCGCTTCAGGTGCTTTTGCAGGAGGGTTTTGAGTTGTGCGCGTTGTACCATCTGCCCTTGTACGGTCAACAGGCGGTGGTCCAGTATCCTGCGGACCAGAACAAGCCGTGAAAAATGGCATCATTAGCAGCACTGAAAGCAGCCAAGGCATGGGGCTTAATTTTCTACGTTCTTGGTAGATGATTTTCATCGATTTTCCTGTTTTCCTGGCATTACAGGAGGATATGTTCTGACGAGTTTGACCAACCTGAACTATTGCCTGAATAGTGCTTCTTTATATACAGTTTGTTTGTTGAAAATAGGTTATTTGCAAATCACCCATAACAGTACAGGTATAGGTTTAATTTATATCGAAAATCTCAATAATTTACTCTAGCTTTAGATATAATTTACCTTGCTACCTTCAGCCAAAGGGAATATGTCTTAAGCAAAAATACCTGACGACTAGAAGTCGCGGAACCACAAAAACAAAGTCCGCCTGCGCGGACTAGCATAGTCAGCCTGTGTGGTGCGATAGTAAGAGTGCAAGCGCGATTCTTGCTCTTCGAGTTTGTGTAGCCACAGACTTCCATTCTGTGGGCAATTTACATATTTGAGATACTCCCGTTAATTTTTTCTGGGTGAAAGTTAATTCTCCTAACTGTTGACTAAAATCCTATTCAGCGGGTTTTAGGCGCAAGCTTTGTATTTCCCGTTGTAAAAATTTTCCCCATTCGGCGGCGAGGGGAATTTCTGTAAATGGGACTTTGATAGAATCTGCTGGTTCTGGCAAGATAAACTCAAGAGCTATGTCACGACCTTTCCCTGGAGGCATTTGTAAGTCAGCAGCTTTGTCATCTATCAGCAGGCGGATTGATTGCACATCTTTGAGTGAGAAAGTTTGTAGATTGATCGGCCCTTTTCGTGTAGGTTTTCCCCAAGTTAAATCGCTGTTTTTTTGACCGAGTACGCCATAAATATCATACTTAGCTCGTTCAAATTGCTCAGCCCAACTGCGATATGCTTCAATTTTTTGATATTCGTTCCAACCTGACCAAGCCAGCCAAAAGAATGTTGCTAGTAAGGGTAACCAAAGTAAACCACGTTCCATAGTTAAGCTACAAAATTCCTGTTAAATTCAAAACAAATCCAGGCAATACATCTTCTCCTGATACACTAGCAGGAGATTGCAGAATTCCCACATCTTGCCCTTGACGATAAATTTGCACTCGCTTGTTTTTGCGGTCAATCAACAAACCTAATCTTGTCCCATTATCCATGTACTCCCTCATTTTTGCTTGTATGTCTTTGAGGGAATCACTAGGCGAACGCAATTCAACTACAAAATCAGGACACAGGGGAAGAAATTTCTGTCGTTGTTCAGGGGTTAGTACATTCCATCTCTCAATTTTTACCCAAGAAGCATCTGGGGAGCGATCTGCACCATTGGGCAGTTTGAAGCCGCCAGAAGAATCAAAAGCAATTCCTAATTTGTTTTGACGGCTCCAGGCTTGTAGTTGGTATGATATTTCAATATTACAATTGCTAGTTTCCCCGCCTGTTGGTGACATAATTATTAATTCTCCTGTGGCTGTGCGTTCAAATCTATAATCTCGGTGATGTTGGCAAAGCTGAAAAAATTGCTCGTCAGTTAACTTGATGATGGGATTCAAATCTAATTTAATAGCTTCCATAGGATTTTTCTGAGAACAGGCTTTGAATTTAATAGTATAGATTTCCTTAACAGGGACTGAAGGTGAAATCTGCTAATACCGATTGTGAAGGTATACGGCAATAATTTCTCATATTTCCAAGACAGCCAAAGGCAAGCAAAGTTTTCATTTTGTAAAGATAACCAAAACTAGCTAGGGCAAAAAACTCAGCTAGCAGCCGTATAAGCTATCGTAGTGATTAAACTGGCGCTATAGCGGACGGCTTGCCATGAGAAAGTTCTTAATAGTGTGTTTGTTTGTACTTGGGATGTTTTTTGCCCTGTCTAACTTTAAAGGTTTGGCAAATCAGGGTGAATATCAGTCGATTGTGCTGGATTTTAGGGAAGATATTCCAGCGACTGAGATTAGGGACGAATTAAAGGCGATCGCGCAAAAATACAAAGTCGTTCCCCAGCTCAACAGCGAATTTTCCCTAGCTGACCACATCTACATTGTAGAAGGCAACAAGAAATTACTAAATGCCCTGAAAAAATCCAAACTAGCCAAAGAAACCGAATATATTGAACCAAATTACCTATATTCTGCCTTTGAGGTTCCCAACGACCCTGAATATAACAAGCAGTGGAACCTGCGGAGTATTAACGTTGAATCAGCGTGGGACGAAACTAAAGGTAGTGGCGTTACTGTAGCAGTAATCGATACTGGTGTCAGCCTAGTCCCCGATTTGAAAGATACGAAATTTGTCAAAGGTTACGACTTCGTAAACGACAAAATTGATGCTTCAGATGACGCCGGTCACGGAACGCACGTTGCTGGTACAATCGCTCAATCCACCAACAATGGTTATGGTGTAGCGGGAATTGCCTACGAAGCCAGCCTAATGCCTTTGAAAGTATTAGCAGCTAGCGGTGGTGGTACGGTTGCGGATATTGCTGAAGCGATCAAGTTTGCTGCTGACAACAATGCTGATGTAATTAACATGAGCTTAGGTGGCCCTGGTGAGAGCTCAATCATGGAAGAAGCCATTGATTATGCTCACCGCAAAGGTGTCTTCATTGTCGCAGCAGCAGGTAACTCTAACCAAAATTCAGCATCATATCCCGCTCGCTATCCCCACGTTGTCGGTGTTTCTGCAGTAGATTCTGCTGGTATCAAAGCCCCGTACTCCAACTTTGGCGCTGGTGTAGATATCGCAGCCCCAGGTGGCAGTGAAAACGGTAAAATTCTGCAAAACACTATTGACCCAGAAACTGGTGAATCTGTCTTTGTGGGTTATCAAGGAACCAGTATGGCTTCTCCCCACGTTGCTGGTGTGGCTGCTTTGATCAAAGCCTCTGGTGCCAAAGAACCGGAGGAAATATTAAATATCTTGAAGCAATCGGCACGAGTTGTTCAGGAAGACCCCCTAAATCACTTTGGTGCTGGTCATTTAGATGCTTCAGCAGCAGTTAAACTTACCCTGCGGGGACAAATTACCTTCCGCGATTTCTTCCGCTGGTTGCGAGACAATGGTTATCTCAATCCCCGTTTCTGGATTGACGGTGGCGTAATCGCTCTGATGCCGAAGATTGCGATGGTTCTGGGTTCCTACCTCCTTGCTTGGTTCTTGCGGAATTACTTTCCCTTCGCTTGGAGTTGGTCGCTGACTACTGGTTTAGTTGCTGGTAGTTCTGGCTTGTTTTTCTTGCGAGGTTTTTATATCTTTGACTTGCCTCAGTGGCCGTTCCGAGTCATGGGTAGTTCCATTCCAGAACTAGGTAACGTTGTTCAAGGGAGCAGCGTGTTTAACCCAATTTTTGCTAGTGTACTTATTCCCTTAATGTTGGTAGCCTTGCTCCTAGGTCATAGAGAATGGAAGTGGGTAGCAATTGGTTCGGCGCTTGGTGTCGCTAGTTGTTTAGCGGTGAGTGCTGTGATGTCACCAAATCTGATGTGGCTGGGTTCGGGTGTGGTTTCTCGCGTGTTCTTGGTTGTTAATGCTTTACTGTGCTTTGGACTTGCTTATTTAGCTTCTAAAGGAGAGGAGAAAACTGCATGAGTATAAAAGTTACTGGTGTCATTGAACGTAAAGGACTAGGGCCAGGTACTTGGGCACTGGTGACAGAAGATGGCGAAACTTATGAACTTAAAGATGCGCCTGCTGAGTTAAAAAAATCTGAACTTAAGGTTAAAGTGGAAGGTCAGGTGCGAGATGATGTAATGAGTTTCGCTATGATTGGGCCAGTCTTGGAAGTGAAGTCCTTTAAGGTGATTTCTTAATAAGCAGGTGGGTGGAAATAAACCCAACATGAGGAGGGCGGGTTTTGAACATGATCAACTGGTTCTGGTCAGGCGTTATCCATAAACCCGCCCCTACAAATTTATCTTGGTTTTTTTACGCCTACCTGCTTAGGACTGGAGATTACTCCTCACTACACAAGATTGCATAAATGCTTAAATTGTCATGTTGAGCGAAACGAAACATCTCGGAGATTCTTCGCTGCACTACGTTTCGCTCAGAATGACATTCCTGATTTTTGGACTTTTGCAATCTTGTCTACTGTTGACATACCTCCTCATCCCTAAAAGTGAGAGGATTCCTTGACTGATAAAAAAAACGCCCCGACTCAAACCGGTGAGTCAGGGAGTGTCAATCAGGGTGCATCTACCATTCCACTCTTCCCTTAAAGACGAGTCCTATCCGGACAATTTCAGATGTTTTTTCGGGAACTTAATGTTAGTGTTGACTGATAAAAAAAACGCCCCGACTCAAACCGGTGAGTCAGGGAGTGTCAATCAGGGTGCATCTACCATTCCATTCTTCCCTTAAAGACGAGTCCTATCCGGACAATTTCAGATGTTTTTTCTGGAACTTGATGTTAATCTTGACTGATAAAAAAAACGCCCCGACTCAAACCGGTGAGTCAGGGAGTGTCAATCAGGGTGCATCTACCATTCCACTCTTCCCTTAAAGACGCTCTCCATCCGGACAATTTTCGCGGTTTTTCGGGAACTTGGTGTTAATCTTGACTGATAAAAAAAACGCCCCGACTCAAACCGGTGAGTCAGGGAGTGTCAATCAGGGTGCATCTACCATTCCACTCTTCCCTTAAAGACGCTCTCCATCCGGACAATTTTCGCGGTTTTTTCGGGAACTTGGTGTTAATCTTAACTGATAAAAAAAACGCCCCAACTCAAACCGGTGAGTCAGGGAGTGTCAATCAGGGTGCATCTACCATTCCACTCTTCCCTTAAAGACGCTCTCCATCCGGACAATTTTCGCGGTTTTTTCGGGAACTTGAGGTTACTCTTGACTGATAAAAAAAACGCCCCAACTCAAACCGGTGAGTCAGGGACTGTCAATCAGGGTGCATCTACCATTCCACTCTTCCCTTAAAGATCATTACTATCCGGATAATTTTCGATGTTTTCTCTCAAAATTGATGTTACTCTTAACTGATAAAAAAACCCCCGACTCAAACCGGTGAGTCAGGGAGTGTCAATCAGGGTGCATCTACCATTCCACTCTTCCCTTAAAGACGCTCTCCATCCGGACAATTTTCGCGGTTTTTTCGGGAACTTGATGTTACTCTTAACTGATAAAAAAAACGCCCCAACTCAAACCGGTGAGTCAGGGAGTGTCAATCAGGGTGCATCTACCATTCCACTCTTCCGTTGAAGACTATCCTCATCCGGACAATTTTCGCGGTTTTTTCGGGAACTTGATGTTACTCTTAACTGATAAAAAAAACGCCCCAACTCAAACCGGTGAGTCAGGGACTGTCAATCAGGGTGCATCTACCATTCCACTCTTCCGTTGAAGACTATCCTCATCCGGACAATTTCAGGTGTTTTGTCAATCAGATTTGATACCGTGAGCGTTGCTCATCAGAAGTCGAAACGCTAAACTAAGGAAACTTTCAGATCATTAAAGCAATCTATAAGTAGAGAGGGATATTGCATCCTAAAGACCGTTCATCACTCAGCTAATGTCCTTGAAATTAATCAACATTGACCAGGTAGCAGTGGCACAGGAATTTCACATCTCTGTGACTCCCTTAGGGAAAAAAGACGAATATCTGGTGCGCATCGAACGAGTCGCACCAGGAGTCCCATTGGCAGAAGAACAAGTCTGCTGGCCGATGGAAGATTGGTTAGCTCAAGCGCGGCAGCTGATGAATGACCCGCTTTTGGGCGTGCTGCAAGGCAATGCAGCCTTCGCTGAAGATATCTTTTCCTTACCAGAATGGAACGAGCCTGTAAGTCCATCGTCTCTCAACTTGGTGACTCTGGGTGAGCAACTTTATGACTCCCTGTTTCAGGGAAGCCTACGAGATAGCTGGATGATGGCACAAGCGATCGCCCAAAATCAACGCCAAGTTTTGCGGTTGCGTCTAGGACTCAAAGGTAGCCGTTTACCCCGCATTCCGTGGGAAGTGCTTCATGGAGGCGATCGCCCTCTAGCAACGGGAACCGATGTCGCTTTCTCCCGTTACCAACTGACTACAGGGAGAATTAGCCAGCCTCCCACGCTTCCCTCTCCACAAAACCAACCCCTAAAAATTCTGATGGTGATTGCTGGCCCTTCCGATCAGGAAAGTTTGGAGCTGGCACAAGAAGCAGTTCACCTGCGAGAAGAACTCAAGAACCGTTCTACCAATGGTTCGCCAGCGATTGAACTAGAAATTTTGCAACAACCAGGACGGGAGAAGCTGGCCCAAAAGCTGGAACAAGGTAGATATCAAGTTTTCCACTACGCCGGTCACAGTAACTTGGGAGACTCTGGCGGTGATGTCTATCTGGTAAGTGACAAAACAGGTCTGACTGAAACCTTAAATGGTACTGATTTAGCTGGCTTGCTGGTAAATAATGGCATCCAGTTGGCGGTATTTAACTCTTGTCGAGGTGTCTATACAGCGGCTTCCGATGTTCCGGAAAATGGTAAAGAAGGAAATCTAGCAGAAGCTTTAGTCAGAAGGGGTATTCCGGCTGTTCTAGCAATGGCTGAGCGCATTCCTGATGAAGTGGCGCTGACTCTAACACGATTGCTTTACCGTAATCTCAATCAAGGCTATCCCATTGATCTTAGCCTCAGTCGAGCGCGTCAAGGACTGATTGCTGCTTATGGCTCAAACCAACTGTATTGGGCTTTACCAGTTCTGTATCTGCATCCAGAATTTGACGGTTTCCTGACGAAGCTTGATGATGCTTCTCTACTTAGATCCCAACTATTTATTTTGCCCGAACCTCTGGAATCTTCTTATTTCAATCAGGAACAAGGAAGATTCACTCCTCAGACTAGGGGGACTGCTTCCAATTTCCTGGATATGGAGGATGAATTAGATAATTCCTCCCTGGCGGATTATGAAGATGATGCTTTAAACGGCTTTGTTGACGAGCTAGACTTAGACCCAGGCGCTGAGGATACCTCTGCATTTATTAAGAATTTGCTGAGTCAGATAAATACTGAGCCGAAAAGCAGTGAAGCAGTAGGGCCAGCCTCTAATTTTGAGAATCACTCGCCAACGATTGCAGATGCTGGTGACTCAAAGAGGCCAGCTTTTCCCCCCAACTCCCAGTCGCCTTCACCTCAGAAATCAGCTCCAATCCCTGCAGTTTCGATTACCCCAAGTTTATTATCACAAAATACAAATAATGTCAAGCAAAGAGCGTCGAATGCAGTAGGTCAGCAAGCGGGTGTAAACAGTTGGCGGCAAAAGTTAAGACGTGTTCCTCCCCAGATGTGGCTGGGATTATGGGCAACTGGTATAGTGGCGATCTCAGGCTTAGGTTTTTGGTTATTCCAGAACCGTGCGCCCAGTTCAGATGAGTTGTTGAGCAATACAGAGTCTTCTGTGCCGGCTACCCCCCAGTCCGCTTCCAGTGCTGTGAATGGCAATTTGAAGACAATTGACACTTCAAAACTTACAGAAACTGCTAGAGAACAACTTAGTCAGGGTAATATTGCTACAGGACAAAAAGCTGTGGAAGAATTGCTGAACCGAGAAGCATTACCACAGGCGAAAGCAGCCCTTAGTGCCGTTCCCAAAGCGAAACTTGATGAACCTGCAGTGAGTTTCTTAAGAGGGCGTTTAGCGTGGCAGTTTGTTAAAAAAGGCAATAAAGACTTCGCTTTGAGTGATGCACAAGGTTTCTGGTACACTGCGCACAAAGCGGAACCTAAAGCTGTGAGATACCTCAACGCCCTGGGTTTTGCCTACTACGCCCAAGGCAAATTTGACAAAGCCAATGAAGCTTGGTTGGAAGTGCTGAAACTGAGCGAACCTACACAAGGAAAGGCAAAAGTTGCAGGAGACACTGCTAAAAAAGAAGCCCTGAATACCTATGCAGGGTTAGCGATGGGACTATGGCAAACAGCTCAAAAACAGCCAGCCAATCAGCGAGGAAAGCTGCTGAATAAAGCCCTTGGACTGCGCCAACAAGTGATGACAACCGACCCCGTTAACTTTCAACCAGACGCCCTAAGCAAAGATTGGTTGTGGTCAGAAAAAGCAATTCAAGATTGGCGGAATCTTTTAGTCGTCAAAAATTAGTTTTGTGTCAAATATTAGTAGAGTAGGCAGTTAATGAACCGCTCCATAGTCTCCTGTTTTCCGATCTTTAGCATTTATATATCGAGACATCAACAGGCAATTAGGGGGATTCTCAAGAGAACTAAAAATCTGTTTACCCTTGAACTTGTATGACTTGTATTCAATGGCAAACTCTTCGGTAAACCCAAGATTCCGAAATATTTGCTGAGAAGCAACTCCAGTAGCATCAGCAATAGCAATTTCAAAGTTATGCTGTTTAGCTAAGTTCAAGTTTTCTGCCACTAAGGTTGTGGCGATATGTCTTTTACTATATTTCTCTTGGACTCCAAGCATGAAAATATGCAGTATCTGTCCGGCTTTAACCAGATGACATTTTCGGTAATTATCCTCCAATTCTGACAGCAAACCGAAAACAAATTCAAACTTATTATCAATACCCTCCAAAGAGTCAGGATCGACTGTCATAAAATCCTCAGAAATAATGAACCCCACTACCTCCCCTGTTTTTTGATCTTTAGCAATTAGCGAGATTTTTTTATCGGCTGCTTTCTGACAGATAGGTACAGCAAACCGATAAAACTCATCAAAAGAAATCTTTAGGGCTTTGGCGATCGGCTCAAAACTTGAAAAAACCTGAGAGATGCAAGTAGCAGTATCTTCAATATCACCAGTCTGCATCGTTTGGAACAAGATCCCATTATTTTTATCGAGAAAGTTCATAGGTTTTCTAAAAATACAAACGATTATAGCTAAGGAATAGGATATTGTTTAATTCGCACTACTAAGTAGATATTGAAAAAGCTTATCCCAGAACTTTGGTCATGTATTTGCATCCTGTGGTAAATTGCTATAGAGATTATCAGCGTTTGCTTGCCAGAGTCAGTCCATTCAGACAAGCACAAGTCTAAGGAGTAAGTACTTGGACAGAAATATTTACATATTCATGGGCAAAGTTGAGCATATATCTTCTAAGTTTTGTGAGATTTAATCTTAGAATTTGAAGAAAGTAGTTGAATAATTATAGTGTGGTTTCTTTATGAAAAGTACATTTCTGATTACTACTTACCAAATTCTGGGGATTGAGCATTTTCAAACGATTGACTTCAAATTTTTCTAGATTCTTCCAGGCTGTATTACTATGAGAAGCTATCAAAGATTCCCTTTCAGTTACTCCGAATTTTGTACAAATATTTCTGTGTACTCTTGAAAGACCTTCTTGATAAGCGTGAACGAAGTTTTTGTGTTCAGATTGGAGGAAATTAGGAATATTTTTGAAGATCTGCAAAAGTTCCTTCTTCCAAATTAAATTCACCAAATAATTGTGCTCCCACATCATTAATCCACTTAAAGCTTCTGACTGAACCAATGACTGAGGATGTCCGAGAGTCATGGTAAACCTAACTTCATTTTCATACTGTTCTCTGTTAAATTTTCCAGTTATTTTCATCGCGGCTCCTGATGCCCATAACAATTTTGTAGCAGTCTGTAGTTCAATATTTAGCGTATTCAAAAAGTAGTAAATCTTAGTTTAGTAAAGATTAGGAAAAGAGTATGTAAAATCAATATCTTTTGCTTACCCTTCCCTTAATAGGAGAGCGATTTTTTTGAGGGAGATGGGGAAGGAAGTCGGAGTTCATAAATGACCCATGACCCATGACCCATGACACGAAATCCCCCGCTTAAAAAACGGGGGATGAGTTAAAAGTAATTTACCGGACATGATATGATATGCCGGAGATGATATAACTAACCTAAACCCAATTCGCGTTTGAGCAAATTAATCGACTTAGTGCCAATATAATTTTCGCTACGAATTAATTCTGGGGGACGAATAATATCATCTCTTGCCGCTGAAATTGCTGTTTTGACCGTTTGAAAACTTGCCACATCGCTAATAATTGTCTGAGCGCTGCGCACCAGAGCATTAAGTTTGTAAGTATCTTGAACCTGAGCTGTCATCACTAACAAATCATCTCCACGCAGACTGTGGATGATAATTTCTACTACTCGAAGAATACCTGAACTAACACTTACCACACCCAGACAGTTGTTTTTCGGGAGCTTTTGAACCACCTGGATTTCTTGAGCATAGTCATGGATATCTACAGGGATAACACGGACAGATTTAGGTGCCGCAATTTCCTCTGCTTTGCCAATAAAATAGCGACTGGTTACCACTGTCCCGGAGTTGGTTTGATCTAGCGCTTTTGCGAGTTCCTCCATTGGCACTAACTGGACAGGGATTTTTAGAGCTTGTTCTAGTTCCTGGACCATCAACTCACCAGCACCCAAGTCTCGCGACTCGACTGTAACTAGCACCCGCGCACTACAGCGCAACCGCCAGTCGATTTCTGCCAGAAACAGTTCCCTGGCTTCGCTGAGGGAGCAACCCTGCGCCAGTAGATCGTCGAGGCTTTGTTGCACAATTTTGTTGGCTTCGGGATACTGTTGAAGGATGGGAGACTGACGTTGAGTACCACCTTCATGTCCCTGCGCCTTGACATAGATTCCCGATCCTGCCTGGGATTCCACCAATCCTGTTTCTTCCAGTTGTCGGTACACCTTGCTAATGGTGTTGCGGTGCAAACCCGTGATCATTGCCAGTTGTCTGGTACTGGGTAGTCGGTGTCCTGGCGGATATTGCCGAGAGGCGATCGCAAACTGTATTTGGTCAAATAGCTGCTTTGAGGCTGGTATTTCGCTGTCTTGCTGAATATGATACTGAACCATTACAGAGTCTCCAAGGCGCACAGAGTAATTCAATCAGTTAGGAAATTTAGCCCTAGGCACTATGTACTATAATTATTTTCCGTAATTTTTAACAGATAAATCTAACATTTTCCTCTTAATGGTAAAATAAAATTTAGTTTTTTTCTCTCTTCAATCGGCTGGTTTGCTTGTCGCAAATTGAGGATTTTATGAAAAATGCTAAATTTTCCCATGCTAGATTAAATTCATGCAATTTTTTTCTTAAAAAAATAGTTAACAAAATTGCTGTAGGCATATAATTATGATAGCTTAAAAACGAATTTAAATCTAAAGTTTGAGATACAGAAGGAGAATTGGAGTTAAAATCAAGCAGAAATTTATTCACAAATCAAAAAGGCGAGAAATCAAGAAAACTCGCAGCTCTGACTCAAACAGAGTAATGAACCCCAGTCAAATTCAATTATGGCAAATAGAGAAATTATTACCGATACAGTCAAGATTGCCAATGGCGCTATCAACATAGAGGCTTACCTGGCGATGCCGAAGGGGAAGGGTTCTTTCCCAGGAATTGTAGTCTTGCAGGAAATTTTTGGGGTGAATGACCATATCCGCGATGTTACCCAAAGGCTTGCTAGAGAAGGCTATGTAGCGATCGCCCCCGCACTCTTCCAGCGGCAAGCTCCCGGTTTTGAGACGGGTTACACTGCCAAAGACATTGAAGTGGGCAGAATCTATAAGCAACAAACGACAGCAGAACAGTTACTGGGCGATATCCAGGCAACAATTAACTACCTGATCGGCAATACACCAGCGCAACCTGACGGGGTTGGCTGTATCGGCTTTTGTTTTGGCGGTCATGTTGCCTATCTTGCTGCTACCCTCAAGGACATGAGAGCAATAGCCTCTTTCTATGGCGCTGGCATTGCCACCAGTACTCCAGGAGGCGGGCCACCTACTATAACTCGTACAAAAGATATCAAGGGAGGCACTCTCTACGCCTTCTTCGGATTGGAAGATGCCAGCATCCCAGCGAAAGAAGTAGACGAGATAGAGGCTGCGCTAAACAAACACCAAGTGCTTCACCGTATTTTTCGTTACAAGGGAGCAGACCACGGCTTCTTCTGCGACCAACGCGCTACTTATAATGAAGCAGCAGCCGCAGATGCTTGGGAGAATGTTTTGCAGCTATTTAGGCAGGAATTAAACTAAGCTGAAAAATATGGGAGCAGTGCAGATATCAATCTAGGTTGTCGCCCACATTCATTATTTATGTAGGACAGGCATTCTGCCTGTGATCGTTAGTTGTTAGTTGTTAGTTGTTAAAAACAAATGACAAATGACAAATGACAAATGACAACTAACCAAACCAGGTCATTAAATGTTTTTTTTAAGCAACTCATTGTCATGAATTCCAAATCTACTCGTTCTCAATCCAGCAATTCGTCATTTTCTATGGACGATTTTGCTAAAGCCCTAGAACAACACGACTACGAATTTAAAAAAGGGAACGTAGTGCGAGGCAAGGTGTATAACTACGAAAATGATGGCGCTTATGTTGACATTGGAGCCAAGTCTTTAGCTTATATTCCGATTGATGAAGTTTCAACTCAATTGTCTGGAAATTGGTCTGATCTACTACCGTTGCGGCAAGAGATGGATTTCCTGATTATTCAGGAACAGGATGCTGATGGTCAAATTACTGTTTCGCGGCGTCAGCTAGAAATTAAGCGGACTTGGGACGAAGTGGCACAGTTACAGGAAGATAAAAAATCCGTGCAGGTGCGCGTTGAGAGTGTGAATAAGGGTGGCGTTACGGTGGATTTCAAGGGGTTACGAGGGTTCATTCCGCGATCGCACCTGAGCGAGCGCAATGACTTAGACTCGTTGGTCAATCAAAACCTTACCGTCACTTTTTTAGAAGCAGATTCCGAACGAAAGAAGTTGGTATTTTCTCAGCGAGAAGCTTCTCGTTCCGCAGGTTTTAGTCAGCTAGAGTTAGGGCAGCTAGTAGAAGGCAAAATTGTTAGTATCAAGCCCTTCGGTGCGTTTGTTGAGTTTGATGGTAGCACTGGCTTGCTGCATATTAAGCAGATTAGCCAAAGCTTCATTGAGTCTATTTCAGCCGTGTTCCAAATCGATCAACCAATCAAAGCGATGATTATTGATTTGGATGAAGGTAAAGGCCGAATTTCTCTGTCTACCAGGATGTTAGAAAACTATCCCGGAGAAATGCTAGAAAAGATGGCTGAGGTGATGGATAGCGCCCAAGCGCGTGCTGAACGTGCTAAGCAAAAGCTATTGCAACAGTAGGTAAAGTAGGTGGGTGAAATTAAACATCACCCAACGGTTAAACAGGAGTACGCATACCCAATGACTCAAGAAGACTGCTCAATCCGCACACTCACCGTGGATATTGGTGGTAGTGGAATCAAAGTGCTGGTTTTGGATGAAGCTGGCAATGCGCTGACCCAACGCAGTCGCACAGAAACGCCGCAACCCCCAAAGCCGGATGCTGTGATTGAGGCGATCGCGCTTTTAGCAGCAGAACAAGGTGAATTTGGGCGGGTATCGGTGGGATTTCCTGGTGTGGTGCGCGGTGGTATTACAGAAACTGCGGTGAACTTAGATCCAGATTGGATGGGATTTAACTTAGCTACAGCCCTATCTGAACGCTTAGGTAAGCCGGTGCGCGTAGCAAATGATGCTGATGTGCAGGGGTTAGCAGCAATTTCAGGTATTGGGGTTGAACTGGTAATTACCCTGGGTACTGGATTTGGTTCTGCACTATTTTTGGATGGGAAATTAGTGCCCAACCTGGAAATGGGACATCATGAGTTTCGTAAAGGGGAAACCTATGAGGAACAGTTGGGACGTGCGGCGCTCTTAAAAGCTGGTGATAAAAAATGGAATAATCGTTTAGAAAAGGCGATCGCTTCTCTCTATCGTCTGTTCAATTACGATAATCTGTATATCGGCGGCGGTGAAGCTAAAAAAATCTCGATTCAATTACCACCTAATGTGAAAATTGTGCCTAATATAAATGGCTTATTAGGTGGTATTGCTTTGTGGCGGAATTGAGAAAGAAGTGTGATGGGGACTGGGGACTGGGGATTGGTGACTGGGGACTGGGAAGAAAAGCGATTAGATGTGAGTTTTACCCATGAACCATGACCCATTACCCATGACCCATTACCTATTACCTATTCCACAGTCCCTTGCAGTTCATAGACCTGCTTTCATATCAGGATTAGAGAAAAGCCGCTGCATTGCTTGAGTGTAAGGCCGCACAATGTTGATCTGAGCTGGGGACAAGTAAACCTCAATTTCATCTATTAGCAACTGTATCATTTGTTTGCTTAGTTCCCATTTCACTTCAACACTCGGAAGTACCATGACACATAGGGGCAACAGTTCATATTCCACTGCCGTCATACTATCTTCTAAAACACAAAGCCAGAGATATGCCCTGAAACATATTCATATCTCTAGTGGTAGAAGCTGCAACTCCCGGATGGCTCAGTTTTCCCCGACGGCTGCAATGATGGGGGTTCAAGTTGGCAGTTTGGAGAAAAACAGCAGAGGCAATCTCATCACTTACAGGCAAAAGTTGCTGAACAATCGCTAAGTGAGGTGAGTCAAATTCATGCTTGGCGGCTGCAGCACAAACTCGTTGCCAGGGAATCAAGACTTGCTCTTCAACAAACTTTAAGTAAGGGGAAAGCAACACTTGTTCTGGGAGTGTAAGTTGATTGATCACTAACCTGGTGGTGAAGTGAAACTGCGTATTAACAAAGCCAATGGCACGTTTGTCTTTTGCTAACAAATGTTGATTCTGTAGTTCTAGTAATACTGGTTCAAGTTCCGTGGCTAGCTGTTCTACTGCTGGCATTTCTAGGGCTGGCATTGATGCTATTGCCTCCCAAGTTGCTAAAGTTGTCCCGATAACATCAGTCGGCAAATCAACAGACCCTCCCTTGGAAGTTGCAGCAGTTGCCAGTCGCTTTGCTGCTTGTAATGAGGCTAAATGTGATTGCTGCAGGTAAATTTCTAGCGTTTTTTCATAAACCTGCCAAACAAATTTGGCTAGTCGTTTCGCCTCTACCAAATTAACAATATTAGGTAGATAAGAAAAGAGTCCATTTGCTTGTATCCCTGCGTACTCACAGTCGAGATTTAATAAACGCTGTACCTTGGCAACAGTTTTAGTTCGCCCTTCTTTAGAGGCAGCTTCAACTAATCCGGAAATATTGAATCTGCCATCTTCTAAGGAGAGAGTTGATAAGTCTGGTACATAACGCTCTGCCCAAAGTTTGACTAAGCGCCCAACTGAAGGATTATCAGAAAGTTTGGTAGATTTCAACATGATTTTTTGCTTTTGATGTATGCCTATCAGTTATTTGTTGTTAGTTGTTTGTTATTTGTACAACAACCGTTTTCATGCCCATAGGGCTGTACAACTGTTTTCATGCCCGTAGGGCTGTACAACCAAAAACTAATTACTATCAACCTTGAACGTACCCACAGATGCCTGCAATTCTTGGGCAATTCCTACGGTTTCTTGGAGAGCAGTAGAAACTTGTCTCGTTGAATTAGAAGTACGCTCAGAAGATAAAGCAATTTCTTTCATCAAGTCCGTAACGGTTTGAGAAGTCTGGGCTTGAGATACGGTAGCAGTAGAAATCGATTGTACTAAGGTGTCTATCTGGCGAGACACATCCAAAATCTGACTCAAACTTTGCTTAGCATCCTTAACTAGGTGAGTACCTTCAACCACCTGAGTGGTACCTAGTTCCATCGCCTCAACTACTTCTGAAGTTTCTTTTTGAATGCTCTCAACAATGAGTTCAATTTCTCTAGTCGCTGCTGCCGATCGCGCTGCTAGTTCTCCGACTTCTTCTGCAACCACTGCAAAACCCTGACCTTCTTCACCAGCACGTGCTGCTTCAATACCGGCGTTGATTGCTAACAAGTTGGTTTGCAGAGCGATTTGGTCAATTAGTGAAGCTACTTTAGAAATCTTTTGGGAAGATTCACCTAGCCGCTTGACTTTTTTAGCAGTTTGTGCTACAGTTTCTCGCAAAGTGAAGATATTTTCCACTGAGCGATCCATTGCAATTCCACCGATTTCGGCAGTCTTGGAAGCTTCGCGGGCAACGATTGCTGCTTGACGGGCGCTTTCTGCCACCTGTTGAATAGATCGGGTCATTTGCTCAACTGAGTCTAGGGTGCGGGTGGTTTCTTCCGCCTGTTTCAGGGAAAGTATTGAAAGTTGACGGATTGCCCCTTCGTTTTCTCCTAGGGAATCGTTGACCTGAGTTGCGGCTTTTTTCACTTGGGTAACAATTGCTCGCAGACTCTCAATAACCGCGTTGAAGAAGTCGGCAACGGTACCAATTTCACCAGCGGTCACGTCAGCACGTACCGTGAGGTCACCTCTGGCTGCGCCTTCCACATCACCCAACAGTTCCAAAAGCTGTTGTTGGAGTGTTTCTTTTTGTTGACGCTGGTCTTGAGCGAGTTTTTCAGCTTGTTGGCGTGCTTCCTCAATTTGTGCCAAGAAGTTCAAGCGATCCAAAGCCAGACCAACTTGAGTAGCGACTTGCTTGAAGAATGTGATTTCCGTCTCTTGCCAAGCTCGCGTGCTAGAACACTGATGGGTGACGAGTAAACCATGTAACTTACCGTAAGCAACAATTGGTGCGACTAAATTCGCTTTCACCTGGAAGGGTTCCAATTGACCTAGGTAACAGGAAGTTAAGCCAGCTTCGTAAATATTCTCAGTCGCCTTGACTCGACCTTGCAGATACTTATCAATATATTTTTCTGCAAAACAAGGGTCAGCAATATTTGCCCCCAAGGCTCTTGGCCAACCGCGACCGACTGATTCAGCGACAATGGTTCCTTTCCAGTTCTCATCAAAGAGATAAACTATTGCTCGGTCTGTATCAAGAGTTTCACGGGCGCCGATAATTGCAGCATCGTAGATTTCTCCGACGTTGATCGAGTCTCGAATACTAGAGGTAATAGCATTGAGTTCCTTAGCACGCTCGGTTTCGGCATCTTTTTGAGCTAAAAAGCTCACTCGGTCTAAAGAAAGTCCAACTCGAATTGCTAACTCTTTGAGGAAATTGATTTCAGAAGGCTGCCCAAATATGTGGCGCTGAACAGTGATGGGCAATCATTAAGCCAAAGAGCTGACCATCCTTGAGAATTGGCGTCACCAAGTTAGCCTTGATTTGCAGTCGTTCCATTAACTTCATATGTTCAGGGTGAAAACCCGCTTCATAGACGTTACTTGTAGGAACAACACGCCCTTGTCTGTAATCTTCGATCAGATTCTTGCTAATACAGGCGTCTTCGATTTTTTCCCCTATGGCGAACGAGGCCACACAGGTACAACAGCTTCGGTAGAGATGTACCCACGCCAGTCAGGGTGGAAGCGGTAAATGACGACTCGATCTGCTTCCAGGATGCGCAGGGCCCCGTGTACTGCTTTTTCAAAGACATCTTCTAGGTCTTGCTTCTGTACGAGCGCCGGAGACGGCAATATCTCCAAACAAGCCTGCTTGTTCGGTTTCTGCAGCTTGTGCCCATAACAAACTCTCCAGTCGGCCTGCCATCAGGTTGATATTAGAATTGAGGATGGCGATTTCGTCTTCCCCTTCCACTGGAACCCTGGTGTAAAGTTCCCCCTGTCCGAGTTTATCTAATGCTTCGGTGGCAACCAAAACGGGATGGGTAGCACGTTTAGCTAGATAAGTGGCGATCGCACCTCACTGCTATTGCTGTCAACGCAGTTCCCAGGGACAAAGCTAGGAGTAATCTTCTCTGGGGCTCAAAGGCGATCGCTTCAGGCGTACGCAATCATTGCTTCCCATTTCAGGTCTGGTAAACCTTCTAGTTTTCTAAACTTTGC
>JAYFMV010000068.1:0-41650 GCA_042408245.1 Potamolinea sp.
ATGGGGACTGGGGGAGGATATAGGGGAGATGGGGGAAATTTCCAACCTTATCAATTACCCATTCTCCCCTTGATTATTTATCAACGTTGAAAGCACTCACAGACGCCTGCAATTCCTGAGCAATTTCTACAGTTTCTTTTAGAGATCCCAAATAAAGTCGAGTCGAATTTGAGGTTTTTTCACTAGCCAAAGCAATATTTTTCATCAAATCTGTCACAACTTGAGAAGTTTCTGCTTGAGAAACAGTAGCGCTGGAAATTGACTGGACTAAGGTATCTATTTGTCGAGAAACTTCCAAAATTTGACTCAAACTTTGCTTAGCATCTTCAACTAAATGAGTACCTTCTACTACTTGAGTAGTACCCAATTCCATTGCTTCAACTACTGAGTTGGTTTCCTGTTGAATGTTATCAACAATTTTCTCAATTTCCTTGGTTGCTGCTGCAGATCTTGCGGCTAGTTCACCTACTTCTTCAGCAACTACTGCAAATCCCTGTCCTTCCTCACCGGCGCGGGCTGCTTCAATGCTGGCATTAATTGCCAACAAATTTGTTTGTAGGGCAATTTGGTTAATTAAAGAAACTACTTTAGAAATCTGCTGAGACGATTCCCCAAGTCTCTTGACTTTCTTGGCGGTTTGTGATACTGTTTCTCGCAAACTCAGGATATTCTGCACAGAACGATCCATTGCGACTCCACCTTCTTCTGCAGTTGTGGAAGCGGTACGAGCTACTGCAGCAGCCTGACGTGCATTATAGGCTACTTCCTGAATTGAGCGGCTCATTTGCTCTACTGAATCCAAGGTACGAGTGGTTTCTCTGGCCTGTTTCAGCGCCGTTTCTGAAAGTTCATGAATCGCATCCTCATTTTCCCCTAGGGAAGCATTTACCTGGGTTGCGGCTTTTTTCACCTGAGTAACAATCAAACGCAAACTTTCTATCACTGCATTAAAGAAGTCAGCAACGGTGCCAATTTCCCCAGCAGTCACATCAGCACGTACTGTCAAATCACCCCGCGCTGCACCTTCTATATCGCTCAACAATTCCAACAGTTGTAACTGTAAGGCTTCCTTCTCCCGTCGTTGTTCTAGAGACACTACTTCCGCCAAAACCCGCGCTTGTTCCCGCTGTTCTAAGATTGCCGCTTGGTCTAGAGCGAAGCCAATTTGAATGCTCACCTGTTTGAAAAATGTAATGTCTGATTCTTGCCAAGGACGGGTGCTGGAACATTGATGAGTGACCAACAATCCCAGCAGTCTATTTTCTGAAAGTATGGGCGCTACTAAGTTTGCTTTTACCTTAAAAGGTTCTAGTTGACCTAAGTAACATTTTGTCAAGCCAGCTTCATAAATATTTTCCAGGGCTTTGACCCGACCACGTTTGTATTTTTCCACATATTGTTCAGCAAAGCAGGGATCTGCGATATTTGCTCCTAGGGCTTTTGGCCAAGAAGCACCAACAGATTCTGCGACAATTGTCCCTTGCCAATTGTCATCAAAAAGATAAATAATTACCCTGTCTGTTTTTAGAGTCTCCCTAATCCCAGTAACAGCAGCATGGTAAATTTCTTCTGGTTTCAGAGAATCCCGAACACGAGAAATAATTTCATTCAGTTGCTGCGCTCGTTCCGCTTGCGCTTGCTTCTGTGCTGCTAGACTGACACCAGTCAAAGAAAGACCAACTTGACGAGCTAATTGCTGTAGAAAAGTAACTTCGGATTCCAACCAAACACGGGTTCCAGAACACTGATGCGCTACCAATAATCCTAGTAAGTTGTCGGCGCCGACGATGGGAACTACTAGATTTGCTTTTACCTGCAACCGATGCAATAACTGCATATGAGCAGGTGAATTATTCGTGGTGCGGATATCGTTGGTCGGTACGACTCGTCCTTTTTTGTATTCTTCTAGTAATTTTCCTGGAATACAAGGGTCGCTGATTCTGTCAGCTAAGGCACGGGGCCAACCAGCATTAACTGCTTCTGCTACAATGCTGCCACTCAAATCTGGCTCAAAACCATAAATTACCACTCGGTCTACTTTCAGTTGCCTTTTCGCTTCCTGTACCGCTTGATCAAACAGGAATTGGCTATCGCCACGACTGGCTGCGCTTAAGGTATCTGCATAAGTTTGAATTTGTGCGAGATTGGTTTTTTGTTCCTCAACCAATGTTTCCACCCGATCCGCCATGCTGTTAATGCTCGCACTCAAAAAAGCTAGTTCGTCTTCCCCTTCAAGGGAAAGACGGGTATTCAGTTCACCAGCTTTCAAATTCTCAATTGCTGTTGTCGCTGTCTTAATTTTAAGAGTAGTACGCTTTGCTAAGAGACTAGCAACCACACCTACCATACCTCCCGTGGCTGCTATTCCCAAGAGCAGGATGAGAGCAAGTTTCTGTTCTAATTGATCTGCTTGTTGTCGGTCTTTGATAAATTCTGCTTGTTGAAATGCTTGCTTGGTTAAAATCAGCCCAGTTCCTCCAATTCCCATCACAGGAAGAACACCAAGAGCGATCGCTAATGCAGTGGCTTTAGTCCCTAAGCTTATTTTTCCCCACCAAGATACTGGCTGTGTACCAGAAAGTGGGCTATTTGCCTGAATCTGTCCAGAATTTATATAGACTGGGTTAATCGCTGCTTCCCCAGATGAACTTGTTTCAAGCTGTTCCATCACTGCTTCTGTTCCTGGTTGTGCTTTTTTTGTGTGACTATAGCTGTTTCTAGCTACGCCGTTGGAATTGGTACTATCTGGAACTTGGTTATCACCAGAGTTTGATGTATTGAACTGCTTAACCATAAAACAAGTACCATCATGTAAATAATAAAATCGCAATAAAGAAGTTCTGTAGCACCTTCTTTGTTAGTTTTTAGAGAAAAATATTCATGATTACTAACAATTAATTACCAAAGATACTCATCCATCAGCAGCATTTTGTAAAAAAGACGACCGACAAATTGCCTCGGCGTCTAAAATTAATAAAACTTCCTTTTCTTGCAAAACGCAGCCGCGTAAATACGGCACTAAATCCACCGATACTTGCCCAAAAGGTGATTGAATATTTTCAGGCATTAAGCGTAAAACACCTTCTACAGCCTGCACAATTACCCCAAAAGTTGTTGAGCCATTGCTAATAATTACAATGTTGTAGTGCTGAACGTTTGTTTCTACAGGCGGCAAACCCAGCATCATTGCTAAATCAACCATCCAGAGCACACGAGATCGCCTATTTACCAACCCGATAATATAGGGAGGCATATTTGGCATGGGGGTCAGACGCCCAACGGGTAGAATGACAACTTCCTGCGCCCTACTCATTGGTAAGACAGCAGGAGTTTGTTGACCAAACTGGAATTTTAGATAACTATCCCCCAGATTTTTCTTGTTCTGGGGTGGATTTGGGAGTCTGGCAAGAGCTGACGTATTCATTTTCTCAAACGGCTACAGCTTTAATAGCACGAAGAATTTGCTCGCGAGTAAAAGGTTTGGTTAGGTAAGCATCTGCACCTTGTTTCATACCCCAAAGGCGGTCTATTTCTTGGTCTTTGGAAGAACAAATTACAATCGGTACGTTTTCGGTAGCTGGATGAGTCTTGAGACGGCGACACAGCTCAAAACCGCTCATTCCTGGCATAACTACATCGGTGATGATAACGTCCGGCTTTTGTTCTAAAACTTTGTTGAGAGCCTCTTTGGCACCAATTGCATTAATTACCGTATAACCACCTTCTCTTAAATAATGGCTCATTAATTCCAGTTCGGAAAGGGTATCTTCTACGACCAAAACTGTCCTCATCAAAGTTGTACTCATGACTAAGTGGGCTCACAATTAATAAACAGGGCTTGCCAGTTACGTTCCGGATAAGGCTGGATTAAGATAAGTGTTTAAACACCATCTTGAGTAACTCGGATTGGTTAAAAGGCTTGGTTAAGTAGCCCGACGCCCTGACCAGTTTTGCTTTGGCTCGGTCTAGAAAACCTGTGTTTCCCGTTACCATAATAATTGGGGTTGTTTTGAAAAGTGAATGCTTTCGCAAAAGAGAACATAGCTCATAGCCATCTAAGTTTGGCATTTCAACATCAAGCAAAATTAGGTCTGGCTTTATTCGGACAACTTGCATTAATGCTCTCACTGGGTCATTAATCATTACAACGGAAAAGCTTTTATCATCCAAAAAGGAGTTAATTGCATTTAAAACCGTTGGACTATCATCGATACAAGCGATGGCATATGTACTTTTTGCTAAGTTTTTATTAGGATTAAGTGCCGAAATATTACTATTGTTAGTTTGAGTCGTAGTCGTCGGAGTTGGTGGCTGTTTTTGCCCTAATTCTAGTTTAGCATTCGCAACATTTTGACCTGAAGAGTTAGGGTTACTCTCTGTAGTTCCATTTGTTGCTGATGCTGAATTCTGCTGTCGTCGCAATTGTTCGTGGCTACGTTCAACTATTGTTCGTAGATCCAGCCGACAAAATTTAGGAAATTCCTCAGATTGCTCTGGGTCAATTATTTGATAGTTTCCTTCTTTGACTGAGAGAAGTGATACCATTACTTCTTCTGCCAAATCTTCGATTAGACTGGCTGCTTGAACTGAGGAAAGATATTGTTGATTGACTAACCAGCAAATTGCTTGATAATCAGGACTTTGGCTTGATTTATTTTCTGAGTCAGATTCAAATATCAGGCGAACTTGAACTCGAACTGCACTGACAAGGGTGGGAATTTGACGACTGAGGCGGCGCAGGTGTCGGTCTAGTCTCTCAAATGGGTCAACTGAATCTGAGGCATAGATTAGTTTTCCCTGTTCTAGATAAATCGACCAAGAAAGAGGGCCATTAGATATTTGTAAACAACCATTGGCTTGACGACTAGATAATTGTGCTAATAACGAGAGCGGATTTAGCTTTTGGGAAGATTTGTAGCTAGTCATAGACATGGTGTTCATTTGTATCTACCTTGGTCTCATCCAATCTTTGAAACTAGAAGACTTTAATCTTCTTGTACAAGTTTCAGTAAACTTGTAAATAGCGTCGGTGGTTAAGTTAAGCAAAATTATCTGCTAGAAAAAGCAGAACGAAGAAATGCAAGAATCGCAGTAATGGCTAACGATTCAAAAAAATTGAATCGACTTTTGGTAATCTCTTGAATAGATTGCCAAAAGACATAGAAAATCTTGGGTTCTGAATAGCAGGATTCCAAGAGTTTTTTGTCTCAGAAGTTGATTGCACCTAATGGCGTAAAAGTGATAATCTTATTCTTTGCCCAAAACAAGAGAAATTTTGAGAAATCTCTTGACAACGCAAGAAAGTTAGGGTACCAAGCCAACAGTAGGAAAATTTGAGGGGTGAATCGTCACGTCCCTACAGCTCTATTGTCTCGCCTTCAAGGGTTTATGGCGAAATTTAAGAGCAGTAGTGCATCCTCTGGTAACGAAAAAATTTCAGCCTGATAGTAGATGAGCAAGTAAGCTACTTGTTCTTTTTTAGTTTAACAGGCTTTTTTGAGAAAACGGGTGAAGCGCCCATGAAGGAAAAAAAAAATAGATAAAGATCTGGTGAGTTTTTCAGTTAAAATTTATTAAAATTTATCTAGAGAATAAATAGATCAGTGTTTATATAAATAAATTAAATTGTACGTATTTTTATTTACTAAAAAAAAATAATTGTAACTTTTTACTAAAATTTTTCAGAACATTCCTTAGATTTTCCTCTACGTAATATAGTACTACGGATTGAGATTAGGACGTTTTAATCCCCCTAGCCTCTTTTTTTAAAAGGGGTAATAACCTGAAAGAGAATGTCCTATAGTATATTAGTACTGCTATATCCCTTGTCGAGTAGGATGGTTATTTTCGGGATATTCACAGGTTTAGCCCGAAAGTAATCAAGGTTGTGGCTCAACAGTTCAATCTTCAGATTTTTATCTAACCGTCCCTAGTTGGTTTCCCAACTAGGGACGGTTAAACGAATCGCACCAAAGACTTGAGTTTACGACCGTATGAGATAGCTCAGAGGTTGAGTGGCGAAGTTTTCCCAGAGGACTTGTCCGTCTAACCCCAACTAAAAAAGTGGGCCTCATTGCCCACAAAACTAAAATGTAGCTACCCACCGCTATGCAGTAACTATCTTTATCCCTTAAGGCTAAACAAGTATACAGCATTTTTCAGGCTAATGAGGTACAGATGGTATGATTTTGATATTCAATTTTATATGAATTAGGATGCAACCCTACTCGCTGGATTTTCGCCAAAGGATAATCAATACTTATGCTGAGGGAAATACCTCACAACGCAAGTTAGCTGAACGATTTCGAGTTGCTCCTAGCTTCGTACAAAAGATACTCAAGCAATATCGAGAAACAGGTAGCATTGAACCCAAAAAACGGTTAGAGCAAACACCGACAAAACTTAACTCAGCACAGCTAGATATTCTTAACGGGACTTAAACGAAAATCAAGTGATAAGAAAAGTATAATGCTTGTTAAGCAGCCATTTCACGTTGAGGTCTCAGGGATGAAAGAGACAACTCCCGCAGCTATGCCTCCTTGCTTTGACAGATGGTGTAAACGCTTTGATGATGTCTGGAGGCACCAAGCCCAAAAACGGGGATTTAGGAACTATATAGGCGGATTATTAGGAGAAAGCGCAGGAAAAAATCTCTCTCAGATGGCATCAGACACTGTGGGAGGATATCGACCGGGTATCGTACTAATTGATGCTGGGTATGGCAATAACACAACATTTCTGCTGGAACTAGAAAAAAGGAGACTCAAGTATCTAGGGGGATTAGCCAAAAATCGTAAAGTGATAATTGCAACCGCAGCAAATCAACGAGAAGAGATTCGCTTAGATAAATTAGCCCAGTCATTACCTGTTGAAGCTTTTAGTGCGATTCAACTCAATCTAGATAAGCCGAAAAGCGTTTGGGTGGCGACTGTTGAAGTTGAACTCTCACGGCTTGAAGGAACTAAAACAATCGCTATCGTCATGAATGCCTCATCCTTTGAGCAAGCTAGTGAGCTTGACTACTTTATTACCAATGTTGACGGCTCGAAAGCGACAGCCGAATGGATAGTAACTACCTATGCTCAAAGAAACTGGGTAGAAGTTTTCTATCGAGAAGCTAAGGGCTGGTTGGGGCTATCTGAATATCAAGTTAGAGACAAACGTAGCCTGCTAAATCATTTTATTGTTGTATTTTGTGCCTATACATTTATTTTGTGGCACACCTTAACTGGAGGATTAAGACGTAGGTGGGCGAATAAACCTTTAAACACCTTTGTTGATGCCTTGGAGGCATTTCGTACAGCGATGTCTTGCCGTTTTGTCGAGTGGTTGAATCATAATCATGACGTATTTGTCGCTCACAAAGCTGCTTTAGGCTTTATTTGGGCTTAATATCTGTTTAAGTCCCGTTAAAAACGTTGTGGAAGCTAATAATGATGCCACCCTAGCAGAACTGTGTGACCTCCTTCTTCAGGAAACCAATATTTGTATTAGAGTATCTACTATGTTTCGCATGTTAGACAAGCAAGACTTGACTCTAAAAAAAAACACTTCATCCCAGCGAAAAAGAAACTGAACAAGTACAAATACAACGCTGCGAATTTTGGCAAATAATACAAGCCCTGTTGGCTCAAGACCTGATATTCATTGATGAAACAGGGGTCGACTGGCCTTAACTCGCTTACGTGCACGCTCACCTAGAGGCTCAAGATCACGCGGTAAACGTCCGAGTAAACGAGGTAAACGTGTTTCTATTATTAGTGCCATTAATCTTCAGGAAGTGATGACGCACTGTCAGCTCATCGGTACAACAGATGGGCTAAGGTTTGAGGCTTTTATTGCTCAAAGACTTGTCCCAAAACTTTGGAAGGGTGCTTGTGTCATTATGGATAACTGTTCCATCCACAAGGGGAAAGAAATTAAAGCTCTAATTGAAGCAGCCGGAGCAATCTTAATTTACCTACCTCCCTATTCACCAGACTTCTCACCGATAGAAAACTGTTTTTCAAAAATTAAAAATACACTTCGCTCAATTGGTGCCCGCACTTATTCAGACTTATTGAAAGCAATTGAAGAAGCCTTCTCTCAAGTATCTTTAGAAGATCTAAAAGGCTGGTTCACTCATTGCTGTTATTGTACCTCACTAGCCTAGAAAACGCTATATATTATTACAACTTTTGTTTGTCACATTAACCCTCCCCTTAAGGGTTTTTTATTTCCTCTCCCGTTATCGAAAATAATCATTATCAATACCGTAAAATGTTACAAAACGAACATTCCTTGAGAACCCTCAAAACTTCCTTTGATGCCCCGATCTGCACATCATTTGATACCAGTGTTACTTTAAACGTGTTGCAACAATTATTAAGTGACAAAAGAAGTGTTAATACCCGCAGGGCATACGAAAAAGATGTGTCACACTTCTTTAGGTTCATGACGGGTAAAGAGGTAACACCTGACTTGGTATTAGAGTTCCTTCACTTGGAACGTACCCAAGCTGTATCTGTGGTACTGAAGTACAAAGCTTCCCTAATTCACCAAGGGTTAAGGGAAGCTACGGTTAACAGACGCCTAGCTGCTATTAAAAGCCTTGTGGCTATGGGTAGAAAGATAGGTGTTTGTATCTTTAGTTTGGAAGATATTAAGGGTGAGAAAGTACAGAAGTACAGAGATACTACTGGTATTGATGCCCCGACTTTTAAACGGGTGCTGAGTCAATGCAACCTTGACACCCTCCAAGGTAAGCGTGACTATGCTCTACTCAGGTTGTTGTGGGGTAATGCACTACGACGGAATGAGGTCAGTCAGTTGAATGTTGGGGATTTTGACCCAGACGCCAAAACTCTGCGGATACTGGGTAAGGGACGTGGTACTCAGAGCGAGACAATTGATTTGGGCGCTCAAACTGTGGAGGCGATCGCCCTTTGGTTGAAAGCCAGAGGATACACGCCACAAAATGCCCCATTATTTGTTTCCCTGGACTTTGCTAACTCAGGTCATCGGTTAACGGGTGACGGAATCAGAAAGATTGTTGTGCGACTGTGTGAGAAAGCTGGAGTTAAAAAGGATATGTCACCTCACCGCATCCGTCACAGTGCCATTACAGCCGCGCTGGATGCCACCGACGGGAATGTTAGGAAGGTGCAGAAGTTAAGCCGTCACCGTCAGCTAGACACCCTGATGATTTATGACGATAACCGGGGGCGTGACCAAGCTGAGGTGACGGGACTGCTGGATGAGTTGATTTAGTCCAAGAGCAGTGGTACAAGAGTCTGCGGGGAATCCCGTAGGCTTTTTCATCACCAAATTTCCCCTAATTTCAACCTAAAACCTGGAAGTTCTGGATCACCACTTACAGTTTCAGGATTGTCTAGTTGCTCAACTGGGACACCAGGACGATAGACGTAAACCCGCCGATGTTTACGGTCTAGGAGCCAACCCAACTTGACCAAGCCCCTTCGGGGCTTGGTCAACTTTGCCCAGGCTGCCTAGATATTGTCGGGCTATATAATCCGTCTTCTTTCCTTTTTTTCGGTCTCCCGTTTCATCTATTTCATCTATCACTACTGTAATTGATTGATCTTTTAAGGCGCTTAATATTTTCGATAATCTTCGGTTTCTTATCTCAGTTACTGACCACGGTGATTTGGCTAGAAAATGATGTAACGATTGGGCTGATTTTATTCCCACAACTTTGGCTATTTCTGGCAAGGATTTCTTTTTTATTGGCGCAATTATTCCTATATGTAAATATTTAAAACATTCATAGATCCTTACCTCGGGAAATAAGTCTTTATAGCCTGCACAATATTCATCAATGAATGAGACGGTTGGCTGGGCATCCCTCGCTAAATGTTTGAGGATCTGTAACTCTACATCCATTGTTATACCTGCCTTGTAGAGAGAATGATGTTTTATTTCTTTATTTTAATTCTCGGAGAGTGACAGAAGAGGGATATTTGCCGTCGCACGGCTTGTCTGCCAAGCCGTTTCGCTTCACCTACAATCTCACTTTTGCCCTCGTTTGCTAGTCCTTTGAGGAGCAATTTTATTCGAAATTTTCTCTTCATAGATGCGATTTTTTTTGTTAGCATACGAGTATTTTGGGACATTAATTTTGCGATTTTGAGTCCATACAAAATTATTTTTAATTGTCGTGCAAACGCATTGAATCCGAATTAGGAGATATCTTGCTGAGCGTAGATACACCAAAGGTTTTCACCGCTCCTTCTGGAAGCTCACACCATATGATGTAAGGGTTTACCCTAACTACTTTTAGCTCCAAAATTTCGTAGATTTTGGAACCTACTAAATTGTCTGGGTTGACGAATTTAACGATGTCGCCAACTTGAAACTCTTCTACCTTCTTGGGAGCGGTGAGCCGTTCGCGATACTCGTTGAATATTTCTCGCTGCTTCTTTGTTAAGCGGCTAGTCTCACCAGCGAGGACATTACAAGGGATAGTTTCTGCCAGTTCCTTGAACTTAGAAAAATCCTGGAGAGCCTCTAAAATCAGTGATTCCATCAGTTTATCTCGCTAGCTGCTTTAGCTTTTTCTAAGGCGAAATTAATCATCTTGGCTTCATCACCGTAGTCGCGACAGCGCTCTATGGCTTTTGAATAGCAAACTTTGATAGTTTGCCGGTCTGACAAAGGGAGACAGCCTAATATCTCCCACCATGGCATCTCTTTGAGGTCACACTCCGGAGGAGTGTAAATTTCCCCAGTGCTTAACTTGTAAGTTTTTTCGGGGAACCCAAACTCTAGATTCATATGGAATTCTAGCCACTGCGGGGTAGCTCCCTTTTTGCTAGATTTCAGGAAATCGCAATATCGGCGCTGGTTTACCTCGACACTGACCCCCTTAAAAACCGCTCCTAAGTGCCAGTCGTGATGGGGGAAGTGACCATAGCGCTGTCGGAATAAGGTAAAAATACGATCTGGTGATTTTTTCGCGGTATATAACCGCGATATCTGGGAGCGGAGATACTTGAACTTTTCCGCATCTTCTGGACTAAGCACTTCCCCAAAGGCTAAGGGCATTTCAAGGGATAATTCCTCATTTCCAGATGGGAACTCGTAACCACAACCGGGACACACCATCACAAAATTACTGACAACAGTACCGCACTCAGGGCATTCCTTACCCCCATTTACAGGTTTGGGTGTCCTGGTTGGGCATAAAGTTACATGGCGCTTCTCCGTGATGAATTTAAGGCGCTTAAAATTCTGGCAAAAATCCAGCAAATAGCAATCCGTCTTGCCTGGAAAAAGACGAAGCCCACGCCCACACATTTGAATCAGCAGCGCCTCACTGGCAGTAGGCCGGGCTAAAATAACCGCGCTGATAGATTTTTCATTGAAGCCTTCGGTTAAGGTGCCTACGCTGGAAAGTAGCTGTGTTTTGCCCCTGTTAAGCCGCTCATACATTCCCCGCCTGACTTCGTGGGGTGTATCAGCTTCAATGTGTTCAGTTCGTATACCCGCTTGGTTAAATAATTTAGTTATTTTGCGAGACTGCTTAACTGAAGTACAGAAAATAATTCCCTTTCGGTTTGGGCAAACTTCCAAAAACCTCTCGACCACTTGTTGGTTGAAGTCGGGATGGGCGATCGCCGCAATCATACTTTTCTGAGTAAATTCTCCATCTTGTTTTTCTAGTCGATCCGCTCGAAAGCATGCGCCCCATCCAAAGTGCCGTGGCGGAACCAAGTATCCACGTTCGATCAACCGCGTGGTCAGGAATTTTTTTTCATCCTCTAGCGATTTAGCGCCCGGAACCTGTATCACGGCTTGGAAGTGCTCGCCAAAGTACTCCTTGCTTTTGCTTCGCCAAGGGGAACCAGTTAGCCCGATGTAGAGACAAGTGCCCAGAGAAGGCACTCCACAGGGGGAGTATGCCTGCTTCACTTCTTGGAAGGCCTGATACCAAGCAACCGTGTGGCACTCGTCGATGATGACAAGCCCTATATTTTTAGGGAAATCGCGACGGGCGAGGGATTGAATCGAAGCCACTTGTACAGGTAATTCGCGGTTTTCCTTGTAACCAGCTTTGATAATTCCTGCTCGAATGCCATAGCGACTGAGCTCTTCCTGAGTCTGGGAGACCAGCGGGTCCCGGTGGACAAGGAAAAGTACCTTACGACCATGTTCCACGGCGTCGCTGACGATTTTGGAGCCGAGACAGGTCTTCCCAGAGCCAGTGGGGGCCACCAGCAGTATCGAGCGGATACCAGTTCGGATGAAGCGATAGATTTGTGTGATCGCCTCTTTTTGATAATTTCGTAGCTCGACTTGAGCCGATTGGAAAGATTTTAATTGCTGCACTATTTTCCCTACTCCCTGTCGTACCAATTGAGTTTCTCCCAGTCTTTACCGAATTCCTCCCAAAGAAGCGGCACTGTGCAGTTAAACCCTTTTACAAAGAAGGTCTTTTCTGTGGGGAAGCTATACACTGTACCAACCACGGAACGGCCCCCTAGAGTAAATCTCACGCGCTCGCCCACTTTGAATTTTGGAGGTTTGGGTGCTGGCTCTGCTTGTGCCAGTTGCGAATTGATCACATGGGTTGAATCGGAGTCATGGACACCCACTCCCCCCCCCTGTGTATCAGGAAGGTGATCGCTCTCTGAAAATATTACTATGTGGAGATTTGAGTTGTTTTCTTCCTCTAGGTCATCAAGGTGATGTGATCGATTTGTGATCGAAGTGTGATCAAATGTGATCGAACTCTGAATACTTTGCTCAGTAATACTTTCAGAATATTCGATCACATCTGACACTGTAGGTATAGGGGGGGGAGTGTAGGGTGGTTTTTCAATGTCGCAGTCTTGTTGCAACAAGGAGTCATCGGTGTGTGACAGTTCGGTGTAGTAAACTGTGCGTCGTCGGTCAGTTGCGGATGGTCTTGTCCCGATGATTTTCCGACCTACTAGACGGTTCAGAACCGAGTAGATGCCTCGCCCAATCTTCAGTTGCTCATTTATCTCGCTTGCTTCTAGTCCAGTTGGGGCTACAGACTTCAATAATTCAGTTATCAGATGTCCTTGGGAGACATTGGATTTGTGTTCAGCCGCTTGCTCCTCAGAAAGAAATTCCTCACCGTGGCTAATCCAGGAATTATTTTCCGGGTTTAGCTCAATCTTGAGTCTTTGTCCCTCAACGTCACGAGCGATGATGCTCAAAATCCTGGTCGGGTCTTTGGGGTCAATGACCATTCGCTTCTTGTTGTTGGGGTCGGGTTTAGCAATCTGATCCAACTGCCAAACACCCCAAACAGCACCAGCAATCGCGCTACTTCCTCTCACCCGTCCAACACCTACAGCATCTAGATTTTTAGAGCTGTGATGAATTAGGATGCCCGCGGCGTTGTATCGCCCGATAATTTCCTTGAGGCTGTAGATGGAATCGGCAAATTCGCTGGAATTCTCGCTGATTTCACGCCCCGCACTAATGCGACGCAAACTGTCTATGACTACTAAGGTTGGTCTGAAGTCCTCTAGAATCGTCTCTAGGTCGCCTAATTGATCGATGCTGAAGGATTCTACAAATCTTACGTTTTGGGCGTCTTCATGGCGAAAACCGCGCTTCTTTAGGCGACCTATAGCAGTATTCTTGGACTCATCGCACTGGACAATCAGAACTTTGCCTTGTTTGACTGGCTCGCCTAAAAAATAACTTTCACCCGTAGCAACAGCAAATGCTAAGTCGTAAGCTAGCAAGGATTTACCTGCTTTCGGGTCTGCCACAAGCAGTGCTGTCTCCGAGACGGGAAGCATCCCAGGTACGACATACTCAACCGTCACTGACGGACTATCAAACAGGTCGTCCAAGCCTATAGCGCGGGGTTTAGTTGTTTGGCTTGCCTCGCTAAGATATTTGATAGCTTTGTCGATTTCCGAGGATTTCAGGCGGTAGTGAGAGGCAATCTCAGCCCTTTTCCTCATGAATCGGATCGGGTCAGTTTCTTTACCAAGTGCTTTGAGTTCTAATCTCAAGCGCTCGTCTGGGTCGTTAGCTTTTTGCTCCTTAATCAATGAAAAAGCTGCTTTTTGAAACTGCTTCTCTAACTGCCTGACGAATTTTTCTTTATTCCAATTTTCGTACATATCACATTTCACCCAATCAGCGATATCTCCTTTCTCAGGTATATTGGGCCAAAGCTCAAGGGGATTGATCTGTACAAAAGGTACTTGAGCCTTAGCCGCCGCCTCAGCCATTGCAGCCGCTTTCTTGTAGCCTGTATCGTCGTGATCTGGGAAGTAGGCCACCCCAGCCGCGCCAGCTTGTTTGACTTGAAGCATCGTTTGGGCTAGTTGATCTTTATTCCAGCTTCCCCCTTGAAGCGTGAAAGCCACCAAGCCAAAGAATCGAGCCGCTTCTACGCAGGACTCACCTTCTACTCCCAGCACCCACTTACCAGTACCGTGAGCCTTAATTTCATCCATGCGGTAGGGAGGCCAAGCTTCAGCACCCTTGCCGCAAACTTCCTCACCAGTTTCATTGAGATGGTAGGGTAGGGTAATTTTCTCGTATCCCTTGGGCTTTTCGGCATTGGGCTTTTCGGTACGCAATACCCACTGTGTATCGGAGTACGGATATTCAATTTCTGTGTTCGCACCGCGCTTTCTTTTCTCAGGGTGGGTTGCTGGCGCTGGTAGCTTGGCGAGTTCCCTAATGTCAGGGATTGGTGCTGGTGTGGGCGCTTTCGGCAATGCTTGTGCGATGCGCTTGGAGTGTGTGGGGTAGGCATTATCGCCAGTCACCCCAACCCACGGGCTGATCGCCCCCCTGATGTCCGCACAAGTACATCCATTCCAGCACTGATATTCCCCTGATTCAGGAGCAATGGTGAGATTATTATTTTGGCACACGGGACAGATATAGCGATTTTTGCCTTTGACTGGTGTGAGTTTGTCAGTGAAATTCCGAATGTCGAATTGGTGGAGGGTAGCCATTACTGTGCACCTCCCACCAGCATTGCGATTCCGGAATTGTGAGAAGATTGTGATTTTGGGGTACTTATGCTATAATTAGCAGCATAAGAAAAATAAATTGTTTTCATGAATGGGCCTCCTAAAGTAAGTGAATTTTGGGGGGCCGCTTTCTTTTGAGTTTTGATTTTTTTTAAATCAGGACTGAAGTAGTGCTATGATTAAATCATCATTTTTGATTTAGCTTTGCTTGCTTTGACGCAAATCATGTGCACTGTGTCTTAGTCAGATTTAGACTAAGATTATCTTCCTACTTACTTAGATTGTCTTCTTACTGGATGATCTTCTTAATTAGATGATTTTTTACTTCAGTCCTGATTTTGCTCATAAGAAAGCGGAGCCTTTTCTTTTTTTAAAATAATTCCTGCAAGCCCTGCAAAACGAGCGTTACAGATTTTTTTACAATTCTTTACTTTCCTCCTTTCCGAGGTCGCTCTTTTGGAACTGGCTCAATATAACGAGGGATAGTGATCGCACGACCATTTATTGTACGAGCATTCCAGCGTTTCAAGGCTTTGATGTATGGCTCAAAATACTTCTGTGCGAAGTCATCATTTGCCAGCGCCTTATCTCTCCCCAACTTGTCAAAAATCAAATCTAGGCAGCTTATTAGCTGTGGGAGCTTTTTAGGGTGGCTCCACAGGTTCTTGTGGCGTCCAATATCCGAGAGTATTTCGACATAAACCTTCCAACACTCGTAGAGTTTATCCTTTTTCATGAAACATCAAGGCTTTCAGCGATTGATCTGCCAAAGTGAGCAGTAAAAATTGAGGTAATGCGATCTGCGCTTCGCTCTTTACTCGCTTCGCTATCGCACTGACTAGGTAATTTGCATAGGCAATACCGCAACAAAACCGGCCGTCGGGTGTAGAGTTTGATTCACTAAATCCGTGAACCCAAGTTTTAGACGTTAACAGGTTCCAGCATTTCAGCCACTGGCACACCTCGGTCAACTTCCTCCCAGCGTCGCTCTAGTGTGATCGCCTACTTGAGGCAAATTACCAGAGCTATCCCAGTTCTCCCAGAGAATATTTGTTAACCCACCAAAAGGAAGTAACTTACGTTTTTGTTAGCTAGTGCTACGTCCTTCCCATCCATGAGCGCTCATGTTGTCAGCCTTAAAAACAATCCAGGTGCTGTTAGTCATAACGGTTATCCTCAAACGATGTTTGTTCGCCCTCAAAGACACAATCGACTTTCAATGTAGGTCACCGACTTTCAATGTAGGTCACGTGTCTGTCTAATGGCTTTTAGCTTCCACCCATACTTCTCCCCCATTTCCCGGCATTTCTGGGGGTCAGTGGCTGAGTGAACATTTTCTTGGTTGCATTTGGCGTTGCTTTTTCCCGTCACGACGCTTTACCCCGCTTGGTCTTAGTTGCGGGTATGGGTGTGTAGGTGGGTCTAGCTTGCGGCATCTCCTCGTCCTGATATTCCTTGATAGCGTTAATCAGGATTGTTGCCGCCATATTACTGGTAGAGCGGTTTTCGTTTGTAGCCCACTGCTCCAAGGCTTTCTGTATCTCTTCTGACAGATAGACAGTCACTCTCCATCTAGACGGCATTAAATCTTCCAAATAACTCTTTAGTTCAATTATTCCTCACATTACAGTTTCTAAGTGTAAGCAAGTTAAAAGTGATGTACTTAATGGTTAAGTACATTTTTATATTATCTTAACAGACAGAAGGCAAAAAGTGTCAGAGCAGATCAAAACAAGGAGAAAGCAGCCAAGCGTTGCTGAAAGCTTTTTTATGCCTAAATACATTTCAATTCCAGACGACACAAGGAATTATCGATTTTTTGATAAAAACACAACTATGGTTACAGCTAGCCCAGTTCGGGCTGAATCTACCAGTTCAAGCTAGTACCTACCCGCAGGCTTTGACCCAGGAAACGGAACTGCCAAAATAAACTACCAGGGTTGAGTCGAGGAGGAGTATTATCTCCTGCCCCTCACAGTTAGATCTGGACGTGCGACTTTCGCCGCATCCAGCTCCCGATGTTCTTGGCTTTCGCTTTTGCTCATGTGGATGTAATCGTGGCAAGATTCGTGAACCGCTAGGAGGTTGTTTTTCTTCCAATTTTCATGGTTGCCATCGAGACTCGGAAAGCAAAAAAAACCTAAAGTAAGCGCAATTCCAGCATCTTCGGATAATTGTTTTGAGCGTCTAGGGGGACTTTTGCCTGTCCCTTCCAAGTGCGGCTTGGAGAATCCCCGTTCCTTTAGGGCTGGGGAGTGTCAAGCTTCATATCCTATTTAAATGCTGAACAGCTTAAAATTTCCTTGAATAATCGCTCATATTCTCGTCCTGATTCTTTAGCTGGGCGACTGGACAAATCCCAAACCGTTGCGGACTGTCCAGAAGTATCGGCGATAGCTTGTTTTTGATGAATCACTGTTTTGAGCAGTGTTACTTCTGGGGTTTTGGTCAAGAGCGAGATCGCTTCCTCTTTAAGCTTAGTACCCTTAACCGCCCGCGAGAGAAAGACCGTAGCCATTGGAGGGCCACCTCTAACATATTGAGCTTGCTTGATTAACCGCACAGCTTCAGAAGCTGATCGTAAATCAACCCCAGTAGGCTGTACTGGAACAATAGCTATATCAGCACAGAATAAAATCGCCCTAGTAGCCTCTGCTAAAGAAGCAGGCCCATCGATAATCAGATGGTCAAACTGCTTGGCTAGCTCCGGTATCTGCTCTAGCAAGTCATCTGGCGTCTGCACTACCTTGTGGGGAATTAACTTTTCCATACCTTTCAACCACACAGAACTTGACTGCTGAGCATCTGCATCTACCAACAGCACTTTGTTTTTCTGTTTGGTTGCTAGCCAGTAGGTAAAATGAACAGCTGTAGTTGACTTGCCACAGCCCCCCTTTTGATTAATCAGGGCAATGAGTGCCATAAAACTTTGATTAATGCATTAAGTAAGGCATTATGTCAAACATTCCTCGTATACTTACGAGCCACTCAGTGCGGCTGAGTCAGATCGCTGTTAGCCTAAACTGCTGTTAATCTAAACTTCAGTAGCTAATTTTGTATCAAGTCACTCCAAAGGCAAGTCTCTGGTGTTGTCTCGACGCTTTTCCTGTAACAGTTTTTCCTGTAATAGTTCTTCTAAGTTCTCGTTCCTTAGAACTTCCTCAATCATTTCCCTGACTGTATCTGACATTGTTATGCCCTTTAGGTAGCAATACAGCTTAAATCTCTCTTTTAGTGCCTCAGGTAGTCGAAACCTTAGATAATCGTCCCTTTCTAGCATTTGTTGCTTCTGGCTATTTCCCATTCTTTAAGTCCCAGATACGTTGGGTTTAGTTAAATGTTGTGATAACACTACGGCAAATAATAGCATTGTTTTTTTGTTATTAAGGAACAAATATTGCATTTATTAGTTTTTTAGCTTAACGCCGGAAGCTCCACACCGTAATGTACTCAGTCGGTGTGGGATGGTGCTAGCGGTCAATCGATGGGGTTCAATACCCCTGAAATTGACAATTTCCGTATTAACTCACGGATAACATCGGACTGATACCAATTTAATATGAAGCTGCATAGAATAAAGCTTCAAGAATGAAATTGTAAGAAAATAGTGAACAAATTTCTTCAGGTGTGATTTGTTGCAGAACAAGATTAAGTCGTTCACGCAATTCCACAAGAGTCAGAAACACTTCTCCCTTGAATTGTTGTTTGATAAATTGCCACACTCGTTCAATAGAACCCTTGTTCGGGGCTATGGGCCGGTTGACTTTCCGGGAATCAAATTATCAGGCCACCGCAGAGCGCTGGTCACATGAGCTCCAGCCTGGTCAAGTTGAATGAGTGCGATGTCATCTCCCAGTTGATCTGAGAGGATATCAATGAACTCCTGAAATCTTTGAGTATTGAGGCGATCGTATTCTTGACAAAAATGCCAGCCGCTCAAAGGTTCGACCACTCCGTAGAGCCAAAAATTATCACGTTTCCAGAGTAGCGGTGCGTAAGGTTTGACCCCAAACGCCATAATCACTTTCCCCGTTTCGATTTTGAGTCCCAAGCGGGTCTCGTCTTGACATAGATAACGTAGCCGTTGTCCCTTTCCAAATAAGCGTTGATAGGTCAACAGGGCTGGGGCGATGTTTTTTTAAAACGCCGCTCGGCATTAGGTTCTTGCTTCGCGCTTTTGGGGCGTGGCACTTTTAATTTAGCTTTCAGCCGATAGTGTACCCAATGATAGACTGTGGGATATGTCAGGTTCAGTTGATAGGTCTGATTCAGCCACTCCACGATCTCGCCATAACTCTTGAATCCCGGTGGCTGTTGTAATCTTTCTTGCAATCCGGCGAGCGCCTCTTTACTCAAGTGGGGCAATTTTCCAGGTGCACTCTTGACGGTCAACAATTCGGACAATCCTCCTTGACGATACTTTTGCAACCACCGAGTTACGGTTGAACCATCACGTCCCAGAGATTCGGCCAAGGTTTTATGTTGAGTGATTTGTCCAGTTTTCAGCCACCACAACATTTGCAACCGTTCTTTCTGGCTAGCTGTACGACTGGTTTTTAGTTGTTGTTCTAAACTCTCTGCACTTTCCGTGATCGCCAGAATCAGTTGGCGTCCCATAACTAATGACCTCTAAACAGTAGCTTTATTCTATGCAACTTCATGTAAAATTAGTATGAGTTCTTTCTGATAATTTACAAAAATTTGATAAATGTTCAAATTCTCTGTCAGATACTCGTGTTGTTACTTGTTTCATGGTTGAATATATGCTTTCAATTTGCTGCTATTCTAAGGTGCAGGTTACACAAATTGGCGTTGCTGAAATGGTAATGATCTAAGCGAGGAGGGGAACCGTCCAATATTTCAACGCACAGAAACAGGAACTAGAGGATGCGATCGCGTCTATCTCAAAAGCCCTCAGCCGTGCAAAACAGGAGGTGCGGTGATGGATGCAGCGGACACCCAAAACCTCAACCTCCTTGAGGAAATCGAAGATAAGGGAGAGCTAGAGAATCCTTGGCCCCACATTGATTGGGAGTCGCTTCCTTCTCCTTTCTACGGGTGGCAGATAGATACTCTGCCTATTGAGTCAGCATAGCCAACGGAACAGTAGCACACCGCATCCCCCAGTGAGTTACTGGGGGATTCTTTCAATCATTTATCCATCCATGAATATCAAAACCTGATACTTTTAACCGCGACATCTGAGACAAACTCCGACATCGAGTACAACATCCCCCTCTGAAATCTCAGACAGGAAGGTGGTATCCCACATCGCCTTGAGGAAAATCCCCAAGGCTCCATTGAAATCACGAGGGATTTCATAGCCACATTTAGGGCAGTGAAAATGCTTACTTCCACCTAGCTTGCGGTGAACATGACCACATTTTGTACAGGTCTTTGATGTGTATTCTTCAGTCACTCGTACCAACTTGGAGCCGTAACGATTACACAAGTGTTCGAGGGTTTGAGCAAACTGGTAGAAAGCCCATGTTATCATTGCCCGTGCTGTTTTATTTCTTAGCTTACGCTTTTTCCGAGCAACCATTTGAGATGTCTCAAATGTGGGCAAGACTACTACGTCATAATTTTTAGCTAGGTGAGATGCAATCTGTTTGTGTAGCTCAGAACGAAGATTTTTTATCTTGGTTCTGAGCTTTTCCATTGCCTGTCTTAAGCGATATCGTAACCGCTTGAAGTTACGCCCCTTGGCTTGAGCATGGCGCGACTTCATTCGGTCAAGATGGTAGCAAAGTTTAGCGATTCGCTCAAAATCACCCTTGCCAAATTCAGCGAAATAATTGCCATCAAAACCAGTCATAAACGTCCTAACACCAGGGTCAAGCGCAATCGCTTGTCTTGTTTGAGTGCATTCTTCCTGTGTAGTTTCAACTGGGATTTGCCTATGAATTTTAGATTTACCTTGGGCATTTATCTGTTTTTGTCCAGGCTGAGTAAGCTTCCATTGAGGCGTTGTCAAGTAGCTTAGATATACCCAATTGCTTGCACCATTCTGGGATTAATCCGGAAGCTTTTAAAAACTTCTTAAATCCCATCTTGCCGCCCAGTAAGCCACCTTTTTCCTTGGTAGGCTTGGGGAATTTTTGGTATTCGTTGAGGTAGGCGATAGCGATGTTATAGACCTGGCGAACGGCTGCCACCCACTGCTTCCATACCTTCTCTAGTTCCTTTGCTGGATACAATCGGTAGCTCACTGTCTTCAGTGAGTTGCTTTTTGTACTTTCTGAGTCCATACAATCGACAACTGAAGACGTGGATGATTCCAAGAATGTCCTCAACCATTTCCCGTTCTGGGCTAAGATGCGTTTGGTTGAGAACCAATATTTCACATTGGTGTCGCTCTTCAACCACTCCTTGATGTTTGGGATGAATCATTGCTCTGTCCCTTTAAGGGTAGTTCCCTCAGTGACCTAATAAATTCACGGAGTAACTCTGTTTTTGTTCTGCCAGTTGCTTCACAGTGAAACTCTAGTAGTTCAAATTCCTGCTCAGTTACTCTGATAGTGATTTCTCTTTTCGTTGCCATAGCTGGTATTTTACTGTACAACAACAGACTACACCAATTAACGGTACTTAAACAAAAATCAAGGTCAAAACAACTTATAATACCCAGGCATCAGCCGTTTCAAGTTAAAAGGTTTCTCATAAAAGAGACAACTCCCAGCTCTATGCCTCCTTGCTTCGATAGATGGTATGGTCGCTTTCTTTTCTGTTACGGAAAAATGGGGAGTAGCGCCCCGTCCTTATAGAACCCATTTGGGGGTTCTGATGACCAAGGCTTAATTGAAAAGTCAGAAGAAGAATTCAAATGGTAGAGACAGTTACTTATGACAAGAGCCAAGTCATTGAGGAGCCGTATGAAGCGAAAGTCTCAAGTACGGTTTTGAAGACCAACGGTCTTCGTGAGGAGATCGTTGAGTTTAATAATCAAGGTTATTGTCGCGCCTTTGCTAAGTATAAACAGGGGAAATCTGATTTTTACTGGGATTCTAACCTTGATAGAGTACAGCGTAAACGCAACAATCAGATGCGTGATGCTCTCAACAAAGCAGCACGATTTATAATCAATCAATGTCTCAATGACCGAGCAGGAAATCTTGTCATTGGTTGGAATGAGGGGCAAAAGAGTGGTTCTGGCATGGGGAAGCGTAACAATCAAAACTTTGTTGTTATTCCCACTAAACGACTCATTGAGCGATTGAAGCAACTCTGTCCAGAATACGGAATTGTCCTTACAATTACCGAAGAGGTGAGAGGGTGAAGCGTGGATTATACAAAAGCCGTGATGGTTATGTTTTAAAAGGGAACAGGGAACGGGCAACAGGCAACAGGGAAATCCCCATAATTAAAATTAGGGGATTTGTACAACGACGTATTTTTTCTGGCGCGGCGCGTCTGGAAAAAAAAGTTTTTATTTTATTGATAATCAAGAGGGAACAAGGAGCGGGGAACAGGGAACAGAGGGTTTCAGATGGGGATTTAGACCCCACCTGAAATATGCCACTTATAGAAGTGGGAGTCTCTTACTCCCTTATGAAGGAACAGGAAATAGGAAAAACTGTTCCCTATTCCCTATTCCCTGTTCCCTTCTTCGATGAATTTAGGGGCAAGTGACCCAAGATTGGGGGCTAATTCTTCTCTTCCCTTTCCCCGTTCCCTGTTCCTGCCCCTTCGGGGCTTGGTCAATGAAGTTGAGGGGAATAACCCTGATATTTCAAGCAACGGCAAAGTGATTGGTATTGACCTAGGGCTGACTCCTGAATGCGATTACCAGTGAGGGGACTGGCAAAATATCAAAATATGACAATCCTAGGCATCTAGCCAAACATGAGAAAAACCTCAAGAAGAAGCAACAAAAACTAGCTAAAAAACAGAAAGGGAGCAATTCAAGAAAGAAGTATAAGAGATTAGTAGCTATGGTTTACGGACGTGTTAGTAATTCACGCCAAGATTTTCGTAAGCTCGTCAATGAAAACCAAGTTGTTGTAGTAGAAAATCTTCATGTCAAGGGCATGGTACGCAATCACAATTTAGCTAAGGCAATAGCTGATGCAGGATGGGGAACTTTTACTAATTTTATTGCTTATAAATTAGAGCAAAAAGGTGGCAAGTTAGTTGAGATTAATCGATGGTTCCCTAGTTCACAACTCTGCTCTCATTGTTATCATCAAGTCGATAAAATGCCTCTTGATCTAAGAGATTGGACTTGTCCTAATTGCGGCACTGATCACGACCGTGATGGCAATGCAGCGACAAACATTAGAGCCGAAGGTATCAGAATGCTACAGACCGATGAAACAGCCGTCTGTAGCAGCGGAGGGGAAGTAAGATCAGCGAAGGGACGCAAGTCCGTTCTGATAGTGAAGCGAGCGAGCGTACCCGCTCGACGGCATTCCCCCGTGATGCTGGAAGCCCACACTAAATCGAAGCGATTATAGTGTGGGTAGTTCACACTTTCTTTAACTTCCCTTGAAGATTTGTCATAACAAAAGAGTTTGCAAGAGAACTAGAGTTTAACGGCTAACTCGTTTTTATCTCAGGTTTGAAGACACTGAGCTTCCAACTGTAAGGATTTCTGGTGAGTGAGGTTAACTAAGAGAGCACTTGACGACTACGCAAAGACGTTTAAAATTGCGGATAGCGTACTCATATACAAGAAAGCTTCTTCAACGACATCAGACTGCTTGGTAATGAAAGAACTTGTCCCGAAGTGAACATCAGCTCTTACTGAGAGAAACAATAACCAAACGTTCTGGGATCTCCCAGTTACTGTCTCAAAATAAGTAATGAGCAAACTGAAGTCCGTATTTTACCACGGAAATCTTGGCAATACCCGCCCCAAGACACATTCTCGCCCGCGTTCTTCGCTGGCGTATCTAGCAGGAAAAAATAATGAATATTATTCAGACAAAAGTTTCTGATGTTTTGATTACAGAACCCCGTGTTTTTGAAGACAGCCGTGGTTTTTTTTGCGAAAGTTACAACGAGAAAGTTTTCTCAGAAAAACTGGGAATAAATGTCCATTTCGTCCAAGATAATCATTCGCGTTCCACGAAAAATGTTCTACGTGGCTTGCACTATCAGATTGAACAGCCTCAAGGTAAATTAGTACGTGTAGTAGTTGGAGCGGTATTTGATGTAGCGGTAGACATCAGAAAAAGTTCACCCACCTTTGGTCAGTCGGTTAGTTGCATACTAAGTGCAGAAAATAAGCAACAGCTTTGGATACCAGCAGGATTTGCTCACGGCTTTTGTGTTATCTCTGAAATAGCTGAAGTTTTGTACAAAACAACCGATTATTATGCGCCTCAACACGAGCGATGCATACTTTGGAATGACCCCGATTTAGGGATTTCTTGGCCTCTCACAGAAGAACCTGTGGTATCAGCTAAAGACGAAGCAGGTCAACCCTTTAAAACGGCTGAGGTTTTTGCATGAACCGTATCTTAGTCACAGGTATTAATGGCCAAGTTGGTCAAGAACTGCAGCGAACTCTGACACCTTTAGGAGAAGTAATTGGTGCCCGACGCCAGACTCTGGATATAGCCCAACCAGAAAGCATTCGTCAATTTATTGGGGAAATCAAACCAAATCTGATTGTCAATGCGGCTGCTTATACGGCTGTTGATAAAGCTGAAACCGAGACAGAACTGGCAAAATCTATTAACGCAGTTGCTCCCACAATTCTCGCCCAAGAGGCCAAACGACTGGGAGCAGTCTTAATTCACATAAGTACAGATTACGTATTTGATGGTAGGAAAAATACCCCTTATATTGAAGAAGACACCACCAATCCTCTCGGTGCATACGGACAATCAAAGTTAGCAGGGGAAGAAGGAATTCAAGAAGTTGGTGGTCGCCATATTATCCTCAGAACAGCTTGGGTATATGGCACTTATGGCAAAGTTAACTTTGTCAAAACCATGCTGAGATTGGGAGCGGAACGTGAAGAAATTCGCGTAGTAGCTGACCAAATAGGTTCTCCCACTTGGGCTTACGACATTGCAAAAACTATCTCATCGATAGCGCAACAACTCAACCAAGAGTCAGAACAACAATCTCTCCCTACAGGTATCTATCACTTTACCAATAGTGGTGTTGCGAGTTGGTACGATTTCGCTGTCGCCATCTTTGAGGAAGCCAAACAACTAGGCTACAGTTTGAAAGTGCAGCGCGTTGTACCAATTAAAACATCCGAATATCCCACACCTGCTTCGCGTCCAGCATATTCAGTCCTCTCGACTGACAAAATATCGAAACTCGTCTTGGGTACTCATCCTCCCCACTGGCGAGAAGAACTCAGGCAAATGCTTGTAGAACTCAATTAATTTTACACCTCATGAAAGCAATCATTCTCTCTGGCGGTAAAGGAACACGTTTGCGCCCTCTTACCTATACCGGTGCAAAGCAATTAGTTCCTGTTGCTAATAAACCAATTTTATGGTATGGAATTGAAGCCATTGTTGCAGCAGGAATTACAGATATTGGCATTATCATCAGTCCGGAAACCGGAGAAGAGGTAAAAACCAAAACAGGAAACGGCGATCTCTTTGGAGCTAAAATCACCTATATCCTGCAAGACAAACCCGCTGGACTTGCTCATGCTGTTAAAATCGCTCAGCCTTTCCTCGGTGATGAACCCTTCGTCATGTATCTAGGGGATAACCTTGTTCAAAGCGATTTGAACCTGTTTTTAGAGAGCTTTCGTTCCAAAAAATTGGATGCACTAACCTTACTTTGTCCAGTTAACAACCCCAGCGCTTTTGGTGTTGCCAAAGTTGACGAAAATGGGCGAGTATTGCAGTTAATAGAAAAACCCAAAATTCCCCCCTCAAATCTTGCACTTGTAGGTATTTACCTTTTCGACCCTGTAATCCATAGTGCTATCGCTTCTATTCAACCCTCACCTAGAGGTGAACTAGAAATTACCGATGCAATTCAATACCTAATTGACCAAAAACTAAAAGTAGAAGCCTATAAACTTGAAGGCTGGTGGTTAGACACAGGAAAAAAAGATGATTTACTAGAAGCAAACCGGATTATTCTAGATACTTGTCTCAATTCTTCGATCAAAGGCGAAGTTGATGAAGCTAGTCAAATAATTGGACGAGTAGAGATAGGTCCAGGGTCGAAAGTTATCAATTGTACAATTCGCGGACCTGTGACAATTGGTAGCGACTGTCACTTAGAAAACTGCTTTGTCGGTCCTTACAGCAGTGTCGCCAACCAAGTAACCCTAATTGATACAGACTTAGAGCATAGTGTAATTCTCCAAGGTGCAAAAGTTATAGGTATTCAACAACGGATTGTTGATAGCGTAATTGGACAACGCGCTCATCTGAAAGTTGCTCCTCAACGACCTAAAGCCCTACGTTTTCTCATCGGTGACGACTGTCAAATTGAGTTAACGTAACGGTCATTCAAGGGTCTATAGTTGTTATTTATTAGTTGTTTAACAACAACTTAAGACAGAGTACATGAACAATAATAAATGACAAACTAGCAAAGACAAACAAGACAATAAAAAAAACAATGCTTCAAATTTGGGGTCAATTTTTAAGGACTAAATCCAGGTAATTGAAACCAAGAAGCTGTGTTGAAATTATTGGTTATAAATTTGTCATAAATACAGCGGTTGGCAACTTGGTAAAGGTACATTTTGACCCTCCTATCTCCCCTTATAGCAAAGTACCCAGAAAGAAGTGAAAAAGTCAATCATAACTGGGTCTTGAGCAATTCCCCAAGCAGGTAAAGCTAAGAGCAGCTCTGCATTGTTCTAACCTTTGTAACGACTGCTATATCAAGGAAAAAATTGTATTTCACCAACTCGCCAAGTGCTGTAATATCAGGGCCAATAACATCAACTCCGTAAAAAATATCGCAGCGTACATCTGCGGTTAAATTTCACAAAAACGATGTTAGGGGAAATGATATAAAAACCCGCAGCGAGAAATAGAACATATATCTAGAAGCATCAAATTAGAAATATGTTCAGACAAGGGCGTAAAACTTGAAACTTGAAGTTTGAATTTACAAACCATCAAAAGCAAAAATAGTGAGGTAAGAAAACAATGACAAATATTGAACAAGAACAGAATACAGAAAGAGAACCACGCCGAATAGTCATTACTGGAGGTGCCGGTTTTATTGGCTCAAATTTTGTACACTATTGGAGTGAAAAATATCCTAATGACCGGGTGGTAGTACTTGATGCGCTTACATATGCAGGTAATCGGCGCAATCTGACAGAATTAGAAGAACAAGAAAAAATTCGTTTTGTTCATGGGGACATTTGCGATCGCCCTTTAGTAGAAAATCTACTAAGGGAAGAAGAAATCGATACAGTCGCCCACTTTGCTGCTGAATCTCACGTTGACCGCTCGATTTTAGAACCAGATGCATTTATTCGTACTAATGTTGTCGGAACCTTTACACTGTTAGAGAGTTTTCGCCATTACTGGGAAAGTCGAGGTGGTAAAACAAGTGATAGTGTCCATCGCTTTCTCCATGTCTCAACCGATGAAGTTTATGGTAGCCTTGGTCCAAACGATCCCCAGTTTACAGAAACTACGCCTTACTCTCCCAACAGTCCTTATTCTGCTTCCAAAGCTGGTAGTGATCACCTCGCTCGCGCTTACTATGAAACCTATGGCTTACCTACAATAATCACCAATTGTTCTAATAATTACGGACCCTACCATTTTCCCGAAAAATTGATTCCCCTGATGTGTATCAATATCCTCCTAGGTAAACCTTTACCCGTTTATGGGGATGGACTAAATATTCGGGATTGGCTGTATGTGGGAGATCATTGTCGAGCACTAGATGTTGTTATTCACCGAGGTAAACCAGGAGAAACTTACAACATTGGTGGTAATAACGAAGTCAAAAATATTGACTTGGTAAATAAGTTATGTGAACTGATGAATGAGTTAGCACCGCACCTGGAAATACGCCCAGCACAAAAGCTAATTACTTTTGTGAAAGACCGACCAGGGCATGATCGTCGCTATGCTATTGATGCTACCAAAATTAAAACTGAACTGGGTTGGACTCCAGCCGAGACAATTGAAGGTGGACTGCGACAAACAATAGAATGGTATTTGACTCACCAAGATTGGTGGCAACCATTGCTATCAGAAGAATACCAAGCCTACTATCGACAAGTTTACGCCTAAAAATAAAAATTGTGAGTTTGTAGGGGCTTTAGTGTACAAAAGTCGCCCCTACAATTTTTAGCATTTGTCTGGCGTCAAGTGATATACTCCTACACCAACTGACTACAGTATGGTATAGGTAGTTTACTCTACTGATTTTTACTTGAGACTGCTACCTGGTATAAAACTCAACGATCTTAAGTCTTCAATTCATAGTCCAACTCTCTTTTAATAGGAGTTAACAACATTGCAGCTACCTCTACTTTATGTACTTTTCTGTGGTCAATTGTATGGTACGGAACGAATGGCTTTCGCAACATTGGAAGGTCTAAAAGATGAGTTTCAGCCCATATTGTTATCTCCTCCTGGACTCGCTCTTGAAGAAGGTAAACGCCGAGGTTTCATCACAAAATCATTTGTTAATAAGAAAGAATTACTATCACATATAAATGATTATTTGAAAAATCATAAAAAACTGGTCTTTTTTGCCACTGGTATTACTCATTCTCTAATTTTTGCCGCATTAAACTTTTGGTATCGTCGCCAATGTATTCATGTACATATGGTACATGGTGGAACCGATGAACGTGAGAGTTATGGTCGAAAAAAATATTTAAACTCCCTAGGAATTGTTTTTGTTGCTAATTCCATTTTTACCAAGACGCGAATGATAGCTAATGGTGTTCGCGCTGACAAAATTAAGGTAATTGAAAACTTCTTATTTGAATCAAAGGACTATCCAAAACGCTCTCCATTTACACAGGAAAAAATTCAACGATTAGTCGTAGTATCGCGTTTAGATCCAATTAAACGTGTTGACCTATTATTGGATGCTTTGGAAAAGATTCCCCAATTAGGAAAACTATCGATTCGAGTATGTGGTAGTGGTTGGGATTTAGAAAAACTCCGCACTAGAGCTCAAGCATCTCATCCGAATGTCAATTTTTTAGGATATACCGATAATGTACCCACAGAATTAGCTAATGCTGACCTCTTAGTACATTTGTGTCCAGTAGAACCATTTGGTATAGCAATACTTGAAGCAATGGCAGCAGGGATACCTGTATTAGTACCAGATACTGGTGGCGCTAGTGCATTAGTTGAAGAAGGCGTTTCGGGATTCCACTTTCATGCTGAAGATGTGGATGACTTAGCAAAACGTTTGCTAGAGTTAACTCAGGCGCAACCTGAACAACTCAACCAAGTAGTTGGATCTGCAAGAGAAGCCTTAACAACTCGGTTTTCATCTGCTAGGGGACTCACTGAGTATCGTCGTCTTTTGAGTATTTTTTTAGCGAAAATTTAGAGAGAAAATTGACCAAGCCCCGAAGGGATGGGAACAGGGAACGGGGAAAGGGAAGGGAAGAATTAGCCCCGAATCTTGGGTCACTTGCCCCTAAATTTATTTATGAATAAAATATAAACCTTTTTTTCGAGACGCGCCGCGCCAGAAAAAATACGTCGTTGTACAAATCCCCTAATTTTAATTATGGGGATTTCCCTGTTGCCTGTTGCCCGTTCCCTGTTCCCTTTTAATTCCTTTGGGAAGGGGGGAATTCCGACTTTTGCAATCTTGTCTAATGATTTAGAAGATAGTTGGCGGCCTCACAAAAGGGCGCTTATCATAGGCTTATAAAAATTTCTTAGTGTCAGTAGCGAGGTGTCAAAATTCAACCCTTAAATCGTATTGGATTAGTTGCTATCGGCAGAAATGAAGGTCAACGCCTACACCAGTGCTTGCTTTCAGTAGTTGGAAAAGTAGCTCGTGTCGTCTATGTCGATTCTGGCTCAACAGATGATAGTGTTGAGTTTGCTCGTTCCCTAGGAGTGGAGGTGGTTGAGCTTGATTTATCCATACCCTTTACAGCCGCACGAGCTAGAAATGCTGGGTTTGCTCATCTGCTGGAAACAAATCCACAGCTTGAATTTGTCCAATTTATTGATGGTGACTGTGAGGTAGTTGAAGGTTGGCTTGATTACGCTCAACGTGAACTTGATGCTCACCCTGATGTTGCTGTAGTCTGTGGTCGTCGGCGTGAACGCTTTCCCGATTTTTCTATTTATAACCGATTGTGTGACCTGGAGTGGGATACACCAGTTGGTGAAGCCAAAGCTTGTGGTGGTGATTCCATGATGCGGGTAGAAGCGTTCCAGAAAGCTGGAGGGTTTAATCCAACAATGATTGCTGGGGAAGAACCAGAACTGTGTGTACGTTTGCGCCAACAAAATTGGAAAATTCTACGCCTCGATGCTGAAATGACGCTACACGATGCACAAATAACCCGTTTTAGTCAATGGTGGAAGCGTGCTTTCCGAGCTGGTCATGCTTATGCTGAGGGAGCATCGATACACGGACATGAACCTGAACGTCATTGGGTTCGCGAAACTAGAAGTATTTGGTTGTGGGGGTTATTTTTACCTTTATTGGCGTTGGGAATGTTATGGACTACCCACGGTTTCAGTCTGTTGCTGTTGCTGGGATATCCTGTTACAGCCAGCCGCATTTTTTTCAATCTACGTCGTCAAAATATTTGTGATGAACACGCTGCTTTGTATGCTTTATCCTGTGTAATAGGAAAATTTGCACAAGTAAGTGGAGCAATGCTGTTTTTACAGCGTAAGCTATTTGGCACTAAGAGTGTACTGGTAGAATATAAAAACTAATGTAATTACTTGCCAGTAAGTGTTTTTTTTAGTATAAATTAACACTAGCTTATTAACTAAGTTACACAGCTTGTGAATGCATAAATTCAGTTAACACGGTATCGTTGCTTAATTTTCAATCTAAGAAATTACTCAAGTATTCAGAATTACCTGATTTGAACAACCATAATTAACTTGACAATTAATTCAAGCAGTGTATTTGTTTTCTTCTCATTAGTTGAAGACGATGAAATTTTAATAAAAGTACTAAACTTTAGTACTAATTACATAAGTTAGAACAGTATTGCTCGCCCAAAGCTAGTTCGAGAATATGTTTCTCCTCAGTTCTGGGTACTAGGTACTTTGCTATATTACCGAAAGGAAATCGGGATTACATATAGCAATCGCCAAAGCTGTTAGGACAAGTTGGTGATTGCAGTCTACAGTAGCATATGCTGTGATTTGAGAATTGTCCTAAGCTGTATATCTGTTGCTATAAAGCTTCACACAAGCGCGAATTCCTAAAAAATCAGAACTTTTAAAACAATTTAGTTATATTACCTAACTAACATTCCTTGAGTGAAAAAAAATTGCTCTTGCCAAAACACTTATAGATGTTTACTATGTATTTTTTCAGTTTTTCGATCAAACTCAAGTATGATGTCAACTACTAAGCAACAAAAATATACTTATTTCAAGTTAATTAATGATCCTTTAGACAAAAATCTGTTATGCGAATTGTAATTGTTGCTGAACATGCGTCTACAAAATTTGGTGGTGAAGCTTTTTTACCACTCCAATACTTCCGGTTACTTTGTTCACACAATATTGAGACATGGTTAGTAGTTCATGCTCGGACAAAGCCTGAACTACAGGTACTGTTTCCTGAAGATTTTGCTCGTATCCATTTTGTAGCCGATACATGGTTACACGTACTGCTATATAAGTTCGGACTGCTTTTGCCAAGAAGAGTTGGAGAAGTAACAACAGGGCTACTCAGTCACTTGTATACACAAATACTCCAGCGCCCTATTATCCGCAGACTGGTTCGCGAACACCAAATCGATATTGTTCATGAGCCGATACCAGTATCGCCAAAATATCCGTCGCTGATGTTTGATGTTGGAGCCCCAGTTGTTATAGGCCCCTTAAATGGGGGTATGGAATTCCCACCAGCGTTTAGAAAACGCCAGAGCCGATTCATAGAACTGGCGGTAAACTTAAGTCGTAAGTTTTCGACTTTTGTTAATCACCTTATCCCTGGTAAACTCAGGGCGCAGACGCTGCTAGTTTCTAATGAACGGGCGAAACAAGCACTTCCTGCGGGTGTAAAAGGTTCAGTTATTGAATTTGCGGAAAACGGAGTAGATTTATCGGTATGGCAATCAGCTAGTTCCATATCTAGGGAACTGAACAAGAAAGTTCATTTTGTCTTTATGGGCCGACTAATAGACTGGAAAGCAGTAGATTTGCTGCTGGAAGCATTTTCTCCTGTTGCGGCAAAAACGGGCGCTATCCTAGAAATCATCGGCGATGGTAGACTACGGCAGGATCTAGAAAACCAGGTGAAGCGTATAGGATTAAATGACAACGTTATTTTTACTGGCTGGCTTTCTCAGAAGCAGTGTGCTCTTAAACTACAGCAAGCTGACGGACTGGTTTTACCCAGTTTACTGGAATGCGGTGGAGCCGTTATTTTAGAAGCAATGGCGATGGAACTGCCAATAATTGCAACAAATTGGGGTGGACCAACCGATTATGTTGATTCAACCTGTGGGATTTTGATTTCTCCGTCATCGAAGGAAGCATTGGTCAACGGACTAACAGACGCTATGCTGAAACTTGCTCAGTCACCGGAATTACGGCAGAGTATGGGTAAGGCAGGGAAAGAGCGTGTCGTAAAATATTTTGACTGGGAGCGTAAATTTGACCGAATTTTGGAAATTTATCAGCAGACTCGTGCCGTTTGGCAAGCTGAGAACATTAATTCCAAACAGTGACATACTCCTACACCAACTGAGTACAGTATAGAACCCATTTGAGATCTTTTCTTAAAAAATAAGGCGGACAGACAAGCCGTCTCACATAACTCTACGAACCGCTAATGCTCTTGCTGACCAAGCCCCGAAGGGATGGGAACAGGGAACGGGGAAAGGGAAGGGAAGAATTAGCCCCGAATCTTGGGTCACTTGCCCCTAAATTTATTTATGAATAAAATATAAACCTTTTTTTCCAGACGCGCCGCGCCAGAAAAAATACGTCGTTGTACAAATCCCCTAATTTTAATTATGGGGATTTCCCTGTTGCCTGTTCCCCGTTCCCTGTTCCCTTTTAACAAAAATTTGGGTAGAAACCCCGTCCTTCCAGGACGGCTTTACAGATTGTTTGTTAAGATGTGAAGCATGACCCAAAGAGCCTACCGATACCGTTTTTACCCAACCGAGGAGCAAGAACAACTCTTGCGCCGCACCTTGGGTTGTGTTCGGTTGGTCTACAACAAGGCGCTTCACGCCAGGACAGAAGCCTGGTACGAAAAGCAGGAGCGGGTTGGGTACAGCGAAACATCTGGGATGTTGACTTCCTGGAAAAAGCAAGAAGACTTGCAATTCCTGAATGAGGTTAGTTGTGTTCCATTGCAGCAGGGATTGAGAAACCTGCAAAAAGCTTTTAGCAACTTCTTTTCAGGTCGTGCCAAATACCCAAACTTTAAGAAAAAGCGAAGTGGCGGTAGTGCTGAGTTTACCCGCTCTGCTTTTAGGTGGAAGGATGGACAACTGTGGTTGGCAAAGTCTTCTTTCCCTTTGCCGATTCGGTGGAGTCGCACTCTCCCCAAGGGTTGCGAACCATCCACTGTTACCGTGAGGCTGGACGCATCGGGACGGTGGTTTGTCTCGTTGCTGGTTGAAGACCACACGGTTAAATCTCTGCCACAGGTTGATAAAGCTGTGGGCATTGATGCAGGAATCACCTCTTTGATTGCTACCAGTGATGGGGAGAAGATTGCTAATCCCAAGCATTTCAAACGCCTTCGACATAAGTTGAGGCAAGCTCAAAAAACACTTTCTCGTAGAGTCAAAGGCTCTAATAATAGAGAGAAGGCAAGGCTTGAGGTAGCTAGAATTACTGCAGCTATTGCCGATGCTCGTAAAGATTTCCTTCCCTGCGGGACGCTTCGCGAACACAAGCTGACCACTCGATTGGTACGTGAAAACCAAACGATTGCCGTCGAGGATTTGGCTGTGAAGAACATGATGAAGAACCGTAAACTCAGCGCAGTTATTGCTGATGCTTCTTGGGCTGAATTGGTTCGTCAGTTGGAATACAAGTGCCAGTGGTATGGTCGGACACTGGTTAAAATTGACCGCTGGTTCCCCAGTTCTAAACGCTGTGGAAAATGTGGTCACATTGTTGATCAATTGCCCCTTGATGTTCGAGAGTGGGATTGTCCTAAGTGTGGGACACACCATGACCGAGACATTAATGCCGCAAATAATATTCTTGCCGCAGGACTTGCGGTAATAGTCTGTGGAGCGTTTGCGAAGCATGCGCGAAGCGCATACGTAAGACCTGATGGACATAAGTCTATTGGGCAGTTGCGAAATACCCGTAAGGGAAAGAAGCAGAAACCTAAGTCGTGAGTCTTAGGAATCACCGTGCGTTCACGCCGGTGAGGATGTCAACAAGACCTCATTCATTTAATGTGTGTAGAGCTTCATTTAGCAATACTCGCACAATATCCGCCTTTTTCTGACCTGTCCTTGCAGCCAAAATCGATAGCTTCCGATGTATTGACTGGGGTAAATCAACAGTGAAACGTACTGTAGCCTCTTTTGGTGGGGTTTGGAACTTATTCATTAGTGGCGACTGTTTCGGTTGTTTTACAGTAACACCTGTTAGCTCTTCCGGAATCACAGCGCTTTCGTTATCAGACTTGAATATTTTTTTTGTAGTCTGACTAGATTCACGTGCTGTAACCCTTTTGCTATTTTTAGATGATGTCTGTGTAGGCGTTGACTCAGATGCTGTCTGTTCCAGTGCTGGCTCTTGAAGCGTGTCTTGCTGTTTACCACCATAGATGAACTGCTGCGCGAGAACATCATCCAGGGGTTTCCTATTTTTTTGTTGGCTCATAAAATAGCTAAGCTGTTGTGTATTTAAACTGTAAAAATTACAATATTTATCGATGAATGATACCGTCGGATGTGCATCTCTTGATAAATGTTTGAGAATTTGTAACTCTACATCCATTAGCCTGCTTACCTTGTAGGAATTTAAAGTATTTATTTCTTTATTTTAATTCTCGGAGAGTGACAGAAAAGGGGTCTGTTGAGCAACAGGCTACTCCGGAATAAGGATTCGCTGTCGCTCAATTTTATACTGGTCGGCATTCCCCACCCGTTATACCAATAGGGTTAACGCGCGACAAGGAGCCGACATCTAGTTGGCTTTGATAATTTTAGCGGGGATACCAACTGCGGTTTTTCCAGGGGGAATATCGATTAAAACTACAGCATTCGCTCCGATATTTACATCGTCTCCAATGGTGACGTTGCCAAAGATTTTTGCACCAGCTCCAACGTTAACACGAGCACCCAATTTTGGAGCATCGTAAGGACGGTCTAGATAGCGATTTCCCATTGTTACGCCTTGACGAATAATACAATCGTCGCCAATGGAAGAATATCCATGAATTACAATTGCACTTTGATGTTCAATAACTACACGACGCCCAAGTTTAACGGTATAAGGTAATTCAATTCCGTAAGTATTGCGTATTTTACGATATAAAGCACGGTAAATAATGCTCAAAGGAGCACGAAAAAATAATGACTTAATGTTCATTCTCCAAACACCAAACCGTTGAACTGCGACGGCTCGAAATCCTGGTTTAGTCCAATCTTTTCCATGAGCAATCCAGTCTTCTTTGATTTGTTCCCAAAGTCCCAGAGTAGTTGTTTCTGAATTATTTGTACCTTCTACCAAGTTTTGCTGTGTAACCATAATCTACCTCGATATGGAAATTCCAGATGTCTCTAATTAAACTTGTTCTCGTCGAATAAACACACTGTTACGCAGGAAATCACTGAGTATTTGTGGTGGATCTAAATCTGGCTTACCTTGAAGTACTCGGCGCAATCTCCACAAGGCAAATCCACTCGCCCAAGAAGCATCAGCTACTGCTGCATACAACCAACTATAATTCTTGAGAAAGTATCGTCGTCTTGAATCAAACCAGTATTGAGGTCGGCGCTTAGGTGGACGTTTAGTATCAGTTACTCCTGAACTTTGCCCGACTAAGTGCACGACTCGGCTTTGAGGTACGTACCAACAACTCCAACCAGACCTGTTAGCCTGTAGGCAAAAGTCCATTTCTTCGTAGTACATGAAATATTCTTCATCCATCAAGCCAGCCGCTTCAAATACCTCGCGGCGTACTATCATACTTGCTCCGGCTACCCAGTCGGTTTGACAAGTTTCTTCGGATATGGGAGGTGCAATGTCCCACTTGGACAATAACTTCGATACCGCACCAAGCCTCAAACCATTATCCAGTTCACTTGGTACTGAATGGAAGCGAAAAGCAGAGTGTTGTGGAGTCCCATCGGGATCTTCTAGACGACTACCAGCAATCCCAACGTCGGGATGTTTGTCCATGAAGTCTACCAGCGTCTGTAAGGCTGCGGGACGAACAATTGTGTCTGGGTTGAGTAAGAGGATGTATTGGGGTGGGTTGGGGCTATTTAGCGCTGGACGGATGACGGCGTTGTTTCCGTATGCAAATCCGCCATTGCGTTCTAATGGCCTGAATTCTACCCAGTCTCCCCAACCTTCGGTTTTTATGGCGGCTGCAATTTTTTCAATTGAGTCATCTCCAGAAGCATTGTCTGTTACGACTACGCTAGTTCCTGTAAGCGATTTTACTTCTTTCTCTAAGGAGCGCAAGCAGTCAATGGTTAAACCAGGTGTTCTATAGTTAACGATTACTACGATTAATCGGTTTGGGTTATCTAGTTTAGTTGCATCTGGCATGGGTTATTTTCTCGCTTTGGTTTCAGATTTCACTGTTGTAGACGCTTTCAATTGGGAACTGTTCTAATCTTAGTAGTAAGTAATGAACTCTATCGCTCTTTTTTATACAGTTTTACTTATGTTTAGCACAGCTTTACGTATTTTTTATGGTCACGGATAATTTTTTTATATTCAGTACAATCTTGGCACAGACTTGAAAAAAAGCACAATTACCAACAAATAGTTGTTATGCTATTTTTTTAGGAAAATGCATTTAATCTCCTGTGCCGAAAGATTTAGTTTGTGTATTTACAATTTTTTCTACTAAGGAACAAACAACTAGAAATCTCTAGAGACATAATATTATTGACCAAAACAGGGTATGGGGTATAGAGTAAAGACAAAATGCCTATACCCTAAAAGGTACAAGCCCCTATTTTTTAAATATGGGAAAAGGAAAAAGATGTGTTTCGAGACACGTAGTGCTAAGAAATACAGTGTCCTTACTTGAAACCCCTGATTTTAATTATGGGGTTCCCCACACCCTACATCCTCTTCATTTTGGTAATCTTGTCTATTGTTTACCAGAAATCAAATAAATGGCTGTTAATGGTTCTGAAAAACTTTCCTCTCTACTGAAATTGGACGGTTATTTAAGGGTCTTGAGAAGTTGCTTAACCTTGGATTGCTGTTGTCGTTTTAATGACTCAGGAAAACTTAACTCAATAGCAACTGGAATTGGAGGAACGCCAAGATTTTCTGGCTGCGGTTTGCTGTATTGAGAATTTGTCAGTTCTTCTATAGACTCAACCTGAGCTAACAAACTCTGAGGTTGTGGGTCATTTGTTTCTTGACTAATTAGCAGACCTATGGTAGGGCGGGATTGTTGCATCTCCTGTAAATTGAAGATTTGACTTCCATCTAACTCAATGCGCAAGTCTCCTGAACCAATTTCTGTCACCTTTGCGGAAAAAGATTGACCTTCCCATTGTTCCCAGTACAACTGTGCCACAGCCTGTACCTGTTTGCGGACTTTTACCCCTGTCGCTGGTCGGAATTCCCGGAAGACTCGACCCATACTGGTAATGATGAACTTCAGTGACTCCAGCGGTTTATCCGTTTCCGTTCGGTGTTGGGAATACCACTCCTTCACGTCAGAGAAAATGACTAAGGTGAGGTCATCTAACTGGGAACGAGAAATGCTTACGAAATCAACAAACAGTCTTGCTTGAAGCTTACTGGTGGCGATCGCTCTAATCACTTTCCCATCCAACAGCACCCGTGCACCGTAATCTCCTACTAACTCTACCCTGATATCTTCGGAAATATTAGGCCATTCATCCAGTAGGATTTGAGCACCACTTTCGCTGATATCAAGTGTTTTTCCTCTCCAACTTTGATTGTGGGCGTGTATGATAGCAGTCAGTTTCCTGGGGCATACGGTGAGTACGCCGTAGCTGTGGTTGTTCAAAAGCAACCAGACAAGCAGCTAGGAGCAAAAATAAATTAAAAACACACCATAGAGCATTGATTATTACTGCTTGGAGGTCTTCCGGACTGAGATACCACCAAAAAGGTATCGCAATCAAAGACGCAGCCGAAATCGCGCTGACAAACACCAAATATCGTACTGAGTCGAAGTCAAAACTACGCTTAGTGACGGAAATTCCCTTATCTGTAACGTTGAAGGAACCCAACTTCGGGTTAAATAGTGCCAACAGTGTCACAATTCCCGCTTGAAAGGACATCGAAAATTCAAAGATTTCGTTCCAGAAGGAGAAGCGGACGTGTTTGTAAGGGATGTGGTTGGCCTGCATCGACAAAATAATGTGAGGCAGAGCGTAAAATAAAGTTTCCAGTCCTAAACCCTTGACTGAGTTAATGCCAAATAGCAGGAATAATGGTGGTGCTAGGGCATACATCAAACGGGGATATCCGTAGAAAAAGTGAGATGTGGCGCTGAAGTAACAAATCCGCTGAGGAATAGTTAGGTTCAGCTTGGGGTTGATTAGCGGATTTTCCAGACGTAGGATTTGCGCCATTCCCCTGGCCCAGCGGACTTGTTGTCCCACATAGGATGAAAACATTTCTGGTGCTAATCCGGCTACCATAATTTTGTCATAGTAGACCGACTCATAACCCAGCGAATGTAGTCGGAAAGCTGTGTGACAATCTTCTGTTACAGTTTCTGTGGCAATTCCTCCTACTTGGAGGGCGTACTCTTTTCTGATAACTGCTGCTGAACCGCAAAAAAAGGAAGCATTCCAGAAGTCATTGCCTTTTTGCAATACTTTATAAAATAACTCGTTACCGACAGGGATTTTTCCGCCAGTCAGCAGGTTACGCTCGAAGGGATCTGGATTATAGAACCAGTGGGGTGTCTGGACGAAAGCCACTTTCTTGTTGAAGAAAAACCCTACGGTATGCTTCAGGAAGTGCTTGACTGGCATATGGTCGCAGTCCAGAATTAGCACTAATTCCCCTTCTGTGCGCTTAAAAGCAGTATTGATATTACCAGCTTTGGCGTGCTCGTTATTATCCCGTACTAGCATTGTCGCGCCCAGTTCTTCGCACATCTGGCGCAATTCTTCCCGTCTGGCTTTGTATTTTTCAGCCCTACCGTCGTCTAGGACGTAAACCTTTTTTTTATCGGCTGGGTAGTCAATAGCTAAAGCTGCGAGAGTCGTTTTTCTGACAATTTCTACATCTTCATTGTAAGTGGGGATGTAAATGTCTACCTTAAACCACTCCTCTTCAGGAAAGTTCGCTAAGTCAATAAACTTTCGGTCTTTAATTTTAAGAGTTTGGAAATAGGCGAATAAAAGAGTGATGATGGCATAGAGTTCCGCTATAAACAACAACACGCAAAAAAAGCCATTTAACCAGCCTTCAAAGTTGAGTGTGTAGTTGGTACGGTAATACAAATAGCGCAGTGTTGTGATAATACTGAGTACACACAAAAACAAGTGAAGGAATTCACTCACTTTCTTTTTTGGTTGCTGTTCTTCCATCTGAAGTACTAAGCGTCCTGTAGCAATCAACATTGCTGCAACAATTCCCTGTTGCCAAATACTCGGACGTGCTGTAATCAGTGGAGTTAACAGCATTAGCAGCGACATAATTAAGAAAAACAGTGGGCGGGCACCCAACCACTGGAATATATAGTCAAAAGTGTTGGGAACTGCTTCGACTATCCAAGTAATTATCTGTTCCCGCTGCTTGAGGGAAAGCCCAATGGGGTTTTTTGAATTGGCAGTTCCTGACTTATTTCTTGAGGAAATGTCCGTCATTTTTGTCAGTTTTTGTTAGTTGTTAATTACCAGTTATTAAGAACAAGTTGGGCTGATTAATTCTTGATTTGAAGCAAAATTTATCTACTAAACTTGCCCTTAAAGTTGTCTTTTGTTAGTTGTCCTTTGTTATAGCAGTTGCCAAAGCTGTTAGGACAAGTTGGTGATAGTTGCCTAGATTGGCATAGACTGTGATTTGAGAATTGTCTTAAGCTGTCTGTCCTTTGCTATAGACTTCTTCCATCACTTTGGAGTAAAGTCTTGATTTTTCGTTGGTTGTCTACTAAAAAAATCGTTCATTTATTTAAGAGTGAGCGAAGAACGATAGTTACTATTTGTTAGAGCAAGTACTGTTAATTGCCTATAATAGCAAGGCTGTAAAAACCCAAGTGCCATTCATTTTTATTGAGGATGATTAACCAGACATGATATTAGTCATCAGTTGTCGATGAACTTTAACAATAGACATCTTGCAGAACTTAGAAGTAACAGAAAATGGACAATAATTGACACAACAGCAGACGCTCGTAAACTCACTACCGCTTCACTATCGGAAAAATACTTTTGTCAGAGGTCTAATGATTAATCAGTAATGCACCACGTTTCCACATCCCCAGTTAGCTTTTTTCTCCGGAAATTCGTTTTGATATAAAAGAGCTGAATAATTCCGTAGAGAATAATTCCGGAAGCAATTATAGCAGGCCCCAACAAGAACCAACTATTTGCAAGGATTTGGAAAAACTTATTTGATAAGGGTGTTTTCTCGATTTTAACTCTCTTTTCCCGTTGTAAAAATTCCACGGCATAAGCATTTGCGTCTGAGATATCAGGATTAGTATCCTTCGCGCTGATTAGAGCCGTATCTTCCTTTAATTGGAAGAACAACGAATCCAAGCGCAGTAAGCTTTGTACTTGTTCCAATCCCTTATCAGTCTGACTTGTAAGAGCAAGCAAAGCCCGTTCTTTACTGTAGGGAGAAATAATTTCCTTAATCACCCCATCATTATCAGGATTGGTCTGAATTTCGCTCAGGTTACGCTGACGTACTAACTGCTCTTTTAAGTCAAAATCTCCAGTATTTAATACTTCGGGGAAAGGAAAAGTTTTCCGGGACCCAATACCAACCAAATGACGCTTTTCACGCTTTTCCTTTGGTAAATTATCTACAGTATAAACCTCTAACTGCATGGAATCAGCTTTACTAATCCTGCCCAATCTTTTGCTGAATTCCAGTAAGGTTCCTAGTTCCTGAATAGAAGGTTCCTTCGGCAAAACTACAGCAGTGCTGGATAAATCTTGAGGAGCACTAAAAGGAAAACCAGTTTGTAGTAGTTTTAAATCTGGTAACTGGACTGCAGTTGCTCGTTTTAACTCAAAATTCGTATCCGCGTGCATCGTACCCCAAAGCTGTTGGTCTGTCACTCGACTACAAGAACGACGTTCCCTCGCATCCAAACGAAAATCTACCGAAAGCTTAGAAGTTGGCTTAATTAAATCTTCCGGTAAAGCAATCTTCAGCTTCTCCTTATTTCCTCCATCAATGGAAGACAAGCGTTTC
>JAYFMV010000069.1:0-35767 GCA_042408245.1 Potamolinea sp.
AGTCCCCAATCCCCAATCCCCAATCCCTCAGAAATTAAGAAACGAAGCCAGTCACGGCGTTCCTTGGCAACTCCAGGGTGTCTCCGATTTTTTCGCCATCGTGATAAGCAGACAGAAGAACTTGGCTGGTTTTTCCCCAAGAAATCGTACCTGTAGCATCAATAGCGATCGCGCCGAAATCTCGCTCATTCAGACTTGCTTCTGTAAACGAACGCTGCATCGCTTCGCCCAAGGATAAACCATCTGTAACGCGAACCACAATTCTCGCCGCTAGACACTCATCAATGATGTGTTCCCCAATACCCGTACAGCTAACCGCTGCTTTACTGGTAGCATAGTTTCCTGCAGGCATTGCACAGTCACTAACACGCCCAATTCGTTCAAAGCCTTTGCCACCAGTGGAAGTTCCTGCTGCAAGGCAACCGTGCATATCCAGGGCGACTACACCAATCGTACCGCGTCCGGCTGACGAGCCTGACATAGCAGTAACTGGGCTATCGTCCAACTGAACCAGTTCTTTTTCCGCGACGACTCCCGCCATTGTCTTGTCAAAATTTCCCTCTCTTTCCAACATCCATTCCTGTAAACGGATGTCAGTTAGAGGATTGTAAACTGGAGCATTGATTTCTCGAAGCAGTTCCGCAGCGCCACATTCAGAGAGCACTCGATCTGCTGAATCTTGCAAAAACTGTGCCAGATCAATGGGATTTTGAACTCGTGAGACATTGATCACGCCGCTAAAGCGTTGAGACTTCCCTTCCATCAAGGCCGCGCTCATGCGAATTTGCCCATCAGATTGCAGTACCGAACCAGTACCGGCATTAAAGCGGGGGTCGTCTTCAAGCATTTGACAGCCACGTACTACGGCTTCACGAGCGGTAGCACCGGTCAACAAAAGGGAATAAACTTCCTCAATAACTGTATAAAGAGATTTACGTACTGCGTCAGCTCCATCTTTACCTTTGAGAGAGCTACCAGCACCGCCGTGGATAATCAGTTTGGGTTGTACTTGATTGCGCAACGAATTTTCAAAGTTTGAGGGTTTCAATTTTCAGTTCACCTATGAGAAAACTAGGAATAGAGACTTCAAACCGCAGATCACAGATTATTTCTGCGGCTTGCAACTATGTCAATGACTTTTGTTTGAATTAACGCCAAGCAGTACTTTTGTCTCCAATTTCAATGGTAATTGGAGAGCTTTAAAATTAAAGCTGAAATATCAGACAAACCTGATATCTTCAACCTGTATTACGGCTGAAATCACTTCATCATAGTAGATCGCATTGTTTTGTCATGATGTCAATCTTGTTAGATTGTCATATAAACATAAGACACGTATTACACCCCTAAACATAGATAATATTCCAATCGGATGAAATCAGCAAGAAATTTGAAAGAAAATATTAAGTCTTAAGGGGGATGACTGGGATAGGGGGTGAGTATTGCAGCTGACAGGCAGGATGCTTGTTCTATTAATCAGCTTGAGATTTGCGTCGGCGACAGCGTTCTGAACAGTATTTCACCTCATCCCAACAATCAGCCCATTTTTTGCGCCAAGTGAAGGGGCGAGCACATACGGGGCAAATTTTCGTGGGTAGGTCAGATTTTGAGCGTTGGTGTGTCATGCTAGGTTGAGGAGATGTTAAAAGTTAATAATAATTAATAAAAAAAATATCAAATGTCGTTAGCGACGGTAAGGATAGTGTTAGTAGAGCCTGCTGGGCCCTTGAATGTTGGGTCTGTAGCGCGGGTGATGAAAAATATGGGACTGCGCAATCTGGTGCTGGTGAATCCGCAGTGCGATCCTTTGGGAGAGGAAGCACGTTTGATGGCAGTTCATGGGGCGGATATTTTGGAAGCAGTACAAGTAGTGGAGAGTTTACCTGCGGCGTTAACTGGTTGTCAGAGGGCGATCGCTACCACGGCCCGCGTCCGTGCACTCCCGACGCCCTTAGAAACGCCTAGAACAGCATTACCTTGGTTACTGGAAGAATCAGTGACATCTGCCTTGATTTTTGGCCCAGAAGATCGAGGATTGAGCAATCTTGAATTAAATTATGCCCAGCGATTTGTTGGCATTCCCTCAAGTGGCGAATATCCTGTTTTAAATCTCGCCCAGGCGGTCGCAGTTTGCTGTTACGAGCTTTACCAAATAGCCCAATCTCCCTTTGCAGTTGAGAGGGAAAATTTACTTCCTAGTAGGGATGCAACACCTTGCAGTGATACTACCCAAGCAATCGACGCTGCACCCTTGAATGTTGTGGAAGGTTACTACAAACACCTAGAAGATTTGTTGTTAAAAATCGGTTATCTTTATCCCCATACAGCCAAGGCGCGTATGGAAAAGTTGAGACGACTGTACAATCGGGCAGCGCCAACCACAGAAGAAGTTACTATGCTTAGAGGAATTCTCTCTCAAATGGAATGGGCGCTACAATTTCTGCCAAAATCTATGAGTGATGATCAATCAGATTCCCAGGAATCTTAAAATAAACTTGCGTCTTTGAGATGTTGTTTGTTGTACTTTGTACTGTGTCATTGGCAAGATCACAAATGACAAATGACACTTGATCTTAGTTTAGATTAGAGGTGTGAGCAGTGGCTGTGTCTATAGGCAAAAAGCGTAGGGCTGAAAATTCTGGAGGAGAAAAGCGAGAGCAGCTTGATGGCCCTCGTCCTCGCAAGCGTCGAAAACAACAAAAACAGTCTATTGGGAAAGAGGTGGTGCGATCGCTATCTCTGCCGCTTTTAGGCTCCCGTCTGATTAAACCGCTGCTGACAAAACAGACTCAACCCAGACAAAAAGTAGTCCAACCGCCAACGCTCCCTCGTACTGTACAGCGGCCGATGCTGCCAGATACTGAAACCGGCCAGACTCGTCCTCAACTAAGGGTGGAGCGTGTAGCACCGTTTCCACACAACCCGGATACAACCCTGGGACGCAAAGAAGGTGAGCAATCTAACTTTGGGAGGTTGAAACCTCAGACAGAGGGGCGAGGGCGTCGTAGAGAACCAAATCCTATGGGTATTGCGGAAACGATACCTATTGCTCCCACAGCAAAAGCGCCGACAAACCGCAGCAGACGCCTTAAGCAAGACTCTAGCACCCCGTCTCCCCAAAATCAGAAAAACCGCACATCTCGGCAACGCCAAAAAAACGGCCCATTTGTTTATATCATTCGTCTGCTGATTTTAGGGATTGGTATAGGTGCGATCGCGGGAACGCTAATTTCTGCCATCAATCCAGCTACACAAGCCAAAGCAAAGGGTGCTCCCCAAACTCAAATCCAGGAAATTCCTCAGCCTACAAATAGTTATTCAGCACTACCGCTAACTCAAGAAATCCAGCCTCTAAAAACACAAATCCAGTCTCTAGCGACGCAAAATTCCAAATTAAAACCAGGAGTTTTTATCGTAGACCTTGAGAATGGTTCCTACATCGACTTAGATGGCACCGTCAGCTTTGCTTCTGCTAGTACGATTAAGCTACCAATTCTGGTAGCATTCTTTCAGGATGTCGATACTGGCAAAACCCGTTTGGATGAATTGCTAACCATGAAACCGGAAATGATTGCTGACGGTTCCGGCGATATGCAATACAAAAAACCAGGAACCCAGTACACTGCTCTGGAAGTGGCCACGAAGATGATAATTATTAGTGATAATACTGCCACTAATATGCTGATTGATCGACTTGGCGGCGCCGAATCACTCAATCAACGCTTCCGCAGTTGGGGTTTGACAAACACAGTCATTCGCAACCGTTTGCCAGATATTGAAGGGACAAATACCACCACTCCCAGAGAGCTCGCAAGTTTAATGTCAATTTTACATAAAGGCGAGTTAGTATCATTACAAGCTCGTGCTCGTATGATGGATATCATGCAGCGAAATGAGATTAATTCTCTGCTTCCAAAAGGGCTAGGAAGTGGTGCAACTATTGCTCACAAAACTGGAAATATTGGCTCGCTATCTGCTGATGTTGGCTTGGTGGATACACCCAGTGGTAAGCGTTACTTGATTTCGGTGATGGTAAAACGCCCCCACAATGACGCTAATGCTGAAGAACTAATCCGCAAAATTTCTAAGACTACTTATACTTACTTCACTCAATCCCCTGTTCGCCCTAATCCCAGTTCAACACCTTCCAGAACTAGCCGGAATTTCAGCAGAGAAATCGCTTATGGAAATCCTTTGAATTAAGTTACAGTTATTCGGAAAAAGCGATATGAATGAGCGACTTACACAAACTCAACTAGCAGAAGTAATTGCGGAAATAGAACAGTTATCGCAGCGTCGTGAAGCTGAACTAAATCGCGAAGAAGTTAAGGAGATTTTGCAGGAACTGAATCTCTCTCCTGATTTACTTGATGATGCGCTGGCACAAGTTAATCGCAGACAAGCGCTGAAAGTTCAGCAGCGACGTAATCGATTGATTGTGGGAGGAGTTGTTGCGGTATTGATAGGGGCGATCGCCCTCGGAACTGTCTTCATTCAAAACCGACAACAAACATTCGCTCGCATTTCCACTTCTGGAAACCGCATTACCCTAGGCCCAAGATAACGGAAGCAACCTAACTACAATTGACCGTCAAGTTAGTCCAAAAGTATTCTATCGCGTCACCCTAAATGAAGCGCCAATCGGTGAAAAACTATCTCTAACTTGTGATTGGATTGATCCTAGCGGGAAAGTTGTCCATCAAAGCCGCTACCAAACCCGTGAAGTTGATAAATCAGTTTGGCAAACCAATTGTTATTATCAGTTGGGGACGGCGATGAATGCAGGTAATTGGAAAGTGCAAATGTCTTTGGGCGATCGCGTCATTAGCAGCACTTCTTTCGCGGTGAAATAAGTGTGATTAGACCATATGATTTCCTTGGATATTGGGGTTACGGAAATCAGCAAGAACTAGAAAATTGTCTCAGAAAAGTCTTAGATTCTGCAACGGCTAAACTCTACAATCAGCAGAAAAATGATTGTATTTGGGGTGTCGCTTATATTAACTTGGCTGAATCCTTTACAGCAGTTAATAACACTAAGGGAGTAATTGCTAGCTTATCAGCAGCGGGGTTGCACGAGACTCCAGATGCTTGGGTTAAGGTACAAAATGAAAGCTTAATTTTAGGACGAGAACCCTTTGGCCGCGTACCTTTATATTGGATTCAGCAGGAAAAAGTAATTTGGTTTGCTTCTCGCTTGGGGCTGTTGTTACCTGTACTTGAAACGCCACAAGTTAGCATACCTGGATTGTACGGCTATTCCTGTTTTTCCTACGTACCAACACCTCTAACACCTGTAGAAAATATTTCTGCTGTGACAGCGGGAGAGGAATTAAGGTTTAGTGGGAAAACGCTGACTCAGACATCCCAGCGTTTACTAGAATGGCGAGAAACACCGCAATTAATCCGGGATGAAACAGAGGCGATCTCGCAATTACAAACACTACTTAAAGATGCCATACACAGGCAAATTCAACAACTCCCATCGGAACCTGTGGGTATATTTCTTTCTGGTGGGATTGATTCTTCCGTGGTTGCAGCTTTGTTGGTACAAGCTGGCGTCAAAGTGCGGGCTTATGCTTTAGATTTTGATTTAATTTTAGCAAACAAACGCTTTAATGAATTTCCTTATGCCCAACAAGTTGCCCAATTTCTCAATATTCCCTTAGTCAAAGTTTCAGTAACACCGCAAAAGATACGACAAGCAATTGCAGCTACAGCCCAAGCTTTAGACTTACCTTTTGGTGATGGTGCACCCTTGCCGTTATTTTTATTAAGTCAAGTTGCTAGTCAAGAAACTTCTGTTATTTTTAATGGAGAAAACGGCGATCAACTCTTTGCTGGGTGGACAAATAAACCGTTAATTGCTGCTGGAATTTACAATACTGAAAACCCAGCAGGTGCGAAGAATTTTCAGCAACAATATCTCGCTACTTTTCAGGTTCTCTTTGGGTATGAAGCACAGTGTTTTCAGTCTGATGTTTATTCTCAAATACAAAATCTAAATCCCCAAGATTGGCTAAAAGAAGCTTTAGAGCCAGCTTTTTGTTCTAATCTATTAGCCCGATTACGTCGCGCTACGTTGATGTTAAAAGGTGCACAAAATATTCAGCCGAGAGCGAATAACTTAGCCTTGAGTCAGGGGTTGTGGGTGCGATCGCCTTTTTGTGATCTTCCCTTAACTGAATGGACATTTCAGCTACCTGGAGAACTTGTGCTTTCTGGCGTTTGTGAAAAGTATATCCTCAAGCGTGCTGTGGAATCTTGGCTACCTCCTGAAATAGTTTGGAGAGAAAAGCAAGGAATGGCAGTTCCTGTCACAACTTTGTGTTTAAATGCTTTGCGAAAAGATGTCAGAACTTGGTTGAGTCCAAGTAAATTACAACAAGAAGGGCTTTGGCAACCGCAACTTCCTTTTAAGGTAATTAATGGTGAAATTGGCGGCAATATTCGCGGGGGAAGAATTGGTAGAATCCTTTGGTTACTTATGATGTGGCAAGCTTGGGAAACTACAGTTTTAGGGAAGAATTCAGTCCCAGATAATCCTGCTGGAATTTTGAATAGATTATTTTATGATACATTTTATTTTCCTCCAGTGCAAGTGAATCTAAAAAAATATTTCTCTGATTAATAGAAGGTAGTAATAGTGCGAGAAAATCCTAATTTTCAGTTAGATGAAGCTCCTTTTTCTCTCCAATTAGCCCAAGAATTACTCAATACCTATGGTTCCCCTCTCTATGTATATAACAGTGAGACTTTGGGGAGAACAATTAATCGCATTACCAAAGCAATTCCCTATCCCCGTACTCAGTTTCACTTTGCTAGCGTGACGAATGGGAATGTAGCCTTGCTGCAAATTTTTCGATGTGCTGGTTGGGGACTTCATGCTAATACTCCTGGAGATATTTATTTAGGACTAAAAGCAGGATTTGCACCTAGAAAAATTGTCTATAGCGGTAGCAATTTAAATCGTGGAGAAATTGAGCAATTGCTGAGGTGGGGTGTCACGACTTTCAATTTAGATAGTGTTGACCAACTAAAACTATTTTGTGAGATTTATCAAACCCTAACACACACCTTAGAGACGCAGGTCGATTTGCCCATACTGGGATTGCGATTGAATTTACCAGAACTTACAGGAGACAGCAGAATTGGTGTTCGTCCTGCTGAATTTACAGACGCAATAAAAATTACTGCATCCGCTGGTTTGAAGTTGAGTGGGTTACATTTTTATCGCGGTACTGGGACAAATGCTACCAAAGCATTTACTCAAGTAATTGATACCATTATCGCCACAGCTAAACAATTACCAGACTGGCAATATCTCGATTTTGGTGGAGGATTTGGCTATCCATATCATACTGGAGGAGTAGCGTTTGACTGGGAAAACTTTGGGGTAGAATTAAGCCAAGCTCTCTGTTCTATTGGAAGGGAAATTGACTTAATTATCGAACCTGGACGTGCCGCAATTGCAGGTTGTGCTAGTTTACTTACGCAGGTAGTTTCAGTCAAATGGCAAGAAAGTAAACAAATTGTTGGTGTAGATACCAGTATTTCTAACTTAGCTGTGTTATCTGTACATGGCGGATATCGAGAAATTGTCAGCATTTCACCCCCCCCTAACCCCCCCTTACTAAGGGGGGGAGAAGAAGGAGAGGGTAAACAATTCCTATATGAAGAATATCGAGAAATTGTCAGCATTTCACCCCTCCTCGTTACTAACGTCCCCCCTTACGAAGGGGGGATTAGGGGGGTGGGAGGTTTGGGGGGGGTCAAACAATCCCTGTATCCTACAGATGTTTGCGGTAACACAACTTATTCCCGCGATTATTTGGGTAAAAATTGTCAATTGCCACCTTTACAAATGGGAGACATTATCGCCATTTTAGATGTAGGAGCATATGGATATGCGATGTCTTCCCATTTTCTACATCGTCCGCGTCCCGCTGAGGTATTGTTAGAAAATGGTCAGCATAAATTGATTCGTAAACAGGAAGATTATAGCGTTTTGCTAAATAACCAAGTATTTGATTAGGGAGATATTTATGGGGATGAAATGTATTCGCTGCGGTACTGATAATAACTTGCGCGATCGCACTAATAATAGAGGAAGGTGTAAGAACTGTAATCATCCCTTTGCTTTTGAGCCTTCCACTGTAACAGATGCTAGATTTAAATTCACCGACCCATTTTTTGCCAAAGCGATCGATGACATTTCTGCTGGTGGTACTTTGTTCTTTACACCTAAGCAATTGTTTTATCTTTTAGATAAGCGTTTGTCCAGTAAAGTCAGTAGTCCGTTTAACTGCTTTTACTTTGCAGGTTGCTTAGTTATTTTCCTTTCTGGAGGGCTATTATTACCCATAGCAATAATATTTATTATCGCTGGAAGTTGGCTCAATAGCAATTCTAGCAGCCTTAATTTAAAGACTCGCAGAGGTAGTGCAAGATTTTTACAAGTAATGGGAGTAATTGTTTTAATTGGGGGTATGATTTATGGATTGAGTATTAATTCATTTTTTTGGTTTGCCACAAGTGTTTTACTAGGCGTGGGTTCTTTTTATTGGGGATATCGTCAAATAGCTAAACAAACCAAAATTTTTCAACAGTTCTTAATTAACCAAAACCAGTTTGAAAGCTGGCTGAATCGTTGGCAAAAAATCAATAATCCGCTCAGTAAAATGTTACCGGATGCGCGTCAGTCAATCGCACCAGCGTCCGTCAATCCTGATATTAGTGCTTATAGTTTTGATCGGGCAGTAATTTGTGATACTCCTGATATTGCTCAACTATTAATCGCTAACAACTTCCACTTTGAAAACAATTGTGCTGTCTTGAGTGTAACTGGCTACCCACAAAGCATTTTTAGTACAGTACTAGAGATGCTCAATCGCAATCCAGAATTGAAAGTTTATGCAATACATAATGCGACACCTCGCGGTGTGGGTTTAGTTCATCATTTGCGTACAAGCCCTAACTGGTTTCCCAATGGTAACGCGATTATTTATGATTTAGGATTGTTACCTAGACAGATATTTTCTAGCCGTAATCTTTTTATAAGAAACTCTTCTGAGTTTGCACAAGAAGCTAGAGAAATGCCGCAGGAAGTTAAGCAAAGTTTGTCGAAAGATGAGCTAACATGGCTAGAGTTGGGAAATTTTGTAGAATTGGAATCTTTCAGTCCACAAAAAATTATCCAAGTCCTCACTCAAGGAATCACTCAGAGTCAAGACCCAAATGTTAGTGGTGGCTTAGTGTTAATTGATACAGGTGGATATGGAAGTCCGGTTTTTGTCCCTACTGAAAGTTTCGGTTGAGGTAAGATAGGGAAATGAAATGTATTCGTTGCGGTACTGATAATAACTTACGCGAACGTACTGATAATCGAGGCTTGTGTAAGAACTGTCAGCATCCTTTTGCATTTGAACCGGCGATGATGACTGGGGTTAAGTTGACAGACCCATTTTTTGCTAAGGCGATCGCTGATATCTCTGACAATAATACCCTGTACTTTACTCCCAGACAGCTATTTTATCTGCTGTGTAAGCGTCTCAAAAACAAGGATAATAAGGGAGCAGTTAACAATTTTTTCTTTTATGGGTTTATTCTGCTATTTATCGGTATAGTTAACTATAAGGAACCAAGCATATTCTTAGGTTCTCTAATTTTTGGGCTGTTGCTTATTTTTTGGTCTGTGTTGTATGTTAATCAACGTCGATCAGTCTCACTTGAAATCAGCCAAGATCAGTTTCAGTCATGGGTCAATTCTTGGTTACGAGTGAATGAAATAAGCACAATGTTGTCTTCAGTTCGCAATGAAATTACCTCATCTCCAGTTAATCCTGAGATCAGTACTTATAGCTTTGATAGAGCAGTAATTTGTGATCGGGCTGAAATTGCCCAATTGTTAATTGCTAACAATTTTCATTTTGAAAATAATTGTGCTGTTTTGAGTATAACTGGGTATCCGCAAAACATTTTTAGTACTGTAATGCAGATGCTACGTCGGAATCCTGAACTGAAAGTTTATGCAATACATGATGCGACACCTAACGGTGTGTCGCTTGTATATAATCTGCGTAACAGTTCCGATTGGTTTGAAAATAGTAATGTCACGATTTATGAGGTAGGATTGTTACCTCGTCAATTTTTTAAAAATAGCAAGTTATTCACACAAGTTTCTGAAGAATCTGCTTTGCAAGCTCAACAGTTACCAGCAGAAGTAAGACAAGGTTTGTCTATAGATGAACTAAAATGGTTAGATGCTGGCAAGTTTGCGGAATTGGAATCTTTCAGCACTCGAAAGCTGATCCGAATTCTCAATCAAGCAATATCTCAAAGTCAAAATTTAACTGTCGATGATGGCTTGGTTGTTATCGATGAAGGTTATGATTATGTATATGCTACTGAAAGTTTCGGCTAAGGGGTGTTTTTTTCTCTGCTTATCGAATCGGTTTGCATCAGAATTTTTTTTAACGCAGAGGACGCAGAGAGAAAACGCAGAGTAGCGCAGAGTTTTATTAGCAAATGACGTTTACTTTCGATTCACTTGTAGCCAAATTTCTAAACTTACTAGCAACCAAAGTTTTGTTCCGTAGCGTGACCACTGATCGCCACGGTAATCTAACCAATCTCTAATTAAAGCTTGATTTAGATACGGTGCAATGGCTGCTCTTTTATTTAACAACAAATCTCTGGCTTGTTTCTGCCAAATTGTACGGAACCACTGAGACATCTGCATCATCATCCCGCTTTTTGGTCGCTTGATGATTGCTTCTGGTAAGAGGTCGGCTACTGCAAGTTTTAGTACTGCTTTTTCTTGGGCACCGGAAAGTTTGTATGCTGGGGGAATTTGCATACTTAACTCTACTACACGCTGGTCGAATAAGGGCGATCGCCCCTGTAAATTTGATGCTTGAGTAAAGTTACTCACTTTGGTTAGAATGTAATCGGCTCCTTTGAGTTTGATGTTCAACAACATCAGCCGATTTAAATAGGTGACATCGGTTAAGTTTAAGTCTGTTTCAAAAACGGATGGTTCTGTTTGTATAGCTTCCCAGATATCTGGTTGTAAAAGTCTCGGTAAGTCGAGGAAACATTTTTTGAATGAGGTAAGATAGGCTGAGAGTGTATCGGTTTGAGCTTGATTGCTTACGGTGCTATATAAACTGTTTAATAACATCGGTTGGTTTTTTGGCCCCCCAAAACAAGGGTCACCTCCTTCTCCATTCAAGACGACGTTTACTGATTCTTTGGCTAGTTTTCCTAAGAGTAAATTGGGAACGGTTAATCCTTCGCCGATGGGGTCGTCTAAATGTGATACTGCTAAGGGGAGTTGTTCCCAAATGCTGGCTGGTTTAATTTCGAGAATGTGATGCTGGGTTTGACAATGTTCGGCTACTAAGTTACAAAATTCTAATTCGTTGGGATACTCTAACCCACAATGAATTGAGTAGGTATGTATGGGATAATTATGTAGTTTGGCGGCTAAGGCTGTGATGCAACTGGAATCGACTCCACCTGAGAGGAACACTCCCACTGGTTCATCTTTGGGTAAGTATTCTTGAACGACGTTTTCCAGGAGATATCTCAATTGTTCCCCATGCCATTCTAAGGGTTGTTCGGCATTGCTAATTTCTTCTCGTGGTTGCCAATATGTCTGGATTTTTTCATCAGGCAAATGTAAGCTTGTTCCTGGACGCAACTCACGTATGTTTTGCCATAAGGATTGCTCTCCAGGTACGAAAGCGCAGGTGAGATAATCTCGTAGGGCGACTAAATTTAAGTCGGAGGAATGGTAAGGTTTAAGAGTTCGCAGGCGAGGTGCAATCCAACGAGTTACGCCACTGGTTGTGTAATATAAGGTTCTCGAACCAGTGCGATCGCGCACTAAACACAGTTCCTGAGACTCCCTATCCCAAATTGCGACAGCAAACATTCCTTCGAGTAACGATAGGGATTCAATTCCCTGGCTTTCCCATAGATGCGAGATAAGATGGCTATCTGTGTCGGAATCAAGACCGAAGTTTTGCAAAAGTTGGATACGGTTGCTTAACCAAGCGTCCCCAATCACGACAAATCTCTGTTGGGGACTGAATGCTGGTTGAGTGTTGATGACTGCTATTTTGTCATCTCTCCAGGTAATTGGTTCACTCAGCTTGTCTGAATATCCGTAAGCTAGATACCAATCCGGTGTTACCAAAACTTGTGAGTTAACAGAAGTAGTTTGCTTGGGAAAAAACGCGGGCAATTTAGGTAACATAAAAGACCGAGTTACCAATCCAAGAATTTAAGACTAACATTTTACAATATTCGCTTCATCCGCCAGAGGTTCAAATCTCTGGTTAACAGTTCAATTCTACTTAACTAGACCTCTTGCATAAATCCTAATTACTGAACTAAATATTTATTGGACAAAAATCACAGTCCACTTCAGTGGACTTAAGCTATTAGCCAGGGAATTAATTACCTGGCCGATTGTGCTATTTACCGATAATGATATAAGCTCTCCTCCTATTGTTCATCAAAAACTACTCAAAGAATACTCCTCAACAGACTTTAGCTTGTCTAGAGATTGCCAGATTTTTTGTAACATTACATCTAAGCCGATTTGAGCAACTGCTGAAATCTGGAATACTGGTACTTGAGTCAACTGATTTAGCTGAATTTCAAGATTATCTAAAGTCTCTGTATCAACCGCATCTACTTTATTGAGAGCGATGACTTGAGGACGTTCTGGTAATCCTCTCCCATAAGCTTGTAACTCCTGTTGAATCATCTGATAATTAGCGATGGGGTCTTCAGCAGTCGCATCAATCATATGCAACAACAAACGAGTACGTTCGATGTGACGTAGAAAATCGTGACCTAAACCTGTTCCTAAATGAGCTCCCTCAATTAGTCCTGGAATGTCAGCGAAAACTGTTCCGTCACCATTCGGTTTACGTACCACACCTAAGTTTGGAACTAGAGTTGTAAAAGGATAGTCTGCTATTTTCGGTCTTGCTGCTGAAAGTGAGGCAATTAAGGTAGATTTACCCGCATTCGGTAAACCAATAATTCCTACTTCCGCTAACAACTTCAACTCTAAACGTAAGTGGTGTTTCTCTCCTTCTCGTCCAGGTAAAGCATACTCCGGTGCTCGATTACTATTACTGAGGAAGTGTTTGTTTCCCAAACCTCCATTCCCACCTTTCGCGACACGCAAAGTTTGTCCCGGTTCGACTAAATCGCCCAAGATTTCATCAGTCTCAGTGTCGTAAATTACGGTGCCGCAGGGAACTTCAATGATGCGATGGTTTCCATCAGCACCTGTCCGATTATTTATACCTCCACGTCCGCCATTTTCGGCTGCAAAACGGTGAGCGTATCTGAAATCTAGTAATGTTTGCAGGTTTTCATCTGCTACTAAGATAACATTGCCGCCACGCCCTCCATTACCACCTGCTGGCCCTCCAGCCGGTACGTATTTCTCTCTACGAAATGCTACCATTCCGTCACCGCCATTACCGGCTTGTACTTCAATTTCTGCTTGGTCAATAAATTGCATAATTAGTCAGTTGTCAGTTGTTAGTTGTTAGTTGTCAGTTGTCAGTTGTCAGTTGTCAGTTGTTAGTTGTCAGTTGTTAGTTGTTAGTTGTCAGTTGTTAGTTGTCAGTTGTTAGTTGTCATTGGGGATTGGGGATTGGGGATTGGGGATTGGAGATTGGAGATTGGGGATTGGAGATTGGGGATTGGAGATTGGAGATTGGAGATTGAGGGAGACTGCAAAAAGCGATTAGATGTGAGTTTTTCCCATTACCTATTACCCATTATCTATTACCTATTACCCATTCCCCCTTCCCCCTTGAATCATGACCTATTTCTAACAATAAGCTGAAATGTCTTCGCCGCGCTCATCCGCTAGATAGGATAAAGCACGGAAGCGCAAACCTACTAATTGTTCATACAGGGGATTTAGCTTACACATCGGTGGGATGTGAACAACTTTTCGCCCAAATAGTACAATGTCACGCTCAAAGGGACACTGGGCAGGAATCATTTTACAGACAAATCGCGCTACCCGTGGGTCTTGAATATCCATTTTGTCTAACCATTCCCTGACCGGTTGGAGTACGTCTGAATGAGGGTGAGGAGAGTTACCAGGTTGCTGAAGCTTTTCAACCACTGCGCTAATAGGCTTAGCTGTTTGTGTGTCGTAAAGCGTCAGTCGTAGTGCTTCTAGGGCCTCTACTTTTAGCCCCAAAGCTTCGCAAAATTCGTGCAGAACGTCCGCTTCTGTGGTAGAATATACGCCGTCTGCTAAGGCTACCATTACAGCAGTTCTGACAAAATTCTCTGCAGTTTCCGCATCTTTCCCTAAAGCCGCTGCTAGTTCTTTGGGAGAAATTGGTTCGTCAATAGATGGCAATTCCATTGCGGGAGACAGTTGGTCTTGAGTTATTTGAGCAAGTATTTCTTGCTCTTCTGGGTCAAATTGACCGTCGGCCCAAGCTACGGTGAGTAAACCACGTAACCAAGCGGTAACTTGTTCTGCTGTGTAGGGAGACTTCAGGACACTTGTCATAAGTTCTTAGTTGAAATCTGAAGGTTATTTTAGGCGCTAATCTTAATTGCGATTTTAACCAGTATTTCAGGACAATGTTTGCTGACACGCTTACCACTAAAACTGGGTAAAGTCAAGACTAGCAAGTAGTTTTGTCATCTTTTCAGTGTATTGGCAATACCACAACTATTGGTAGATTTGTTTTGCTACGTTTTGCAAAAAATATGAGAACAATCAAGTTAACTGGAATTTATATTTACCCAATTAAGTCTGCTGCTGGTTTTTCTTGGGAAACGGCTGAGGTGACAAAGCAAGGTTTTCAATATGATAGAAGATGGATGTTGGTAGATGAAACTGGAAAGTTCATGACACAGCGTCAATTCCCAAGCATGGCTTTGATTAGTGTACAGGTTAAGGGAGATTATTTAATAGTTAATGCTCCCGATCGGGAAAGTCTCTCTATCCCTATTCACCTTGATATTCTTGACCGCGTTTCTGTACAAGTTTGGAGAGATGTTTGTGAGGCTATTCCTCTGGGAAAAGAGGTGGATCTGTGGTTCACTGATTTTCTGGGAATTGCCTGTCAGTTAGTATATATGCCTGAAAGTTCTTTTCGTCCTGTGAATCCTAACTATGCTACTAATAATGAGCAGGTGAGTTTTGCTGATGGGTATCCTTTTTTGCTGATTTCTGAAGCTTCTCTCCAAGATTTAAATTCACGTTTGGATGAGTCTATCCCAATGAATCGGTTTCGTCCGAATTTGGTTGTGTCTGGATGTGAGGCTTTTGCTGAGGATTCTTGGGGTTCTATTCGTATTGGTTCGATTCCTTTTCGTGTGGTTAAGCCATGTGAAAGATGTGTGGTGACTACGGTAGATCAAGCTACAGGTATTCGGGGTAAGGAACCTTTGTCTACTCTGACTAAATATCGCAATCGAGAAGGGAAAATCTTGTTTGGACAAAACTTGATTCAAGAACAACTTGGAATGCTTAGGGTAGGTGATTTAGTGGAGGTTTTCTAGAGATTTGTAGGGGCGGGTTTAGGGATAAATCTTTGACAATAACAGGTATGTGAACAATCAAAACCCGCCCGATATATGTGGCGGGGCTGGTTTTTTTAATAGTTATCGGTTTGAGTAACAGGTTATTTTCTAAACCCGCCCCTACAATTTATTATCTGGGTGGTATAGAACTTTTCTAGAGATTTGTAGGGGCGGGTTTAGGGATAAATCTTTGACAATAACAGGTATGTGAACAATCAAAACCCGCCCGATATATGTGGCGGGGCTGGTTTTGTTTAATAGTTATCGGTTTGAGTAACAGGTTATTTCCTAAACCCGCCCCTACAATTTATTATCTGGGTGGTATAGAACTTTTCTAGAGATTTGTAGGGGCGGGTTTAGGGATAAATCTTTGACAATAACAGGTATGTGAACAATCAAAACCCGCCCGATATATGTGGCGGGGCTGGTTTTGTTTAATAGTTATCGGTTTGAGTAACAGGTTATTTCCTAAACCCGCCCCTACAATTTATTATCTGGGTGGTATAGAACTTTTCTAGAGATTTGTAGGGGCGGGTTTAGGGATAAATCTTTGACAATAACAGGTATGTGAACAATCAAAACCCGCCCGATATATGTGGCGGGGCTGGTTTTGTTTAATAGTTATCGGTTTGAGTAACAGGTTATTTCCTAAACCCGCCCCTACAATTTATTATCTGGGTGGTATAGAACTTTTCTAGAGATTTGTAGGGGCGGGTTTAGGGATAAATCTTTGACAATAACAGGTATGTGAACAATCAAAACCCGCCCGATATATGTGGCGGGGCTGGTTTTTTTAATAGTTATCGGTTTGAGTAACAGGTTATTTTCTAAACCCGCCCCTACAATTTATTATCTGGGTGGTATCGATAGATATTGGGCGGGTTTTGTTTAATAGTTATCGGTTTGAGTAACAGGTTATCTCCTAAACCCGCCCCTACAATTTATTATCTGGGTGGTATCACTTCCTGGTAGTGGCGATCGCTACTACTCCATATACTTGTATTCCTTGTTTTCGTAAGGTTTCTGTAGCTGCTTGTACTGTGGCACCACTGGTGTAAATATCATCAACTAATAGTACTGGTGAGGTTGGTGGATTTTTCTGGAAGCTTTTGCCAATCACAAATGCATCTTTCAGGTTTTGCTGTCGCTCTTGCAGGTTTTTGTTATGCTGAGGTTCGGTGTTGCGGATTCGTTCTAATGCTTGGGGTTGCTGTTTGTAACCTGTGTATTCGCAGAAGCTTTGTCCAATTAGTTCTGCTTGGTTGAATCCTCGTTCTTGCTGCTTTTTTGCGTTGAGGGGAATGGGTACTACTGTTAGTTTTTTCCAACGGGTGGCCCCTGGTGATTTCAGCCATGCTTCTCCTAGCAAATGACCTAGGGGACGGGATAATTGAGGTTGGTTGTTGTATTTTAGGGTGGCGATCGCTTGTTTTAATGTACCGCCATAGTTGCCCCAAACAAATACTGGTAAGTTTCCATACCACAAGTTGCTGCAATTTTCTAGCTCACAATGTAGTAATTTCCGCTGACAGTATTGGCAAAATTCGATTTCTGTAGGGCGATCGCACAGAGGACAGTTGGATTTCAGAAACAGTGAAAGTAGCCCGTCTTTTAGTTTCTGAATTGCTGTTCCCATTTTTTTCTCCTGTATTTTCACCCTTTTCGTTTATAATATATTGCTTCGTAGGGGATAATGATTGATAGGAGTTATTCTGGTATTTAAATTATGCTGGGTTTAACGGAAAATACTGATTTTCCGACTAAGGATGAAAACATTAATCATCCGCAGAATGAGAATGCTTTGGTGGAACCGGATCATAACCACCAGGATGGAAAGGATGACAGCGCAAAATGCGACCTATCGCTAACCAACTACCACGCAACACCCCAAAACGTTCAATAGCTTCGATAGCATAACTAGAACAAGTCGGCTGAAATCTACAAACTGGAGGGAATAGCGGTGAAATCAAACCTCTGTAGCCTTGAATCAGCCAAATTAGTAATCTCTTCATTTTCGTAACCAAATCTAGATACAGTGATAAAGAAGTTTTAGTTGCCGCTTCATCAAGTCCTTGCTTTACTCAATACCTTGGTTAGAATCCATCCCCGACTTATGGCTCCATGTAGGTATTATCGCACTAGCTCTCTTGTGCATTGTACTCTTGGCGGAAACCCTGCATCGCCGTGTCTCCAAAAATACCGAACTAGCACGTAAAGTAGTTCACCTCGGCAGCGGTAATGTGATTTTATTTGCTTGGTGGCTACAAATACCAGCATGGATAGGTATCGCAGCTTCCATCATCGCTAGTATAATCGCCCTCTTGTCTTACTACATCCCTTTCCTACCAGGTATCAACAGCGTCGGACGCAAAAGCTTGGGTACTTTCTTCTATGCCATCAGTATAGGCATTCTCATCGCCTGGTTTTGGCCTATCCAACAATTCCAGTATGCCGCAATTGGTATTTTAGTCATGACTTGGGGGGATGGACTTGCAGGACTGATCGGACAAAACTTTGGGAAACATCCCTACGAAATTTGGGGAATCAAAAAAAGTTGGGAAGGTTCCCTGACAATGGCCCTGACTAGCTATGTTGTCAGTAGTTCGATTCTTTTTGCTGTCCAGGGCAATGTCTGGCAAACTTGGTTAATACCAGTGGCGATCGCCTTATTTGCCACTGCTTTAGAAGCCTTCTCCAAGCTAGGTATTGATAACCTCACAGTACCTCTCGGTAGTGCAGCCTTGGGTTTTTTCTTAAATCAAATTCTACCCTTAGTCAGGTAACGCATCAGACCGTTTCAACAGAGTTGAACGAAGTGGCAAACTGAAATTACACCAATATTTCTAAGCACAAAAATAGCAATTAGTCAAGTCACATAACTAAGTGACACTCAAGCGAGTTACCACAATGATGTGACTGGCAAGAATCCCAAAGCCATAGTTATATGTATATACGAAAGGCATCTTAGTTCATAGCTGGTGATTGAGGATTAGGAGCAACTGGAATCTAGCTACAAGCTGATTACATAAAAATCCTGAGCATTGCTCAATCAAAGAATAATTCTCAACTTAAGCCGCTTCTAACTCATCAAAAAGTAATGGGAGAAGCGGTAACAAACACCAGTTGAAGCAACAGAAAATTAGTCTCAAAACTACAGATATTGTACCAATATCTGCCAAGTTTAATAAATTAGAGGGAGAAGCACTTAATGCCCAGCTCACTTAGTTATCCAGGCGTTTATATAGAAGAAATTCCCAGTGGTGTACGCACTATTACTGGGGTAGCTACATCTATAGCAGCATTTGTCGGCCGCGCTCGTCGTGGTACCCCCGATGAAGCAATTACCATCAATAGTTTCGGCGACTTCGAGCGCATATTTGGCGGGCTGTGGGTAGAGAGTACAATGAGCTACGCTGTGCGAGATTTCTACCTCAACGGTGGTAGTCAAGCAATCATCATTCGCGTTGCAAATGGCGCTACAAAAGCCACCATTGCCCTTGGAGAACTCACTCTTGAAGCCGCAAGCACCGGAAGTTGGGGAAACAAGCTGAGTGCAGTTGTTGATCACAAAACCAAGGACGCAACAGATCCCAACCCAGACGAAAGCCTTTTTAACCTTACTGTCTCCGAGAAAAATGGCGCGTCAGAGAAATTTCTGAATGTCTCCATTTCCCCCACTAATCCGCGTTATATCCCCCGCGTACTAGAGCAAAATTCCATGTTCGTGCGCGTAACAAAAGACGAGGATGGTAACTGGATTGTACCTGAAACACGACCGGCTGAAACTGCTAGTCCTGTCGAAGCAACTCCTGGTAGCGATGGAGAAGCAGTGACCGCTGACCAATTTATTGGCGAAGGTATGGAGGATGCAAAGCAAGGAATTTATGCCCTCAAAAAGGTAGAGTTGTTCAACTTGCTGTGTCTTCCACCGCTCACACGGGAACTCACAGCAGAAAGCGATATCCCAACAAATGTATATCAAGCCGCACTGCAATTGTGTGTCGATCGCCGTGCAATGCTAATCGTTGATCCGCCATCTACCTGGACAGGCCCACTCTTTTTTTCCCAGGTACAGCAGAAACTAACAGATTTAGGTTTGTCTGGCAATATGGCCCGTAACGCAGCAATTTACTTCCCTCGCGTACTGCAAGCCGACCCCTTACGGGATGGACAAATCGAGACATTTGTCCCCTGTGGGATTGTCGCTGGAGTCATGGCACGTACCGACGTACAAAGAGGAGTTTGGAAAGCACCAGCGGGACTTGACGCAACTTTGAACGGAATTCAGGGATTGCAAGTTAATCTCAACGACCAAGAAAATGGGATGCTGAACCCTCTGGGAATCAACTGTTTGCGGTCATTCCCAGTCAACGGCCGAGTAGTTTGGGGAGCACGTACCTTGCGCGGTGCTGACCAACTAGCAGATGAATACAAATATATTCCTGTGCGGCGCTTTGCTTTGTTTATCGAAGAAAGCCTCTATCGCGGTACGCAGTGGATAGTTTTTGAACCCAACGACGAACCACTTTGGGCGCAGATTCGCCTGAATATTGGCGCTTTCATGCAGAATCTTTTCCGTCAGGGAGCCTTTCAGGGCAAATCACCACGAGAAGCGTATTTTGTCAAGTGCGACAAAGAAACAACTACCCAGAACGACATTAACTTGGGCATTGTCAATATTATTGTCGGTTTTGCCCCGCTCAAACCAGCGGAATTTGTAGTTATCAAACTCCAGCAGATGGCTGGCCAGATCGAGGTCTAGAGAGGAAATTATGGCTCAATTTAGTGTGAATGCACAGCGGTTCGACCCTTACAAAAACTTCAAATTCCGCGTTAAGTGGGATGGGCGTTATGTAGCAGGAATTAGCAAAGTAAGTTCCCTGAAACGGACGACTGAAGTAGTGAAACACCGCGAAGGTGGCGACCCTTCCAGCACCCGCAAATCTCCAGGACGCACGGAGTATGAGGCAATTACCCTAGAACGGGGAGTCACTCATGATACGGAGTTTGAGAAGTGGGCTAACAAAGTTTGGAACTACGGATCAGGCTTAGGTGCGGAGGTTTCGCTTAAGGACTTTCGCAAAGACCTGATCATTGAAGTTTATAACGAAGCTGGACAATTAGCGATCGCCTACAAAGTCTATCGTTGCTGGGTGTCAGAATTCCAGGCTCTACCCGATCTTGATGCTAATGCCAATGCTGTAGCAATTCAGCACATCAAGTTAGAAAACGAAGGTTGGGAACGCGATTACGAAGTAGCCGAACCCTCCGAACCTACTTTTACCGAACCAGCAGCTTAAGGGGATTGGGGAGATGAGGAAGAGTTCCTCATCCAAAATCTCCATTACTAATTACCAATTCCCCATTACCCATTACCCATTACCCATTACCTATTCCCATGCGTGCTCTGCTTGCTTGTGAAATGCTGGAAGTTTGGGAGCGAGGACAAACCCTGCAACCCTTCCAGCGTGCTTTAACATTACTATCTGCTGCTTGTCCACAGACACCGTTGGATGTTTTGGCACAAATAAGCATTGGCCAGCGTGACGCTTGCTTACTAACGCTACGGGAATGGGCATTTGGGTCTAAATTGGTCAGCATGGCCACTTGTCCTCACTGTGGCGATCGCCTAGAACTATCCTTCAACGTGGCGGATATCAGGGTTTCATCTAAAGCTGAACTGGAGAGTGAGACACTTTCGTTAAGCGTTGCTGACTACGATGTGTGTTTTCGCTTACCCAACAGTTTAGACATAGCCGCCATCACCAATCACAAAGACGTTACCGCAAGCCAACAGATGTTATTTGAGCGCTGTCTTATCAAAGCCCATCATCAAGGTGAAGAACAGTTGGCTAAAGATTTGCCAGTAGAAATTGTAGAGGCGATCGCCAATGTGATGGCAGAAACTGACCCACAAGCGGATATACAAATAGGACTTGTGTGTCCTGTTTGTAGTCATCAATGGCAAGCAACATTTGACATTGTTTCCTTCTTTTGGAGCGAGATCAATAGTTGGGCTTATCGTATTTTGCGCGATGTACATACTCTAGCTAGCGCTTACGGTTGGAGTGAAGCTGAAATTTTAGCCCTGACTCCTTGGCGAAGGCAGTTTTATTTAGAAATGGCAAGCAGATGAAGTCTGAAAAAAATACGATTTCATCATAAATAACGCCAGAATTTTGAACTATCACTCAATCAATTTTAAGGTAACTCATTATCCATGAAAACATAGATTTTAGTTCATATTTCATTGTTAATAAGTAGGTAGTCGTCAAAAAAAACAGGTCAATTTGTAGGGGCGGGTTTAGTGATCACGCCTGACCAGAACCAGTTTCTCCTATTCAAAACCCGCCCTCTTCATGTTTCATATTTAAAATTATGAGCAACTATCTCAATAATTTGGCAGCGAGGAGTCTTAATGTGACAGGGACACTTGAACCTCGGTCATTATCGATATTTGAACCTTCGGATGTAGCGATGATGCCTACTTCTAGGGAAGGCTTTGGTATAGAAAGATTAGATGAGGTTTCCAGCAACAACCAAAGCGAATTATTGGAAACCAATACACAATTTAATCATCCAAAATCAGAACCCTCCCTGACCTCCCTTACTAAGGAGAGAGAATTAGCACCTCCTCTTATCAACGGGGAAAAATTAGCACCTCCTCTTAACAACGGGAAAGAATTAGCACCTCCTCTTATCAACGGGAAAGAATTAGAACCCTTGCTTAACAAAGGGGGAGAATTGCAGACTTCCCTTAACAAGGGGGGAGAGAAGGACTTGCAAAATCCAACATCCTTGGACTTACTGCAGCAATTGCCCAATCTGCGCGATCCAGCGCCATTAACGCCACAACCAACGATACCCATTACCTCAGATCCAAACATAGAAACGCGAAAATTTCCGTCTCTACCTCCTCCTGTTCAATTACCAAGCGTTCCTACACAACTGGTTTTATCCCAACCATCGATAGGGGAAGAGCGACAGATTTTTGGCAGTAGCAGCGAAGAATTGGCCAAGGTAAACCATGATTTTTCCAGCGATGTAGCAGCGTCAATGCTTCACCCTTCTGGGATTTCTGCTACACCGTCAAGCAGCGTCACCGAACCACATAGCATTCCTCAACATCAACTAACTATTCAGCAAGTCTTCCAGCAAGTTACATCTGCGCAAACTCTCCTGAATCCTGAATCTTTGCCTATCCAGACAACAGTTTTGTCACCATCTGCACCAGATTCATTTCCTAGAAAAACACCACAACAAACTTACCCAGAACAACCGACGCTAACGACTCCAGTCACTAGCGAAAAAAGCGAAGTTTGGCAACATCAAAGCACTTCTGAATCAGAGCATAAGCCATCAATTCTCCCATCAATAGATCAGCGTATCATCACTGAACAAATAATTGTGCCAGTCAAGCCATCAACATCAACAAGAGGAGAAATAGAGAGCGCCGATCATCTTTCAAAAATGGGAGGAAACGCTAGCCCACAATTATTAGTTGTTGGTCGTTCCTTATCTAACCAAAATAACAACCAAAAAATCATAACAAACAACAGTTTTCCTGCCCGTAGGGCTGTACAACCAACAACAAACGACCAACAACCAATACCCACAATTCAAGTAAATATTGGTCGTATTGAAGTTAGGGCCACACCCCCAGCAGTTACTCCCAATCACAAGCAACGTTCCGTACCACCAGTGATGAATTTGGATGAATACCTGGGACAAAGATCCAAGGGAGGGAATAGATGAGTAACTCATTAGCGATCGCCACAGTTACAGCCACCTTGCGTAACTTACTAACGCGAGGCTTAGAAGCCAACATCGATGGTATTAACGTTACAACACAACCGCCAGACAAAGCGCGGGACAATAACAGCAGCAATCAGATCAATCTTTTTCTCTACCATACTGAACTCAATGCAGCATGGCGCAACCGCGATTTACCAACGCAGGTAAAACCAGGAGAAACAGGTAATCCTCCCCTACCTTTAAACCTGTATTATCTGATCACAGCTTATGGACAGGAAAATGAGGACGTGTTCAGTCATATCCTGTTAGGAAGAGCGATGAGCATTCTGCACGATCATCCCTTATTTGGTGCTACTGAACTTAAGGACGCATTACCCGAAAACGACTTACACGAACAAGTAGAGCGAGTACGCATCACTTTTCAGCCCTTGTCAGTGGATGAGATGTATAAACTGTGGGCTACTTTTCAGACACAGTACCGAATTTCAGCAGCCTATCAGGTTTCGGTAGTTTTGATTGAGAGTACACTTGGGGTGAAAACACCGCTCCCAGTTTTGAGACGTGGCAGAGAAGATCGAGGCGTAGCGGTACAATCTGACTCTACACCACCTTTACCACCTTTCCCAGTACTGACAGCAGCACAACCACCTTTGGGACAACCCAGCGTTCAATTGGGGGACATTCTCACCCTCAGTGGTAATAATTTGACCGGTGAAAGCGTTTTACTACTGTTTACGAATCCGCGTTTAACAGAGCCAATTTCAGTCACAGAACTACTGGAAAATAACGCCACGCAAATTAAGGTAAAACTTCCTTCTCCTGAAGATCCAGAAAATCCAGATCCGCAATCTAGTGCTCAGTGGACTGCTGGTTTTTGGTCTGTTTCAGCAGTTGTCACTCTCAATGATGGGACAGAAAACAAAGAACTGACAACTAATGAATTACCTTTCTCTCTCGCTCCAAAAATCACCAGTTCTTTACCGCTGGAAGTAGAACGGAATGTTAATGGTGACGCCACGATAACTCTAACTTGCAGTCCGCAAATACGACCAGAGCAACGAGTCAATTTATTGTTAGGCGATCGCGAAATACGACGGGAAGCTAACGATACACAAACTGACACCCTAACTTTCATCGTCAAGAAAGCATCTCTAGGCAAATATCCTGTGCGTTTGCGGGTTGATGGGGTTGATAGCTTGCTGATAGATTACCAAGCCAAACCACCCATTTTCAAAGATACAGAAAAGGTCATCATCATTTGATTGGCAATTGGTAATTGGTAATTGGTAATTGGTAATTGGCAATTGGTAATTGATAGAAAGAGCGAAGCCAAGGCGATTGTTAAATTGTCGGTTATACCCAAATATTTCGGCGCCAATGCTGACGCTAGGAGAGCCCTTGGCGTCTCCCTTTGGGAGAAGACTCGCTACCGCTGCGCTAACGCCCCTACACCAACAATAAATGACAAACAATAAATAACCAACAACAAATGACAAACAACAAATGACAAACAACAAATAACCAACAACAAATGACAAACAACAAATGACAAACAACAAATGACAAACAACAAATGACAAACAACAAATGACAAACAACGAAAAATACCTTAGCGCAGCACTTACCTGGTTGCGTCTGCGTTTGGAACGATTATGTTCCGATGATGTTGCGCTAAGCGTCACCGACGAAAAAATAACGCAAGCAGCTCAAGCAATGATAGAGTCCGAAGCACTAGAAGCACCTCCCGCTTTGGTAATTTTGAGTCAGCGCTTAGGGCTTTCGCGCTTTGAGCAACAAGTATTGCTGTTGTGTGCCGTAATGGAACTGGACACACAGATAGCTAGCTTATGTGCTAGTGCTCAGGGACAGCCGCATCGACGCTATCCTACCTTTGCCCTTGCACTAACACTCTTCGACGAACCAGCCTGGGATATACTCTCACCAGAACGGCCACTGCGGTACTGGAGGTTAATCGAAATCAACCAGCCTAGTACTGAACCCCTTACCACAAGTCCCATACGAGCCGATGAGCGCATCGTCAATTACATCAAGGGACTGAACTACCTGGACGATCGCCTTGCTCCCCTACTGTCTCCCCTAGATGTAGCAGAATGTCCAGCCGAACTACCACCTTCGCAGAAGACTGCTGTCGAGACGATTTTGCGACGTTTGGAACAGTCAACCAATCTACAAAATACCCCTGTCATTCAGTTATTGGGGGTAGATTCAGCCAGTAAGCAATTTGTGGCTCGACACACGGCCGCTACATTTGGCTTACACCTCTACCGCTTAGCAGTAGAACTCCTACCCAGCCAATCTGCAGATTTAGAAACCTTCGCTCGTCTTTGGGAAAGGGAAAGCATACTGTTGCCGATCGCCCTCTACCTGGACGCCCAAGAGGGTGAAAATTGTACACAGACGGTATCGCCACTTCAGCGCTTTTTAGCCCGCAGTAGCGGTCTGTTCTTCCTAGAGAGCCTCGAAAATCAGCCTCGCTTGGGTAGGAATAGCGTAGCGGTTGATATCGCTAAACCCACCCCTGCTGAGCAAGAAGCCGCTTGGATTGCAGTATTAGGGCTGGAAGAAATACAAATATCTGCACTTTTGTCAAGGCAATTTAACTTAAGTTTGTGGGAAATCAGGCAAATTGGCGGCAAGGTAGTTGCGGAAAAAGGGGACGATCAAAGCTTCCTGGAAGAGCGACTTTGGCAAGCTTGCTTAGTCAGCACACGTCCCAAGTTTGAGAAGTTAGCCCAACGCCTGGATGCTAAAGCTACCTGGGATGATATCGTTTTGCCTGCGGAGGATTTGGTCTTATTGCATAGGATAGCTGACCAAGTGGGGCAGCGAAGTACTGTGTATGAAGATTGGGGATTTCGCCGCAAAATGAACCGAGGATTGGGTATCAGTGTGCTGTTTGCTGGTGAGAGTGGTACTGGTAAAACAATGGCTGCGGAAGTGATTGCTAATGACTTGCGGCTGGATCTGTATCGAATAGATCTTTCGGCTGTGGTTAGTAAATATATTGGCGAAACTGAGAAAAATTTACGTCGTCTCTTCGATGCGGCTGAAGATAGTGGAGCTATATTATTTTTCGATGAAGCTGATGCTCTTTTTGGCAAACGTAGTGAAGTGAAAGATAGTCATGACCGCTACGCCAATATTGAGATTAACTATTTGTTGCAGCGCATGGAAGCTTATAGCGGACTGGCAATTTTAGCCACAAATATGAAGAGTGCTTTGGATGTAGCCTTCATGCGGAGATTGCGTTTTATTGTTAATTTTGCCTTTCCGGACAAAAGCGACCGCCAGCGAATGTGGCAGAAAGTTTTTCCTTCAGCTACACCAATTCTTGAGCTGGATTATGAGCGATTAGCGCGTTTTAATTTGACAGGGGGAAGCATTCATAATATTGCACTAAGCGCGGCTTTTTTGGCAGCAAAGTTGGGTGAACCAGTGAGTATGCAGTTAGTTTTAGAAGCCGCTAGAACCGAGTTTCGTAAGTTAGATAAGCCAATCAACGAGGCTGATTTTCGCTCTCGTATACCAACAGGATTGATGGGATGAATATTAATGTCAATATCGATCGCCTAATTTTAGAAGGAGTGTCTGTTCCTGTTAGTCAGCGTCCCTTATTGCAAGCAGCAATTGAAGCAGAATTAGCGCGACTACTGACTGCTGACGGTTTAGCTTCCAGTTGGCAAACAGGGGGTGCCGTACCAAGTTTGAGTGGTGAGGTGATTCAGCTAAATTCAGACAATAATCCAACTCAGTTGGGACAACAAATTGCTCAGTCAGTGTATCGAGGGATGGGAAAATGACTCGTCAGATTTCTACTAAAACTCAGCAGCAGACAGCAACAACTTCACCGCTTTCTAGTGGAATTTTGCAGCGTCAATGTGTGTCCTGTGGTCAACATACAATTGCCGGTGGAGAGTGCAGTGAGTGTCAGAAAAAGCGAAGTACGCTATCGCGTCCCGCTTCGCTATCGCCATTGCAGCGTCGTGCTGCTAATCAGGCGGAACCTTCTGAGGTGCCGCTGATTGTGAATGAAGTGTTGAATTCTCCTGGTCAACCCTTAGATGAAGATGCCGACATCCTTGGTTGATACGGGAAGTTAACACTAAATCAAGTTTTAACTAGGTTTAGATAAGTTTTTCAGAGCAGGAAACAACTGAGGGAAATAAGGCAGAATCAAGTTACCCGTTATCAATCCACCAGAAAAGCTCATGACCAGCATCAAAGAACAACTTCTTGCTGCGATCGAAAGCGCTCCAGACCCTATTTTGGAGCAAACCCTTGACTATCTTGAATACCTCAAGACCAAAAAAAACGGCTCCATCATCAAAAAAGCAGGTACACCCGTGCCAGAGGGAGAACCAACCCTGCGCGGTTCCAAAGCCAAAGATCTGCTACAATTTGCCGGAACCTGGCAAGGCGATGACTTTGAGGAATGTCTCCAGCTTGTTTACGACACCCGCTCCCAGGCTGAATTCTGATGTACCTCCTCGATACCAACCACTGTAGCCGCATCATCTTGGGTGAACCCGCTCTTATCAAACAGCGCGGCGAAAATTCAACATCCAAACTCTTGGCTTTGGGGATAACGACCTCTGGATCGCTGCTACCGCAATTCACTACAACCTCACTGTAGTCTCAACCGACGCGGATTTTCAGCGCATACAGCAGATACATCATTTTGCTTTAGAATCTTGGGTTTGAATCGCTATAGCAAATTAGAACGAATCGGAATGATTGGAATAATATGTTTTTTTAACGCAGAGATCACAGAGGGGGACGCAGAGAAACGCAGAGGTTTTTCAATAATTCTGATACAAGTGATTGAGGAGTTCTAGTTTAATTTAAATTAGCCCACTTACTTAGACATCGCTCATAATACTCTGGATAATCTTGCTTCACCCGATTCTCTAACCGCACCGCGATCTCCCTATTCCTTTTTGAACTTCCCAGTAAATGTGTATAACCAACTTCCCTCGCATTCTCTGGATTAAAAGCATCATCAAAGGAATTGAACAAGTACTGTATATTAATGTTTCTGTAGGGAGAAGATTGCTTGTTTTTGTGATAGTCAATACAGGCAGCTAAGAGATATTGTTCAACTAAATGATTTCGAGTCACCTTACTATCTAAAAGTGGCCATGCAGCCTGATTGATTGGATGTTCAACAATCTTCATAGCTGCATCTGCATAGTATTGAATAAAATCCAGTTGCGTACCGCCAAATATACCACAACATTCTCCTCTTTGGAGAGCAGCACGGGATGTATACCACTCAAATTCTTCTGGTATCCATCCACCACTTACACTCTTAACACAATCCCTAAATTCTTCTGGTTTGTAACCCCAATCTATATCTAAATATTCAGGATTTTGCGCAAATACAGGTGCAGATTCCACCCTTTCTGGTAGAGGTTTCCAGAGAAAAACATCATTATCTATGTGTACAAATGGTTCGGTTTGAGCCCTGTATGTATATAGTTTCCCCAGCGCCCACCATTCGGGGTCTTGTTCATTGAGTGCATTTAGGTCTGTACAGACATGATTAAATTCAAGTCCAACGCCATCAATTAGTAATTTTGCACCATCATCATCTGTAAATAAGTAAGTTTTTGGATAGTGTTTTTTTGCTGTTTCTAGGGATAACACCCAGGCGAGTAAATGATGCCTATCGCTCAGCCAAGCTGAGTGATAGTAGGCTTTAAACGGTTTTGTCCAGAATGACCAAATAGCTTTCATTGGAAGTATAAAACAGTAAATATGAACAATAAATCTCTTGCAAAAATATCTCTAATCCCACCCCAACCATCTCCTCACTAAAGCTACGGTTATTAAGGGGAGGGAGCTAATTTATCTTCTTCGTTTACAGAGATATTTTTGGCAAGTTATATCGAATCCGTTTGTATTGGAATAATATGCTTTTTAACGCAGAGAGCGCAAAGAGGGGACGCTCCAGGTAGCAGAGTTTTTTGAATTATTCCGATACAAACGTAAATGATATTAGTGCGCTAGTTGGTGGAATTTGTGCCGACAGTCGTGCACTTCTGGTCGCCCATTACGGCTCTCTGCAATAATCGCTATTGGTGCGTAGTAATGCTGAACGCTACGTGGTCGTAATTCCTCTGGAACTGTTATTAAGTTACCGCTTTCATCTTTGACTTTCTTCGTTGGCCAGTTGATACCACCAGTAGCTGTACGTGCTGGAATTAGCCAGTAATCTCCAGACTTATAAAAGCCATTCGTCTGAAATTTGACCTCAATACCATCTTCTAACGGAATCCATCCATCATTGGTACTTGGAACTGTAACCTGAATCTCCCCTGGGGAGTCCCAGCGACGCAGTAAGGGATATTTCTCTGGGTTTTGACCAATGTTAGCAGGAAGAGATCCTTTTAAAGTAATCTTTCTCTCGATGGGGTCAATTTTGTCAACTTGTAGGAGGGGTTCAGTACGTCCTTGAAGAACATAGTCTTCATCCACAATTTCTACCCAATCACCTACTGCTAAACTGAAACGGCTTTCACGTCCCAAATGCTCTAATGTGACTATATTTCCAGAAAGGTGTTGAATCGGAAAAACGACGGAACCGTTATCTCGTGACCATTTAAAAGTAGGGTGTTTGGAACTGTTACTTCCCTGGTGAATCTCTACGCGGTAAAGTTGGTTTTCGACACCGCGATAACGTGCATTCGGGGAAATTGTGCAGGGGTCATTGCTGTTAGCGGAAGATGATTTTTTCACCCTAGCACTGAGTAAACCTGTCGTCGGTTTAATATCTTTCCCCAATCTTTCAATAAACTGCTTATAGTCTCTAGTTTCCTCTACAGTAATGTCAGATTCTTCACGACTGAAGTCTTTAATTTTTACCTGCCAAACTATCTTAGACCGAGTTGTTGTATCCGCACCTGCTAAAGCAACTTCTCGGATTTCTGGGTCTTCAATTGTGGTGATGTCGCGTTCCCAAACATCTAGATAGACCAAAAAAGGAAGTTTTGGCAGCTTGTCATCTTTGGGACGCTGATAATTTGGTTGATTTTTGTAGGTGACAGATGTTTTTTCGTTTTCGCACAAGATACCAGCTACATAATAATGTCCCCTGCCAATTTTCAAATCTGTGAAGTTTTTATTATTATGGTCGTGAATTGTTGTGAGCGCAAAACCTAAGTTATTAGCTGGCCCTCCATGAGGGCCGATGATATCTTTTGTGAGGTTTTGCAAGTAGTGCAACAGAATAGAAGTCTGTTCGTTCCAATCAGCGTCAAGTTGAACGCGCCCTTGCTGCATCAGCACGCGACGGAAATGTTTTTGCGCATTGAAAGTAATGTTTGAAAAATCGCCTTTCATATTGTTTTTGTTGTTGGTTGTTGTACAGCCCTACGGGCATGAAAACCGGGCATGAAAACGGTTATTTGTTGTCAGTTGTTTGTTGTCAGTTGTCCGAAATTACTTTATGTAGGGGCGTAGCATTTGCGCCTACATTTTTGGCTATAACCGACAATTTAACAATCGCTTTTGCTACGCCCTTACTGTTAACTACCCATGACCCATGACCCATTACCCATTACCTTCTTAACTGCTGTAAATAATGCCAATTTCGCTTCCTGCTGGTGTGTACTCATTGAGACGAACACGGAGGTTTGCATCTCGTTGCGGTTGATATAAATCGTGGAAAACTCCCATTTCTGATTCATCATCAGCACCGCGTTTGATTTCAATTGCGCAGGTTTCTGCTAATTGACAATAAGTAGGTGTTCCATAGCGGATACTATTAAATTGAGGTCTGACTCGGAAGCGTTCTCGCTCCTGCATACTGACCATTTCTTCCGGTGAAATTTCGCCTTGTTTAACTCGTTCAGCAACAGCCTCTTCTACTAAGTCTGGCTGACAATTATAGCGACGTGGTGTACGAGAACCTGGTTTAACGTAGGAACAAAAGCGCATACAACCTTGCTGACGACGAGCGACTTTTAACAGTCCGTTGAAGATACTGTTTTCTGCTAAATTAATGGCGTGAACATTAATTTGACCAAATACAGTAGTGCGCAAAATTGTTAAAATGGTATGAGCGACAGGACATCCAGGTGCACCCAAAGCTTCGCGATTGGAACTGGTTGCGTCTAAAATACTGTCGCTGATTTGTATCTGGATGGGATCTGTTTTGACTGCATCTTGGTTAACTTGAATTGAACCGAGAATGCTGTGTTCAATGCTGATATTTGCGCTGCTGTTGTTGAGTTCTAAACTAGGTTCTGCTGGTCGTCTGGGTTCGCAATCACAATGCAATCCCCATCCAGGTACAAGAGTACAGTGACGAATGTTTATTTCTGCCAGATTTCCTGTAACTTCGACTCCTCGACCGGCGATCAATAGACCATCGAGAGTGAAACTACTACCGCTAGCACCTCTTATACTAAAGCTATCTGGGAGGTCTGTATGCCAGTCTAATAGACGAATGACTGGACGTGTACGGTTAGCGGCACGGATTTGTAGACTCTGATTTTTCCGCAGTTTAATGTTGATTTGCTCAACATAAACACCGCTATCGGTAATTTCAATGATTGCATTGCGAGGTCGTTCTCTTCTCCATTTCCTGAGTGCTTCGTTGATGCGTTGTCCTTCTCCCACTCGGTATAAAACGTAGCTTTTAGATAATTCTTGGGGATAAGCATCTTCCAAAAGCCAGCGATTGAGACGGATGAGGTTTTTGTCTTGAGGATTTTGTGCAAGTAGCTTTTGAGTATGTTCCGTTAGGGTTACACCAGCAAAGCGTTCTTGGTCATAAAAATTATCACCCCCCTCGTTCCCCCCTACAAGGGGGGAGGAGTAAGGACGAGGACTTTCATTACCTGTAAGCACTTTGTTGAATACAGCAACTACAATTTTTTGCAGTTCTGTTATGCGATCGCTCAATTCATCTACGCTATCAGATACAGTATTGTCGTTCTCATATTCATCCAACAATCGCCGTTCTTCAGGGGAAAATTGAGACTTAAGATAATGGGAAACAGGATCTTGTGCATCCCGAAGTTTGAGAAGTAGACGGTTTGGTTTTTTTAGATCATCTTCAATAAACAGTAGTCTTTCATTAGGTTGTACAAGCGATCGCTTGTACTCACCACCTCCCATGTCAGCGCTGAAACCGTAATGGTAGGTAACCCAAACACCTTGTTTTGGTAATTGACTAGGAGGAAAGGAAATGCGTCCCAATTCGGGGTCAACTGCTATATGATTACGTGGTGGATGATATCGCCAGTCACTCAAATCTGCGGGAATAATTGATTCTCTAGGAATTGGATCTTCTGGGTTGTTATTCGCCCAAGAACCAGCCCAAATCGCTATACTTTTATCTTTACCGTAGTATGCCTGAGATGCACGTCTTTTTACAACGTTTCCTTCTACCTTTTCTTCTTCAAAAAACTTTCTCAAAATAGGTATTGGTAGATTCAACGGCCCTGCAATTTGATTCGGTTCCGTACCCCCCTCGTTCCCCCCTACAAGGGTGGAGGAATAAGGACTAAGACTTTTATTTTGTGCTTCAGGTTTAGTATAAAGAGGACTATCGTTTCCCAAAATACTAAAGGTGTAGCAGTGAGGCCCCGAATCTTCCAAACAGTAAGCTGGAGTTTTGGTGACTGAATAGGATTTCAGGCGCCAAATGAAAAGCCCAATATTGGGGATGTTGTACTTTCCAAAAGTGCGGTGAGAATTGATGCTGCCGTATATCTACGGTGTGAGATAGTTCATCAAAAGGAGTATCCAAATAATCCAAAACTTTACCCTGACATAAATCCACTGTTCGACCTTGCGTAAGTCGTAGGTGGTTCATGTGCTGGGTGATACTGAGAAGTTTGTAGAACTCTACCGCTCTTACTGGCCAACCAGTTATATCATTAGCTAATTGTTCCAGCAATGCTAGTGAACCCTTGCGTCTGCGATAACGAATGGTATTAGCAACTTCGCGACGTGGAATTAAGTTTTTATTCAGTAGTTGTCCTTGAAGAGTTGTTATATCTCCTGTTGTACCGGCTTCATTGACAATGCGATAGCCAATTAAATCAGCAATGTAAGGTACTACCCAATCCTGACAAGTCTCGATAAACCAGTTTTCATAATTTTGGCTGATATCGTCTTCGACGACATCTACCTGTTCGGAGATTACTTGTAAAAGTGCTCGAAGTTGTTCATCTTTTTCTATATCACGTATGCGATATACAGCCGGGAGTAGTTCGTAAAGTTGGTCTAATGATCGACTCATGAAATTAACTCCGTAAGAATCAGTGTATCTTTAACTTCAGGGTTCAGAAAAGCAAGTTGAGCCGGATAAATAATGTTGTCCTTAGACTCTGCAAGGTTAACTTTGAGTCTTGGCTTTAGGTCTTTCATTTCCTTAACTAGAGTTGCAATTTCTTGAGAAGTTGGGGGTTGTAATGTTCCAGGAAATTGCTCAGGAATCCCTCCGAAACTATCCACATCTACATAATCCACACCTGAAACTTGCTGAATTGCGCTGATAACTTCACTCAGCAAAACATCTTGACCAAGTTCGCGACGTTCAAAACTGAAAGTATCTAGCAACGCGGTACGGATTTGAGTTTCGACAGCTTCCCAAAGGTAGTCTGGTAAGATGCACACCTTGGCACTAATTACCAACAACATCAGCGATCGCAGATCGACTTTTACTTGTTGATAAGGGTCACCAGCTTGATGCAATGCTTGGATAAGATTCAGATACAAATCTGAACTTTGGTCAATAGGAATATCATCAGCACCAGCAATAGTTAGGTGTACCAATTGTCTACGACCATCCGAAAGCGTGACAGCACTAGCTTTATCAATCCCAGCAAAAGTACGAGCGAAATCTTCGTAATCCTGTACTGAAACCAAACGGTCTAAAGCCATCACTGCTAGGGGAGCCCTGCGACGCGCTTGATCGCGGGATTCCGGGTCAGCACCTCCCGTCGCAGCTAAGGGATTAATGACACCTTTAACACCCAATGGTCGCTTAGCTAGCAAGCTGATTTGTTCTGCTGGGAGATTTCCTGGTTTGCCAATACCAGTACGATAAACAGCTTTAATATTTTCAACACCTGTAGATAGACGTGCACCGTTTTTGCCATTACCAAATATCACCGTGGTTTTGCTTTCATTATCAGTTTTGGTGATGAAGCTACGGTCATTTTTCCCTAATCCAGCTAAACTGTCTGTTTCGTGCCAAAGAATATCGTTGATACGCACTTGTAGAGTACTTTGAGTACCATCAGTTGTGGCCGCAGCCAGATAGGTAAGTGGTGACTGACGTAGTGGAAATTGTTGCATTTCCTTACTTGCATCACCGCTACCCAATACTTCGATATGCGTCTCACCGTGAGTAGCTTTGACGACATTGCCATAGATAGTCACAGTATGCGGGTCATAGCAATATGCAAGCTCATTTGCTAGTACTAAAGTGCTGTGGTTTTTGTCGCCAGAAAGCTTACTGTCAAAACCTTCTTCAATACGAGATAGCATCACCAACTCGCTGTTTTTTATACCCTTCACACCGGGGATATCTGTACGTTCACCACTGAGAATCAGCCAGCGACCAGATTTCATTCCATTGACTAAACTTTCTAGTTCAATGCGTGAACCACAAACCGCTTCAGAAACAGAATCGATTGGTGCTTCTGCTAGTTCTAATATTTCGCTTTGTCCATAGATACTTGTACCGCGAATCACAGCAAAGCTATCTTTGTCTGGGTCAATCCATTCCTTATCTAACTTAATTTGCGTACTCTTTCCTGTTAGTCCGTAATCTTTTCTAGTAACAACACTAGCCTGCAAAACCTTGGAGACAATTACTTCTTTTTGGTTATTGCCGATTGGTTTATCCACCACCACCCAACTACCAGGTAAAATTTGTCCATAAGGCGCATCCAAAGAGACAAAATTAGGTTGTTCTGTAGGTGGTTTTGTTGTATCTACAGGGCCAGAACGTTTACTTAAACTACCGCTAACGCTAATTTCCAAAAAGCGCCCTACAGTAGAGTATGTTGCTGCTAAAGGTATTCCCTCGTTTGTATCAGTTCCCAGCAAAATGGCGCCAATTCCTTCATCAGTTGGGCCGGAACTGCCAATTAGTGGCGAAGGTATAGTCCTCTGCGTCACGGTGGTTGGCTTACTATTTGAACTGCTGACTACCAGTTTTCCTTGGCTATCAAAACTAATTTCAATCTGATTTTTACGCTTCTGGAAATCAAATTTTAGCTTGAAAGGAGCAATTTCGTTGTTCTGAACTTCTACCGTAACTTGGATTGTTTCCTTAGCTGCTGGAAAGTCAATATAGAAAGTTCCAGACTGTAGCGATCGCCTTACATCCGACAAAGAATCCTTGTCAATTTTAATCGTTGTTTGAAATGTCCTGACATAT
>JAYFMV010000070.1:0-158104 GCA_042408245.1 Potamolinea sp.
GTTGACCAAGAAACGGGTGTTCTCGTCTGGTTTGATCTCGATTTCTGAGAAAACTGGTTCGACAACAGCCGTCCAGAGGTCTTCCTTAATTTTTGCCTGAACTGCTGCTTCATCGGTAATATTGCCGATTGTGGCTGTATGCTGGGTGGAAACCAGAATGGTGTCGATACCAACAGGGCGTCCATCTTCGTAGGCAACCGTAACTTGTGTTTTACCATCTGGACGCAGATAAGGCAATTCTCCGGCTTTTCTGACTGCAGCTAGACGCCGAGAAATTCTATGTGCCAGACTGATAGGCAAAGGCATATATTCAGGAGTCTCGTTGCAGGCAAAGCCAAACATCAGACCTTGATCGCCAGCGCCAATCGCGTCTAATTCATCTTCGCTCATTTCCTCCCGGCTTTCGTGAGCGGTGGTGACTCCTTGTGCGATGTCGGGAGATTGTTCATCCAAAGCCACTAAAACAGCGCAACTGTTGGCACAGAAGCCGTTCTCAGCACTGGTGTAGCCAATTTCAGCAATTTTCTTGCGTACCAAATTAACGTAATTAATGTGGGCTTTGGAGGTGATTTCACCGGTAATTAGCACTAAGCCGGTATTAACAACGACTTCTGCAGCAACGCGGCTATGGTCGTCTTGGGCCAGAAGGGCATCTATGATGGTGTCAGAAATCTGATCACAGATTTTGTCAGGATGACCTTCGGTGACGGATTCGGATGTAAATAGGTAGCGACGAGTCAATGATTAATTCTCCTTAGATGGTGGCTGGGGCGATTGATCAATGCTTTGGTCTGATTGCCAGGGACAATAACCCCCAATCATAAAACATTAGCCTGCGATCATAACAATCATTTGCACTTTTATACAGGGTCGTAAACTTTCTTTTCGGGTACCTCAGCCATGATGTACCATATTCTGCTTTTGTTACTAATGCTTTGACCTCTGCGGCTTTCAACTCTGTGACTGTATAAGATTATCTAAGCGTAGAGTTATGACTAAAAGGAACGGCTGTGGCTTTTAAAATCGGTTTATTAGGATTGGGGACAGTTGGTATGGGAACCGCACAGATTTTACTAAACACAAATGGGCGTCACCCATTACTTAAAGACATAGAAATTTACAAAGTGGGTGTGCGATCGCTCAATAAATCCAGAGACATAGAATTACCTCCAGAAGTTCTGACCACAGACTTAGAAGCAATAGTCACTGACGAAGCAGTAGACATCGTGGTAGAAGTAATGGGCGGCTTAGAACCAGCGCGATCGCTCATACTCAAAGCCATTGCCAACGGTAAACATATCGTCACAGCCAACAAAGCGGTAATTGCTAGATATGGCGAAGAAATCTTCACGGCCGCTAACGCAGCAGGAGTCTACGTCATGCTAGAAGCCGCAGTGGGTGGAGGAATCCCAGTGATTCAACCACTCAAGCAATCCTTGGGTGCAAATCGCATTCACAGCATTACCGGCATCGTCAACGGTACAACCAACTACATCCTGACACGGATGCAAACCGAGAGAGGCGAATTTGCCGATATTCTTGCAGACGCACAAAAACTAGGTTACGCAGAAGCCGACCCCACAGCCGATATCGATGGCTTAGATGCTGGTGACAAAATAGCAATTTTAGCTTCAATCGCCTTTGGGGGAAGGATTAAATTATCAGACGTTTACTGTGAAGGAATTCGCCAAGTCAGTGCAGCCGATATTGCTTATGCTGAAAAACTAGGATTTGTGATTAAACTACTAGCTGTCGGCAAGCGAGAAGAAACCGCATCTGATAATCCAGATTCCGAAACACTGCAAGTCAGAGTTCATCCCACCCTCGTCCCTCAGACACATCCCCTAGCCAGCATCAGTGGCGTCTACAACGCCATCCTAGTGGAAGCGTCACCTTTAGGGCAAGTTATGTTCTTTGGCCCCGGTGCAGGTGCTGGAGCGACAGCTAGCGCGGTTGTATCGGATATTTTAAACATAGCCGCCGTTCTGAAAACTGGCCCTGAAAAAAATCAACCCCAAGCCGAGCAACTGCATCCCTTGCTAAGCTGTAGCCATCAACATTACTGCAGCATCGCCCCAATTTCAGAAGTAGTAACCCGCTTTTATGCGCGTTTTCTCACCAAAGACCATCCGGGGGTCATTGGTAGCTTGGGAACTTGCTTCGGCAAGCACAACGTTAGTTTAGAATCTGTGGTGCAGACTGGTTTCCAGGGAGAACTAGCAGAAATTGTCGTTGTCACTCACGATGTCCGTGAAGGTAACTTTCGACAAGCTCTCGATGAAATTCGTACCCTAGAAGCTATAGATAGTATTCCTAGTATCCTACGAGTGCTTTAAAGGTTAGAAGGTTGAAGGTGATAAGGTTGTTAGTTAAAAAAGTCCCGACAGCTAAAGTTGTGGCTTGTCAAACGAAGTCCACCTATGAGGACTATGAGGCTAAAAGCCTGACGAAGAAAGGCTTGGTTTGTGGAGCCCCACCCTTCAGGGAGTTGTTGGCTAATTCGGAAAACCTAACCCCCCAACCCCCTTCCCTGCAAGGGAAGGGGGAGCATGAAAGCCCCTCTCCTCTTAGGGGAGGGGTTGGGGAGGGGTCGAAATACTTCTTTTGCCAGATGTCTATTTTGACAATGCTGTGGTTATTTATCCCAGCGCTTGCAACTCAGGTGAACGCGGCCGAAGTACAGCCAAAAGAGTCCTCTGTTATGGCTGCTACAGATACAGAAAAAGCTTGTCCCCAGCCTGTTCTCTCCCGACTGAAGACCCACAAAGTCGCTGTAGGCGAAACCCTAGAGACCATAGCCGCTAAATATAACCTTACCCTGGCTACGCTAACCAGCCTCAATCCAGAATCGAAAGGAAAAGTAATGCCAATCGGCAAAGAAGTTTCAATACCCCCTTTCAATGGTATCCGTGTTGCAGTTCCTGCAAATTCTCGCTGGCAAGACGTAGCTGCTAACTACGGCGTCCGTGCCGAGATTTTATATGAGGTAAATGGCTGTCAAACTCAGCCTCAGCAAGTCTTTGTTCCGGGAGCAAATTGGGTAGCAGCGGGACGCGGAAGCCAAAATAACTACCTGGGATTCCCCGGTTATCCTTTGCCCTTACAAGCAAAAGTGTCACTTAGCTATGGTTGGTTTCAGTATCCCAAAACTGGAAAAGCTACATTCCACAATGGCCTAGATTTAGCAGCAAATCCTGGAACAAGAGTGATGTCAGTTGATAGCGGAACAGTAGCCTTTGCAGGCGATCGCGGTAGTTACGGTAATTTGGTGGTGATAAATCATCAGGGTGGGCGCCAAACCCGCTATGCTCATCTCCAGGAGGTGAATGTGACTACAGGACAGCAGGTTAAGCAGGGAGATACTTTAGGTAAAGTTGGTGTCACTGGAAACCCAGACATTGACAAACCCCATCTGCATTTTGAAGTTCGTTACAATTCTCCTCAAGGTTGGATAGCGCAAGACCCCGAACCAAATTTGAAGCCAAGGTCAACGGCCCAGAGGTGAGGGAGACGGGGGAGGTGAGGGAGATGGGGGAGATGGGGGAGATGGGGGAGATGGGGGAGATGGGGGAGATGGGGGAGATGAGGGAGTAATGTAGGGGCGGGTGCGTGAAGATAATCTGACACTATGTACCGCCAATCTCTCACCAAAACCCGCCCTCTGTTCAGGGGGAGATGAGGGAGATGAGGGAGATGAGGGAGTAATGTAGGGGCGGGTGCGTGAAGATAACCTGACACTATGTACCGCCAATCTCTCGAACATTACCCGCCCTTTCTTCAGGGAGAGATGAGGGAGATAGGGAGAGATGGGGCGAATGTATATAACATTCCTTGCAGGATAACCGCCTCACCCTGGAGCTACTAGCCCAATCGAAAAACTGGCTGTTAAACTGACATAGTTGCCCATTAAAGGCAGAAACTAGGGAAAGAAATCAAAGAGGTCACAGAACTATTACTATGTTTCCAGCTGAACCTCCGGCAAGGACGAGTGGTTTTTATGCCCTGCTGAAGAACCGCCCTTTTATGGTTTTATGGTTTGGGCAGGTACTATCCCAAGTAGCGGACAAAGTATTATTTATTTTACTTATTTCCCTACTTGACAGTTACCAGTCGCCACGGATGTTTGAAAACTCCATGCGCTCAGCCTTGATGATCGCTTTTACTTTACCAGCGATGTTATTTGGCTCTGCAGCGGGAATTGTTGTTGACCGTTTTCCCAAGAAGCAGATGATGATTGCCGCCGATGTGATTCGTGCGGTATTGATGCTCTTAATCCCCATCTTGCCAAAGCATTTTGTCATCCTTTTGGTAATTACGTTTTTAATTTCTAGCGTGACGCAATTTTTTGCCCCAGCAGAACAAGCGGCTATTCCTCTGTTAGTGCGACGGGAAAATTTGATGTCAGCAAATGCGCTATTTACCACAACTATGATGGGTTCTTTGATTGTTGGTTTCGCAATCGGAGAGCCGTTGTTAAGTTTGGTAAAAACTTGGGGAGGAGAAAGTTATCAAGATATTTTTGTTGCTGGCTTGTACGTTCTCGCGGCTGTGAGTGGTTTTTTCATCGTTATTAAAGAACCTAAAATTAACAAGAATAACTTAGCAATTAATCCCTGGAAAGATTTTAAAGAAGGTCTGAATTATCTGTGGAAAAATCGCTTAGTCAGAAATGCCATGTTGCAACTGACAATTTTATATTCTGTTTTTGCCGCCTTAACTGTACTGACGTTTAATTTGGCAGAAAGGATTGGTCTTAAATCTACTCAATTTGGTTTTCTCTTAGCCGCAGCAGGAGTAGGCTTAGTTTTTGGTGCAGGAATATTGGGACATTGGGGCGATCGCTTTCATCACAAACCTTTACCTTTGATTGGTTTCTTGAGTATTGCCTTTGTCTTAGCTGTATTTACCTTTGTTAAAGATATCCGCTTGGGATTAGCGCTAAGTGCTTTGTTGGGTTTGGGAGCATCCTTGATTGGGGTACCGATGCAAACCGCGATTCATGCTTCTACAGAAGAATCCATGCGAGGCAAAATCTTCGGTTTTCAAAATCATGTGGTAAATATTGCTTTGAGCGTTCCGTTGGCTGTAGCAGGACCGCTGACTGATAAGGTCGGTTTACCGGCTGTACTTATAGGTATGAGCATCATCGTGGCTGTAGCAGGCATCTGGGCATGGCAGAATACTCGTAGCGTCTTGCAAGATGTGATTTAAATTTTTGTTATTGGTTATTGGTTGTTGATTATTAGCAAACAACCAACAACCAACAACCAACAACTATTAACTTAGCTAACCATACCCGCTAAGGCTTGCGCTTGTTGTTCTTCCGGAGTTTCATCTAAAGGCATCCCTAAAATATCTTTATACATCCGGATATATTGTTTAGCTGGCTCATCCCAGCTAAAGTTTTCCCTCATACCTCGCTGCTGTAAAGTTTGCCATTGGTCTTTAAAGCGGAACGCTTCAGAGGTACGAGCCATGCAAGTATAGAAATCTAATGGCTCATAGCGGTCAAAGCAGTAGCCGGTGCCAGTTTGGTTAACCGGGTCGTGGTGAGAAACGGTATCCACTAAGCCACCAGTACGCCGTACAATTGGCACACATCCGTAACGCATAGCCAGCATTTGACTGATACCGCAAGGTTCAAAGCGCGATGGCATCAAGAAGGCGTCAGTACCTGCATAGATGCGTCGCGAGAGGGCGTCATTATAGAGTAGTTGGGCAGACATTCGGCCTTGATAGCGAGATGCCATTTGCCACATTTGGGTTTCGTAATAGCGATCGCCTGTACCCAGCAACACAAATTGACTATCTGTGTATGCCATAAAGCGGTCAAGAACCTGAATTAACAAGTCAACGCCTTTTTGGTCTACCAAGCGCGTCACCATACCCATCAGAAAAGTCTTAGCGTTCACTTGCAAGCCGATTTCTTCTTGCAGAGCGATTTTGTTAGGGCGGCGTTTCTCAATCGTATCCGCATTAAAATTTTGAGGGATATATTTGTCAGTCTCTGGATTGTAACTTTCTGTATCAATTCCATTGATGATACCGACAGTCTTTTCACTGATGAAAGACAACAAACCTTCCAAAGTTTCGCCGTATTCAATTGTTTTGATTTGCTGAGCGTAGGTAGGAGAAACCACGCTTACCCGATCGGCAAATTGAACGGCCGCCGCCAGTGTATTATGACCTTGCATATACCAGGGACACCAAGTCATCTGATCTAAACGCCAGCGCCAAGGCCCTTGATAAGCTAGGTTATGAATGGTGAAGACAGTGCTGATATCGGGGTCTTGGTGCATCCACACTGGAATCATACCAGTGTGCCAGTCATGGCAATGGATAATCTGCGGCTTCCAGTAGTTCCAAGAAAATTCAGCAGCAGCATTGGAAAAGAAAGTGAAGCGCCAGTCTTCGTTCTCCCCAGAGTAGATATTGCGGCCTAAGAAGGAAGGATGTCCCACTAGATACAAAGGTACATCAGTTCCTGGTAAAACCGTCTCATAGACAGCAAAACTCTCAAACATGGCAGATCCCCGCCAAACTGGTTCTGAGGGAATTTGCATTTTATCGGGCAAAAAACCGTAGTAGGGCAACATGATCCTTACATCATGCCCCATTCTTCTCAGAATTTTCGGTAATGCTCCAACGACATCCCCCATACCTCCTACTTTGGCAATGGGAGCGGCTTCTGCGGCAACAAAGAGAATTCGCATATTAATTTTTTTTGCTGGCTCTGAGGTTTCAGTTATTGACACTACCACGGCAAGGGGTTGGAAGTTGAGGGGGATGGGGGAGATGGGGAGATGGGGAGATGGGGAGATGGGGAGATGGGGAGATGGGGAGATGGGGAGATGGGGAGATGGGGAGATTACCCATTACCCATGACCCATTACCCATGACCCATTACCCATGACCCATTACCCATGACCCATTTCCTAATCCCGCTGAATTTCGGCAAAGATTTCTGCGAGAATTTCTTGTGCTCCAGCATCGCGCATCCGATGTGCTAGGGAAATTCCCAACTGTTCTGCATTACTGGCATCATCAGCAACGGTATCTTTCACGATTTTTTGCCCATCTACACTAGCGACTATGCCACTGAGAGTGAGTTTGTCTCCATCTAAGGTAGTGTTAACACCAATTGGCACTTGACATCCACCTTCTAGTTCACGTAAAAATGCTCTTTCTGCATAGCAACGTTGAGCAGTTTCGGTGTGTTCGAGGGCTTTTAGCAGTTCTAAGACTTCAGTATCATCAGCACGACATTCAATACCCAAGGCACCTTGGCCGACAGCATGGAGAGAGATTTCTGGAGGTAAAACTTGATGGATGCGATCGCCCATTCCTAGACGCTGCAATCCTGCGACAGCCAAAATAATCGCGTCATATTCACCTTCATCCAGTTTTGCCAGTCGAGTATTCAGGTTACCCCGGATATCTTTAAAAGCTAGGTGAGGGAAGTGGTGACGCAGTTGTGCTAGTCTTCGCAGCGAAGATGTGCCAACAACAGCACCTTCTGGTAGAGTATCGATTTGCTTGTCTTTGTGCTTGGCATGCACCACGAGAGCATCAGCAGGGTTCTCACGTTCGGTCACACATCCCAGTACCAATCCTTCTGGCAAATTGGTAGGCAAATCCTTCAGGGAATGGACAGCAAAATCAATCTCATTGTTGAGCATTCCCACTTCCAATTCCTTGGTAAACAGTCCCTTATCTCCTATCTTAGATAAGGCAACATCCAGAATCTTATCGCCCTGAGTACTCATCGTCTGGACTTCAAAGGTGCGATTGGGGAAATGTTTTTGTAGCTGTTCCTGCACCCAGTAGGTTTGAACTAGAGCCAACTGGCTTTTTCGGGAACCAATACGAATTGTGCGAGCGGGACTGGTAACAGTAGAGGACATAGAGCGATCGCGTTTTAGAAAGCAGATAGAGTCACTCGATCTAGACTACCGCAGCGCGAGGCTCTTGTATCGTGTTGTTGTTTGTTGTTTGTTGTTTGTTGTTTGTCCACTGACGGTCAGGACGTAGCATTTGCGTTTTTAGATTGTCGGTAATACCTAAATATTTTGGAGCTCTCTTCTAGGCCCCTACACAACTGACCACTGACCACTGACTACTGACTACTGACCAAGGTGAGCTAGCTTGACACTCCCCGGTCTCGCATACACGGGGATTCTGCGGACAGAGTAAACTGAGGTAGCACCCACAATCTAACTCTCGCTACGGTCGTCAAAGACCGTCTACTCAGTCGGTCTAGGTCAATGCCTAGCTTTCTGGCTACTTTGCTCATTATGTTGGCAGCACCATTCAAATCTGCATTGATAAGTGAGCCATTTTTGCTTTTGTACAATCCGCGCTTTGTTCTTCTACCAGATGCTTTCCACCCATCGGGTTTTTCACCGTACTTGGGTAGGGAGTCACCATCTAAGTAGCTAGCTTGGCTTGTGTAAGACTCTTCAGTTACTTCTAGGCGAATACCATAAAGTTCACACAATTGCCGTAATCGGTCTTTCAGTTTACCAAGAGGCATCTGAACAAATTTCTGATTGTTTAGTCTACCCATGTTGGCATTACACTTAAAGCCTTCGTTCCATCCCAAGACGATTGACCCAATCCCATACTTGAGGCAGTGATTAACAATTATCCTTGCCGCTTTGTTGATGCCATCTCTGATTCGGTGATTACGTTTACGGGTTACACGGTCAAGCCATGCATCCCAGTAATCTTTGGGTTTTTTCTCTTTCCGGGTTGCAACCTGTTTATTCCAATACTGATTGAAGGCTTTCATCGCACGAGCATCAATCAGAAAGGAATTGCCCAATGTATCAACGCAAGCTGCTAAATTATCGGCTGTGCCAAGGTCAATAGACAGTGCTTGGTCATCAAGCCCCAAAAAAGTTTGCTCTTGCGGAATTTCATAAGACGCCTCAAGATAAAAAGCACCATTTTTAGGAAGTATTGTCCACTCTTTAACTTTGTTTGTATCTAGGTTTGTTGGCATCGGCAACTTAAAGCTACCAACACCAAACCATCGCTTAACTGTTAAACCGAGAGAGAACTGAAGTTGTCCATCAACTATTCTTGGCTTTTGACCTCCTGAATTGGGGTATGCTACTTTAAAAAGTTTTGAACCTTTCAAGTAGTTGGGTGGTTTTGGCTGATTCGGCAACTGTCCCTTAAGCCAAAGCTCTCGTAGTCCTTGATAAGATTTAAAGGCTTCAGCAACACTCAACAATGTTTGTTGTGCTGGTGTTGATGGTAACGACTGAGCAATCTGGCTTTTTCCTACAGTTGATTCGTAAACTAAGTCAAACTTCCCTGTCAGCAATTTACCAGTCTTAAAGAACGTCTGACGCGCCAAGTACACACCAGCGTTGTAGAGTTTTCCTGACTGTGAACACAAATACTCAAGAACGGCTTTTGTTTCTTGACCGGGATGCAACAACATTTGCTGAATACCCATCGGTCTCTTAGTTTTAGCCATTCCGACCTCACTAGCTTTTGTTGCTTGATTTATTGTAATCTGCAATAAAAACAACAGTCAAGCCGGAAAGTAAAATGCGAAAGAACTCATACGAGTACAGACATTACAACCATGCTGTTGGACTATGTGTGGTTCACTTGGTTTGGATACCGAAGCGTCGCAAAAAGGTGCTTGTGGGCAAGATTCGAGATAGAATTTACGAAATCTTCTCTGAGCTTGCCACTGAAAAAGATTGGCAGATTAGAGCGCTTGAAGTAGCTCCTGACCATATTCATCTTTTTGTTGAGATTCATCCCACAGATGCTATTTTTCAGGTGGCAAAAGCTTTCAAAGCACGGTCAGCTAATTATCTGAGAAAGGAGTTCCCTGAACTTCAGAAGCTCCCGTCTCTATGGACTAACAGTTACTTCTTTTCAACAGCAGGAAATGTTAGCGCAGAGACGATTCAGCGCTACATTAGTGACCCACATCATGGCTAGAGAAGTTGGAGGCGGTTAAAACCGCTACCGTGCGTTCCTCTCCACTCTCTCATAGATGGAGTTTCCCGCATCGGAGGTATTCTGATAATCAGGAACAATAGTCCTGATTCCTCGGACAGATTAAAGCATATAGATATTAGAGCAATGGGTGCAAGGATTTCCTTCCTGGGTGGTATTAACCCAGAAATTTTGTCACAGATATCTGAGCGGCCATTAATCAACTATGTCACCTGTGCGAGTAGGGCATCTTGCATTCTCTCCAAGGGACGATGGCAATCAGCGAAGCACCTCTAATCGATGCTGCGCTGCTAGCGATCGCTGAAATTAACCAAACAGGAGGCGTCCTTGGTAAGCTCATCGAGCCTGTCATTGAAGATGGCGCTTCCGATCCTGCTGTTTTTGAAGCCTTGGCCAGAAAACTCATCAAAGGCGATCGCGTTACCAACGTCTTCGGTTGCTGGACTTCTGTAAGTCGCAAAGCTGTCTTACCAGTATTTGAAGAGTTAAATGCTCTCCTCTGGTACCCCGTGCACTATGAAGGACTAGAATATTCCAGAAACATTTTTTATACTGGTTCCTGCCCAAATCAACAAGTGGAGCCAGCCGTAACTTGGCTGATAAAAAATAAAGGCACGCGGTTTTATCTTGTTGGTTCCGACTATGTTTTTTCGGCTACTGTCAACAAAATCATCAAAGCACAACTTAAACAGCAAGGTGGTGTAGTTGTTGGCGAAAATTACCTTCCATTAGGCTCAAAAGACTTTACTGAAATTATCGACAAAATTCAACAAGTTAAACCTCATGTAGTCTTCAATACTATCAATGGTGACAGCAACATTGCTTTTTATCACCAGTATAAAAACGCAGGGATTACAGCCAAGGATATTCCAATACTTGCAGTTAACGTTGCCGAAACTGAACTTAATAAGATAGGCGATGCTGCTGTAGGTCATTATGCAAGTTGGAGCTATTTTCAGAGTTTAGAAGCCCCCAGTAATAGGAAATTTGTCAAAAATTTTCAAGCTAGGTATGGAGCAAATAGAGTCATCAGTGACCCAATGGAGACAGCCTATACCCAAGTTTACCTCTGGAAGCAAGCAGTTGAATTAGCACAGTCGTTTGAGGTTGAACAAGTACGTATTGCGGCTATTGACCAGACTTTTGAAGCTCCTAGAGGATTAGTCAAAATTGAGCAAAATCATCATGTTGCCAGAGCCTGCCGGATTGGGAAAATTTTGCCTACAGGACAATTTAAAATTGTAGGTGGTAGTGACAATTTAATTAAACCGCTGCCCTGGTTAGGTGTTGAAGAGTTTAATTTCAATACTTCAAATATTGTAATTGATCTACTTGGGGAAGTCAGTCAAGGGCTTCACAAAGTTTGGCATTTGGAGCAAAATTCCCGTGAATTAGAAGCAGCAAAGATACATTTACAGCGTGAAATTAATCAGCGGCGACGAGTGGAAGATGTTCTGCGTAATTCTGAAGCGGAACTGCATGCTCTGTTTGCGGCTATGACTGAACTAATTTTTGCAATCGATATACAGGGACGCTATCTAAAAATTGCACCAACCCATCAAGCCCTTTCCTACAAACCTGCTCACGAACTGATTGGTAAGACACTACACGAAGTTTTTGCACGAGAGCAAGCTGATAATTTTCTTGGCTACATTCAACAAGCAATCTTCACTCAACAAACAGTCAGTGTTGAGTACAGCAGCCAAATTCCTGGAGATTCAGAAGTTTGGTTTTCTGTCAAAATTTCGCCTGTTTCTGAAAACTCAGTTATCTGGGTAGCACGGGATATTACAGAACAAAAGCAAGCAGAAGCTGCACAACGGCGACAATTAGTTGCTGTAGAAGCGGCGATGGATGGTATGGCAATTCTTAATGCCAAGAGTGAATTTACCTATCTCAATGATTCTCATGTCAAGCTATTTGGATACAACTCCAGCAGCGAACTAATTGGTAAAACATGGTGCGAACTTTATTACCCAGAGGAAATTAATCGCTTTGAACAAGACATCTTTCCCATTCTTTTACAAAAGTCCCAATGGCGAGGAGAAGCTATTGCCAAAAAGCGTGACGGGAGTACTTTTTTTGAGGAAGTTTCCCTAACTTTAACTGAGGATGGGGGATTGATTTGTGTCTGTCGTGATATTACGGATCGCAAGCAAGCAGAGGCTGCTTTGCGAGAAGCTGAAGAGAGATATCGTAGTATCTTTGAGAACACTGATAAGGGTTTGTTTCAGACAACACCTGATGGGCACTATCTGAGTGCTAATCCGGCCCTGGCGAAAATTTACGGCTACAATTCTCCTGAAGAACTGATAGCTAAATTAACCAATATTGATCAGCAACTTTACGTGGATAAAAACCACAGGGCAGATTTTTTAGCCCTGATTGAAGCACAAGATACGGCGTCAAATTTTGAGTCTCAGGTCTATCGTCAAGACGGAAAAATTATCTGGATTTTAGAGAGTGCTCACGTTGTTCGCGATGCACAGGGCAAAGGATTATACTACGAAGGTAGTATTGTTGATATTACGAAACATAAAGTATGGGAAGAAGCCCTCCGCTATCAACAAGAATGTACTGAGGATCTGTTGCTGAACATTTTGCCAAGTCCGATCGCTGAACGGCTGAAACGTGCCGAAAGCATTATTGCTGATAGCTTTGCAGAAGTGACAGTTTTGTTTGCTGACTTGGTTAACTTTACAGAAATGTCCGCTCAAATTTCTCCGATCAAACTGGTGGCTTTGCTCAACAAGATTTTTTCAGTGTTCGATCGCCTGTCTGAGAAGCACGGTTTGGAAAAAATTAAGACGATTGGAGATGCTTACATGGTAGTTGGCGGTTTGCCTACTCCGAGAGAGGATCATGTAGAAGCGATCGCCCAAATGGCACTGGATATGCAACAGGAAATTACTCGCTTCCACTGGGATGATGGCAAATCCTTTAGTCTCCGCATTGGTATTCATACAGGACCAGTTGTCGCGGGAGTGATTGGCCTGAAAAAGTTTTCCTATGATTTGTGGGGGGATACAGTAAATGTTGCTTCTCGTATGGAATCTCAGGGAGCCACGGGACGCATTCAAGTCACGGATGATACTTACGAACGTTTAAAAGACAAGTATTTATTTATACAGCGAGGTGTGATTGAGGTCAAAGGCAAAGGAGAAATGATATGCTATTGGCTAGTGGGAAAAAAAACCGACTCCTAACGAAGCCTGCGACAAGTATTGACAGCAATTTAGAGCTTGTAAAGTAGGCATTTTGCCTGCTGCTTTCCAGGGAGACCCATGCTGAAAGACAGGCTGGAAGCCTATTCTAGCTTTGAGGGTGTAGGGCATTTTCTCTAAAGGAATGTTGCGTAAATCTTAATAAATATTAATTCTTCGGTAGCGTTCTAACTGCGCTACCTACGCATATTGGCGTAGGAACATTGCGCTATTTGGCTGAAGTACTTCTAGGTCTGTCCACATTAAACTAAATACATAGAATCTCAGTAGAGATTGATAGCTTCACTACATCAGGGTCAAGAAGCATAGAGATAACGGTTAAAGGATCAAGCAAAAGCTGGAGTGGGGTGACTTGTTTAAGAGCTTTCTCCACAAATTCAGGACACGAAGATCAGCTCAAGCGTTTTTAGATGCTTGTTCAAGCTTATGGCAATTCAGTTCACTTAGATAGCAGCTAAAAAAATGTTGAAGAGAAGATAGCTTAAGAGAACATTCACCTCTTCATCACCCGTAGCATCTAGATAGCTTTTAGTTGTCAAAAGATTGTGTCTGTTTAGGTATCAGGGTAAATTTTATGTAGAAAGTATGAAAAAGAAAAAATCAAGCTACCTCTGTACAACGGTATTTCTATCAGTTATATTTGACGAGAAAATCACCTAATCAAGTACACACTAATAGAATAGATACGAGACCAATCGCAGAAATCAGGATTGTTTCCCAGATTTTTTGTTTACAGCGAAGGCTTGCCGTGTATGGGAAAAGCCGACTGCTTGATTACTGACTCAACTCATTACTAAGTCGTGAGTCCTAAGTCCTGTATGGACAAGGTAATTCCGTCTCCGCAACAAGAAGTCCGACTGTACTTAGGTAATTACTAATATTTCAAAAGCTAGTCCGTGTTGGGATATAAACCCCAACAATTGATAAAGTTCGGATACTCAATATTTCTCGCTTCTGTAATATTAGTGTGGTCTTTTGAGATATCTTGATCTTGTCATTAAGGTAGGAATCTATTTATCTGTAAATTGAGGACTTCTCAACAATGCTCACTCCATCAATTGTTAAATTCATAGAGGCTCCAACAGCAACTCACCAGATATATTCCATCAACGACTTGTCAATGCAGCTTCAAACTTGCAGCCAAGAAAAATTTACAGGAAGGTTGGATTTAACCGTTAAAGATTGCCAGAGTCAGCAAGGGAGTTTGTATTTCCGTCAGGGTGCTTTTATTGGGTGTTCTAGTAAGCTGCATCCGTATCGTCGTTGGTATCGGCAACTGTCCATACACTGTCCGCAACTAATTGTCGAGACTGCTAATCAGGGTAGCAATCAGCTTCAGTGCTCGGATTACCACTCTTTAAGAGAAATGGTAACACAGGGAAAAATTCAGCACGAGCAAATGGAGGCAGTTGTTGAAGGTCACATTCTTGAGATACTGTTCGATATCCAACAAAGCTGGGAAAAACAACTATTCAGCTATAATAATTCTTTACAACTGACCTACAGTTCGATTCCTGAAGAAGCCCTGGATTCAATATTGATTGAAATTCCAGTAGAGTCAACCTGGCGGCAAGCTACGAAGCTTTGGGAAGCTTGGCAACGAGCGGGTTTGGAAGACTGTTCTCCAAATTTGGCTCCCATAATCTGCAAAGCAGAGGAATTGCAACAACAGACTTCACCACTTGTTTACCGCAACCTTAGCGTCCTAGCGGATGGCACGCTGACTTTTAGAGATTTAGCAGCCAAATTGAACCGTAACTTGTTGCTTTTAACCCAACCAATTATACCCTTCATTGGGAAAGGATTGATGGCACTAAAGGAGGTTGATGACTACAGCAATACGATGAAGTCACGGACATATGCATCTGTTAGTGAAAAAGCAAGAGTTAGCAACTCAGCAGAGGGGAAAGTTAGAGATGTGGACAGTTTGCAACAACCTCCAAACTTCCAACGTCCAACCTCCAATTCCATCCCGAAGATTCCTTTAATTGTTTCTATCGATGACAGCCGCATCGATAGCATGACAATGCATCGCATTCTTACTGAGGCTGGCTATCGATGCATAAGTATTCAGGAACCAGTAAAAGCACTGCCAATTTTGCTAGAAAACAAACCAGACCTAATCTTTTTAGATTTGGTAATGCCTGTAGCAAATGGGTATGAAATCTGTGGACAAATTCGCCGCATTTCGGTTTTCCAAGATACACCAATCATTATTCTAACCAGTAATGATGGAATTGTAGACCGAGTGAGGGCGAAGATGGTCGGCTCATCGGGATTTTTAGCGAAGCCAATTGTTGCGGATAAGGTCTTATCAATTCTGCAAAAGTATATAGCAGTGACACCACCTGCCCAACAATCCCAGAATCTGCAATCAATTCGGGCTTAGTCGTTGGTTATTTGTTGATTATTGCTGGTAGTTTGTTCTCAATAACAAACAAAAAGTAACAACTAATAAATAACTGCAAAAAAAAACAAAAAAACACTAACTAAGAACCAACAAACTTGCCTTATGATTACAGTACTTTTGGTTGAAGATAGCTTAACCCAAGCCGAAGTGATGACTCGTTACCTTAAACAGGAGGGTCTAGCAGTCGTAAGTGTTACGAGTGGTGAAGAGGCACAGGTAAAACTCCAGTTGCAGAAACCGGATTTAGTAATTGCTGATGTAATTTTGCCGGGACAAAGTGGTTTTGAACTCTGCCACAATCTCAAGACAAATTCCAGCACTAAACGCATTCCAGTAGTGATTTGTTCAAGCAAAAATACTGCTGCAGACCAACTTTGGGGTTCGATGCTGGGAGCTGATGCTTACATCCCTAAGCCGATAAACCAGCACGACTTTGTGCAAACTATTAAGCAATTTACAGTTGCTTAATAGTTGGTTGTTGGTTGTTGGTTGTTGGACAACTGACAACTAACTACTAACTACTAACTACTAACTACTGACAAATAACAAATGCCTATCCAATCGATAGTAAATAGTCTTGATTTGCTGGCATTAGATGGGCCACTACCTCCAGAAACCCGTCAGCGGTTGCTTCGCTTTCCTTGTTGGGAAGAAAGTGCACTGCTACCCCTAGAACAAATTACGGAAATTATCCGGCTGAATGTGACAGAAATTCTGCCAGTTCCTGAAATGCCTAGTTGTGTTTTGGGAATTTGCAATTGGCGTGGAGAAATGCTGTGGCTGGTGGACTTAAATCATCTTGTTGGCGGTACGTTTATGACTGTGGCGGCGACAGCAACCCCTGTGGCAATGGTAATTCAGGTGAATGAGCAGGCTGTTGGTTTAGTAGTGTCGCAAGTCCATGACATCGAGTTACACGACTTGCACCAACTTCAGCCAGCCGTGACTGGCTTGTTTCCTGCACAACTTTTACCTTTTGTCAAGGGAGCTTTGCTGGGAGGGAGCGGTATCGTCTTGGATGTTACTGCTATTAGTCAGTGTCCTTTGTGGCAGATACATCGAGGAGGAGGTATTAGCGTTTGCTTCAATCGTGGAGAGGTGTAATCGAAAAGTCCTGAGTGGAAAGTCCTGAGTCCTGAGTGGAAAGTTTAACTTTAGGAGTAGTAGGACGAAACCTAGAGGTAAGAAATATTAGCAATTGTACACGTTGAATTTTTAGTTTTTATTTGCTACCTCTCACCCCTCACCCCACCCTTGGGAAAGAGAAATATCCTTGAGTACTTAAAGCTACTCAGATTTATTAAAGAGTCTGAAAGTGCATCTAAAGGATTTGTTTCATGTGTTGAATTTCAAAAATATCCCAAAGATAAATTTGTTCCAGCGACTGCTAACTTTTGCCAAAGACAGAAAAATAGAGTCTAAGGCAATGCTGCAGTGGCAGTTACGCTACTTGAAGGTGGCAATTGATACTTTCACGCAAGCACAAATTGTGGTTGATTTTAACAGCAAACTGGTATTGCTCAATGCCCAAGCTAGCATTCTCTTTAATTTATCACCCAGGGATATCGGTCGCCCCTTTCAAGACTTAAAACTTTCTTATCGTCCAGTGGAGTTACGTTCATACATTGAGCAAGTTTATACTGATAACTGCTCTCTAGAAGTGACTGGGGTGACTCATCGACTCGCAGATGAATCCGTTTGCTATCTTGATGTAAAAGTTGTCCCTCTAAAAGGCAACAATAATGATTATGTAGGTGTAAGCATTATCTTCACTGACGTGACCCTTTATCATCAAGTTCAAGAACAATTGTCAGATTTTCAACGAAAATTAGAAACCACAATTGAAGAACTGCAATTCAGCAATCAAGAAGCAGAAAGCCTCAATGAAGAGTTACAATTAAGCAACGAAGAACTGGAGACTTCTAAGGAAGAACTTCAGTCCATGAATGAGGAGATTGAAACGGTAAACCGAGAGCTTTTGTCCACAAATACTGAGTTACAAAATATCAATCGTATACTCAGACAGCGCACTGATGAATTAAATGAAACTAATGAATTTCTAGAATCTCTTTTCATCAGCTTAGGTGCGTGTGTTATCGTAGTAGACCAGGTATTCAGAATTTTAAGCTGGAACCAAGAAGCAGAAGATTTATGGGGTTTGAGAGCAGAAGAAATTAAAGGACAGGGATTTTTTAGCTTAGATATTGGCTTACCTTGTGAACAACTTAGGGAAATGATCCAAGTTTGTTTATCACAAGGGTTAAAGCATCAAACAATGGTGCTAGATGCTATCAATCGTCGAGGCAAACAAATCCGTTGCAATGTACGCTGCAAGCCCTTAAATAGAAGAAATCAACAACTACAGGGTGTGATTTTGTTGATTGAACAAGTCGATTTTTGATTTTTATTATTTGTTGTACAGCCCTACAGCCCTACGGGCATGAAAACGGTTGTTGGTTATTTGTTGTTGGTAATAAGGGCGTAGCAAAAGCGATTGTTAAATTGTCGGTTACAGCCAAGTATTGCAGTGCAAATGCTAGGCCCCTACAGGACAAATAACAAATAACCAAAGACAAATAACAAAGGACATAGGTACAACTGAAAAAATGATTTTCTGTCATCGCTTAGCAAGGAGCAAGGGCGGAATTTTTAGCGGGTTAATTACATGAACGAAAACGAAACTTCTAGCAACGACCAAGAAAGTATGCAAGTAAAAACAGACACACAAACTGAAGAATCTCTTCCTGCTTCCCTCCCCACTTCCACTTGCTTAGAACAAGCTCAACAACGTGCAGAATTGATGTGGAAACAATTACAAGAATTGCCAGATACACAGCAAGAACCAATGAAGCAAGCGCTGGGGGAACTCTCCAATGCTCTAGAAGAATTGCGAGTAACAATGGAAGAGTTGCAGTGCCAAGAAGAATTGATTGCGGCTCGTCATACGGTAGAAAAAGAGCGGAAAAGATATGAAGAGCTATTCGATTTTGCTCCTGATGGTTATTTGGTTACTGATGTTGAAGGAACAATCCAGGAGGCTAATCGAGCTATCTCAGAATTGCTGTCAGTACGGGTTGCTTTTTTAATCGGAAAACCGCTAACTGTTTTTGTACCTGCCGCAGAACAACAAAAGTTTCATACTCAGTTAATTCAATCAATTAATCCTCAGTTGATGCGATTACAAGACTGGGAAGTGTCTCTACAACCGCGTGGTAGTGTACCTTTTCTCGGAGCAATTAATATCACTGCTATTTACAACGAAAAGCAACAAATTATAGGTTTGCGCTGGTTAATTCGCGATGTTACTGAACGAAAACGTTTGGAAGAAGCGCTGATAAAAGCTAATCATGAGTTAGAACTTAGGATTGCAATTATGAGTTAGTTATTGTTGGTTGTTTGTTGTGTAGGGGCGTAGAAGAGAGCTCCAAAATATTTGCGGATAAGCCACAATTTAACAATCGCTTTTGCTACGCCCTTCCTGTCAGTGATCAGTTGTACAATCTCCAATTACCAATTACCAATTACCAATTACCAATTACCAATTACCCATGAATATCTTCCAAAGAGTATTTCAAGACAACGAAAACAATCCCGAACCCGAAGATACCTACAGTAATGGTATCGACCAAAGTAATAGTAAAAACAACCCTTCCAGCAATATTCCTACTTCTGTTGTTATGTCAAATTTAGATGCTGGTTCTAAGCTTGCAGGTTCCGCAAATTCTCCTGTAACCGGAGGATTGGGACGCACTGTTAGCTACCCTTCAGGAAACGGTATGACTCCACAAACTAACCCAATTCAGAAAGTTGCTGACACAGTTAAAGCCCTCAAATTTGACTTGGAGCAGTCGAATATGCATAGTCCTGTTATTCAGGATAAGCTGATACAACTTGAAGATTTTGTGGCGACAGTTCAAAAGCAATTAAGGGCGAGTTTGGTAAATGCTACACAGCGGGAATTTAAGAGTGAGCGAGATAAATTGTTCGCAATTCTTGCTCAAATGCGCAAAGCTTCTGACTTCGATCACTTATTAAAAATCACCGTTTCCCAAATCCGGGAAATTCTGGAAGCAGACCGCGTTTTTGTCTACCGTTTTGAAGCAGAAGAACACGGAATTGTTCAAGCAGAATCGATGATATCTGGCTGGACTCCGTCCCTTGGGGAAAGGTTGGCTTGTGTAGCTTTTGGTGGTTTAAACCAACTGGAATATCAGGAACAGCAGGTAGTGGCTTTGGATGATATCTACAAACAAGCCATGAGTCTCTACCAAATTCAACTGTTAGAAAAGTTTCAGGTAAAAGCTTGCATAAGTCTGCCAATTATACTATTCGGTAAAACCTGGGGTTTGCTGGTTGTACAGCAGTGTTCTAGTGCAAGGTTATGGCAAGAAGCTGAGGTGACGCTGCTTTACCAAATATGCGCTGAGCTGAATCTGATCTTACAGCCAACAGAGTTTGAGGCCACACTTGTTAAAGCTGCTGAACGAGAACGAACCACTAAGCTGCTGATTAATAAGATTCGCCAAACAACGGATATTAATAGTATCTTCCGGACAGCCACAGAAGAAACTCGACGGATGCTGAAATGCGATCGCGTGGCAATTTATCGCTTAAACCCAGATTGGAGCGGGGAATTTATCGCCGAATCCGTTACTGCTGGCTGGGTTGCAGTGGTTCTGGAACAGGAAAAACACACTATTCTCAAGGAAGATCGAACTACTTCAGATCGCTGTACTCTGAAAGATTTAGCCGCTCCCCCAACTCCAGATACTGATACTTACATTCAAAGAACCCAAGCAGGAAGCTTTCTCCAAGGCAAAAAATATAAGCAGATTAATGATGTTTATGCTGCTGGATTTTCCAGTTGCTACTTGGAAACTTTGGAGAAATATCAAGCGCGAGCTTATGTAATTGTGCCGATTTTTCAGTTTGATAAAATTTGGGGGTTGCTAGGTGTTTATCAAAACACAGGACCGCGTGCTTGGCAAGAAGATGAGGTAGACTATCTGTTTCAGATTGCTAACCAGTTTGGGATGACCTTGCAATATGCGCAGTCAGTAGAACAGCTACAAGAGCAATCTCTCCAAATAGCTAAAATTGCAGAGCGGGAACGAGCAGTAAATCGCGTGATTGACAAAATTCGTCAGTCACTAGATATTAAGACGATTTTCACCACTACAACCCAAGAAGTGCGCAAACTCCTCAACATTGAGCGAGTCACAATTTACAAGTTCCGCGACGACTATTTTGGCGACTTTGTGACAGAATCTGAGTCAGGAGGTTGGCCCAAACTTGTTGGTAGCGGTTGGGAAGATCCCTATTTAAATGAACATCAGGGAGGAAGATTTCGTAATAATGAACCCTTGGTGACGGATGATGTCTACAATGGTGGTCTGACTCCTTGCCATGTGGAAGCTCTTGAGCACTTTGGTGTAAAAGCTTGTATGGTAGTTTCCATTTTCCAAGGAGAGAAACTTTGGGGTTTACTCTCAGCATTTCAAAATAGTGCTCCTCGACATTGGGAAGAAGGGGAAGTGAAAATGCTAACTCAAGTTGGTACGCAACTGGGAGTAGCTGTGCAACAGTCGGAGTATCTGGAAGCAGCGCGGAAACAAAACTTGGAAGAAGCAAAAACTGTAGAGCGCGAACGTGCGGTTAGTCGCGTGATTAACAAACTGCGTGCTTCCTTGGATATTGACACTATTTTCACCACCACAACTCAGGAAGTGCGGGTACTTCTCAACATTGAACGAGTCACGATTTACAAGTTCCGGGATGATTATTTCGGTGATTTTGTGACGGAATCTGAGTCAGGAGGTTGGCCCAAACTTGTTGGTAGCGGTTGGGAAGATCCCTATTTAAATGAACATCAGGGAGGAAGATTTCGTAATAATGAACCCTTGGTGACGGATGATGTCTTCAATGGTGGTCTGACTCCTTGCCATGTGGAAGCTCTTGAATATTTTGGTGTCAAAGCTTGTATGGTGGTTTCCATTTTCCAAGGAGAGAAACTCTGGGGTTTACTTTCAGCATTTCAAAATAGTGCTCCTCGACATTGGGAAGAAGGGGAAGTGAAATTGCTAACTCAAATTGGTACTCAATTAGGAGTAGCTTTGCAACAAGCAGAGTACCTACAGCAAACACAAGAACAAGCGGTTCAAATTACAAAAACTGTCCAAAGAGAGAAAGCGCAAGCAAAAATTATCGACAGATTGCGCCAAATGTCGGGACGTACTTCCAGCGACACAATGGAAATTTTTCGTACCGTCACTCAGGAAATTCGCAATCTGCTGAAATGCGATCGTGTGGCGCTTTTTCGCTTCTTTCCCGATTGGAGTGGTGAGTTTGTCGTTGAAGCAACGGGAAAAGGTTGGGTACCGTTAGTAGGTCCAGATATCAACACAATCTGGCCCGATACTCATCTGCAAGATACCAGAGGAGGCCGGTATGCGCGAGGTGAAAGCTTTGTTGTGAATGACATCAGTAAAGCTGGTCACTCTAATTGTCACATTGAAATATTGGAGCAATTTGAGGTAAAAGCTTATGCGATCGCGCCGATATTCGTCGGTGAAACTCTTTGGGGTTTGATGGGAGTTTACCAAAACAGCGAGGTGCGTCACTGGGAAGAAGGGGAAGTCAGTTGTGTCACTCAGGTTGCGTCACAAATTGGAGTGGCGATCCAGCAAAGCGACTATGTGAAGCAACTGGAAGAACAATCTGGCCAGATGACCAAAGCCGCTAAACGAGAGAAAACGGTAACCAGAATTATCGCGAAAATTCTCCAGGCACAGGACATTATCAGTATGTATCGCACCGCTACCCAAGAAGTACGACTGCTGTTGAAGTGCGATCGCGTCGCAGTCTATCGCTTCAATCCTGATTGGAGTGGTGAGTTTGTCTTTGAAACTGTGTCAAAAGGTTGGGTTTCTTTGGTGGGACCTGATACTAAAACAACTTGGGCGGATACTTATTTACAAGATACTCAAGGTGGCCGTTACCGTCAGCGCGAAAGTTTGGCTGTCAATGATATCTACCAAGCTTCCCACGCAACTTGTCACATTGAAGTCTTGGAGCAATTTGAAGCAAAAGCTTATATAATCGCGCCAATTTTTGTTGGGGAAACGCTCTGGGGTTTACTTGGTGTCTATCAAAACAGCGAAGCACGACACTGGGAAGAAGGCGAAATTACCGCTGCGTGTCAAATTGGTGTGCAGATTGGTGGAACTCTGCAACAGATCAATTACTTAGAGCAAGTAAAGCTGAAATCGCAGCAATTAACCAGACTAGCAGAGCGAGAAACTAACTTCATCAACCTGATTTACAAAACCGGACAGCGGATTACAGAACGCTTACAACAAAAAGCCCTAAATCCTGATAGTCTTTTCCGTGCTACGTCGCAAGAACTCCGACAACTGCTGAAAGCCGATCGCGTCGTCATCTATCGCTTCCTTCCCGATTGGACTGGGGAATTGGTAGCAGAAGATGTGAGTAGCGGTTACGTGAAGTTGGTGGGGACAGAAGCAGCAAAAGTTGCAGATCCAGTTTTGCAGGAAACCAAAGGCGGTAAGTATCGCAAAAACGAATATAGCGCAGTCAGCGACATCACCGCAAGCAATGATTTGACCTTTTCCAAGGAATTGTTAGAACAGTGGGGTGCTAAAGCTTACATGATTGCACCTCTCAATGAGGGAGACAAACTTTGGGGTTTGCTTGCGACCTACCAAAATGTGGAAACACGCATCTGGGATGAAGGAGAGGTTAACCTTCTCGTACAGATGGCTACCCAGTTAGGGATTGTTTTGCAACAAGCTGAGTACCTCGAACAAATCGAGCAGCAGTCACAGCAGTTGGCGATCGCCGCTGAACGGGAAAAAGCCGACAAAGAATCCCTACAGCGGAATGTCATCAAGCTACTTTCTGCAGTACGTCCGGCGTTGTTAGGAGATTTGACAGTTCGCGCTCCCATCACTGACGATGAAGTTGGCACGATCGCCGATGCTTACAACAACACCCTGCAAAGTTTGCGAGCTATTGTCACCCAAGTGCAGGAGTCTTCTCGAAAAGTCGCCCAAACCTCCAAAGACAGCGACGCAGCACTTACTCATCTCACAACTCAGGCACAGCAACAGTTCCAGGCTCTTCAGCAAGCCTTTGAACAAATTGAGTCAATGGTTGAGTTTACCGAAGCAGTTGGTAGCAGTGCCCAACAGGTAGAGGCCGCAGTTCAAAAAGCTAACCAGACTGTTCGCGAAGGCGATGCAGCCATGAACCGCACTGTAGATGGCATCCTCGATATTCGCGAAACAGTAGCAGAAACCAGCAAAAAAATCAAGCGACTTAGCGAATCTTCACAGAAAGTTTCCAGGGTAGTCAGTCTGATTAGCAACTTTACCACCCAAACCCAACTGTTAGCACTGAATGCGGCAATTGAGGCGACGAGAGCCGGTGAGTATGGACGAGGTTTCGTGGTTGTCGCGGATGAGGTACGTTCCCTAGCGCGTCAGTCCGCTGATGCGACGACGGAGATTGCACAGTTAGTACAGGAAATCCAGGAGGGTACGGCTGAGGTTTCTTCAGTCATGGAGAAGGGCATTCAGCAAGTTGCGCAAGGAACTCATCTGGTTACCGACGCACGTCAAAGTTTGAATGCGATTGTAGAAGCGACGACTCAGATTAGTTCCCTTGTGGAGGCGATCGCCACAGGAACACAGGTACAAACTGAACAGTTCCAATCAGTAACGCAAACGATGACAGAGGTAGCGGCAATTTCTAACAAGACTTCTGAGGATTCTATCGAGATTTCTACGTCTTTTAAGGAGCTCTTGGCGATGGCGGAGAATTTGCAAGCAAGTGCGGATCAATTCAAGGTGGATTAGTAGATTAGTGGTTTGTTGTTTGTTGTTTGTTGTTTGTTGTTTGTAACCAATAACCAATAACCAATAACCAACAACTAACTATTTGATAGAGTTTAGGTAAGCGTTTAATCGGGGTGCTAATTCGTCAATGATTGGCTTGAGTGTATTTAACTGCTGATCATTTAAGAGATGGCGACAATAGGCTCTTCTTAGCCAATGTTGAGTTTCATATAAAGAACCTCTCGCTATTCTTACGAATCTTCGATTGTCTTGAGAACTACCTCTTCCTACGCCTTCTGCTATGTTGGCACCAATACTATCTGCGGAACGGATAATTTGTCTGCCTATTGTTCCCTGCGCCAGATTATCCCATTCTTTAGCAATTTTCCAGATTTCATCGGCTAGTCGTTCTGCCAAACGATAAACTTCTAAGTCCTGAAACCTTTTACTCGACGTTGTTTGTGATTTGTTGTTGGTTGTTTGTGGTTTGTTGTTTGTGGTTTGTTGTTTGTAACTGCACAGCTAATCCCAGTAATTTTAGCATTTAAATTCCGTAACAAAAAAATATAATTTGTGGTTTGTGACCCAACACCCAACAACCAACAACCAACAAATAACAACTAACAACCAACAACTAACAACTAACAACTAACAACTAACAACCAACAACCAACAACCAACAACCAACAACCAACAACCAATGACAATCGATCCTGATATTCGCGAACAAACTTATCAATATTTTCTCCAGGAAGCACCGGAATTATTACAAGCTTTAGAACAAGATTTGTTTAGCTTGGAAGAAACAAATAATCTTAATAGAGTTAACAACTTGATGCGCACCACCCACACCTTGAAAGGTGCGGCGGCTAGTATTGGGTTGGAAACAATTAAGTCTGTGGCTCACTCTTTGGAGGATATTTTTACAGCACTCTGTCAACCAGATTTATCAATAGATGAAGAAGTTAGGGCTTTAATTTTTGAAGGTTACGAGTGTCTGCGTTTACCTTTAACTGCGGAATTGACAGGAGGACAAGTTAATGATGCGGAAGTTCTTGACCGAACTGCTGCTATTTTTGCCAGATTGCAAGAAAAATTAGGAGATTGTTTTAGTAAGGAAGCTCATATTCCCAGTTCGGAAGAATTGGGCTTTGATTTAACGCGGTCTATTTTTGAATTTGGGGTGAGTCAAAGGTTAGATGAGCTTGCGGCTATTTTAAATAGTGGCGATGTTAATGCAGTTTATGCCACTATTCAGACTCAGGCGGAAGTTTTTCTAGGACTGGCTGAATCTTTGAATTTAGCTAAGTTTGGGGCGATCGCCTCCGATGTGCTGGCCCAGTTAAACGCTTATCCAGAAAAAGTGCTGACCATTACTCAATCGGCTCTAACAGATTTTAAGGAGGAACAGGCCGCTATACTCAGGGGGAGAGAAACTGCTTCCCAGGAAACTTCTCCCCCGTCTTCCCCATCTTCCCCATCCCTCTCAGAGGAGGAAGAACTAAGCAACCCACTCCTAGAAAGCATCTGGGGAGGACTAGAAGATTGGGGTAGCGAGGTAAATCAGGAACAGGAACACGAGGAAGTGGCCTTAACAACAGAAGTATTTGTCCCACAGAAAAAAAACCCACCCGCTAACTTCCCCGAAACATCCCAGAACCCAAAACTAGCAGCAGAAACAGAACCAAAAGAAGAGCAAACAGAGTTTTTTCCCCCTCTCCCAACTCCCCCATCTACCCCAACTCCCCCCAAAACTGAGAAAGACCAAAACACCCTTAATCCTACAGTGCGAATCGGCGTTGAACACCTAGAGCAACTAAACTACTTCATTGGGGAACTGCTTACCAACCAGAACAGGCAATCGCTTCAGAACGAACAACTACAAGCAGCAGTTAAAACATTCCTGGCCCGTCTCCAGCAACATACCCTACAGCTAAGTCAACTGAAAGATTGGGCCGACTCCTCATTTATTGATGGGAACGGAACACTGGGGAATGGAAGCTGGAAGAGAAAACGGGGAGACACAGGGACAGGGAGAATCCCTAATTCCCCAATCCAAAATCCCAAATCCACCCCCCTTAATCCCCCCTTATCAAGGGGGGGACAAAATCCTCAATCTCCAATCCAAAATCCCAAATCCACCCCTCTTAATCCCCCCTTATCAAGGGGGGGACAAAATCCCCAGTCTCCAATCCAAAATCGATTTGATTCCTTGGAACTAGACCGCTATAGCGACTCCCAGTTACTCATCCAGTCAGTTCTAGAAGACGCCGTACAATTAGCAGAAGCTGCTGACGCCATTGACTTGTTCACAGCGCAGAATCACCATACCCAGGAAAAACAACGCCGACTGTTAACCAGTACCCGCGACACCCTTATGGAAGCGCGGATGTTACCTTTGGGAGAAATTTTCAGTCGCTTCCCTCGTATCCTGCATCAGTTAGCAGTTTTGCATAAAAAGCAGGTAACCCTGGAACTCCAAGGAACTGAAGTTTTAGTGGATAAAGTGGTCTTTGAGAAGCTATATAGCCCTCTGTTACACCTAATTAGAAATGCTTTTGACCACGGGATAGAATCCTCTAATCTCCGCCAACAACGGGGTAAGCCAGAAAAAGGTCAGATTTCTATCTGCGCTTACCATCGAGGTAGATATCTGGTGATAGAAGTTCAGGATGACGGTCAAGGGCTAGATTTTGAGAAAATTCGCCAACAAGCGGTTAAAAATCAGCTTGTATCGCCGGCATTGGCTAGCACTCTCTCGGAAGTTCAGCTCAAGGATTTACTGTTTGAAGCTGGTTTTTCTACAGCTACTGAGGTGAATGACCTTTCGGGACGGGGTATTGGTCTTGATGTGGTTCGCGCCCAGTTGCAGGCTCTCCAAGGGCTAGTTGGGATTGATTCTCAGCCTGGATGTGGTACAAAATTCATACTGCAAATTCCCCAGAGTCTCACTATCTCAAAATTGCTGATTTGTCAAGCTGGAGAGCGCAGTTATGCATTGCTTTCCGATGCGATCGAGCAAATTTTGATTCCCCAACCCGATCGCCTCCGCTGCTGGGAAAATGGCAAAGTCCTGCGCTTGGGTAAGGGTACTGATGAGAAACTCATCCCTATTTACAAACTTGCGCAAGTTCTGGATTATTTCTCAATTGTCAGCAAGGACTACTCAGAGATAGCATTAAAAACCCCAGGCCTCCCCCAAGACCAGATTCAGCCGGTGATTATCATCCGTTACCAAGATGCACTTCTCGGCTTAGAAGTAGACCAGTTAATCGGTGAACAGGAATTGGTCATCCGTCCTCTGGGAACAATGATGGCAGCTCCAAGCTATGTTTATGGGGGTAGTATTTTGCCTGATGGTCGCTTAACATTGGTACTTGATGGCGCAGCATTGATGCAGTGCGTGTTTTATCGGCAAACTAATCGCAGTGGAAGCTTCAGGGAAAGTAGCTTACAAGTTACAGATTTAAAGTCACCTTCCAACCTTTTACCTTCTAACCTTCAAAATCTTAAACAATTGCCGGGCCAAGAGCGTGCGGCCTTACCCCCAGCACCCACACCGGATTTCAGGGCAATACCAAACAAACTTGTTCTTTTAGTAGATGATTCAATCACTGTGCGTCAAACTCTGGCGCTGACTCTACAGAAGGCTGGTTATCAGGTAGTTCAGGCTAAGGATGGTTACGAAGCGATCGAACAATTGCGTCAACAAACAGATATTTCTTTGGTAATTTGCGATATTGAAATGCCTAGAATGAATGGTTTTGAGTTTCTGAAATACCGTCAACAAGACCCTAGTTTGAAAGACATTCCTGTAGTAATTCTGACTTCCAGAAGTGGTGACAAGCACCGAATAATTGCTTCGGAATTGGGGGCGACAGATTACATTACTAAGCCTTATTTGGAACCTAATTTATTGTCCACAGTGAAAGATACCCTTGCCAAAAATTTGAGCGTTAGTTGTTAGGTAATGCGTAATGGGTAATCGGTAATGGGTAATCGGTAATGAGATATTGCACAACTAACAAGAAGGGCGTAGCATTTGCGTTGTAATCTTGTAGGGAATAGCCAAATATTTGGGCGCAAATGCTACGCCCCTACCAACTAACAACTAACAACTAACAACTAACAACCAACAACTAACAACTAACAACTAACAACCAACAACCAACAACTAACAACTAACAACCAACAACCAACAACTAACAACAAATGCACGACGATTCACAAGTAAGCAAGTTCATCGTTTTTAAGATTGCAGATTATCTTTTAGCACTACCGCTAGGTAATGTGTTGAAGGTCGTAAATTATTCTCCTGTAGCGGTACAAGCAGGTATTCCCCTACTGAGAACAATGGGTGTAGTACAGATAGGCAAACATACAATTAGAGTCTTGAATTTACAGACGCTCCTGACGTCGCTAACGCTTCGCTATCAGCTTCTGAGTTCAGATGGTTTACCTCAATTACCACTGAAGCAACCTTTTTTATTGATTGCACAAGTATCGATGGGAGAATTTTGCGGAATTTGGTTAGAGGAACCGCCTAATTTGCTGGAGTTACATAACGAGATGCTACGAACTATCCCGAAATCCGAGCGTCAGTCTGGGCCTCTTGAAATTATTAGTCATGCTGCTGTCTTATCCGAGAATAATGTCACAACGACAATCTTTCTACTGGATTTACAACGGATTTTGAATACCGCTGTTACTGAAGTTTCTTGAGTATTGTGGTTTGTTGTTTGTCAGTTGTCAGTTGTCAGTTGTCAGTTGTCCTTTGACCAATAACCAATAACCAATAACCAATAACCAACAACCAATAACCAACAACCAACAACCAATGACCAACAACCAATAACCAACAACTAATTAATTACCACCTCGGTAATAAAGCTCAAGAAATCGAAAAAACTGCTCACACAGATCCGGATCTCTTGCACCTGACTTCATTTCTTTGGTAATTTCTTCAACAGCTTGTACCCAATATGGGCGATCGCTTGGCGGATCTTTCGGGCTGCGATGTAGTCGTTTGCTGATAATCGCATCCGCTATATTCACTAGCTGAAAAACCTGAACAATGTAAGGGATTTTATCACCACGCAACCCATCAGGATAGCCGCTTCCATCTAGCCGTTCTTGATGAGAACGCACTAGAGAAGCAAACTCCTGGAGAATTGGAAGCTGATTGCAAATGAGCTCTGAGACTTCTGGATATTCTCGAATCCTTACCCACTCTTGAGGAGTTAAAGTACCTGACTTGAACAAGATAGAGTCAGGGATGCTAACTTTACCTAAACCGTGGCAATAGCTCAAGAAAATAAGCTGACGCATTTGTTCGTCACGCAATCTAAGCCATCGTGCCACATTTAGACACATTGTTCGTAGACGATAGCACCTTAAGCCAGTTGGTACGTTTCGCGCCAACTGGATTTGTTCAAGAAAACTTAAAATCTCGGCGTCGCCGGGATGAAGCATCGCACTGCCATGATAGGTCTTTATATTTATTTTTGCTTTCTTCGCTGCAATTAGCGATTTGTCTTCAGGCACGATTAAACAGGATTTCGCGCGTAATGGACTAGCTGAGCGAGTTTCTGTCGTAGAGTTTCTAGCCCTAGACGTTCACTTGCTGAAATAAATACAGCATGAGGAAATTCTTCTTGAGCAAGGGTCAAGTTGTCAAGAGCTACCTGGTCAATCTTATTAAACGCTACAAGAATTGGTCCGGGCGTGACTGGCATTTCTGACAAAATAGACATCACCGAGCGGATGTGACTTTGCCATGCTGGATGGGATAAATCCACCACATGCAGCAAAGCGTCAGCTTCCGTGACTTCTTCTAGGGTAGCGCGGAACGAGTCAACCAAAGGCGGAGGAAGTTCGTGGATAAACCCAACTGTATCAGTAAGCAGAATTGCCGTCTGTTCAGCCGTCACAGCGTCAGCAATTGGCAAGCGTCGTGTGGTAGGGTCTAGGGTGGCAAAAAGCTGGTCAGCGGTGTAGACTTCAGAATTGGTAAGAGTATTCAAGAGGGTAGATTTTCCAGCATTGGTATAACCGACTACTGCAATTGTCGGAATTTCATGCTGCTGACGCTTCTGGCGCATTCTTGAGCGATGCGCTTGCAATTGGTCTACTTCCTGTTGCAGTCGGGTAATGCGACGCCCAATCGCTCGTCGTTCGGTTTCCAGTTTAGTTTCACCAGGGCCGCGAGTACCTATACCACCACCCAAACGCGACATCGACTGACCGCGACCGGTGAGACGCGGTAGCATATATTCCAGTTGTGCAAGCTCTACCTGCAATTTACCCGCGCGAGATTGGGCCCGTTGAGCAAAGATGTCCAAAATTACTTCTGTGCGGTCTACAACCCTTACACCTGTCTCAGATTCCAGATTGCGGATTTGCGCTGGAGAGAGATCGCGGTCAAATACGACTAAGTTTGCTCCCAGTGTTTGTACAATCAGGGCAATTTCCTGGACTTTACCAGCACCAACCACAGTTTGGGGATGGGGACGCGATCGCTTTTGCTGCATTGTCTGCAACACTTCTCCGCCGGCGGTTTCTACCAAACGTGCAATTTCAGCCAAGCCATCTTCAAATCGCTCTGGGGTGATGTTATCAATCATCAATCCAACAATCAGCACCCGATCATGATCGCTATCTACTTCGACAGCAACAAATTCTCGACTAAACTCAGTTTCTAGTCCATCTACCAAGTCCAGGAAATCCTGCTTGGTTAAGACATCCAAGCTTAAGGGTGGTGAAACAGTCCAGCTTGTTTCCAACCCTGAATTTCTCTGGTTACCATCAAAATTTTGCACTTCAGAATTGCTTGAAGGTACCAAGTGTGCTAGGTAGGTTTCTTTGATGTAACCCGTAGCACCACCACCTCGCCGTTCAAATCCAGATTCTGTAACATTTAATACAGCCAAAAGATCAAGTCTCTGTATTGCCATTGCGGTTAAGGCCGCTTCTTTAGGCACTTCTGGCTTGAGTTGAGTAGCAATACAGCGAATTCCACTCAAGCGTTCGGCACCGTACCGGGGTAATTCTTGAGGAGGAATCTTTGTCTGAGTTGGAGTGCCGACACCCACACGGATCACCTGTCCCCGACGATTGATGTAGGTACACAACGGCTGTTTCATCTCTGCGCTGATTGCAGCCAGTCGCTGGGCAAATTCTGGCGTTGTAATGCGATCGCCTGGTAGGCGTTGGTGGTACAGCCGTTGCAGTTGCTTGAGATGGCTGGATTTTAGTCCCTGAAGATTACCGTAGATAGTCTCGATAGGTATTTATTACCAGAAAACTGGCACCTGAACTCACTAATTTTATTGTACAAAAATGCTGCTGTTTTGCCTCTCTACCCTAAGTTGAGCAAGGTTAGGGAATGGGTAATGGGGACTGGGGATGTTTCGGTCTTTCCGCAATTGGGTTAGACAGCAAATTGAAAGTCAGGGAGAATGAGTTTAGCAATCTTCAATTGCCTTCAAAAAACTCTTTTTTTAAGTGTAAAGCAATAGTATTCGTTTCAACTATATTGCGTCCCGTTGTTTGAATACACAAGCCTAATCCTTTATCTGTCCAAGTCAGCACCAACTCTACTATACCATCTGGAAAAGTTCGCCGAATTGGGTTAGTAAGAGCCGAATTAAATGGCAGAGAGTTGATAATTTTTTTCACGTAAGGAGAGCGTCGGATTTTTTTAGCAAATGTTTCTAGAATATCCTGTCCGTGGTCATTTCTCAGACTTATCTGCTTGCGTTCAGGTTCAGTTTCATCTTTGGGAATCAACGAAAGAATTGAAGTTTCTTGCTTGGCAAATTGTAATCTTGAACGCTCATTAAATAACACTCCCATTGCCGAAAGCGTCAGGTAAGGAACATCATCAATAACTTCTTCATCAATCAAGGAAGGGAAATATTCACTCTCAAGGTTATGTTCAACCAGTGACTTTTCAATTGTTTGACTGCTCTCAAGATGTTCAAACAACGCATAATTATTCAGCCAGAAAGCCAAATCAAGAGCAACAGGTTGAGGCGGTAACTCAATCACCTCAGAAAATTTTTCAAATAAATAGTAAACTGGAATTCCCAAAGCTTGCCCAATCATGCCAGCAAAGGATATCTGTGCTTTGTAGCCACCAGTCGCATTAATGGCTATTACTTCAGGAGAGAACTTTTTCACCTCTGTAGTAATCTCGTGAACAAGATTTTTCAAGCCTTGTTGCTTAAACGCTTTGACATCATCATCGCGCAACCCTTTCAGCACTCGTACATCCACTTTCTCAAATTGCAGAGGATTACTAGAGTGATTGTAATATAGCTTGAGAAGTTCACCTGTTTTCTTCCCATCTTCTGTATCAGAAACTAGAAAAATTAAACGTATCCGTGCAGCGAGTAATTCTTTTTCACAGATGCTAGTAATTGAGTTAATCTCAGCGCCACATATACGGGCTGAATTTGGTTGTTCTAAAAGGAGTAATGAGAGCTGATTCCAGTTTTTTGCTTCAAATACTTGCTTAATGGACTCCTCAGCAAATTTCAGGTTATTAAGTAAGCTTGTTCCGACAGTACAAATAAGTGTGTTTCTCATTCTTATCTCATCCAAAGTTAAAGGCTGATATTTATTTTTGAGTCTGTTCAGATTGTTTCGTCAATTTAATCTAGCTCATAAAGTCTCATTTTTTAAATCCCATGCTCTTGCAATAGCCTTGAGTTCTTCGATAATTTTATTAGTCTGTTCCATAATATCTTCAGCACTTTTAGGATTCTTACGAAAGCCTGAATGCAAGACATCATTGCGCAGGTTAGCCAGATTGAAATCACCACCCCAGAGATTATTTAACTGCTTTCTATTTTTCTTGGAAATATTCGACCACTCATTGAGATAGCGTGACTCCTTGATTATTTTGCCGTCTTTATCCTTAATCTTGCCTCCAGTCAATAAGAGTTCCATCTCCTCTCGCTTTACCTTATCTAAAGGATCTAGCTTAAAGTGATAGCACAACAGGGAAGGTAGCCACTCTCGTGCCAGAGATAAAGCTTGAACTATTTGTCCCTTTTGTGTATACCACTCCACCATTTCTAGTTGTCGCAATAGGGAAGCTTGAGGACAGTTTTCATAGTCTGTTGAGTTTTTCAAGCCAAACTTACCGTAATCTTTTTCTACACGCTTAAGTAAACTAACAAATGGTGGCACAGATTGAGAAATAATGGGTGTTGCTTCTGCAATATGGTTAGGTAATAAAGCAGCTTCTCGCATCACATCCACTGGGCGCAAAAGTTGCAAACCTTGAGCAATTCCATCTATACTTTTTGCCAAATTTTCAGTTTGAGAATCACTACTATGCAGCAAACTAGCTAGTGCTTGTCCATTGCCTGTTTTAATGAATTGGTCAGTAGCAGTTGTCCACTCTAATAAGCTGACCATTGGTAATAAATCAAAAGTAGGAGTTTCGTTAGTTTCCTTATTCTTAGCTTCAAATGCACCGTAAATTAGTCCCTCAATCTTCACGCTTCGCACCACGCGCAGATAACTGATAGCAATCAACGCCAGCACAGGCAAGGAGCGAAAGGAGTGTGTAATATCGAATATAACGCGATCGCCCTCCTGCAAACAGTTAGTCAACATTTCAAATAATTTCCAGATATCAGCAGTGCTGTGCGCTTCTGGTACGTTGAACACAGGTTGCAAATCGACCTTACCTTCCAACCGCTTTTTCAACGCCTCCCAATTGGTTTCGGTTGCTCCTCTTGGAGGAACTGTTTCTACTGTCTTAGTAAGCAAAACGTATAGGGTTTCAGGCTTGTAAAATTCAACTAATGCCTCTTGAAAAAAAGGTGTTTTATATTCTCCCGAACCAAGAGGGTTGAGGTAGGTTGTATCCTCATACTTATTCAAGCCAAGAAATGAAATTGCCTTCATATTTTTCCTAGTTTAATTCTCTAAATTGACTTCTGTTCTCCCCATCCCCAAGCGAGTTTTCACACCTGTACCCGCAAACTGAGCATAATCAACTAACAAATTAGCTACATTCGCTAACAATGGCTCAGCACGATTGAGAACTTGTAGCGTTACTTCGCCAATAAATCCATTCACATATCCCCGATGTAACTGAAAAGATCGCGTTTTAATTTGATGATGCTTAATCATGTTGTAATTACTCAAGTAAGCGATTAATTCATCACTTCCTAGATAGACAGGGGCAAAATGATTCCACCTTTCTAGCCAACTACGAAACATTAAAGCAGGTACGGGGAGAGGTAAGTGAATACTCTGTTGAGCAAAAGCTGTGGGAGTTGTAAATTGCAAGTGGAATCTCCTTACAGGTTCTGGTTCATTTGCTACTAAAGTTGTGTAGAGACTTTCGTAACTGCTAATCTCATCTTCGCGGTTAATCACATCAAACTTTGCTCCCAGAAATTCCATAGATGAGGAGAGGTTGAGGGATGAAATTGCTTTTGATGCTCCTTCCTGCAATCCACACAAAGATAAGCTATAAAATTCATCTGGATGGAAGGTTAAAAAGTCTCTGGAAGTGGAGTAATAACCCAAGATTCCTGAGTAAGTGACAGATGGAATTGTCTCGCCACCCATTTCTAATTCCATCCGTCGATGCAAATCTTTCACCAGTTCTAGCCCATAGGAACGGGGCAAAACTGTTGTCTCAGATACGCTTAATGTCCATGTAGAACGAATTAACATAAGTTTTATAACACCTTAAACTTAACCCATCCCGGCACAAACTTCATCTCCCTCTTTGAGTTAGCTACAATCCTTCTAGACTTGGGAGCCTCAAAACCAGGTGCTTTGTTGGGACTGCAATTATCACGAATTTCTGCTCTTAATTCGTCATCAAATAGTAAGTTAACTGTTGTACCAATCATCCCACTTGCCCAACCAACTCTAAGACTGTAGGGACAATTTTCTGCCTCATAAAATTCCCGAATCGTACTAAGATTTAAGTTTATGACCTGATTATTGACATCTCTAGCATTGGGATTATTTTGAATATCTTGCCAGTAATCATGCTCGTAGTCCCATTGGTCTTGAGCAAATTCTTGGCAAATTTTTATAATTTCATCAACAGTTTTGAAGGGAATCTGCATTCCTTGGTGATGGCGAAACCAGGAAAGCATAGTTGAGTCTAGGCTGAGGGTGAATTGAGTCCTAACATTCCGTACCATCTCCGCATAAATGGGAGCTTTATATTTAGCTTTCCCGTCTTGAAAGTGACTAGAAATAATTACTTCAGTTACTACAGGCAAATTAAAAAAGACAGGTTTACCTTGTTTATTTTCTACCTTTTTTTCTAAAAGTGGTTTAGCATCAGTTACTTGAACCGCTCGCATAAAATCTGTATTAGGACCAATTTTGCAATTGGCAACTTTACCCTGATAAACAAGATCAAAATGAGTAAACAACTGTTCCATGAAAAGCTTATCATCAGCAAACTTGGATTTACGCTTGAGTTCTCCCATTGTCTGACGAAGTTTGCTTTCAATCTCGCTAACTCTTGTTGGTTGATGTTTCAGGAGATGATAGGCGATCGCTGTTCTAATTGCTCCCTTAATTGATGAACCAGGAATATAGAGTTGTCCAAGCCCATTACGAATCATGGGCCGCAAGTCAGTAATTCTTTGCTCTGTCCACTTTAGACTACTAGCAATTGCCGGAAAAATTAATTCTCCCTCGCTAGTTTTAGCAGTTGGCCAGCGCTCGCCAAAAGTATCTTCTAATAATGATGTAATCTCCTCGCGGTCTTCAATCCTACGAATGTATTCTTGCAATCGTCCCCGTTGATGTAAAGCCTTAGCTAGAGTTCCTTGATTGGGTAAATAAACTCGCTTAGCAGTTTGGACATATTCAAATGGATTCAGTTTAGATACAGCCGAGCCAATGTGCAAAAGTGGACTGGTAAGTTGAATTTGTTTAGACTCATAAACATCTGGTTTACATAAAGAAGTTTCAGGCTCAACCATAGTTATTTATCCTGTATATTAATTCGCAGACTCAAACTAATCCCACTACGGTAAATTTTGTGCTGTTTGAACTTATCAGGTGTAACATCAGCTAATGTCCCCAAAGGATTGATTGGAAATACAGAACCCTCAGCAAACATTCGCACCATTTTGCGGCGCAATTGACGACCAGAAGAAGGAGAAGCAATCCAACCACCCCGTTCTTGAATAGCATAACTAGCAATTTTATCTTGAGGTAAAAGTTCCTTTGGTAGTGGCAATTCCCAAAACAAACTCATCAAGCTGTAATGCGTTGTTTGTTTAAAATTCACTACATCATCCCAATCTTTTGGAAGTTCCAACCATTCGACTTCAAAGCGTCCAGCACCACTAGAGCGTTCTCCCCCCAAACCTTCCTCACCTAGAAGTTCTAAAGCAGCGTGAAGTTTATCCTCTAGTTCCTGATTTCGTTCTGGAAAGTTGAGTAAAAAATACAAACCTGACTGTTTAGCTTGCTCCCATTCAAACTGAACAAATCCCGTATGATAGAAATTTGTTGATCTAGTGGTGCGGTCAATAGCTACTTTCGGTGTTTGGTGAATTTTGTAAGCTTGCTTATAGTCGAAGGTTTCTAATCGATGAAGTTGTTCAGTACCATTAGCTTTCTTCTCTGTCTCAGCAATTAAATCGGCAATATCGCGTTCTGCAAATCCATCCCCTTGATACCAACGTTGCCAAATTTTTAAAGGTAAGTAATCGCGCTTTTTGTAAGTCTTAGTAAATTTCAAATCATCTTTTGGATATCCTTTAGGAAATTCCAGAGGTTTGGGTAGATAGTAAATGCATCGTTCTCCGTTACGTCGATAGATAAAGGTTGAACTGAGACGAAAAGGAGGTTGTTTAGGTGACTCTTGCTGGGAATGAGGAAACTTGTTTAATAACTCCTCAACTGCTACCTTGTCAAACAAGCGAGGCATAAGCACTAATCCAGGCACTAAATAGTGTATCCGAGCGCACCCGTTCGCTGGTTTCTTCGATACCAATTCCTACTTCGCCAAAATGAGCAGAACTACGCCCAAAATTGAGCCGAACAAGCTTCCATGTACTCATGAATTGCTCCTATTACTTGGCAGTAGCCCCTGAATTTCGTTAAATCTTCCTAGTAATTCTGAGGTATCTTGGAAAGGGGAAACGATGCTAGATGAACTTGCATCACCACTGGCAAGACGACGGTAGCTATCTATGTCTCGATACGAGAAATTAAAGTTCTGAAACCTGACTTTGCCGTAACCACGAGAACCATGTCCCCCTAAAGCATCATCTTCTAGAATGGCAATAGCGATCGCTATATTTTTTAAGTCCTCAACCGCTTGACTCGCGTCTTCAACCGTATAAACTAATTCAAAGTTAAATTTTGCTCCTCTTGGCACCCGTTCTACTTGTCTAGGGTTAGCTGCCGCAGTGATGCGATCAAGTCCATTTTCAAACTTCCATTCAGTCATATATAAACCAGTATCGATTGTTTTCAATTCCTCAGAAGAATCATCTTCTAAATGGCAATCACGAACAATTAAACGTGCTGGTGAATTTCTTCCTTTAACTTTGGTATATTCCTTACCATCAATCTGTTTTTTTGGACTGTTATCTTCAAGTAGCCCTTCTTGCTCTGCAAGTTCAGTTTCAATCCAGCAGTTCACTCCAGTAGAGCCAAATACACGAGAAACTTCACAAGTTCTTGATCCTGTAAACTTAATAAATTGTTGGTCAATTTCTGTCACTCCATCTACCAAATCATCGCTTTCATATCGATAAGTATCTCTACTTCCTTTACGATTTATCGGTTTATTACACAAACGTTCCAAAATTGAGCGAAGTTTTCCCTTAATAGATGAACCTGGTAGGTAAGGATGTCGAGTTAGGGGATCGCGAATTACAGATTTATCTAGTCCCCCAATATTTAATGTTTCCCCACCACCACCAATATGAAGCCCTGTTTCTACCCAAAGAATGCTTTTAACATGAAGTTTACCAAGTAGGGGCTTTTGGGGTTTGTCAGTCGTTGATGTAGTCATTGATCTTTTCCTCCTGCGGCTTTGTGATAAGCAACTATTGCTTCAATAAGTTGAACGAAACGTTTAAAGTCTTCTAAATCTGTTGTAACTCGTTTAATTGCTGCTTCCAAAACCTTTTTTAAGGGTTCTACTGGTCCAGGATCGTTTCCCTTACGCTGTCTAGCCGCCGCATAAGCTAGTTGATATCTTAAGATGTTTAACTCATCCCTACTTTCTTCAGAAAATTCGTTCTTTACGCTCTGCTGCACTTTGAAACGATTTACGGCATCCAAGAATTTACGTATTTGGGTAGTTTTTAATCCTCTATCCCCCTTATCGGCAAGAATTTTTCCCAGTTCCTCTGTATCTTCTACTAGCTCACGAATTTTGTATTCTTTTAATCCTGTATTAAAACCATCAATTTTTTTAACCATTCTAGTGACAACATCGTCGTTTTTTTGTTGGACAGAATCAGTATTAGATTGCTTTGACTTATTTTGTATCTCCCCAGACTGTTTAGGTTGATTTGAAAGAGTAGGTCGAGAAATATTAGGTTTGTTAGATTGTGTCATGGTTAATCTAGGGTTAGAATCTTAATTCAATGTGCGCTCAACTGAAATATAAACCGATTAAACCTGTAACATTTGCTCAACAGTTAGTACAAGCTCTGGGAAAGTCTGAGATACAATCTGAGCATCACCTCTGTACTCTGTTTCTTCATACAGCCCCTCCACCAACAACAGCACAGTTACCTTTTGCTCAACTGGATCAACTATCCAATATTCGGGAATTCCTATCGAAGCATATTCAGACCGTTTAAAGCGATAATCTCTAGTTCTTGATTCTGGACTAACAATTTCTACTGCTAGTAACGCGCTTGATTCTAAAATAGCTGATACATCGAGCTTTTCTAGAATTTGGTCGCGGGTAGTTACGCATAAATCGGGAATTCTAGATCGCTTCATTGCCGTTCTTACTCCAACGGTTTGTAAACATACCCAGGGTAGATTTACTCGATTAATTTCAGTAACAAATGTATTACTAATGAAGTAAATAATGAGCGAATGAAGACCTGTAGGTGGATTCATTAAGATTAATTCCCCATCTTCCAATTCATAGCGGTTATCTGTACCATCGTTATAGGTTAGGTACTCCTCAAAAGTCAGTTTTGCTTTAGTAGTAGAGGTTGTAGTCATAGATTTAGTCATGAATTAGATGAACGGTTAAGTAATTCTATCCAAGTTGCGATCGCTCGAAAATAAGGTGCGTTATAAGGACTCTTCAAAGATTTACGCACTGGTTCAAATTTCTGGTTTTCTCGGATATTTTTCGATAATCTTGCAAGAGTATAGGCTATTTGAGGTAAGTGCAAATAATAGCGAATATCTTTTTTCTGATTTGTATATTCTTCTTGCTTTCGACCATCCTCTATTTCTTTAATTTTTTGGCTTTGAAGATTAGCAGTATCTAATAGATTACGCACAAAACTACGCGAATAACCAATTTCGGGTTCTTCAAGGATTTGGATAAAGGGAAGTATGCCAAACAGTTCTAGTGATTCTATTTTAGACCCTCCTTCCAGATAGTCTTTAATTTCCGAATCAAATATTTCGATTTCTGAAACTTTTATATTTGTTCTACCTAGCCATTCACTCCACTTAAAAATTTCTCCAAATAAACCTAAACTATCTCGACCATTACTTTTAGCAGCATCCTCTGCTTTACCCGACTCAGTAGCAGCTTGATAGAGCGGAAACTTGACATCAGCAAGGCTAAGTCCACCGGAGAGGGTAATATCTGGATTATTCCCAGTATAGGCACGAAAAGACTGGTAAACATCAAAGGCAAATTCTACAACTTCATTCCAAGCACCACTGACAAATAAATCATCACCGCCAGCATAAATAAAGAGTAGATTTTTGCGCTCATCTTTACTCAAACATTGAGTTTTTTTTAATTGATTAGGTTTTAAAAAATTTGTCTCACGGTCATTTGCCAGACTATTGAGATAAACTTTAAAAAAATAACTCATCTGGCGCGAAAGTCCAGCCAATCTTGGTAAAGTTTGCTTTTCATCTAAACCTTTAGCGAAAATTTGTCCAAGTTTATCTACATCCATCCGCAGATAGCCAACTCTAGGAATACAACCATTTTTTTTAGCTGCATCTGCCATTTCGCCAGCTCTGATGAAGTGCTTTCCTTCTTCTTCTGTTTCAAGTACCTTACCATAGTTACCTACTAACAAAGGCACAGTATTATTTTCATATTTATCTACCATCCAGTTATTTATCAAAAATATTGTTTCAGTACCTTTAACAGCTAATGCTTTATCTGGCTTGTCAAATAAATAATAGTAGAAACCAGGAAGATACAATCTATCTACAGCACCTTTTATCGTGGATCGTTTTGACCGTACAATTGCCCCTACTTTAAACAGTTTATCGCCCAGTTCAAACATAGTACGGCACATCCAACAAGCAGGAGAAGAATCTAACTCTCGCCGATTTAATCGTTTAAGGCTGGGCAAATCATCTCGATGACAGACTCGGCAAGGTTCGTAAGTTAGACTTGACTTGAGAAAGTCAGGAAGTTGGTTTTCAAATTTACGCAGCTTTTGCTTAGCTAGTTTTTTAGGTACTTGATTCCAGTATGTAGCAAAATCTTTTTTCCCGACTGATTCAGTTGGCAATTGTAAATAATCCAGAGCCAAAAATACTTTGCCTTGAAAGCTTGTCCTGAGCCACTTATTAAAGCGCTCGCGAACACTATTAACAGCCTGATTTACCTGGTTTTCATCATTACTTGCTAAGATGTACAAATTTCCACCTCCTGCGTAAATCACATTAGTGCGAGGTAAACCAAGTTTTGTCAGTAATTGCTGTACAATTTCTTCTGTCAGCAATTCTAAATAGAAGCTTCGGGCGCGAAGTGATTTGAGAGCGCCATCTGAAGAAATGGTATAAATGAATTTTTGAATACCCGATAAATCACCAGCCACTAAACTAAGATGATTGGCTTCAGGATTATTCGCTAAAGCTGCTGCTACTGCTGCTGTAGAACGAGCCATATCTATCAGCGCTACATCAGTATCTCCAAAGCTGAGACAAGAGCCAAATTTTTCTATAATTAGTGTCAGAAGTGATAGATTATTCCAGTTACTTTCTAGTTGGTTTAACGCTTGTTTAATTTCCGATTTCAGTTTGTTCAGTTCTGCATCTGTAGGTTCTTCAGGTTGGGGATAGGGAATGGTAGGATGCTCGTTTGCGATCGCCTCTGCTTTCCAGTAATGTACTTCTGATTGACCTTTGCTATCTGACAGCTTTACACTATCAAATAAAAGACTCAGTGGCTTTGGCTCGGCATCACTGGGCCAGTGTAAAATGCATTTTGCTCGCTTAATTACATCCGAATCTTCGGTTATCTGACATTCATCAGGTAACTTGGCATTAGCCCATGCTACTAACTTTGCAACCGCTTGCTGAGCAATATGTAAGGCTATTTCATAGGGAGAAGTTTGAGAGTTTGTCATAACGCCCTTTCGTAAGTAAATCTTTATTAAGAAACTACAGTCGTGACACTAAATTTTATACGAGCAGATTGATTTGCTTCCTTAATATTGAGGGAATTGTGAAAAAACCTTGACTAAAAATCTATGACTCACAGGTTCTCTCTAAATAAAGTCTCATTAATGGATAATTTGAACAACCGAGAAAATACTGAGATTTCCTCCCATCAGTTTTTTTGTTGTGCGTCCAAATATTACTACACCCATGGAAGCTGGGTCTTCCAAAATCTCCACTTTGCAGACATCACATCTATGAAGCTGCTTTAATCTTTGTCAGTAACCTGATAGGCTTTACTGTCTGTATCGGTATCAGAAGATAAGGAAATTGCTGGCTTCAGATTATCCTGTTCAAGAGGATTATGAAAGAATGCACCTGTTTGAGGTGGTAAGGTTGGATCGAAAACAATTTCGACAAGACTTTTGCCGACACCTGTTAGCGGAATTGCCAGAATTACGCCTAATATTCCCCCTACTTTTGCTCCCAAAAGTAAAGATACAAAGATAATTACTGGCGATAAACCAGTTAAGTTTCCCATAATTCGGGGAGCAATCAAATTATCTTTTACTTGCTGCAATGCAACTGCTACTCCCAACACTTCTAGCGCTAACCACCAATCAATAAAAGCCACTACACTGACTACAGTTGCAATTCCCAAGGTTGCTCCCACAAAGGGAATAACTTCCATCAAGCCGATAAAGACAGCAAACAATAGGAAAAAAGGAACTTTTAGGGCTAAAAATGTGAGACTGAGAGAAATTGCCATAAACAAACCTAACAACAATTGTCCGACAACAAATCGATGTAAGTTACGTTGTAGTGATTGAGTTAAACCATCCCGGATTCTGGGAGAAAAAATCTTGGTCAAACCTCGCCAAACTCGCTCACCATCGATGAGCATATAAAAGGAGATTACCAGGATTAAAATAAAGTCTAGAAACCAGTTGAATGTACCGACTACTAAGCCTAAACCAGTTGAGGCGATCGCTTCCGCTTGTGCTTGCACTCGCGCTAACAATTGCGAAGCTAAAATCCGCACATCAAACGGTAAATTACGTTCTAGACTCCAAGATTGAAAACTAGCCAATTGTTCCTGACCTTCTGCCAACAAAGATGGTAAATTTGCTACTAATTGTCTCCCTTGGTTAAATACTGGAGGTGCGAGGGTTAAGGCAAGGAAGACAACAGCTACTGCTGCTAATAAATACACGAGTACTGCTGCTAAAGTTCGAGGCAAGAAAAATTGAACATTAGCGACAGCATAGTTGAGTAAAAAGGCAATTAGAGATGCAGTCAGTAAAATGCTAATTAGTTCGCCTACATAACTCAGGGTACTCAGGGTTATCCAACCAGTTATTAAGATTAGCAGCCAAGTGATTAGAAATTGTTGGATGGGTGAAAAGATACGATTCATTTAGGTTGTTTGTTGGTGGTTGTTTGTAAAATTAGCAATAACTAATCAACAATAACATCAACGGCAATTATATATAATTACAAGTAGTTCGCGATATCTCTAACATGGAATTATTCACAATCGGTCACTCTAATCACAGCATTGATACTTTTATTGCCTTGCTCAATAAACATGGTATTACAGCAGTTGCTGATGTGCGTTCCCATCCCTACAGCCGCTATCTACCACATTTTAGTCAATCTGCCTTAAAATCAGCTTTGTTAAATGCAGGCATTCAGTATGTGTTTCTCGGACGTGAATTAGGTGCTAGGTCTGCTGACCAAAGTTGTTATGTTGATGGTAAGGCTTTATACGAAAAAATTGCTGCTACTGAATTATTTGCACAAGGAATTCAGAGGTTAATTAAAGGTGCCCAAAACTACAAAATTTCTTTAATGTGTGCGGAACAAGACCCAATTGAATGTCATCGGACAGTTTTAGTTTGTCAACATCTCCGAAATTTTGATTTAGACATACATCACATTTTAAAAAATAGTGAGTTAGAGTCTCACGCACATGTAGAAGGGAGGATGCTTGTCTTGCATGGATTGAGTCAGTCAGAGCGAAAAGAGGTAACGCCAAAGCAGCTTTCTCTGTTTGATGAACCACAGGTTACAGAAGTTATTGAGCAACGGTCGCGAGAAGATTGTCTTCAGGAAGCTTACAAATTGCAAGGTGATAAAATTGCCTATGTAGAAAAGAAAAGTAATCTTAATGAAGACAACAGTTAATTTATTCACGATTGGATTTACTAAAAAAAGCGCTAAGGATTTTTTTGAAATTTTGCTGAAGTTTCGTGTGAAAACAATTATTGATACCCGACTCAATAACGTTTCTCAATTAGCAGGATTTACCAAGCGCTCTGACTTAGAATACTTTTTGCAGAAAATTGGCAATATTCAATACGTGCATCTTTTAGATTTAGCTCCTACCAAAGATATCCTGGATGGCTACAAAAAAAATGGCAGTGATTGGCCAACTTACGAAAAGCAGTTCCTAAAATTAATTACTGATCGTAAAATTGAAGAGAAAGTCTCAACCGACCTATTAGACGGTGGATGTCTGCTGTGTAGTGAACCAAAACCTCACAACTGTCATCGCCGTTTAGTTGCTGAATATCTGAATCAAAAATTGGGAACTATAAAAATACATCACCTCTAGTTCTTTAGTCAGCATGACACAAATTATTTGCCTCGCCAATTCCTGGAAGCGTGGCGACAGGTGTATCGCCGGAATTAACTCACTCAAAGGTCAATGGATTCGTCCTGTATCCAGTTTACCTGATGGTCGTATCCCTAAAGAAATGCGACTTATTGATAGGAGAGAACCAGCTTTATTAGACATTTTAGAAATTCCCTTAGCTAAGACTGGCCCAGACTTTAGTTTTGAATGCGAAAATCTCTCTGTACTGCTAGGAACCTGGAAAAAATTAGGACAAGTTCCGCCTGGATATCTAAGTAAATATTGCAGCAAGGAAGAATACATTCTACATAATGATCAGCGTTCTGTTACGGTGAATTTTCTGCAATCTTTACCAGTTGAACAGCGACGAACACTGCAACTGGTGAAAGCGGTGGAATTTTCAGTAAGGAGTATGGGAAAGAGGTCTGAGGGTGGCGAAAAATGGGAAGGTTCAATCGTGACAATGAATGGACAACGCTTGACTGCTACTATTACTGACCCTGTATTTACCAGGCGATTAGAGTTAGGATATCGTCCTAAAAATTCTTGTTTAGTAACGGTTAGTTTGAGTATGCCTTGGCGACCTGCTGATTGGGAAGGGGATGACCATTGTTGGAAATTGATTGCTGCGGTTGTGGAACTTACTGAGGGAAAAGATAGCAAGGTTTCTAGAGAAACTAATAGTTGGGATGAACTGCCATTTTGAAGTTTAGGTATAAGTGTTATAGAAAGTAATTTTCTCTCTCAGCAAATCTTTTTACTGAAATTACAGCGAACTTGGAAGTATCATAAGAAGAGCAAGATAGAAATTTATTCACTATCTATAGGTAATTATATGAAGAGATACAAAGAACGCTATTTAGTGGATGAGAATGGAAATCGTGTAGGAGTTTTTCTGGACATCGCAGATTACCAAAAACTTTTGGAAGAATTGGCAGAGTTAGAAGCCATACGTGCATATGACACCGCTAAGGCTACGGATGACGAGGCAATTCCCTTTGAACAAGCCATAGCTGAAATTGAGCGTGATCGGGGATGAGTTACGATATATTTATCCGGCGACGCGCTCAGAAAGAGCTGGCAAAATTACCTCTTGATGCCTATGATTTAGTGCGGGAGGCAATTCAGGATTTAGCTGAAGACCCTAGACCTCCAGGATGCCTTAAATTGACGAATCGTGAAGGGTGGCGCATCCGTGTCGGCGATTATAGGGTGATTTACGAAATTGATGATAAACAACTAATTATCACGGTCATTAATGTTGGCAATCGACGCGACGTTTACCGCTAAATTTATTTGGGGGAAAAGCGATAAGCGGCTGTTGGTTATCTTACAATTGCTCCCGAAAATATTCCAAAATTGCCTGTGTTCCTTGTTGGACAATGTTAGGTGGTGGTGAAGTCAGTTGATTGTTGCTCAGATGTAGCTGTATTAAATTAGTAAGTTGACCTATTTCTGGGGGTAGCGTCGTCAATTGATTATTGCTGAGGAATAGCTGTATTAAATTAGTAAGTTGACCTATTTCTGTTGGTAGCAATGTTAGTTGGTTGTCGCTGAGAGATAGCACTCTCAGATTAATCAATTGAGGAATTATTTCTAGCGGTAGCGCCGTTAGTTGATTGTTGTTGAGGAATAGTACTGTTAGATTGTTAAGTTGACCAAATTCTGTTGGTAGTTCTGTTAGTTGATTGTTGCTCAGAGATAGTACTGCAAGATTGTTGAGCTGAGCGATTATTTTTGTTGGCAGTGCGGTCAATTGATTCTTGCTGAGATGTAGTACTGTTAGATTGGTGAGCTGAGCGATTTCTGCTGGTAACGCCCTCAAGTAATTGTCGCTTAGGTTTAGCCATTTTAGATTGGTGAGTTGAGCAAATTCTGCGGGTAGTTCTCTTAGTTGATTGCTGTTGAGGTATAGCTTTGTTAGATTGGTGAGTTGACCGATTTTTGCAGGCAATTCTGTTAGTTGATTGTTGTATAAGTCTAGCACTGTCAGATTGGTAAGCTGAGCGATTTCTGCTGGTAGCGCTGTCAGTTTCTTTCCTGAGAGGTTAAGAGACGTTACCCCATCCTTAGCTGCTTGTTCAATAAGTTTTAGCAGTTCTTCGTTGGTCATTGTTAAAATAATCTTCTAATTGCATTTTTTATCCTTCCTTATGTTTTATCTGCAAATAAGTACTCTGGTATCCAAAAGTTTTCTATAGGCATAACTACAGCCACAGGACTGCAAACATCTACTTTTTTACCTCCTAGGTTCTTGGTTGGTAGAAACGCAAAAAATTCGCCATCAAACCTTACTTGTTTTATTATATTATCAAAATCTGCTTGTATATCCTCCAGATATAAACAGTGAATTCCCCGTTCATCTGCGTAATACTCATCCTCATCCTGTTGGTATAAACCAGGGTTCATCTCCTGTTTAAAATGTTCCAGCAACTCAAACTCCCTAACTGGGATTATTGCTGCTAACTCTTCCCCAGCTTGGTGCAAGATAATTCGCTTTTTTTCAACCATGACTCGTATAATTACATCAATCAAGTTATCCCGAACTTCATCAGTAGTTAAGCGGATAAATCCCTCATCCTGAGAAGCATTATCTTTAATTGTCATGTTTTTTTTATCCTTATAAGTCATATTACTGCCCCAGAATCAAAATTCTGCTTTCCTTACAGCCATCGTTGTCAGAAATTTAGCACAATATATTAAGCTAATTATCCACAGCCTAACCCAAATCCTCTAAATACATCTCTTTATGAACAGCGCCTTTCTCAACCACCTCCACAGCCCAAATCGCCCCGTAATCGTCTTCGATGGGGCAATGGGAACTTCCCTCCAGACGCAAAACCTCACCGCAGAAGACTTCGGAGGGGCACAATACGAAGGCTGTAACGAGTACTTGGTGCACACCAAACCAGAAGCGGTAGAAAAAGTACATCGCGAGTTCCTAGAAGTTGGGGCCGATGTGATTGAAACTGATACCTTTGGCGGTGCATCAATTGTTCTGGCAGAATACGATTTAGCAGACCAAGCCTATTATTTGAATAAAACTGCTGCTGAATTAGCCAAGCGTGTAGCAGCCGAATTCTCCACACCAGAAAAACCCAGGTTTGTCGCAGGTTCGATTGGCCCAACTACTAAACTGCCAACATTGGGACATATTGACTTTGATACAATGCAAGCAACTTTTGCTGAACAAGCAGAAGGTTTGTATGACGGTGGGGTTGATTTATTCATTGTCGAAACTTGCCAAGATGTACTGCAAATCAAAGCCGCACTCAACGGAATTGAAGAAGTATTTCAGCGCAAAGGAGAACGACGACCGTTGATGGTTTCCGTGACAATGGAAGTCATGGGTACAATGCTTATTGGTTCAGAAATTAGTGCGGCACTGACAATATTGGAACCATATCCCATTGATATTCTCGGCTTAAATTGTGCCACAGGGCCAGACAGAATGGCAGAGCATATCAAATACTTGTCTGCAAATTCGCCCTTTGTCGTTTCTTGTATCCCCAACGCAGGTTTACCAGAAAATATTGGCGGTCATGCTCACTATAAATTAACGCCGATGGAATTACGCATGGCGTTGATGCATTTCATTGAAGATTTGGGAGTACAAGTAATAGGCGGTTGTTGCGGTACGCGCCCTGAGCATATTCAACAATTAGCAGAAATTGGTAAAACTCTCAAACCAAAGGAACGTCATCCCAACTTTGAACCAGCCGCAGCATCAATTTATACCACCCAACCCTATGAGCAAGATAACTCATTTCTAATAGTAGGAGAAAGGCTAAATGCTAGCGGTTCCAAAAAGTGCCGCGATTTGCTGAATGCTGAAGATTGGGATGGCTTGGTATCTTTGGCTAAGTCACAGGTGCGAGAAGGTGCTCACATACTTGATGTCAACGTAGACTATGTAGGGCGTGACGGTGTGCGAGATATGCATGAATTGGTGTCGCGCTTAGTAACAACTGTAACATTGCCCCTAATGCTCGACTCCACGGAATGGGAAAAAATGGAGGCTGGGCTAAAAGTTGCGGGGGGTAAGTGTATCCTCAATTCTACTAACTATGAAGATGGGGAACCGCGCTTTTTGAAAGTGTTGGAAATAGCGAAAAAATACGGTGCTGGTGTCGTAATTGGCACCATCGATGAAGAGGGAATGGCGCGTACCGCAGACAATAAATTTGCAATTGCTCAACGCGCTTACCGTCAAGCTGTAGAATATGGCATCTCTCCCCAAGAGATATTTTTTGATACCTTGGCCCTGCCAATTTCTACTGGTATTGAAGAAGACAGGGCGAATGGAAAAGCAACAATTGAAGCGATTCGTCGCATCCGAAAAGAATTACCAGGAGCTCACGTTCTGCTTGGTGTTTCTAATATTTCCTTTGGACTAAATCCAGCCTCCAGGATAGTACTAAATTCCATGTTTTTGCATGAAGCAATGGCTGTCGGAATGGATTCAGCAATTGTTAGCGCCAGCAAGATTTTACCCTTGGCAAAAATTGAGCCAGAACATCAAGAAATCTGTCGTAAATTGATTTATGATGAGCGACAATTTGAGGGTGATGTCTGTGTTTATGACCCCTTGCAGCAGCTTACCACCCTGTTTGAAGGGAAAACCACGAAGCGCGATCGCTCTCAGGATGAAAATCTCTCTGTGGAAGAACGCCTCAAGCGTCACATTATTGATGGTGAACGCATTGGTTTAGAAACACAGCTAGCCAAGGCTTTAGAAACATATCCACCGTTAGAAATCATCAACACTTTTCTTTTAGATGGGATGAAAGTTGTTGGGGAACTTTTCGGTTCTGGACAAATGCAGCTTCCCTTCGTGTTGCAATCTGCGGAAACTATGAAAGCAGCAGTGGCTTATTTAGAGCCATTTATGGAGAAGGATGAAAATGGCAATAATGCCAAGGGTACATTTATTATTGCCACTGTGAAAGGCGATGTTCACGACATTGGTAAAAACTTGGTTGATATCATCCTGACTAATAACGGTTACAAGGTTATTAACCTGGGAATTAAGCAGCCAGTGGATAACATTATTGATGCTTACCAACAGCACAAAGCTGATTGTATTGCGATGAGTGGTTTGTTGGTGAAGTCTACTGCGTTCATGAAGGATAATTTGCAGACTTTTAATGAGCGGGGGATTTCAGTTCCTGTGATTTTGGGTGGTGCTGCGCTGACGCCTAAGTTTGTTTTTGGGGATTGCCAAGATACTTACAAGGGTAAGGTAATTTATGGGAAAGATGCGTTTTCTGATTTGCATTTCATGGATAAGTTGATGGCTGCTAAAGCTGTTAGCGAGTGGGATGATTTGCAGGGTTTTTTGAAGGAAACCGCAGAGGCACGCGGATTAACTCAGATGGAAGAAAAGTCAAAGATTGAAAGTGTAAATCCAGCTTCTAAGGTTGAGGTTCCAACTGTTATTGATACTCGTCGTTCTGATGATGTGGCGTTGGATATTGAGCGGCCAATTCCTCCTTTCTGGGGAACGAAGATTTTGCAACCAGAGGAGATTCCTTTAGAGGAGATATTTGGGTATCTGGATTTGCAGGCTTTGATTGCTGGCCAATGGCAATTCCGCAAGCCAAAGGAACAATCACGAGAGGAATATGATGGGTTTCTCCAAGAGAAAGTTTACCCGATTTTAGAAGAGTGGAAGCAGCGGATTGTCCAGGAAAATTTGCTGCATCCTCAAGCAGTTTACGGATATTTTCCTTGTCAAGCTGAGGGCAATTCTTTATATATCTACAATCCGGAAATTATCAAGCAGTCAAGTGATCAGATTCCCGGAAATCTAGAACCAGTTGCTACTTTTAACTTCCCTCGGCAAAGATCGGGTCGTCGTCTGTGCATCGCTGATTTTTATGCTACCAAAGACTTGGTAAGCACAAATCAGAACCCCCCTAACCCCCCTGATCAAGGGGGGGATAATATCCAAAATCGAATGGATGTTTTCCCGATGCAAGCTGTGACTGTCGGTGAAATGGCTACAGAATTTGCCAAGAAACTTTTTGAGGCAAATCAGTACAGAGATTATCTATATTTCCACGGATTAGCTGTGCAAATGGCGGAAGCTTTAGCTGAGTGGATACATGCCAGAATTCGTCGCGAATTGGGATTTGCGAGTGAGGAACCGGATAATATTCGAGATGTATTAGCGCAGCGATATCGTGGTTCTCGATACAGTTTTGGTTATCCTGCTTGTCCAAATATGCAAGACCAATATAAACAGTTGGAATTGTTGGGAAGCGAACGCATAAATCTGCACATGGATGAAAGCGAACAATTGTATCCGGAACAGTCTACAACGGCGATTATTTCCTATCACCCCGTAGCCAGATACTTCAGTGCGTAAAGATAAGGCGATTAGCTAAGCTAATCGCTTTATAAGCAGCTAGATGTAAAAAAACCAGATAATTTTGTAGGGGCGGGTTTAGGGATAAGCGTCGCTATGAACCAGTATATTATGTTCAAAACCCGCCCTTCCCATGTTGTGTTGATTTTCACCTACCTGCTTATCGAATTTGTTTGTATTGGGATAATATGTTTTTTTAACGCAGAGGATAAATTGGGCGGGTTTTGAATATCAGTTATTGGTTTGTTCCCAGATTAATCCCTTAAACCCGCCCCTACTTCTCAAAAAAAAAGAATTGGGCGGGTTTTGAATATCAGTTATTGGTTTGTTCCCAGATTAATCCCTTAAACCCGCCCCTACTTCTCAAAAAAAAAGAATTGGGCGGGTTTTGAACGTCAGTTATTGGTTTGTTCCCAGATTAATCCCTTAAACCCGCCCCTACTTCTCAAAAAAAAAGAATTGGGCGGGTTTTGAATATCAGTTATTGGTTTGTTCCCAGATTAATCCCTTAAACCCGCCCCTACTTCTCAAAAAAAAAGAATTGGGCGGGTTTTGAATATCAGTTATTGGTTTGTTCCCAGATTAATCCCTTAAACCCGCCCCTACTTCTCAAAAAAAAAGAATTGGGCGGGTTTTGAATATCAGTTATTGGTTTGTTCCCAGATTAATCCCTTAAACCCGCCCCTACTTCTCAAAAAAGCACCTTGAAAAAGGTGCTAAAAGAGGCTAAAAAACCAGATGAGGTATCATTTATTTATGATTATTTTCAATTAACCCTGTGTACGCGAGGGCTTTGACTTCCTGTAGAGGCACCAGCCAGTGATGCTGCTAAACCCAGCAACGAACCAAAGACAAATGACCACAATCCCCTAGAGGCGCTGTCAGCAATTTCACGGGTTTGTTGTGCACTTACCCTAGGTGCGTTCCTCGGTACATTGGCGCCACCCTGTTGTTGTACCTGATTGATGACTTCTCCAGCATTAGAGGCCGCAATCCCAAAAGCACCAGTTACACCACTTGCTACTAACCAAGCACTTAGTGCTAGAGTTGTTGCCCAGAGAATTGCTCCATTAAGCATAGCTGTGTTGCGGTTCATCGGTCCGGAAGCACGCGCCGCGACCCAACTACCGATAAATAAGCCCACCAATAAACTTATAATTGACCAAATTCCTACGCTGGTGCCTACACCAGGAGCATTCGATCTGGGTGCACCTGAACCTGCTAGGAATGTCGATCCGATCGCCGCACCCAAAGCACTCAAAACCAGTTGAGTTGCTATGGCAACCATAATACCTGATATAATTGGTCCCCACCTCACACGGTCGTGGTACTCGACTACTTGATTGACAACGGGCGGGTCAGTTGTATAACTGTCTCCGGGTCGATTTACATAGGTCATAAGCTTATCTCTCCCTCGCTTCCACTTCTAGTCGCAGTTTATTTTTCGCTTCGCCAAGTCTGTGACTTTCACTTTATAGGCAGAGTGCAAGCTATTCCTCTACCACTGGAAAGAGGAAGGTTCTTTCTTTGGGAGGAATTTTCTGATGCTGTTAGAGGACACCAGTAGGGACATGGCAATGCCGTGTCCCTACTATGTTTTTGTAAAAGCGGTATGCTAAGTACTTAGCTTAGCGGGTTTTGTTAGCAGCTAATTCCTGTTTAGTATTAGATACTGCTAGAGGACGAACCAAAACTACAGGCGTTTGTTCATCAGCATTTCCCGCAGGATTACTAATTAAAGCTTGCTCTAAAAAACCAGCAGGAACATCAGCAGTTGCTGCCAAAACTTTTACAGCTTTTAAGTCATTCGCATCAACAATCGCCGCAGACAATCCCGTCTCTCGTTTAATTTGATCAACCACTTGTTGAGAATTTTCTGGCCCTAAAACAATGAATTGATCATAGGGAGGAAGAGTACCTGTAATATCATCAATTAGCCGCGCTTGTTCCCCTGCTAACTGATAAAAAACACCGGGAATGCCAAGGATTTTCTTAGCAATTCCTCCCACAACTAAGGCAAAGATTACCTGTACTGGCCCACTGATATCCAACAGCGACTGTAAACCACAAGCAGTGGACATACTAGAGGTGCGATAGAAAAATTGACACAGCCGCTTAGCAACCCATCCTGGCTTGAGTTCGGTATGGTGACGCAATCTTTCTTGCATAATTGCTACAGGTGTCTCACTAATCGCCACCACATCACCAGGTTTAGCATGGGGGAGAATGTAACGCACAACCACTGCTACTGTGTTATCCAGGGGAGTGAGAATATGAGTTGGAATTGGCAAAACATCCGCAGACGGAGTATTCCGCCAGTTTAGCTGTGCATTCGCATCGGGAAACTTCAGGGGAATTACGATATGGCGGACTTTGGGAACCAGTCCTTGGGGGCCATAAGTTGCGTAATTAACTTGTAGCCAAGCTGTCTGTAAATCCTTGAGGTTTTCTCCCTCAATCTCAATTACGATTTCGATGCTAGTCTGTTCACTGGGCTTGATGATGTAAGCAAACCAATAGTCATCTTGTCTTGGAGATGCATCTTTGTGGCGGGGAATTACCTGTGTTTTGCAAGTAATACCATCAAGAGTAGCGCCTGACAGCAGTTGTACCTGTGTCTCAACTGTCGGTACCATCACTTCTCGGTAAGGATTGCGGTTACGGAACTCTAACTTACCCACCAAACGATAGCGCTTTTGTTCGGAAATCTCCTGGTTCCAGTCTCCTGCTGTTAGTTCCAATTCATTGCCAGGGCGACGCCGATAGCGTATTTCTAACGCTAGCGCGGAAGCAGCCAGTAGGGAAGCGACTCCTCCGATTGCGAGTCCTACATTTTCGAGCGTAGCCAAACTGTTAATCATTCAAGAAAAATAACTATGGGTTTGGAATACCAAGATACCTTATGTTTTCTGGCTTTCAGATAGTAATCAGTTTTTCTTATTGAATTCTTTCAGGACTGTAGGAATTTCGGCAATCACTCTGGATGCAATCTCTTCTGCTGTCTCATCAGCCTTTACCTTGATGTGCAAGTCGGCTTCAGCATAGAGATTTTGTCGCTTTTCCAGGATGTTTTGCAGCGCCAGTGCGGGATTTGCTTGTTGTAAGAGGGGACGAGTCGTATCTAATGCTAGGCGATCGCTCAAAACTTCTATAGGCACATCTAACCAGACAATTAAGCCGTGATGGAGATAACTCCAGTTATGGCGCTGCATCACAATGCCTCCGCCTGTAGCTACGGATAATCTCGTATAGGCTGAGATTTCCGCTAGTACCTGACTTTCTAGTTGCCGAAAGGCTTCTTCCCCGCTATCGGCAAAAATTTCGTTAATTGTTTTACTAGCAACTGTTTCTATTAACACGTCTGTGTCAAAAAAACGGTAGCCTAGTTTACTTGCTAGTTCTTTTCCTACGGTGGTTTTGCCAGCACCCATCATGCCGACGAGAAAAATATTCAGTCCTTTTAATAATTCAGTCACTTCAAAAAGCGCCTTGGCGAGCCATCAGCTATTTGATACCACATTCTGCTTGATTGGGTGAAGCTTTGGCCAGCAGCAATCCTAAATTTCCGTTTTTTTGCGGATGATTAAATCTTAGCCATAGAAAATTTCAGTAAAATTGCTGAGAATCTTTCTAATGGTGCTTGATTTTACCGGTTTAATATTTGTGTTGTGCTAGACTTCGTACATACTTCATCTAAACTTCATGTAAGTTTTACAAACTTTACACCCTATGTGGGTGATAGCTCAAACAGAAATTGACAGATGAAGTGACTGATTAGCTGCCTTTTATAAGGTATCCGCCCACAAGGCAGATCAATGGAAAGGGGTTGATTATAACCGCCAAGGCTCTTACCAAGTTTGTAGACTGCTGTCAATTAGGGTTCTTTCGGAAAATGCTCCTGATTCGTCACCTCGTACAAGAGGCTATTTCTACCGGATATTTGACCATAGAGGCCGAAGAGCAACTACGTCAGATGCTCACCACGAAGTATGACCAAGAAGACATGAAAGCTTTTATGAGCTTACAGATAGCCGCAATGTCGGGTAACGTCAAGCAACAATCTCGCGAATTGCTTAATTCTTACAATTAAGCCTTTGTGGGGAAAATTGGCTGATTTGCAGGGAATAGCTGTTTAGCGCTTTTTCTTGCTATCGCCTTCATCCTTAAAGTCCTCATCATCCTCAAAACCCCAGTCCTCGTCATCTTCCTCTTCCTCTGGCTTAGTAGTTGGTTGAGAGGGCGGCGTAATTACGCGATAGTTGGCATCGTACACAGCATCAGTTTTGCCGACACCTGAATCCTTGGCTTCTCGGTAACTCCAGGAATAGACAGAGCCGCTTTGGGATCGAGATTGCGGCTGCTGCTGCGTTTCATAGCTGGCACGCTCGCTTACAGAATTGCTCCTTGTAGCTGCTGACTCTTGACCCAAATCCCAATTCTCATCAACAGTTTCCTCCCAATCAGAAGCGGATTTGTTTTTGGGCGTTTCTCTGGGTGGTGGTGGTGGAGTATAAGCAGTTTGACTGCTGTTGTTGATTGGGGGAGGCTGGTTTTCCCGATTTTGCCAACTACCTTGACGGGTTTGGGGCCTCTCTTCCTCCTCTTCATCAGGTTCTGCAAAACGTTTCCTTGAGTAACCGCTAGATATGGAACTCAGAAATTGCAACAAGAAGCTAGTGATGGCTCCAGTAGCGATCGCACAGCCAATCCATGCTGCTAGCGGTAGGGTAGGAAAATTCATACCCAAAAATTGTACCGCCAGAACCGGTGACCAATTGTTCAAGGCAAACAACGCCAGGGAACCCACTACCAACAAGAGCAAGAAAATCCGAATTACAGGCATTTCAAGAGAGTTGAGCGCTAATTCTACGTTACCTCTTACAGTCAAACTCAAAACTATTTAGCTTGTTTGTTTTTTTGTCCCTCCCACCTATTTAAGGGAATGCAGTCAATATCCAACTGGTCTAAAACACGCGCTACCACAAAATCTACCAAATCCTCAATAGTTTGAGGGTTGTGGTACCAAGCAGGGATAGCTGGAACAATTCTGACACCAGCTTCAGCTAGCGTGGTGAGGTTACGGAGATGAATAACGCTAAAAGGCGTTTCGCGAGGCACAATTACCAGTGGACGGCCTTCTTTAAGTTGAACATCAGCCGATCGCTCCAACAAATCGGAACTCAACCCAGCGGCAATTTTTGCCACAGTACTCATACTACAGGGCAAAATGATCATTCCTAGGGTACGGAACGAGCCACTAGCAATAGTAGCTCCCACATCCCCCAGCGGTGACAAACCAGCACACCAGCAGTCGATACCCCCGCTTGTGTGCGCCAGAATTGTTCCTGTTGGTCAGGTTCCGTAGGCATCCGAATATCTTGCTCTGCCTGCCATACCATATAAGTAGATTTTGAGGCAACAAGCTCAATAGCATAATCAGCCTCCAACAGAAACTTCAAGGCACGTACAGCATAAATTAAGCCAGAGGCTCCAGTAATTCCCAGAATTAGAGGCTTTGTCATTTATCTTTTATTGTTTGTTATTGGTTGTTTGTTATTGGTTATTTGCCAATAACAAACAACCAATAACAAACAACCAAGGAACTCATTCCTCTAAATCTTCGTTACGAGCAACACTACCACCACTAACAGTTACCAGGTCAATTTGCTGACGGTAGTAATCAACACTTTTGACTTGAACTTCCACGCGATCGCCTAAGCGATAAGCAGTGCGGTTTTTGCGTCCAACCAGACAAGCATGACGGGAGCGATACTCATACCAGTCATCTTTCAGGGAGCTGACGTGAACCAGTCCTTCCACCAGCAAATCCTCAATTTCGACAAAGAAACCGTAGGATTGGACACCAGTAATTAAGCCACTGAAGACATCGCCAGTGCGCTCTTTCATTTGTTCAGCTTTCTTCAAGCCCTGCAAATCAAGTTCAGCATCTGCAGTCAGCTTCTCGCGATCATTGAGATGGGGAACCAAAGACATAGCAAGAGCTTCTAGTTCTTGTTGTATATCCGGCGGTAAAACATTCCAATTGATATTACCGTGGCTGCTGCTGTGACCCAAATCTACTTGATCTTTGGAACGGGTACTGCGGCGATCGCGCCCTTTCTCAAATAGCGTCCGCAGCAATCGTTGCACAAACAAATCGCTATAGCGCCGCAAAGGTGAACAAGAGTGAGTATAAGCAGTACTTAAGCCTAGGCCAAAGTGAAAACCCACTTTCGAGCTGTAACCTACTGACTTTAAAGTTGACTGTAACAAGTAAGTCAAGACTTTAGAAGCTGTGGATTTAGCAAATAGCTGAGTAAAGCGCTGATAGTCTTGGGGAGTAATTTCCTCCTCCTCTTGCAGTTGCAAATCTAGCTGAAGATTATTGCCCAATTTGAGCAAATCTTGCAGTTCTTCAACATCAGGCGCCGGCTGTACACAGTAAAGTGCTGGCAAAGACAGGGCCTGCAAATGAGAAGCCACAGCTTGATTTGCTAACAGCACTAATTCCGTTAATAGCGAGCGGATTGGTAGAGTTGAGGAAGCAATAATTACACCAAGACGCCCTTCATCTTTATAAGGGTAGTGCTGATTGTCCAACATATTCAGTTCAAAAGAACCGCGTTGCTGCCGATTAGCGCGAGCCGCTGGACTTAAATTAAAGAAGAGGTTTTTTAGCATCTCCACAGCAGGTGCCAACTCCGGTTCAGCTTCCTGATGACCTCCCAGAAGAGACTGTGCCTGATCGTAACTCAGTTGCTGGTCTACCCTAATAACTGAGGGGTGAATTTCAAACTCTACAACTTCACCCCTCTCATTGAGAGTGAGCAACACGGAGATGGTCAAGCGGTCTTCACCTGGTACTAGGGAACAACTACTAGCTACGGCATCAGGTAGCATGGGCAGCATGATATCTCCCAGATAAACTGATGTGCCTCGCTTTCTCGCTTCTCTATCCAACTGTGAGTCAGGTGGGATAAAAACAGCAACATCAACTATGTGGACTCCCAGCTTCCACTGTCCCGTCTCGGTTTTTTCCAGGGTGAAGGCGTTTTCTACAACTGTGCTGTTATTTTCTGAACTACTTTCAATGGTGACAGTCAGAAGTTGGCGCAAATCAAGGCGCTTCTTTAACTCTGTCTTGCTGATTGGTTTATGTAAAGCCTCGGCGGCTTTTATTACTTCCTCAGAAAAGTGGCAGCGCAGATCGTGCTTGCAACAGACAATATCTGTATCTGCAGCATCTTCAGCGTCACTCCCCAAAATGCGGGCAACTTTACCAAGGGGAGGCTTTTGTCCCAAGGGGTAGCGTACCACTTCCACATGAACCAGATGATCGACCGCTTGATTTAGGGTATCGTTATCTGGCAAAAGGTCGAGTTCAAAGAGGAGTCGGTCATCTAGGGGCACAGCTTGGTAGCTATCATTATTTTGCTTGACTCGTGCTAGAACGCTCGGATTAACTCGCTCTAGAATTAAGCGTACCTGCCCTTCTGGAGAGCGACGACGGCTACCTTCTTTAGTAATTTTCACTAAGACGCGATCGCCATTCCAGGCACTACTCAGATGACTCTTTTGGATGTAAATATCCTCAGATCCCTCCACGTCTTGAATAGCAAAGCAAAATCCCTTACTTGAACAGCGTAGTTTTGCTTCTACCACATCATCTTCGTGGACGCGCCGATACCTACCGCGTTCTTTTACCAAAATTCCCACTTTTTCAAGGGCATCTAGGGCAATTTGGAGTTTTTCGAGATTTTCCTCATCCTGGCAACCAAGTTTCTTCTCCAAAACTTTAGGGGCCACTAATTTGTCATCTGTGAAATTTGAAAGTAATGTAGCGATTGAAAATTCCATCCAACAATCCTTTTTATCTGATCGTCGTTTTGTTACCCAAGGTATGCCACAAGCGCTCACATACTGTGACGGTATCCACCAGGGTTGAAGGTTGAAGAAAGTAAAGTTGTTAGCGCTATGAAGACGCCGTAACGTCCTCTTGTTAAAACTTTCAACTTTCAACCAGCCAACGCTTCAACTCTGGAAATGTCTTCCACCGCTGTTGAAAGCGAGCATTTACGCAAACCGATTGACCGACTGTATTTGTTGTGTTCCGTTGCGAGACTGAGATTCAATCCACTATCATCCCTAGGTGGATAATTTGCCCTTGAGATCAGCTAAGGCTCCCTGGGGAAGTGCTAGTTTTTGCCAGTGTTTCAACGGCAATGGCAGATTCAACAGGCAATCTTTCTCCTCAGAATGATTACTTCAACCTCGAAACAGCTATCCTAAAACGGCGAACTAAGAATGTAGCTGCATTTATTGAAGCAACCGATACCAGGTGAAGAGTGTTTGAGTCACCCACTTTCTTGGCTTCCGGACACGTATTTTGACACACTGCCTTGTTGTGATTGTTGCCGCTATTCGTTCTTACTCGCTTTGCAGCAAAGGCAATCAGTTACAGTGACAATGTACAGTCTTTTATTATTCTAGGTTCTAGGTGTGCTTTCACGAAATCTGTTCTCAGAAAAACGCCGGAAAACCCGAAATTAAAGCTTGAGTGAGAGAACGTCCTCTACTGAGAGCTGGAAACAGCTTGAAGCAAGACAGCTCATTGAGTGAAGAATCCCCAACCTAGTTAAAATTCATGTTTAATCAATTCCGATTTCATTATCCCAAAGGGAGCCTAGTCACTGAGCTATCAGCAATTGACCACGGTAAGTACATCGTGCGTTGCTTGGTTCAAGTTGAGGGAACAACCCTAGTCACAAGTCTTGCTGCTGCTGAAACTGTTGAATTGGCGGAAGATAAAGCCAGAAGCAGAGCTATAGAAATTTTAGGCATTTCCTCCACAACTACCACTCAAAACATTAGCGCTGGGCTGAGTGAGAACCTAGCCGCGGCAAAGTTAGTAGCACCAGTACAGGAAATCCCCAAAGTCAGCAGTGAGGTTTCAGTACCCCTGACTCCCAATCTGAGCGTTTCTACAGGAGTTTCAGAGGCTTCTGAGGTCACTACTGCTACATCGAAGGAAAGCTTGGCTGTGACTCAACCAAACTCGTTTTCCGAAGAGCCTAAAACCAGCGACTCGGTAGTTTTTTCAGCCGATGAGTCAAAGAGTGAGGTGACTTCTAACTTTACGGCTACGACACCAGTTGTAGCTGATAGCGTTTTAGAGAGCCCCGGTCGCGAACGCACAGAAACTGCTGTTCCAGAAGCGTCTCTTGTGGAGACATCCCAGGAAGTTACTTCTCCTATCTCAATGCCAGAAAATGTTTCTCAGACTGAGTTGGATAATGGGCCAATTCCGTCTTCCTTCCCAAGCCAAGTTGAGACAGACACCAGCAGTATCTCTGCGAGCGACACTCCCGTTGACTTTTCTGAAATTATCGCTCGAACCAATGTGGAACTCAAGCGTTTGGGGTGGACTAATCCGCAGGGTCGCGATTATCTAGTACAAACTTACGGCAAGCGATCGCGTCTGGAACTAACTAATGAGGAATTACTTGACTTCCTTCAGTATTTGGAGAAGTTGCCGAACCCAGACTAAAGGTTAAAGCTGAGCGGTTAAAGGTTGATGGTTGGGACTCAACCTTTAACCGTTCAAAACCCTTAAGCCACGCCGACAGGAGCACGTGCGGCACTCGGACGACGTTCAATCACTTGATCGATTAAACCATAATCTCTCGCTTCTGCAGCCGACATGAAAAAGTCACGCTCAGTATCCATCTCAATTCTCTCAAGTGGTTGGCCTGTATGTTCTGCCAAAAACTCATTGAGCCGCTTTTTGTGATAAAGGATTTCTTTTGCTTGAATTTCAATATCGGTTGCTTGTCCTTGAGCACCCCCTAGTGGCTGATGAATCATAATTCGGGAATGAGGTAAACTCATCCGCTTACCCTTGGCACCAGCACTCAGCAGGAAAGCTCCCATACTGGCTGCTAGTCCCACACAGATCGTGCAGACATCGGGACGCACTTGATTCATCGTATCGAAAATCCCCATCCCAGCAGTGACCGAACCACCGGGAGAATTGATGTAAACATAAATATCTTTTTCGGGGTCTTCGGCTTCTAAAAACAATAGCTGGGCAACAATTAAGTTTGCCAGGTCAGAATCTACCTGTTGTCCCAGAAATACGATGCGTTCCCGCAAAAGACGAGAGTAAATGTCAAAGGCGCGTTCGCCACGACCAGATTGTTCAATAACTGTAGGAATCATGCGGTACAGCCGTGTTTGTCTTGCTTTCTTTAGATTGTAGCGATTGGTACTGTTAACTGTTAGCTATGTCCACGGTGATCGCGTCTCAGATCACAGCTTCTATCGCAAAAAGGATATACAAATGCAGTGGAAGAACACGGACTTTCACGGGAAAAGCTTAGCTAGTATCCCATTTACGATCGCTCACCTCAATTGTGCCAGTTAAAAAGGCGGAACTTTAACTTATGTGCGCTAACTGGAGGGTAGGTAATATTACCAACAAATCACCTAAACAGGTGAGTCGATCAGATGAAGTCCGGTTGCCATTGCTGATACAAACCTAAGAAGGAATCTCGAAATTGAGGAGTACCTACTATGCTCAAAAGACTTCTCCAAGCTGCCACAATCACTTTCTTGCTTCACCTTTTGGCCAACTTGAACCAGCCAACAACTATTGGCCCTAGTGCTGTCTCCCCGTCCCAGACAGCCCCAAAGCTAATTTTGGGCTTGAGATAGTGCTGCGCTGAGACTTGGTGGGTGTTATTTGCCAATTCTCTATCTTTGGAATTTAAGAAAATTGTAAAAGGCTACATTTAATGATTTTAACAACAACTGATGTTATTCAAGGTGCAGTCGTTGAAGCTTATTTAGGGATTGTCACGGCTGAGGTAGTTTATGGTACGAATGCTCTGCGAGATTTTTTTGCGGGGATTCGCGATGTCATTGGAGGCCGTACCGGTAGTTATGAGCGGGTTTTTGAGAAGGGTCAGCAGGATGCACTCTCTGAACTAAAACAACGGGCTCAACGCTTGGGAGCAGATGCTGTGGTTGGTATCGAGATCGACACTGGTACGATTAACGTTGACCAAAAAGGCGCATTGTTGCTGATCACCGCTACTGGTACAGCCGTAAAGCTGAGAGTCAGCGGTTAATGGAAAAAAATCTTCTGTGCGGCCAAACTATGCTTGTTCATTGCCGCCGAAGTTTTGAGCTTTAGTCGTAGCCATCGCCCATGTATAAGTTTGCCGTTGCGGTAAACTTATGGGAAAATTTACAACTTTTTTCTGACTGCGTTTGGCTAGAACCAAGCTGGTGACAAGATTTGAACTTGCGACCGGTGGTTTACAAAACCACTGCTCTACCACTGAGCTACACCAGCAACTAGAGTCAATATAGCAGATTATTTTTAGTAAGTATCTCTATCGTGACTCACAGTTTTTAATTATACCACATGATTTGTGATTAGTCACTCAAGAATTCACATTGAATATAGCCGCCACCTAGCTCTAGGTTTCTTTGGCATGGGCATTGCTAGAGCCTCACCCTAAATCCCTATATTTTATTGCCGACTAAAGACAAATCTTTTTATCTGCGGTATCATCTATTGTCATATCTGCAAAGTTCGGTATTCCGAGCGAGTAACCGTAGATTACATAGAGGACGTTTGTATGGGTTTATGGCAAAAGATTACTAAGCTAACGCCACCTCACCTAGGTCGTCAACAGGTGACAAGTTGGCTAAAGCCCGGTTCCCTGAAAAGATTTGTGTCCTTGTTTTTGGTGGGAGTCAGTTTGAGTGTGGCGATCGCCTCTTGCTCTGCAGGTAATAGTAACGAAGTGGAACTAACAGTCTCTTCCTTTGCCGTAACGCGAAAAGCATACGAAAAAATCATTCCACAGTTTGTGGACAAGTGGAAAAAGGAAAAAGGTCAGATAGTCCTCTTTAACGAAACCTACGGTGGTTCTGGAGCTCAAGCGCGTGCCGTAATTGATGGACTCGAAGCAGATATTGTTGCACTTTCCCTCGCACTAGATGTCAAGAAGATTGAGAAAGCAGGTTTAATTAAAGCAGGTTGGGAAAAAGAAGCAGCTAACGAAGGAATTGTAACCAAATCTGTAGCCGCAATTGTCACCCGTAAAGGCAATCCTAAAAACATCACAACCTGGGCAGATTTAGCCAAAAAGGATGTAAAAGTAATTACTGGTAATCCCAAAACTTCTGGTGGTGCACGCTGGAATTTCTTAGCTTTTTGGGGTTCCGTAGCAAAAAAAGGTGGTGATGAAACTAAAGCTTTAGACTTTACTACTAAAGTAATCAAAAACGCCCCAGTATTGCCTAGAGATGCTCGTGAAGCTAGCGATGTCTTCTTCAATCAAAAGCAGGGAGATGTTTTAATCAACTACGAAAACGAAGTAATTCTAGCAGCAAAACATGGTGAGAAGCTGCCTTATGTAGTACCTGATGTGAACATTTCCATTGACAATCCCGTTGCTGTCGTAGACAAAAATGTTGAGAAGCACGGTAACCGTGAAGTTGCCGAAGCATTTGTCAAATATCTGTTCACTCCAGAAGCGCAAAGAGAATTTGCTAAAGTGGGATTTCGTCCAGTTAATCCCATTGTCGAGAAAGAATTTGAAAGCAATTTTCCTAAAATTAAAACCCTCTTCACAGTTAAAGATTTAGGAGGATGGAGCGATATCCAAAAGAAATTCTTCGATGATGGTGGCATCTTTGACAAAATTCAAGCCAAATCTTAAACGCTGCTTATCAAGTAGGTGTGAAGCATTCAGACAGTCAATTTTAGGCAGATACCAGAGGTGATTTCCCAAATGCTTCGGCTCTCCGGCAATCTAGATTGAGCAATGCTTGCCTTACAAATATTGTCGTAAACATTGCCCACTCCACAGGAAAAATCATTAGTGATTTATCACTGACAAACAACAAACAACCAAGGACAAATAATGGCTATATCTACTCATTCCCAGCTAAATCCTACTTGGAAAAATCCAATTCGTCTCATAACTAAGTCCTCCTGGCCATGGCGAATTACGATTGGTTATATGACCATCATGCTGCTTTTGCCAGTGTCAGCACTGCTCTTAAAAGCCAGTAGTGAAACGCCTGCTAACTTCTGGAGAATTGCCACAAGTCCCGTCGCACTTTCCACCTATGATGTCACCTTCGTCACCGCCTTAATTTCAGCGCTAATTAACGGAGTATTCGGTGTTTTAATTGCTTGGGTTTTGGTCAGGTATGACTTCCCTTTTAAGCGGATTATTGATGCAGCAATTGATTTACCTTTTGCCCTTCCTACTTCTGTTGCAGGTTTAACTTTAGCAACTGTTTATAGTGAGAACGGCTGGATTGGTTCGCTGCTAGCACCTTTCGGAATTAAGGTAGCATTTACGCGCTTAGGGGTAGGAATGGCGATGATTTTTATTTCCTTACCTTTTGTGGTGCGAACCTTGCAACCAGTGTTACAGGAAATAGAACGTGACGTTGAAGAAGCAGCTTGGAGTTTGGGAGCATCCCAATGGCAGACATTTTGGCGTGTGGTTTTGCCACCATTATTTCCAGCAATTTTGACAGGTGTTTCATTGGGGTTTTCTCGTGCTGTTGGTGAATATGGTTCAGTGGTGATTGTAGCTTCCAATATTCCCTATAAAGACTTAATCGCCTCGGTGCTAATTATTCAAAGGTTAGAACAGTATGATTATTCCGGAGCAACTGTAATTGGCACAGTTTTGTTAGCACTTTCGCTATTAATTTTGTTAGCAATTAACCTCTTACAATCTTGGGGAAGACGTTATGAACTCTAATTTAACAGGGAACTCTTTTCAGCCTGGTTCGCAGGATTTACAATTAGCATCTCGATCTAGAGAAAAAGCTTGGGTTAAGCCAGTTTTGATTGTTGCAGCGATCGCCTACTTATCAATTATCTTGTTTATCCCCGCCATCAATGTCTTTTTCCAAGCATTCAAGGATGGTTTTGCTCCGTTTATAGGCAACTTAACAGAACCAGCTTTTTTGAATGCAGTAAAGCTTACCGTTGTAATTGCCCTGCTTGTCGTACCCCTAAATATTGTATTTGGACTTTGTGCAGCTTGGGTGATCGCCAGAAATCAATTTCGAGGGAGAACATTACTAATTAGTTTGTTAGATGTTCCTTTTGCAGTATCTCCAGTAGTTGCTGGCTTGATGATTGTATTGCTTTATGGAAAGAATGGTTGGTTTGGCCCATTGCTAGAGGCGGCAAATATTAAAATTATTTTTGCCATGCCTGCTATGGTATTAGCAAGTGCTTTTATTACCATGCCATTTGTTGCTCGCGAAGTGATTCCTGTATTAGAAGAAGCAGGTACTGAGCAGGAAGAAGCTGCCAAAACATTAGGTGCAAATGATTGGCAAATTTTCTGGCGTGTTACTCTTCCCAATATTCGTTGGGGTTTGCTATATGGTGTTCTCCTGACTAATGCCAGAGTCATGGGTGAGTTTGGTGCGGTATCAGTTGTCTCTGGAAATATTATCCGAAAAACTCAAACTCTGCCGCTTTTTGTTGAGGAAGCTTACAAACAGTATCAAACTCAAGCTGCTTTTTCAGCCGCCGTTTTACTTGGTGGTTTAGCATTAGTTACTCTAGTACTGAAAGAAATTCTAGAGCGTAAAACCAGTATCAAAGATGTAGTTGAATAGGAGGCGATGATGACAAATTATTCAAGTAATCTTTCTCAGGAAAACTCGAAACAACGGATTCAATTAACTACAGAACCCGATGAAATGGGAGCTGATAGACCAACCCAAACACGTATCCGCATTCGCATTCCTAAACAGTACAATGAGGAGCCAGTAATTTCACGGATGGTTTCTCAGCACGGCGTTACTGTTAATATTGCGGCGGCTTTTTTAGGAGCAAATGCACGTGATGATGGCTGGTTTGACTTGGAATTACGAGGAAAAAGTAGCCAAATTCAAAGTGCTTTAATGTATTTAAATGAAATGGATCTAGAGATTTGGGGCGAATCTGATAGCGAAAAAGACGGATGGTAAAAATAATTTTGGGATTTTAGATTAGTCATCCAAAATCCCAAATCCCAAGTCTAAAATTGATTAAGCCATACTGGTCTCGATCGCCCAACGTGCTAACTCAGTGCGGTTATGTAGACCAGTTTTGCCCAGCATATTGGAAACGTGACTTTCAATTGTTCGCTGACTCACTTTCATTTGTATGGCAATTTCACGATTAGCCATACCTCGCGCTACCAATTGAACAACCTTGAGTTCTGTTGGTGTCAACTCCACATCTGAGGGAACCTTAAGTTTGCTCTCCAGTTTCTCCTGTTCCAGAGTGACCAATCAAACGATTAGCTTGCTTGAGGGAAGATTCTACTTGTGCTACCAATTCTTCAGGTTCAAAGGGCTTCACCATGTATACATCAGCGCCCTTGTTTAGTCCCTTTACTCGGTCTTGACTTTGACCTTTTGCTGACAGAAATAGTACTGGAATCCAACTGCTGCGATTGTCTTGCCTGACACGCTCTACAAAAGTATAGCCGTCCATTTCGGGCATCATTATATCACAAATGATCATGTCAGGAATTTCCTGGTCTAAAACCTCTAAGGCTTCTATACCATTGTCCGCCGTGACAACTTCATACCCCCGAAATTCTAGGTAGTCTTTGACTAGCAAGATGAGGTTAGGGTCGTCATCAATGAGCAGCAGTCGCTTATTATCTCTGACACCATTTTCTTTCATACTGCGATACTCGTCATGCCGGGGTTACTGAAATTGTCCAATAATTTCCTCCGTATTATCCGCAGCGCTGTCTTTGTGCGCTAGCTCAAAAGCAACTCCCCTAATTCCTGTAAGGCAAATGTCTTTTCTCAGACTTGCCCTTGGGAACACGAGTGCTGTGTAGGGCGATTGGGCGAAGCCCACGCTACGCGAGCGCATAAATCCAGTAAAGATACGGAAGTACAGATAGTATGTACTATGTTAATTTACTATACTGAGAAAACCTTACTAATCTCAGAAATATTGCCGAAAATGCAGTATTTGCGTCTAAGCAAATTTAAACTTCAAAGGCGATGTTTTGTGATATGGAGTTAAATGTGGGTTTCTCCAAGCTCATTTTGAGCAGATGCTTGAACATTTGTTGGTAATGGATGAATCACAATGGCATATTCTTCGACAACTTTGTTGCCAATGATATGCTCCTGAATAATCCGTTCAATGACTTCTGGGGTGGCGTTGCGATACCATACGCCGTCTGGGTAAACTACCATAATCGGCCCATCGCTACAAACTCTGAGACAGTTAGCTTTCGTGCGGAAGATGCAGCTAGGCTGATTATCTATCGGTTGGTCGAGTTTTAAATCTTTGAGGCGCTCTTTCAAGTATTCCCAAGCTTCTAGACCAATTTCCTTTGAGCAGCATTTAGGTTTTGTTTGGTCGCTACACAAAAAAATGTGTCGTTGAATCTGATTGAGTCCTAAACTTTGCACACAAGCAGCTAAGGCGTTTTTGTCTAAAGTTTCATTCTTCACCGTCTGTTTCAGAATTAGACAATTCGGCTGCTTCGTGATTGATAATGTCGTCTTGCATTGAAGTGCGAGTATTTTGCTGAAAATCTTCCACCCACAGACGCTTGGGCGCCCCGACTAATAATATATCCTTCTCTCGCTGAGGGAGAGATGGAGACTGGGGATTGGGTAATTGGTAATGAGAACTCCGTCTGCGTGTCTTTGCGTCTTTGCGTCTCCTCCCTCACCCCTTCAGTTCGGGAACCCGTACAGAAGCGTTTATTGCGATCGCCGGGTAAATTTCAGTAAATTAGCACTCAGGGGCTGAGAGTGCTAATCTTAAGCTTCAGAGAAGTAGATCAGGAGAGATTAATTTATATGGCAGCTGTATCTCTAAGTGTTTCCACGGTTAAACCATTAGGCGATCGCGTCTTCGTTAAGGTGAGCGCCGCTGAAGAAAAAACCGCCGGTGGCATTCTGTTGCCCGATAATGCGAAAGAGAAGCCTCAAATTGGGGAAATTGTCGCTATCGGTCCTGGTAAGCGCAACGAAGACGGTACCAGAGCGGAACCAGAAGTCAGCATTGGTGACAAGGTTCTGTATTCCAAGTATGCCGGTACTGACATCAAACTAGGCACAGAAGAGTACGTCTTGCTCTCAGAAAAAGATATTCTTGCAGTCGTTTCATAAGTGATGAGTTATTGGTCATACAGCGCTACGCGCATGAAAACAGTCATTAGTCATTGGCTAAAAACCCAGGACTTTTAGACAACTGACAACTGACAACTGACAACTGACAAAGAACAAAACCAACAACTGACAAAGAACAAAACCTATGGCTAAGCGCATTATTTACAACGAAAACGCTCGTCGTGCTCTAGAAAAGGGCATGGATATTCTAGCGGAAGCAGTAGCTGTGACCCTTGGCCCCAAAGGTCGTAACGTCGTTCTAGAGAAGAAGTTCGGCGCTCCTCAAATCGTCAATGATGGTGTAACCATCGCCAAGGAAATCGAACTAGAAGACCACGTTGAAAATACTGGTGTTGCTCTGATTCGTCAAGCTGCTTCCAGAACCAACGATGCTGCTGGTGACGGTACCACAACTGCAACCGTGCTAGCTCATGCAATGGTTAAAGAAGGCCTACGTAACGTTGCTGCTGGTGCAAACGCCATTGCTTTGAAGCGCGGTATTGACAAGGCGACACATTTTCTGGTAGAGAAAATTGCCGAGCACGCCAAGCAAATAGAAGATTCCAAGGCGATCGCCCAAGTAGCTTCTATCTCTGCTGGTAACGATGATGAAGTCGGTCAAATGATCGCTCAAGCGATGGACAAAGTGGGCCGAGAAGGTGTGATTTCCCTAGAAGAAGGGAAGTCCATGACCACCGAACTGGAAATCACCGAAGGGATGCGCTTTGACAAAGGCTACATTTCCCCCTACTTCGCTACCGACACCGAGCGGATGGAAGCGGTTTTCGATGAACCTTTCCTGCTGATCACCGACAAAAAAATCACCTTAGTACAAGACTTGGTACCAGTGCTAGAGCAAGTTGCTCGCGCCGGTCGTCCTTTGGTGATTATCGCTGAAGACATTGAAAAAGAAGCACTAGCAACCCTGGTAGTGAACCGTCTTCGCGGTGTATTGAACGTCGCTGCTATCAAGGCTCCTGGTTTTGGCGATCGCCGCAAAGCCCTGCTGGAAGACATTGCTATCCTCACCGGTGGTCAAATGATTACCGAAGATGCAGGTCTGAAGCTGGAAACCACCAGACTTGAGATGCTGGGTAAAGCCCGTCGCATCACCATCACCAAAGACAGCACAACCATCGTTGCTGAAGGTAACGAAAAAGAAGTTAAGTCTCGTTGCGAACTGCTGCGTCGTCAAATCGAAGAAAGTGATTCTTCCTACGACAAAGAAAAGCTACAAGAGCGCTTAGCCAAGCTTGCTGGTGGTGTTGCTGTCGTCAAAGTTGGTGCTGCGACTGAAACCGAAATGAAAGACCGCAAGCTGCGTTTGGAAGACGCGATCAACGCGACCAAAGCTGCTGTGGAAGAAGGTATCGTTCCTGGTGGTGGTACAACCCTAGCTCATCTTGCTCCTCAGTTGGAAGCTTGGGCGAACGAAACCCTGACTGGTGAAGCACTGACAGGTGCTCTGATTGTGTCTCGTGCGCTCGCTGCACCTCTGAAGCGGATTGCTGAGAACGCAGGTCAAAATGGCGCTGTCATTGCTGAGCGCGTCAAAGAGAAGGACTTCAATGTTGGTTTCAACGCGGCTACTAATGAGTTCGTTGATATGTTTGAAGCCGGTATCGTTGACCCTGCGAAGGTAACTCGTTCCGCTCTGCAAAATGCAGCTTCCATCGCTGGTATGGTGCTGACAACTGAGTGCATTGTAGTTGATAAACCTGACTCTAAAGATGGCGCTTCTTCTAGTGGTGGCGCTGGTATGGGTGGCGACTTCGACTACTAATTGCTGAGAGCAATTTAATAGAAGTAACCTTTGTGGTTATCTGTAGTTGAATAATAAAAGGGTAGGTCTTGAACCTGCCCTTTTTTTACATTACAGTAGGCATCGCCGCTGCTACTAAACAGGCGGGACGCCTATTTAAGATTAGAATTTATGCATAAATTATAATCTTACAGCGGTTACGGCTGTTATGAGGTACAGTCAGACCTAACCCCCAACCCCCTTCCCACCTCCCCCTACCCCCTCCTACAAGGAGGGGGAAAAGGAATAAGATTTGTTAGTTGGAAGGGGGCTAATGTCAAAGCCTCTCTCCTTTAAGGAGAGAGGTTTGGAGAGAGGTAGATGTACCGCATTACAGAGGAAACCGCTGTAAATAATTAACCGCAGATAAACGCAGATAAAACACAGAATAATTGATGGATTTGTCGAAGGATATGGATTAGGGATAGAAGTCTATTAGATATCAATTTTGACTTCATCCAACGCCAAGAGGGATTTTAGTTCCTGTAAAAGTTCGCTCTGCTCCTGTTTAATTGCCTCAATTCTGGTCAGAATAGATGTTACTCGCTCTTTATGTTCGGGACTGATTGAAGTAGCAGCAACAGTAGCTTCCGGTTGCCTCAACAACTTTTGCTTCCGTAGTCACGAAATTAGTTTTAGGTTTAAAAATCAGGCTGAAAATGAACTTACTGAAGTTACCAGGAGCATGCAGTAAGTTGAAAAAAGCTTGTTCGAGGAAGTTACTAAGGGCTTTAATAAATATTTTCAGTAAAAAAATGGAGACAATTAAGCTAATTATGCCGATAATTGGGTGATGAAATCCCCAAGCAATCGCGTTAGTTATCCAAGCAGCTATTGGATGAGCATCAATCCAAACTTTAATACCATTCAGGGGACGATTGATAGCAACACTGAGAGAATCATCAACTTTTGTAGTAATTGAATTCCCAATATTCCCAACTGAGTGAAAAGTATTTTGTACGGATTCCTTCGCTTTGTCACCTGTTGCTGAGAAAACATTCAACACCTGATTAGTGGCATTTTTCACAGAATTAGCTGTTTTTTCTGCTGTCCCAGTAACAGCATTGATAGTATTATTACTAAATTCATTAGCAATGCTACCAACTTTATGAGTAGCTTCACTCAGAGAATTAGTCGCCTGATTAGCTATTCCAGAAACAGAATTAACGGCATTGTCAGTAGTTGCCTTTAGGGAATTTTGTGTATTTTCGAGAGTATAAGTAACATTACTCATGGCTTGAGCCGTAACTTCGTTTACTTTATTAACTGCTTGTTCAGTAGTTACATTCAAAGAAGTCTTAGCTTTCTCAAAGACGTTAGACATTGTTGATGAAATGTCTACGTTCATAGGAAATATGTCACCAAATGATAAGTTTGCCATAACGCCCGTCAAATAATATTTACTGGAATTTTTAGGAATATGCTGATTTTAATGCAATCTTCAGTTGATAGGCATGATGATCAGGGAAAACATTTCGATACTTTAATGAACTGGTAACCCCCGTAACCTGCAGTTGATCTAGAAGCACAGGTTCAGGTTATCAAGTAGTTCTCTGTTGGAATCGTCTGGAGTTAGGGTGTGTTTTCAAAGGTGATCGCCTTCGTCAGCGTGGCTTCCGTCAATCGGCTTCGTTTCTGACGGTGGAGACCCCCTAAATCCCCCTTATCAAGGGGGACTTTGAGTTTTCCCCCCTTGGGAAGGGTGGGGTATGGTGTAGGGGGCGTAGAGCACTTGGGTCGAGATACAGCGGTTACGGCTGTTATGAGGTACAGTCAGACCTAACCCCCAACCCCCTTCCCTTCGAGGGAAGGGGGCTAATGTCAAAGCCTCTCTCCTTAAAGGAGAGAGGTTTGGAGAGAGGTAAATGTACCGCAATACAGAGGAAACCGCTATATTTAGGTATTTACCGCTCAGCTCAAATAAATACGCAAGTGCTACGCCCTCCTAGGACTGACTAAGTAAAGTTATGATGAAAAAATAACAACACTAAATATTTTTTTTGTGAAGTTTAAAGTCGGTTGACGAATTGTGTGAAGACGGGAACATTGAGCTAGATAAATAATTCTAGTAAGTGTTTGGATAGGTAAGCTTAGCTCTCTAGGTAAGCTGGGCGTAAACATAACTTGAGAGGCATAAGTAAAATATAAAAATACTTTAAAATAGCTTAATAGAACAAAACAAGAAAGAACTTTCTGCTACCTACAGGTATCGTCAGGGGAAACCTTAATAGCTAGATGTTGTCAACTAAGTAAGGGTGAGAGTCAGCAAGTAATAGCAACATTTAGCAAGTTGTGCGTTGAATTTACTCTAGTTTCCTCGTTATGACCAATTTCAATGGGAAAGCAACCACAAATATGTCTAGATTTTCAAAACATCCGCTTTTGCGCTTGATACACTTTACCTCAGCAACCCTGCTGAAAGTTTTCCGACGTTTGGGAAGATCTCAAGGGCGATCGCCAAACAGAGTGTCCCAAAAACGAACAAAAGTAGCATCCTCAAAAATACTCTGGCTTGGCTTAGCTTTAGCATTTGTATCTTTAATTGGGATTACCTTACCTTCTCAAAATTGGATTGCTCCTGTATCTGCTATTACAATGCCGTTGCCACTTTCAACCAATGGTACAAAAATAGTTGATGCTAGGGGACAGACTGTCTTACTTAAAGGTGTGAACTGGTTTGGTATAGAGACGGAATTACACGCTCCTTACGGTTTGCAAAGTCGGGACTACAAGGATATGTTGGCGCAGATTAAAAGCTTAGGATATAACATGATCCGGCTTCCCTACTCTGTGCAATCTCTGCGCTCGTCAAATATGGGTGGTGTTAACTTCCAACTAGGAAGTAATCAGGAACTCCTGAATAAATCGCCGCTACAAGTAATGGATGCGGTTATTCAAGAAGCTGACCGTCAGGGATTATTAATTCTACTAGACTCTCATCGACTAAACGACCAACGCATTCCTGAACTTTGGTACGGCGATGGCTTTACGGAAGCTGACTGGATCGATACCTGGAAAATGTTGGCTGAACGCTACAAAAATCAGTCTAATGTGATTGGTGCTGACCTAAAAAATGAACCCCACGGTCGCGCAAGTTGGGGTACAAATGACCAAGGAACTGATTGGCGACTTGCAGCAGAACGCTCTGGTAATGCAATTCTCGCTGTCAATCCAAATTGGTTGATTGTTGTCGAAGGTGTTGAAAATAACGTTCCTGGTCAAAAGTTAGCGCGTCATTGGATGGGTGGAAATTTGGAGGGTGTTGAACGCTTCCCAGTACGTTTATCGCGTCCTAACAAACTGGTTTATTCTCCTCACGAATATGGCCCTGGAGTCTTCAATCAAACCTGGTTTTCTGAGGCAAGTTTCCCTAATAATCTTCCCTCTCGTTGGGAAACTGGATTTAACTATATTGTTAGCAAAGGAATTGCACCAGTCTTCGTTGGAGAGTTTGGCGGTCGTCAGGTAGATAATACCTCGAAAGAGGGAATTTGGCAGCGTAAGTTTGTCAATTACATCCGTCAAAATAATCTAAATTTTGCTTACTGGAGTTGGAATCCTAACAGTTCTGATACTGGTGGTATTTTGCAAGATGATTGGCGCACTGTTAATGCTGATAAGCAAGAATTATTACGGGGAATTCTCAACCCAAGCAGCGTTGCTACTAACCCTACAACTGTCCCTAATGTTCCCCAAACTCCTAGTCCTAAACCTGTAGTCATCAATCCTCCTCCAAGTCCTAAACCGAGCCCTTCACCTGTGGCAATCAATCCACTTCCAAACTCTAAACCAAGTTTTAGTAATCCCACGAGTGCTCCAGGTCAACTGAAGATAGCTTCTAATATGCACTCTGATTGGCACTCAGGATTTTGTGTAAGTATGCAAGTTACTAATCAGGGGCCTGTAAGCATTCGTGATTGGCAAGTGAGGTTCCAAATGAATCAGGCTGCTATTAATAATACTTGGAATGGTAACTTCAGTCCTCAAGGTTCACAGTATGTGGTTACACCTATGGATTGGGGACGGGTAATTGAACCTGGACAAAGCCGAGAATTGGGATTTTGTGCTAATAAGTTAGGGTCTGATTATCAGCCTCGACAACTAAATGTTTCGATGCGCTAAATTTGCGCTCTTTTTCAAGATGTGGGAAAGAAGTATGAAGTGTGAAGTATGTTTTAAAAAAGCTAAAATTTCCTACTACGCTTACATACTTTTTCCCTCAACTTACGGATGGTTTATAAACACAGATTTCCTGAATCGGTACAATCCCGTTTGTATCGGGGATGATTTCAAGGGTGTGTTTAGAGTTACTCAGGTTCTGGGCTAAGGTTGTGGAGTATTCGCGACTTGGGTCATCAATCTTCGGTGGAATGTATGGGTAGACAAACATCGGTTTAACTGACCACTTAATCTCAAAATTCTTCGGTACTGGTTTCTTGGTATATTCGCGAGCATTTTTCAGCCACCAATCTTTAGGTTCAATGACAACTCGACCGGAGTTAGAGACAAATTTCTCTTCATTTGTACCACTCCCATCAAACCCTGTTTTGGAACCGAAAACTTCAAATTTAAACTTGCTGTCGTCTTCGTTACTTTCGGTAATCCTTGCTGTCCAGTCTTCTAAAATCAGGGGCTTTTCCCAAGATACTTGAATAATCCCTGGCCAATCTACACCCACGACGTTACTCGGTCGCGTAATGGTGTAAAGTTCGGGGAACTGGAAGGGTTTCTTACCATCAATTAAAATACGCGCTTCCTCAGAGTTACCTTCCCTTGCTTTGGCTGCAATTGCCTCTACACGGTTCCCCTCAAACTCCAAAACAAGCTTGCCATCTTGCCACTGTATATCCTGTCCAACTACATAAGTTTTCACTAAGTCTTTCCATAAGTCGTTGGGAAGTTTTGGGTTGTAGCGCAACTGTCGCTTTACTAACTCTCCTAATAAAAAATTGCCGTGTTTGTTGAGGTGTACATCATCGGCTAGTAAATCTTTTGGCTGTAAATTGTTATCCTTGAGGTATCGCTTCCAAGGTTCGCGAATTTCGATTAATTCGCCTCCATATTTTTGAGCAAGCTGACGTAACCACTGGGTAGAATGATTGTTGTGCCACTCGTAACCATCAAGCTGTTCTTTTTTATCAAGAAATGTCCCTGTAGGTAGCCAGGTGACATGATCTGAGAAAAACGCAATTTCACTGGTTGTGCGGCGTCGCAAATTGGCGATAATCGACTCATAGTCGGCCTCGTCTCCGTATACGTGGAAAATCGTCAAATCGGGATAGAAGGGATACAGGTCATGTTCGGCTGGACGGACTAATACAGAGGCGGAAAATCCACCAATAGCCCGATTCTCGACGCTTAGATCAGCGTTGGGAAAGCGTTTCTTTAGGTCATTGACAACCTCAATCCACCAGTCTTGTTTGGTAATCGATTGACCATAGAAAAGAATCCGCACGGGATGACGATGTTCTGGTGTGCTGCTTGCTAACAACGTCATAGTTCTCCCAATTCCAGCACCAAAATTGGAGTCATCCAATGCGGGAACTGGTGGAGGAAATGCTACATTTTTCTCTGTTGATGAAAATACGATAGCGGACAGAAAAATACTAAATATCAATACAAAAAACAGGCACAGTCTCAACAATTGCCTGCGCCTCAGCTTGGGGATTGTAAGTTTCATAGGTTTGTTGAATTTGTCATTGGCTATTAGTCAACTAGCAACTGACAACTGACAACTGACAACTGACTAATAACGACCCTTACCTATGTTTAACTACAACTACTTATTTATTAATTCCAGACCTGTGCTTGGTAGTTATCTCGACACTCACTCAAAATTCGTTGATCGTTATCGCTGACTTTACTAATCGCTTGATATCCTTCGAGCCCAACTGCGTGAGGATATTTAAGCGAGTCGTAGCTATTTTGAATGTTGATTTGACCACCTGCTGCAGCAATTTGCGTTGACTGTGTACGGGCAATTTTGTGAGTAATAGCCGTTTGGTCGTAAGGATTGACAACGGTCAAATTCATCTGCTTTGAATCAAGGGTGCCGTAAAAACAGGTATATTCGGATTTTGGTAGGTACATCGCTCCAACTACCTTGCCCTGACGTGATTCAAATACTATGTATTCTTTACCCATCTCTTCCGGTTCTGAGGACTGACCGTAGAGATAGACCCCATCAACAATTTCGGCTGTTGAGACTGGGAGTTGCGCGAGGGTCGCAATGCTAACCTCCTCCGACTTCGCAACAGCACTGGAAGCAACAGTTTGCTTTTGCAGCTGTGCTACTGCTTCCAAAGTTGACGCATTCGTGGCGCATCCTACCGTTAGAAGTAACCCACTCAGCGGCAATAACCAAATATTTTGATGCCGTTGCTGTGACAAAAAGAACCCAAGTAAGCGGTGAATCACTGTGGCTACCTCTATTGAAAAAAAGTTTTACACACCCTTGAAAAAAAATGCTTTCTATGAAGATGACTTAAACCAGGAAAAGCAAAATTAAGAATGAAATCTTATTTTCGGCTAAAACCAGGTTTTTTTGTTTAGTATCTTTATAGATATTTATAAGATGGAAAGATACTCTTGTTTGCGCCTCCTCTGACCGATTTATTAACCGTCACACTTAAGGTTTACTTTGAGCTTCAACCTGTTTAAATTGTCTGCAAAGGCGCAAGGCTAGTTCTTGTTACAAAGCTAACCAATAACCCTAGCGCTACGGTTCCTTCCAATGGGCGATCCCAGACTCACCCAAATGGGTAGATTTTACTCAAGATTGACAACTGTCATTGGTTATCTCTGTTGAGAGAAAAATCGCCCCGAATAAATACTCTACCCAGTTGCTTCTTGACTAATAAATGGCTTCAACAGCAACAGTTGGGATTTCCGAAACTCTTTACATATCTTTACGAAAAAAAAAAGAAGTGGTAAGAAAAATCGTTACCACCCCTTTTTTGCCTTCAAGAGAACTATCTCAAACTTGCTAGCTAGCAATGTACTCCTTGACGCTCAGATGGCGACGGCGCAAATGAGCAAGAGCTTGGTGTTCTAGCTGGCGAACTCGTTCACGGCTGAGGTTGAGTCGCTGACCTACTTTCGCCAGAGACAGCTCGTTACCATCTTCTAACCCAAAGCGTAGCTGTATGACTTCCCGTTGCTGGGGAGTTAGTTCGGCTAGCAGGTTATCTAAGTCTTGTCGCAAGGACTCCTGAGTTGTGTAATTAACAGGTGTTAGACCGTCATCTTCCAAAAGGTCTGACAACTCGGTATCTTGATTATCCCCAACCCGCACGTCCAGAGAGATTGGCTGACGAGCCATGCTCAAATACTCTCGAATCTGAGCGGGATCTAAATCCAACTCCTTACCAATCTCAGCAGGTGTGGCGTTGCGGCCTAATGTTTGAGCTAGTTCTCGTTGGACTTTTTTGATTTTGTTGAGCTTTTCGGTAATATGGATGGGCAGCCGAATCGCACGCGCTTGTTGAGCGATCGCGCGGGTAATCGCCTGACGTATCCACCAGTAAGCGTAAGTGGAAAACTTGTAGCCCCGCATTGGGTCAAATTTCTCTACACCTCGCTCTAAGCCCAATGTTCCTTCCTGGATCAAGTCCAGAAATTCCATGTTGCGCTTTTGGTACTTTTTGGCGATCGCCACGACTAAGCGCAAGTTAGCTTCAATCATTTTGCGCTTGGCCCGCGTTCCCTGAGTGATGATTTTCTTCAGGGTGGCTTCGTCTAGATTAGCTTGGTCTACCCACTCCTGGGTGGTCGGTTCACGCTGTAGTTGTTCAGCCAAGGCGTTTTTGGCATCCAGCAGCGCCATCATTTGCTGTACCTGCTTACCAAAGACAATCTCTTGCTCATGAGTCAGCAGCGGCACGCGACCAATCTCATGTAGATAGGTGCGAACCATATCTGCTGAGAACGTGGGCTTGGTCGTCTTTTTTTTGGTGTTTTCTGTGGCCATTTGTGAGTGGTGACTCCGTAAACAATCCTGAAACAAACAGTAAATCTGTCGCGGTTTGTGACCTCAAAAGCAATGACGCTATCTGAATTTAGAGGCTATTGGCGCGATTGGTGGGAAATACATCCTACGGCAAATGTATGTATTACCTGTCTCTTCTAGAGGAAGACAGAAAGTGAAACATGAATGTGAAGTTTAAGCCGGATACTATGGAAAGTTTGTCTTGCTTGTTACTACAGCGTTTCCCAGTATTTCGCTGCTTCTGACTAGCAAATAAAGTTAAAACTCGAAATCGTTATGACTTTGCCTTCTCTTTATAGTATTACAAAAGTAGACGCCGGTAAAGTGGTATAGGTTTAACATTTCTTTGCTTTTTTCAAGGTGTCGTAACATTTGTTAATACTCCTCATGACACCAACTAAACTGAACCGGCTTGCCTCACATCCCTAAATACAATAATTACCCACTCAGCTTAGAAAACATACACTTTCCCAAAGGGAGATAACCGAACTGCCAATGGTGGTAATTTCCGTAAACTATGATTCTAACTCAAATTACTCGTCTTTGACCACTCATGTATCTATCTGGGGGTAGGGCTTGGAGGATTGGGGACTGGGGACTGGGGATTGGGGATTGGGGATTGGGGATTGGGGACTGGGGATCGGTTGATTAATGATTACTAAGCGCGGAAACAAGAACAAGAAAGGTAAACATAGTCTTCAAGAAAATTAACATAGCCTCTACCTTGGGAAGCTTCAAATCAGGTACCTACCTAGGGTTAAATTATGAGAAGAATATGAAAGGTGCGACCTGAGTAACGAATGTCCTTATCTGAAAATCCTCCCCAAACCCCCAGCCTTCCTGAAGTTCACCGCAGTATAGCAGTTCCCAACACCCGTAACATCTGGCGTAAGATGCTGGCTTACGCTGGTCCAGGATACCTCGTATCCGTAGGCTACATGGACCCTGGCAATTGGGCTACAGACCTAGCTGGAGGTTCTCAATTTGGCTATGCGCTGTTGAGCGTTATCCTAATATCCAACTTAATGGCTGTCTTAATGCAATCGCTCTGTGTCCGCTTAGGAGTGGCTACAGGACGAGATTTAGCGCAAGCTTGTCGCGATTATTATAGCCCTCGTGTGAGTTTTTGCTTATGGGTGCTGTGTGAAATTGCAATTGTAGCTTGCGACTTAGCGGAACTGCTGGGAAGCGCGATCGCTCTCCAGCTATTATTTGGGATTCCCCTAACTTGGGGAGTCTGCATCATGGCACTCGATTTAGTGCTGTTACTAATGCTACAAAAAAAAGGCTTTCGCTACATAGAAGCATTAGTAATTTGTTTAGTAGCTACCATCGGCGTGTGTTTCGCACTAGAGCTCATCTTTGCACGTCCCGATGCAATGGGTGTACTACAGGGATATGTTCCAAAATTGGAGATTTTGCAAAATCCCTCAATGCTTTACATAGCCATCGGCATTTTGGGAGCAACAGTTATGCCCCATAACCTCTATCTCCATTCTTCCATTGTACAAACACGGGCTTGGCAACCAACCCCTGAGAAAAAATGGGAAGCAATTAAATTTTGCACTATCGATTCAACCGTAGCCCTCTCCTTTGCCTTATTCATCAACTCAGCTATTTTAATTGTCTCAGCAGCTACATTTCATTTTTCAGGTAATCAGGGAGTTGCGGAAATTCAGGATGCTTATAAATTGCTTTCTCCCTTACTAGGAGTAGGTGCGGCCAGTACAATTTTTGCGATAGCTTTACTTGCTTCCGGACAAAGTTCCACGCTGACAGCGACATTAGCGGGACAAATTGTAATGGAAGGGTTTTTGCGGTTACGTTTACCTCCCTGGTTACGTCGATTAGTTACCAGAATGACAGCAGTTGTTCCTGCTTTAATTTGCATCATTTTGTTTGGGGAGTCAAGTACAGGTAAGTTGCTTGTTTTCAGTCAAGTAGTTTTGAGTTTGCAATTACCGTTTGCGGTGTTTCCCTTGGTGATGTTTACAAGCGATCGCCGTTTGATGGGTGAATTTGTCAATCCCAAATGGTTGAAGTTGTTATCTTGGGGAGTAGCAATTATTATCGCGGGATTAAATTTTTGGTTGTTGATACAAATGGCTTTTGGTAGTAAGTGAAACAAGGAAGGGCGAAGCACTTGCGTATTTATATTATCGGAAAATCTCCAAATATCTCGGCGCAAGTGCTTCGCCCCTACCCCCTACTTTAGCAGTAAATAAAACTCTTGTAGGGGTGAAGCATTCGGACTGTAATTTATTGGGAAAACCCAAGATTTACTATCCGAATGCTTCGCCCTGATCTTAGATTTGTGATACAAGCAAACATATCCTATTATAAAACTAATAACCCTCAGCAATTTTGAGGAGTCTATATGACGATTGCCAAACCACCTTTAGCAGAAGTTACTCATCTTCCCGATCACACACAATTACCAGAGTCAGACGGGAGTTTTGTGAAAAATTTTCAGGAGCATCCTCAGAGTATTTTACTCACTGATTCAATCAAACCAGTATTGCAGCAAATTCATCCTGACAGTCAATACTGTATCGGTCAAGATTGTGGCATCTACTGGCGTTTAACAGATCCTCCAGAAAGAGGTGCCGAGGCACCAGATTGGTTTTATGTCCCCAATGTACCGCCAATGCTTAATGGACAAATTCGGCGTTCTTATGTCCTCTGGCAGGAGTATATTGCACCACTGATTGTACTAGAATTTGTCTCTGGTAATGGGTCAGAAGAGCGAGACAAAACGCCTCCACCTTCTTCTGAGGAAGAAAGGGAAAGGAAGGTTGGCAAATTCTGGGTGTACGAACAGGCAATTCGTGTACCTTTTTATGGCATTTATGAGGTGAGTAAAGCTTCAGTAGAAGTCTATCATTTGATAGATGGCCATTATCAGTTATTAAACACTAATGAGCGAGGTCATTATTCGATTCCACCGATAGGTGTTGAATTGGGTATTTGGCAAGGACAATATGGAAATATGGAATTACCTTGGTTGCGCTGGTGGGATAGTAAAGGTAATTTGTTGTTGAGTGGTGATGAACGTGCTGATCAAGAACAACAACGTGCTGATCAAGAACAACAACGTGCCGATCAAGAACAACAACGCGCTGAACGTTTAGCGGAACGGTTACGTCAAATGGGGGTTAATCCTGACGAGGTTTGATTGACTTTTAAAGATTAGATGAGGGGCGATTTCGTCCCTCACTTTTCGTGGATGCAGGACAATTCTGTGTTTCCCAGCCAGCTAATTTTAGCGAAAAATTCAGCATTTATGCTGTGTCAGCTTTCTGACTACAGAAGGAAGATGAGAGGGTAGTGCTCTCTCTAAAATCTAAATACCCATGCAGATAGTTGACTAAAGTTGTATTATGATATAGATCAGAGCTTCAACTAACGCTGTTAACTCACCAAAAGCTTTTAGCTAAAGTTTTCTTGCTTAGTACAGGGAAAGAATTTTTGTCCACTTAAGTGGACTGGATCTCTTAGCCCAGAACTTAGGGGTAATCTTCTCACGATTGCCTCTTTCCGAGTGTGCGAGAGTTGCTTAATGAGAATGGTGCAAGATATCTAAATCTAGCCAGCTTTTACCTAAATTAGCTTCCAGAAAATTGTATGGCACAGTATCCAGAAATAGATTATAGACACGTTTTATCTGAACTTTCAGTTAATCGCAAAGATCCGTGTGAAGTAATTCGTGAGTTGATATCTAACTCCTATGATGCTGAAGCATCCAGAATTGAGATTTACCCACTACTGAAAGAAAAAGGATTTATCTACTTTGACAATGGTACTGGCCTAAGTGAAACAACTGAAATCAATGGAATAACTCCCTACAGAGCTTTTTTCTCTATTGGTAGATCAACAAAAATTCAGGGTGAATTGATAGGTTATAAGTGCCAAGGTTCAAAGCTCTGCTTTGCTTCCAAAAAAATTACTTTAATTACACGCTGTATTGATGAGGAATATTGGCGCTCAATATCTGTTGATAACCCAAAAGACAACTTGAGCCAAGATTACGACATTCAATCACAAGAAAATGATAGTCCTTGGCTAACCCTGAAAAACTTATTTTCTAGACCTCATAAACAAACAGTAACTGTTCTTGAGAGTTGGAGTGAAAATTTTTTCAAAAACGACTTTTATAAAGGAACAATAATCATTGTTCAAGGTCTGGAAATTGAAAAGTTCTCAGACTATTATAACCCGGATGATGATGGTAGGAGAGAATGGTCATACTTAAAACATTACATACGCTTTAACACAAGGCATGGAGACATGAGATGTCTTCGACCTAATGAAACTGGATTTTCCGATGCTAGAGCTCAGAGCTTTAAGCAATCTCCAGGATATAACGATCAGTCTGAATTGTACCTGTGGACAAAAGACAGCTTGCAGAAAATTGAAGCTGGGTATCCCTATTTGGAGAAACCGAATGACTTTGATAAACTGGTGATAAAAAGTCCAGCTCAAGTATCAAGCCTAAACCATGGAAGATTTTCTGCTCGCGGGACTATGGCTTTTAAATTTGAAGGCATAACTTACTGTTTAGCTCTAGCAATAGATGGTAACCGTAGAGCGCATGATAAGTATCCAGAATTGGGGAGAAAAGGTGATAAAAAGTCGGGAATTAGGTTAACCGATCAAAGAGGTACATTTATTTGTTCTGAGGGCGTAAAAATTTGCCATTACAACGAAATATTTGAACATAGCAAACTTGCAGATTATGCAGTACTTGGTACGTCTAGTGGGCAATCTCATTATATTCTTATGATAAATGGGAGTTTTGATGTTGTAACAAACCGAAATTCTTTAACTGAGACTGCATTAAGAATTTTACAAGATGACTCTTTTATCGAGAATTTAAAACAGTTTTTTGATGCAGCGATGACTAAAGTTAACGTCTTTCGTGAACTTATTGAAAGACTTAATAAGGACAATCAAGATGCAAGATTAGAGGCTTATACTAAGAAACTAAATGTACTGAAAGAAGGAATTCAAGATAGACCCCGATTCAAAATAGAGGATATAGAACAACTCAAGGGAAAGTGGCTTATAGAGCCTGCTATTGGAGAAGAATATTGGGTTGGAGCTTTGTACACAATGTTTGCTCACTTTGTCTATTCTGATTCACCATATGCTCATCTTTGGCTACGGCCACGAACATTTTCTAGCATGGGAATTGATAGCATTGCTGTCAGCATTGAGGAAAACAGCTTAGCAGCGAGAGTTCATAAAGCTCTTGAGTACAAATACAATCTATCCCCTAGTGACGAATTTAATCATCCATTAATATTGACTGATCAGATTGTATGTTGGGAGATGGCAACTCCCCAAGAAGATGCTCAAATTGAGGATTCATACAACTATTATGGGTACATCTCTTTACCAGAAGACCTTAACGGTATTGGCTACGAAATTATAAATATTCAAAGTAGAAGTGGTGACTTTCACGGTGGAAATATTAAGGTACTCAGCCTCAAAAATCTCCTCAATAAGACATTTAGTTGTCACTGGGAAACTCCACCACCAAAAGCAACTGACTCGAAGAAAGGAAAGCGTGGTAGCAAGTCAAAATAAAATCAAAATTGGGTAATATAAATATTCTCGACACCTCAGAAGCAATGGAAATGAAGAGAAATTTATATTTTGAAGCAAAAGCAGAAGAGGTTTGGCTGTGCGCTCAACAGGGAAAAATGAGCTTTTACAACAAACATAGTAAATTAGATAATTCTTTGCTAGTACCTGACTTCCCTAAGCAAATTATACGGAGAAACCAACCAGCCAATTAAACTGACCAAGATAAGCACTTAACTAATAATTTTTGATGAATAATTCTTTGCCTTTTGCCGCAGAAGTTTTCTTATAATTATTCATCCCATACTGGAGTTCCCACTCTACTATGTCAGCAAAACTAAATAACCTCCTAATTTCCGGTGAATCATCATAGGTAATTAACCAGCGATGCTGACATTTTTGCATATTCTGAGCAAATCTTTCATGGTCAAAGGAGGTATGTAATACTCCTCTTACTCCATATAGTTTGGATTTGGTAGCTTCTAAATATGGTGGATCGAGGAAGATAAAAACATCGTCTCCTTCCTGAAACAGCAATTCTTCATAATCGCCGTGTGTAATCTTAACTTGTGATAAACAGGGAGCAAGTTCTCTCAATCTTTGAATAGAAGATTCTGTAAATCTCTGTTCAAAGGCTTTTTGAGAATATCCTCCAGCTTCAACTGTTCCAGAAAAAGTAATTCTATTCAGAATGAAGAAACGAGCAGCCCTATCAAGTTCTGAGTAAATATTGTCAGGATTAGTGAAATATTGATATAACTCTCTTCCCTCTGTATATTTCACTCGAAAGTTGAGGATTTCAGCTAGTAAATCTTCTATCTGATATTTAGTAACTTTCCAGAAACAAAAAAGGTCGTAGTTTAAATCGTTAATCCAGTATTCAATGGAGAAAGTTTCAAATTTTTTATTGAATCCAAGAAAAACTGAACCACCTCCTATAAATGGTTCCCTAAATTCCTTTATATCTAGGGGAATGTGAGGGATGATATGAGTAAGGGCTTTTGATTTACCTCCTGGATATCTAAGAGGGCTTTTTGTCATGTTAGAGGGGATTTTTTTAACGCAGAGAGCGCGGAGAGTAACGCAGAGAGCGCAGAGTTTTTTGAGTCTAATCTGTTAATTCGCATTATTGGCAAATGATACCATGTCTATATGAAGATGTACTGGTGGAGCCTGTGCAGACAGGCTTTGTTTTTGTAGCCCCAGTCTTCTAGACTGAGGGTAAATAAAGCGCTTTTCTTATAGAGAATTGGGATGAGCTTGATTCCTGCGTTCAGGAATAATTAAAAACCCAAATCCGCTTTAGCAGATTCAGCAGCAGCGAATACTTTTTCATCCGACATTTCAGCCCAAGCAGGATCGCCAATCTCCCGATAAAAGTTTTCGTCATAGGGACGAGTACGCACCACAACCGGCATAGGAACAGCATGACCTAAAATTAAAGCTTGTTGCTTAGAATCCAGTTTTGCTAAAACAGAACGCAAACTTTGTCCCCCAGAAACGCCAGTAAAAATTGCTTCAATATCTTTGTCGTCATTTAATAAAGCAGTAATTCTAGTACCAATTTGTGACATCACTTCATTATCAATACCGGAGGGACGCTGATCCACTACAAGTAAGGTAACAAAGTATTTTCGCATCTCACGGGCGATAATCCCAAAGATAGTTTGACGTACTGTAGCAGAATCAAGAAATCTGTGTGCTTCTTCAATCGTAATTACTAAGGGACGAGGGCGATCGCTGACATTTTTGGTCTGCAAAAACGTCTCGGCTTTGCGCACGTAGCTGCTATGAATACGGCGAGTCATCACATTTGTTGCCAACATATAAGAAAGCATATTGGACTGGGAGCCAAATTCTACGACAACGTGCTTACCAGCTTCCAGAGACTGCAAAATCTGATCTACATAATTATGCGGACAAACGCTACGCATATATTTCAAATCGTCCAATCTTAGCAGTTTCCTCTGTAACGCCATGATTGAAGATTTGTTCCCTCGCTTCTCATCGCAAAACATCTGGATTTCTTCATTAGTCATCGCCAGTAATTGAACAATCCAGGATTTGCCAAATTCGTTACGGAGAATAATCGCATTTTCCAAACTTGCCTCAGAAAGATTTAACTCACCGCGCACCAACATGATATCTTCAACTTCAATTTGATCGTAGCTAAGATAAAGGTCGTGAGCGTCACGGATACCTCGGCGTTTGGTTGATTCTGGATCGAGGGTGTAAACTTCTACTTGGTTGGGAAATAGTTGGCGTAAACCTTTAACTGTGCTGAATTGTTTACCTTCAGAAACTGCTTCCCAGCCATATTCCGAGTGCATATCGAAAATTAGGTTAACTGCTGCTTGTTTGCGGATAATTCCTGATAGCAACAACCTGGTGAGGAAGGATTTTCCAGTACCGGATTTGCCAAAAACGCCGTTACTGCGTTCCACGAATCTATCAAGGTCAATGCATACAGGAACCTCCATGTCAAGGGGTTGTCCGATAGCAAAGTTACGCCGCTGGGGGTCATCTTCCCAGCCAAAGACGGCCCGGAAATCGCGATCGCTGGCGTCATAGACTTGGGAAAAGTGGCTAGGAATTGTCTTGACTGGGAGCAATTCCATGCTTTCGCTGCTTTGCGCAACAAAAGAGGCTAAATTAGTATTTCCGTTCGGGGCAATGCCTTTTGGATTTAAACTCAAGTCTTGTGGTGTAAACATCAGCATCGGCGTCAGGTTAACCGTACCGTAGGTGCCACTACCTGCTAAAACTTCTCGTAAAAAATCGTCGTCGGGACTAGGAGGACTGGCAAAAATTCGCTGACTGGAGGTTCCGAGAGTGACATCTGTGAGGCATACAGAAAAAGCGCGATCGCATTCCCTGTACTACCAAAAATTTGCCCACTCGCATATCTTCTACCGAGACGTTGGGATGTAAGCGTACTTCTAGTCCGGTGGAGAGGGAACCTTGAATTACTGAACCTAATGGTCTATCTAATTCCATTATTGTTGAGCTAATTTTTTACTATGTCTGTTTTTTGATGATTCTTTTGCCAATGTATTAGAATCTATGGGAAAAGTTGAGGTCATATTTGCAGCCATAGATTAACACAGATGTTGGGTTAGAATTGGGAAAAATCGCAGGGATGTTAGTTAATATTAATGGTTTGAAAGATAGATAGTGATGAAATTTCCAAAACCTCTGATTATCGGTGCTGGAATTATAGCGCTCTTAGCTGGGGCGGTTTATGGTTATGTATTCCTTCTTGGTGCACCGCAGCCGGATGCACCACCAACAGCAACTAAAGATAGCACGCTTAAGCTTACTTTTGAGCTACAAACTTTCGATAGCAAGACGATGGGTACAGTTAGAGAATATGGTGTCATTCTGCCTCCAGAGTACAACCAGAATCCTCAACAACGTTACCCAGTGGTTTTTCTGTTACATGGGGGAAATGATGATGCTAGCGCTTGGGTGAAGAAAATTGGGATACTTCCGGTGTTAGAGGAACTCTACAAAAATGGGAAATTGCCGCCTTCAATTGTAATTACACCTGATGGTAACGATAAACGGGGTGCAAGTCCCCTACACGATCCGCAGTATTTTGATGGGCCTAATGGCGATGTCGGTACTTTGATTGGTTCAGAACTCGTCCAAGTTGTGAAGTCACGCTATCGAACTTTGGAGTCACCGCAATTTTGGGCAATTGGTGGGTTATCTTCTGGGGCTTGGGGTGCTGTTAATATAGGTTTAAAACACTTGGATAATTTTAATATCTTGTTTAGTCAAATGGGTTATTTTACAGATCAAAGCGGGCCAGCTAATAGTCCTCAAGAAATTATAAAAACACTTTCACCCCTAGATCGCAAGCGCTTGCGGGTTTATGCAGATGCAGGTAAAGATGATTTAGTAGGTCAAGAATTTCTTCAATCTTCCCAAAAGTTTCATGAGACTTTGAATGAATTGGGTATAGAAAATGAATTCAATATTTTTCCTGGGGGTCACGGTATGTCGGGGCCAGATTATGGCTGGAATTATAACCACAAGCACGCAAAAGATTCACTTTCTTATGTCGGGAAAAACTTCAAAGCAGCTATGGGGAATAGGGAATAGGGATTGGGGATTGGGGATTCGGGATTGGGGATTCGGGATTGGGTAATGAGGTAATGAGCTAATATTCTCCGCATCTCCCTCATCTCCTGCACATTTCTCACAAGCACATAAACTAAAGTTGAACTGCGATTAATTATCTTTCTTGCTAGGAGGCCTTGTGTTATCGCGACGCACTCAGATTGGTGTATGGGCAACATCCATTCTTACCGGCGTGGTAGGAGTGATCAACCTCATATCTGCTGTGACGCCCGATGTAGCGGAACGGGATAATTGGTTCGACAAAAATTTTCTCTTCAATGATGCCATTTTTCCCTTCGAGATGCGGGCCGAGGGACATATTTTTGCCGCAATTACAGGGTTTTTCTTGCTGATGTTAGCTGCCAATTTGTCAAGACGCAAGCGAGTAGCTTGGCTGCTGACAGTTAGCCTGCTGATTATCTCAATGATAAGTCATTTGATCAAAGGATTCGACTATGAGGAGAGTTTGTTAGCTGGGGTGCTGCTGGTTCAACTGATTCTCATGCGTGATGCTTTTACCGCTCAATCTGACCAACCTTCGATGAGTCAAGGAGTGAAAGTTCTGATCGGGGCTTTGCTGTTTACCCTCGCTTATGGAACCACTGGATTTTATCTGCTTGAGCGCGATTATGGTGTTAACTTTAGTCTTTCAGGGGCTTTAGTTCAAACTCTGGCGATGTTTTTTACAGAAGACAATGCTGGACTGAAACCGAAAACTCCCTATGGAATGTTTTTTGCTAATTCTATTTACCTGGTCGGTGCTGTAACGCTTTCTTATGCTATGTTCATGCTCTTACGACCTGTGCTGCTACGGGGAGAACCAGCTACCACAGAAGAACGTCAGCGAGCGCAGGAAATTGTCGAAAAGTATGGTCGCTCATCTTTGGCGCGTTTGACGCTGCTTCAGGACAAAGCTTATTATTTCAGTCCTTCCGGATCTAGTCTAATTGCTTATGTGCCAAAAGGTAGAGGTGCGATCGCTCTAGGAGATCCAATTGGCCCTGAAGAAGACTGCAAGGAAGTGATTTTTGGCTTTCAACAATTTTGCCAGCGTAATGATTGGCACCCTGCTTTTTACCAAACTATGCAGGATAATTTAGACCTGTACAAGTCTCTCGGTTTTCGAGTTTTGAAAATTGGGGAAGAGGCGATCGCCGATCTTAAAGCTTTTAGTTTGCAAGGAAAACAGGCTAAAGATTGGAGAGCGGCGCTAAATCGCATGAAAAAATTAGGCTATGATGTCAAGTTTTACGAGCCACCAATTTCTAATGATTTGCTGCAAAAATTAAGAGCAGTGAGCGATGAGTGGCTACAGATGACACAAGGCTCAGAAAAACAGTTTTCTCTTGGCTGGTTTCATGATGAATATATACGGGATTGTGAAATTGCTGCAGTTGAAGATTCTACAGGTAAGATTACTGCCTTTGCTAATGTGATCCCAGAGTATCAATTAAACGAGATTACTATTGATCTGATGCGCAGATGTCCTGAAATAGAGCAGGGAACAATGGACTTTTTATTTACTATGATGTTTCAGCACTTTAAGGAGCGGGGCTATGATACTTTTAACCTCGGTCTTTCTGCTTTGTCTGGTGTCGGCTGCAAACCTCATTCTCCCAGTTTAGAAAAAGCTCTGTACTATCTTTATAAGCATTTGAATCAATTTTATAATTTCCAGGGAGTACACTCTTTCCGAGAAAAATTTCGCCCTAACTGGGAGCCTCGTTATTTTATCTATCCCAGAACTGCTGCTTTGCCAAACGTTATTGTGGCATTGATTAGGGCAGATTCAGGTGACCGCTTGCTAGATTACTTTAAGCCTGGGGAATAAATTGGTTTGCTGTTGGTTGTTTGTTGTTGGTTATTAAATGCAAAAGACAACTAACAACTGACAACTAACAACTAACAACTAACAACTGAAAACCTGTATTTTATGCTCAAAAAACGCCTATTAAATAACCTTGGTTCATTACTAGGATTAGTACTGCTTGGTATCTCAATCGCGGCAATTCATTACGAATTGCGGGAATTTAATTACCAAGATGTTTTGAAGAGTTTAACAGCACTACCGATAAGTAGCTTGTATTGGTCGATAGCATTGATGCTTGTCAGCTATGTATCGATGGGCGCTTATGATACTTTGTCACTTCGTTATATTGGTCAGACCTTAGCTGTTAGCAAAAGCGTTTTCACGGGCTTTATAAGTTCCGCAGCAACTAATACTGTAGGTTTTGCTTTCCTAACTGGTAGTGCAATTCGTTATCGTTACTACTTAAATTGGGGAGTATCGGCAATTGCGATCGCTCAAGTAATTGCTTTCGAGAATATCAGTTTCTGTCTAGGACTGTTTTTGGTTAGTGGAGTGGTGTTTCTCTTGAACCCTCTAGCGGTTCCCACTCAGTTCAATTTACCGTTTATCTCAGTTCGTCCCCTCAGTATAATTTTTCTGCTTTTAGTTGCAGCTTATCTATTAGGTAGCATTGTTTGGAAGAAAACGTTAAAGTTTCGTGAGCATGAATTTCGCTTTCCTCCTCTAAGTTTTGCCTGCGCTCAGGTAATAATTTCTAGCACAGATTGGTTTGCTGCTGCAGCCGTTTTATACGTTTTGCTTCCCCCTGGGACAAACATCTCTTATCTAGGTTTTTTAAGTATCTTTTTATTGGCTCAGCTTGCAGCCATTATTAGTAACGTTCCTGGTGGATTGGGAGTATTTGAAACTGTAATTTTGCATTTACTTTCTCCTTATGTTACCGGTGGAGGTGGAGCAGTTTTTGCCTCTTTGTTAGCCTATCGAGGTGTTTACTACTTCCTTCCCTTAGCATTAGCTACAGGATTAATGGGCATATATGAAATTAAATCACGCTTTAAAACTCCCAATTCCTGAGAGGCAACATTTTTAGCTAGAATCCGAATGATTGGAATAATATGTTTTTTTTACGCAGAGAGCGCAGTAGGAACTAAAACTTGACACCACACCAAAAATCTCTAATCAAAACCCGCCCTGAACCCCTAAATCAAAAGAGGGCGGGTTTGAAGAAAAATGGTAGGTTTTCCTAGATAATTAATCCCCTAAACCCGCCCCTACAAAAATTTTGCTCATTTAGCAACAAAAAAATATCTAGCACTACGGGTTGAAATTAGGACGTTTTAATCCCCCTATCCCCTTTTAAGAAAAGGGGGAATAAGCGGAAAGAGAATGTCCTAATCTATATTTTTACTGCTATATGACTTGGTAAGGGGTTGGGGATTAGGCAAGCTTTCTTCCTACCTTTTATCCCTTGACCCTTACTAGAATATCTGCAATTTAACCTGCATTGTAAGCAACTCAGTTGTTCTCATTTTGAGGCACTTGTTCAGGTGATTGTTCAGGTGATTGTTCAGGTACTTGAGCATCGTGATAAATTGGTTTTGGAGACGAACTTGGATCTTGCGCTCGCTCAAATTGTTTGCCCACAAAAGTCAAAGAATCACCTAAATGCTGACGCCAATAAGTCCAGCTATGTGCACCAGGAAACTCATTCATAACATAAGATATTTTGAGCTGTTTGAGAGTATCCTGAAACTTGCGATTTTGTTCTAGAAAATAACCATCAGATTTACCTGTGTCTAGATAAATTCTAAGTCTTTTGCGTTCTTCAGGACGCAGTTTTGTCACTATGTTGAGTGGACTATTTTGGGTACCGCTCTTATCCTGAAAATAACCGCTGTGACTGAACAAAATCGAAAAATGATTCAAGTTCTTCAGTCCCACATTAAGCGCACCCCAACCACCTGACGAAAGTCCTCCCATTGCCCAGAAATCCGGTGCCGCAAGGGTTCGGTAGCGTCTTTGAACAACTTTCACCAATTCATTACCAACCGCAGTGACAATCTGACCGTTGGGCCCATCAATATACTCTGGGTCACGGTAGCGACTGGTGCCACGCTGGTCATAGCCATCTGGTGTAATGATGATACTCAGTGGCAGCTTATCTTCTGCATACAGTTTCTGGATAGTATCTAGCGCCGAACCCTTCTCTTTATCAAACCAGGATTTAGGACCACCAGATCCTCCGTGAAGCAGAAAAATCACCGGATAGCGCTGCTGTGGATTTTCATTATAACCAGGAGGTAAAGAGACTCCATAGGAGCGCTTTCCACCTATGACTGAGCTATTGTAAGTTTCAATTTTGTAGCTTAAGGGCCCCTGGCTGGTAACGGCTGAAGCTTTCATCAGTAGAGTCACACTAGGCGATACACTGGGCTGTGGAACGCTGGTGCTGATAACTGGAGTGCAAGCTAAACCAGTGAGAGCCAAACTCAATAAGGCTCCAATCCTGCCGATTTTTTGATAATTCATTGTTATGTTTGTGTACTTCAACTGCATTTATGTCCTGTTCCAGAAGGCTCAGCTACTACTCAGCTAAGCGTTGATTTTGGGCCCATTAAGCTTGGTCTTGCTGTTGTAGATTAGGCAATTTATCTGTTAGTTCGTTTTCTGGTTAATCAAAAATTAATTGTAAAGAAAATAGCGGCCTAGTCAACTAGGCCGCTAATATTGATAGATTAATGATTTACTTGGCTCGCTCCAGGAAACTTAATCAATTTCAATTGATGTGGGAGCCGATCCACTACCAACGGTAGATGTCAAGGGCTTACGATAGTCCATGTAGAGGCGATCGCGCCAGTCGAAAAAGGTTTCGTACACACTACTATCGGCTAAGCCAGGAATTCCCTTACCTTTGAGGTTTTCCGGTAAATCTAGGTAAGGACCAGCAGGGAACTTGAGCAACATACTTAAGCCAGCAACCGCAAAATCAGCTAAGCAAGGGGTGTCTGTCACCAGATAAGCACGATCCAACAACAGCAGACTGAGAGCTTCTAAATCTTGCTTCAGAGCGTCTTTCGCATCCTTGACCGCATCTGAACCCAAACCAACACCAGCACCAAAAATCTCCATTAGTTCCGGAGGAACAGCACCAAACAAGGTTTTCAGGAAATCAGGGGTCGCGCTTGGTAACAGAGATGTTCGGAAATCTTGATTTTGGCTCACGGCCCCAAACAGCACCTTCCTACTTTTCAAACCAATTGACTCATCGGCCCACTCTTCCATCAGCAAACATAGTCCCCTTTCCCTAGGGTCTACAGGTATGATCGGCTTCTCTGGATACTTGCGATCCAAATACATGGCGATCGCTGTAGAATCAGCAATCACCGTATCCCCATCTTTCAATACAGGGACTTGTCTTTTACCTGACAGACGGAAGAGATCTAGCTGTCCCACTCCTGGCGTTACTTCAATCTTGCGATAATCTAGTCCTTTGTAATCCAGGATGAGCCGTACTTTTTCTGAGTAGTGCGACAGTTCAAATTGGTACAATTCCAGCATTTTCTATCTCCTCGCTGTTGATTTTGGCACATTGCCAATTTAACGCTTTCAGCTTAATTTAGCAGTCCTGAAAACAAGATACCCGACTTCTTAAAGAAGTCGGGTATCTGAGGCCTTGGCATTTTACAACATCTTCGATAATGGAAAATCCCCCATTTTGAAGATGGGGGAGAAGTACTAGGTAACAAATGAATTATTGTTCCTGAAGTTATGTGAACTACCTACACTAAGTCGAAGCGACTATAGTGTAGGCTTCTAAAATCATGGGGGAATGCCTTAGAACGGACTTGCGTCCCAACTTTGGTCTTACTTCCCCTCCCTTAGCAGAGACGGCTGTTCCATCCGTCTGTAGCATCCTGATACCCTCTGCTCTAATATTTGTTGCTGCATTACCATCGCGGTCATGACGAGTACCGCAATTAGGACAAGTCCACTCTCTAACATCAAGTGGCAACTCATCAATTTGGTAATAGCAATTAGAGCAAAGTTTAGAACTGGGGAACCATCGGTCAATCTCTACCAGTTTCCCGCCTTTTTTCTCTAGCTTGTAAGCCAAGAAATTGGTAAAGGTTCCCCATCCAGCATCAGATATTGCTTTAGCTAAATTGTGGTTGCGATAGCGAAGCGTTAGCGAGTCTTCGAGCGTCACCATGCCTTTGACATTAAGATTCTCTACTACGACAACTTGGTTTTCGTTGACGAGTTTTCTTGATAACTTATGTAGAAAATCCTGACGGGATTTAGTTACCCGTTCGTACACTTTAGCTACAGTCTTTTTAGCTTGGTTTCTTGAATTGCTTCCTTTTTGCTTTTTAGCTAGCTTTTGTTGCTTACGCTTGAGATTTTTTTCATGCTTGGCTAAGTGCTTAGGATTATTGTACTTAGACACTTTACTGCCATCACTTGTGATAGCAAAATGAGTCAACCCTAAATCAATCCCAATTACTTTGCCGATCGTTGAAACTGTTGGATTTTTTCCATCAGTTTCAGTCAGTATTGATGCGAAGTATTTTCCTGATGGATCTAAGCTTACTGTAACGGTTTTGATTGTTCCTTCTATGTTCCTGTGCAATTTAGCTTTGACTTTGCCAACAATGCCCGGAAACTGGACAAAACCCTCAAGCACCTTGACATTCTGAGGGTACTGAATTGACTGCTTACCATGCTTTGATTTATAACGAGGAAACCTCGCGCGACCTGCAAAAAAGTTTTTGTAGGCTGTTGTTAGATTGAGCGTCGTTGCTTGCAAAACTTGGCTATAACATTCAGATAACCATAGGGTACTTGGAGCTTTTTTGAGTTTTGGTAAAAAGGCATTAAGTGCTGACTGTCCAAGGCTTTTCCCAGTTTCTTTGTAAGTCTCAATCGACAGAGCTAGGGCGTAGTTCCACCACCATCTAGCACAACCAAAGTGCCCAGACAGTAGCACTTGTTGCTCTGTTGATGGATAAAGCCTAACCTTGACCGCTTGCAAGAGCATCTTAATGCCTCCTTACTGCATTATACATAAAACAGTAAAGACATCAAGAAGATTTGGAAATTTCCGTTCCTCCAATTTCCCCACCTTGGGCTTCGCCCCGCTACGCTAACATCCCGCCGCTAAACTGGGTACAGTTATAGCGGGGGACTTCCCGGTGGCTAGGTTAAAAAGCCCGTCTAGTTAATAGACCCCAGATGAAGATCAGCAACATGGCACCCAGCACTGCAAAGATAATGCCCGGTACAGTTATAGCTCCTACTGAAGCGGCTGAGGCTCCGGCCCCTGGAAGTAACATCTGTCCCAGGTAACCACCAAGCATAGCACCGAGAATACCTAGACCAATCGTTGCAAAGATTCCGCCGCCTTGAGAACCTGGATAAAGAGCTTTGGCGATCGCCCCAGCAATCAGACCTAAAACAACCCAAGCAATAATATTCATCTGATTTTCTCCCTATCTCGTTTGTTATTATTTTTTCTGTTTTTTTGTGTTTTATTACTGTGATTTTGAAGCGTTTTATACAGCGCGTCTAGTTAATAGACCCCAGATGAAGATAAGCAACATGGCACCCAGCACTGCAAAGATAACGCCCGGTATCGTTATCACTCCTGCTGAAGCGGCTCCCGCTCCCGTCCCTGGAAGCAAAATCTGTCCTAGGTAACCCCCAAGCATAGCACCGAGAATACCTAGACCAATCGTTGCAAAGATACCGCCGCCTTGGGAACCTGGATAAAGAGCTTTGGCGATCGCACCAGCAATTAGACCTAAAACAATCCAAGCAATAATATTCATCTGTTTTTCTCCCTCTTTAATTCAAACTTTTTTCTGTCTCTTTCTATGCTTAGAATATCAATTTGAAGAGCAATGTCACCTCTATCAGAGGGAATAATTGAAAGGTAGAGAACTTTTAAGTATTTTTTGAAACTTTTCTGACTTAAGATGCATATATTTGTTCACTATTGATGTTTTTTAACTATATTTAATGGTTTGCTGACAATTAAGAAGAAAATTTTTTCTAGCCTAACAAGAAATACAGCGATTGCTTAAGTTTCCCTTCAACTATTACCTCTTGAGAAAGACACAATTTTTAAAACCTTAAAAGCGCTCTGGGTAAACATATGTTGCCCCAAAACGCTCTCAAGGTATGGCTTGACTTGATTTATGGGACTTTATTCAAGGGTCTCACTTCCAAAGGTTCTCCAGGTGTAGGTTCAATTACCTGGGTTGATAAGTTATGCTGTGCTAGTTGCGATCGCAATTCCTCCACACTACCGACAGTACGCAGAACAGAATTCAGCAACCCCTCATATTCCACATCGCCACCGGCTGCAGTCGGGAGAAACACTTGTGGTTGTAGCCACTGAGCTAGTTGTAAAGCCGTTGTACTTCCTTTGATAATTGGCCCTACTAGAGGTAATTCCAGGCTCACCACGGGACTAATAACCACATCAACAGGAGCATAATTTTTCAGCTCAGCAGCAGGAAATCCATGTGGTTCGTAGTAGAGTGTCGAACCATCCAATAAGTCCTTGACAAAATAGGCATTTTCTGTAGTTAAGCCAATCGGAGCACCTGGTAAGGCTCGGATTTGAATTTGATTAGCAAGAGTGAAAGTTTGATTGGGAATAAGGCTTGTTACTTGGCTATAACCCAGTTCTCGGACTACCTTAGCAGCACTCTTAGAGGCAACCACAGGAATTGTTTTATCCAATTGTTCTAAGGTTGCTTTGTGGGTATGGTCTTCTAAACCTTGAGACAGGAGAATTAGGTCAATTTTATCTGGAAGCGCGGCCAGGGGATTTTTGCGCTGACCTTTGAACAACCAGGGGAGATTACCAAAGATCAGGGAACCGACTAACCAAGGGTCAATTAGTATACGTTGCTTCCCTAATTCTACTAGCCAGCTATTTGCTCCGAAGTATGTCAGTTGCATGGAAATTTGAGAAGTAATGACAGTTACATTACAAATTGTAAAGTAGTTTAATTCTCAGGATTGATAATGTTGTTATTAGCCATTGTAGAAATAGACGGGAGAATTAACCCAAATGTCGAAAGAATTAAATGAATTGATGAGACTAGCCGATGCACTTTCACCTGATGAGCAATTGCGTCTAATTTCCTACTTAGCCAACAGAGTTAGTCGCTGCGAGATTAAACGCAAACCACGCCGCAAAATAACGGAATTTATCGGAATAGCACCCAATCTACTAGGAGGGATGGATGCTCAGGAATATGTCACCCGTATGCGACGCGGAGAGTTTCCCGATCTAGAAATTGAACAAATGCGAAAACAGAAAGCTCTGAATTAATTGGAGATTGATTAGTAAAAAATATTGTATTTAATCATCAAAAGATTTATCTCCTTGCACTTCAAATAACTCTTCCCAGGAACAATCAAATGTTTCCTTAATTCTACATATGGCGTCCATGTTGAGCTTTTCCATCGGCTGCATTGCATAACGTCGAACGGTACTGTATGTGACACCAGAACGTATGCTTAGTTCGTTGAGGCTCCAGTTCCGTTCCTGACAAAGCTCTTTTACTCTGACTTTCACTTGGTACATATCAGATCAGCTTATGAGCATTTCTATGTCAGGGCTAGAACGTTAACGCTTATTACTTAACTATTAAGCGTTGACGCCTAAGCGTTAATGACTTAAGATGTTAGTGTCCCGAAAAAACAAAAAGAGCGATCGCCTAGCGCTCAGAGGGCATCATGACTTACTTTGAAAAGCTACATCCCTGGTGTATCGTCCGCCAACTCCCCAACTTACAGCGGTGCATCGTCGCTCGAACTCGTCGCCGCAACGATGCTGAATCACACCTGCAAATCCTGCGAAAGCTAACCCCAGACATTGCATACGAAATTGTTTTTGACGTGACGCTAGATAACCCAGACTCTTCTGCATCTACCAACGAAAAGCCATGAACTTTTTGCGCCGTAAAATCAATCCTGAAACCTTTGTAATTACTCGCAACCAACTTGCAAAATATCTCAAGATTGACCCCAGTAGAGTTTGGCGCTGGGAAAAATGGAAGCACGTCCTTTGGGTACATATTCAAGGGCTTGGTGGCTACTTCATTAGCTATCGCCAACTTGAACAGTGGATAGCTGCTTGCTGCGCCTTGATTCGTTCCTGTCGGGATTTTAAAGCACTTAAAATAGTTTGGTCAGCAATTATGCGGGAAGCCGAAAGATATACAAAAGAAGCAATATCAAGACTTTCTGGGATACACGAAGAAAGACAAGCACAATTGTCAAACTTGCCAAAAAAATAGGGGACGATTTGCGTCTCGTCCCCAGGAAAATTACTCTTGATATTAATCAAATCATCCTATCGGATAAAACAGCAAAAACAAGCCCAAGAGAATTGCTAAACCTCCCCAGATAAATGACCAGAGACGGTGAAAACTATTGACAATTGTGCCACTGACAGTAGTGAACTGCGTCAAATCCACCCAAGGTGCAACACCGCGTCGGAACCAACCAGTAACGCCAACTTGTGCCCCAAGTAATTGCTTGACTCGATTCATACCAAAAAAGAAATTCCCGATTGAACCAAAGCGAGAAGCATAGTGCAAATAAATCATCCCTGTGCTGTCTTGAAGTTTCAGGTCAGACCCAAACTGATAACCAGCATCACCACGGCCAATCAACTCACCTTGGAGTTTCACTGGTTGACCGCGTAACGGACTAGCATAAGGGTCAGACATCAACTTGAGGATGTTAGATTCTGGTGCTTGCTGGAAGTTGGGGAACATCGCCAAAGTACGGAGTAAAATTCCCAGTCCTAAGCCAATCATCGCGTAGGCTAAGGCTATAACTTGGAAGGTTTTAGTAACAGCAATTCCAATCAACAAACCACCAAAAAATCCAATCGGCATTGCACAATAGAGCAATAAATCTACTGCAAAATTGCCGTATAACTTCTTCTTGCTCAAATTCCTACTTTCTTGGACAACCCGACTCATGTCAAACTCAGTTGGTAAACCTAACTGTTCTGCATAAGTACTGAGCGCACGAACACGTTTGCCGGTTAGGGGATGAGTAGAATTCAACTCCATCAACCAACCCCAAGGACTAAATAAATCCCACAAAAATATGCGACCTATCTGTTGTGGTTTTTCAGCAATTCGATATGCTGTACCGGTGCTGGCCGCAGCTTTGGGGTCATAGATACCTAAAGCACGAGTACCTTCAATTAAGCGACTAGGTTCTTTTTCTCGTTTCCCTTCTTCCAAAATCCCATAAGCAATCTTTACCAAAGCACGGGATAAGCCATTGGGATTCCCTGTATTTTCGGCCGCAAAATGGTCAGCAAAATATTCCCGTGTACGAGAGAGAAACAGAAGTAAGTATGTACCAATGATGTAAAATATATAAGCCACAATTGCTGCAGTACCAGCAGCATCTTTGAGCTTATTGTTCCCACCACCCTTACCCAAATTCCGTGCTGCGATGTAAATCAGATAGGTAATTTGCACTAAAGTTGATGCCAAGGTCATTACTGCAAAGTCCCAGTGGACGATGTGACCTAATTCATGTGCATAAACTGTGGCAATTTCATCATCGTCTAGGTAGGTAAAAAGGCCCTGACTGACTACTAGACGAGCGCTGTTGGGTAGGGAACCATAGGTAAAAGCGGTGGGATTTTGGTCGTCAATTATTCCCAGTCGTGGTTGTTTCAGTTTTTTTTGTTCGCAGACTCTAGCTATTACTTGTGCTGCTTCTGGGCTTTTCTGCTGAATGTCTTCCAGTGATACCCAACTGGTTTTGTATAGCCAATTTTGGGTTAAGTCCATCAACCAGGGAGACAGGAAAAATGCTGCGATATTAAAAAGTATTGTCAAAACAACTGCGATCGCTAGCCCTGTTATTGGTTTATCGTTACCGACAATGAACACCAAGGCTAAACTCAACACCAAGACCATCCCAAATAGCAGGGAAAGGGTTACTCCAGAAGCAAGGGTGAGATTTCCCGCGACACTTGCTAGAGTCAACTTGACACCAGTTTTCGCGGCGCGAGTTAGTTTCTTTGCTGACTGTGACTTTGAGGAGGGAGAATTTTCTGGAATCTCTTTACTGATCAGGGATTCCAGAGTTTTTGAAGCCCAACTACGCACCTCTGAATATTCACTTTTTGTCAGTGATTGGGCGATCGCGATCGCTTTATCGTTTTGATCTGTACGCTGATAAGCTTTTGCTAGTCCCATCTGAGCCTGTAGGTACTCTTTTGAGCCAGATTGGCTATAGTACTGGCAAAATTCTTTTAGTATTTGAATTGCGTCTCGGTGGCGTCCTTGTTTGAGAGCATCTAACCCAGCTTGGAGTGACATAGGCCATCTCCGTAAGGAAATGGAATTGGTAATTCGTTAATCAATACTCATTTCTACAACGACAGTCATGGAAAATTCGTAAAACTTTAAAAGTTATATCAACTTGGAGTCAGCACTTCTAATAAATCCTGAAAAATGGGGACTGGAATAATTTACCAATCCCCATTCTGAGTTTAAACAAAAGCTGCGATTAAGGCTTAGCCGCACCTTTAGGAGCACGAAAACCAGCTTTTTCAGCCGTGGCTATATCTTTAAAGCAGATTTCCGGATTTACGGCAACGTATCCCTTATCCTTGGCTTGATGGTAGATGCTATCTCCCTTCTTGTTCAGATTGCCCTTCACAGCAGCATCCTTCGGACATTCTTTCCCAGTCGGCTTCACACCCAGTTTCTGAGCTTCAGCAGATAGGGTCTTAGATCCCTTAGTTGATGTTTTAGAGCCTGGGCCTGAGTTTTGATCCTTACCTGCTGTAGTAGTACCTCCAGGAGGTGCTTGAGTTGTGGTTCTGCTGGGAGCTTCTGGGCTAGTAGGCTCATCCGCTTTGTTCCCTCCACAGCTAGAGAGTGTTAGAACCGCGAGCAGCGCTAAGAAGACAGTCCCGCTGCGATAACCAGTTTTTCGAGAGTTCAGCAACACTTTTTCAGTCCTCAAAAAATGCATAATAGTCCTTGCCAATATTAATAGCAAGTTTGTTGAATTATTTCAGGGCTTTGTCTGTCATTTTTTGTCAGTGGTTTAGGGATGAATTTCACCGGATTTTTCTTGGTAGAAAAATTTCTCGGATCAACTTTTCCCTAGAGTGGAGGAGTAAGAGGAACTGACCACTGAAGGTCAACAGACAGAGCGCGAGTATTCAACTCTACACGGTCTAATTTATATTAATCATATTTTTAAGAAAATTGTGTGTCTTTTGTGTGTCAAAACAATGACATTTTTTAAAAAATTAACAAAAAAGCGGTGTAAAAATGAAAATTAATTAATACGTAGATTGACTCAAGAAGTCTGAAGTGTAAAGGATAAAGGATGAAACAAAACGAAAGGTGCAGACCTCGCCCTTCTTAGGGGCGAAAAATCTGAGTTTTGTCGATATTCAGGCAAATCCCTTTATGGGTAGGGTAAGCTCATATAGCACTCCTAATTAAATTGTGAGATGTCAGCGCCTCAGATACCCGACTTCTTGGAGAAGTCGGGTATCTCCCATTCACGAATCATTTAGGATTGCTATAGTTCATAGTTCAGTTGACACTAGATGGATTGCATTCAATTAACAGGAATTCGTTGCTACGGTTACACAGGCTACCTACAAGAGGAACAGGTGCTGGGACAATGGTTTGAGGTTGACCTGACTTTGTGGCTAGATTTGGCAGGGGCTGGAGAAAGTGACGAAATTGCCGATACCCTTGATTATCGAGGTGTGATTGAAACAGTTAAGCAAATTATGAAAACGTCCAAGTTTGCCTTGATTGAAAAATTGGCAACCGCGATCGCCAATACCATGCTTGAATTGGAGCGCGTCCAGCAAGTCCAGGTACGCTTGATCAAACCAGCGGCACCCATCCCCGACTTTGGGGGTAGAATCACTGTGGAAATCACTAGAACCCGTTGAGTCGTCAGTGGTCATTTGTCAGTAGTCATGAGTCAGTAGTCCAATGACAACTGACTCATGACCTTAAGGAAGATTTCACATTTTTGACCAGCAATGCATCATAGTTAAAGAAGAACTTTGCAAATCGCAAACTTTCTTTGCATCGCCACTGACGCCAGCACTTGTCAGAATGTCGAGGAACCGCCATGACCAATAAAGCCTCAAAAGACAGACAAATCAATCAAGCAGATGAATTTTGGCAAAGCGAGCTAGAAGAAGATTACACCCCATCCCGCAGTCGTGCCAGGGGAAAATTTACTGGCTGGAAAGGTGTGGTAATTGGCTTGGCGCTGGGTGCTGTAATCACAGCAGCAGCAGGAACGCAACTGCCAAAATTTAGTTTACCTAAGAAAGCCGAAACTAAACCGCAACAGCAAGTACCACCTCCTACACAAACGGTAACAGTTGCAGCAGCTCAAACCAACCAAATCGCCCGCAAATTGCAAACCACTGGAAGCATAGCAGCCCGCGAACTTATCCCAGTTCTTCCTCAAGCCAATGGCTTACAAATTAAACAAATCCTCGCAGAAGAGGGTCAAGAGGTGAAAGCAGAACAAGTCATCGCGGTTTTGGATGATTCTGTACTCAGAGCGCAAATTGACGGCGCAAAAGCCGATGTAGCATCAAAGCAAGCCACCGTTCAGCAAAGACAAGCTGCTTTAGAACAAGCACGCGCCACCGTAGCAGACGCTCAAAGTAAATTTGAAAGATACGAAACTTTGGCAAATAGCGGTGCAATTAGTCGTCAAGAACTAGAAACCCGCAGCACAACTGCTGCAACTGCTAGAGAAGGCGTAACCAGCGCCCAAGCAAGTATTGCCACTGCACAAGCTGATGTTCGTAGCAGTGTGGCAAAACTACAACAGCTACAAACTCAGTTGGCACAAACTCTTGTTCGCGCACCAGCCAGCGGCATTATAGCAGAAAAAATTGCCAAAATCGGAGATGTCAGCAACGGAACCCAAAGAATTTTCACGATTATTAGCAACGGGGCACTAGAACTACAAGCCCAAGTACCTGAAAACCAATTGCCGCAAATACGTATTGATGCAACCGCAGAGGTTACCTCAGATACCGATAGCCGCATCCGTCTGGAGGGGAGAGTTAGAGATATCGCTCCCCTGGTGAACGCCCAAAGCCGTCAGGCTATTGTCAAAATTGACGTACCCCCGACAGGATTTCTGCGTCCAGGAATGTTTGCCCGTGCTGCAATTACCACAACCACGAATGTAGTGGTAACAGTTCCGAACAAAGCAGTGCTACCTCAACCTGATGGTAGCGCGATCATATTCCTGCTATCGGGTGAAGACAAAGTTCAAGCCAGAAAGGTACAAGTAGGGGAAGTTGTCAATACTAGCAACGTCGAAATTAAAAAAGGTTTACAAGCAGGCGATCGCGTAGTAGTCGCGGGTGCTGGTTATCTCAAAGATGGCGATCGCGTTCGGATTGCGAGTCAGTAGGTTGGTCATTGGTCATTGGTCATTGGTCATTGGTCATTAGTCATTGATCAAAAGCAAAGGACAAAGAACAATCAACAACCAACAACCAACAACAAATAACCAACAAATGTCTTTCAACCTCTCTACCTGGTCGATTCTGAAGCCAGTACCGACCCTAGTTTTGTTTTTAGTCTTGACAGTACTAGGTTGGCAGTCCTTTACCCAGTTGGGTATTGATGCTAACCCAAACATTGATGTACCAGCAGTTTCAGTCATCGTAGCCCAACCAGGTGCAGGTCCTGCGGAACTTGAATCCCAGGTTACCAAAAAGATTGAAGACGCGATCGCTGGTTTGGGTAACATTGACAACATGATTTCTACAGTAAACGACGGAGTATCAAGCACCGTCGTTAACTTTGTATTGGGAAGCAACACCGATCGCGCTACCAACGATGTACGTAATGCGGTCGCCCAAATTCGCCAAAACCTCCCCCAAGACATCAACGAACCAATTGTCAAGCGATTGGAATTTGCTGGAGGTGCAATTATGACTTATGCGGTTGCTTCTCCCACTCGGTCAGTAGAAGACTTAAGCTACTTGGTAGACCAAACTATCAGTCGTCCCTTGCTAGCGGTACAGGGAGTCGCACAGGTGAAACGCTTGGGAGGCGTTGACCGGGAAATTCGGGTTAAACTCGATCCCAGTCGTTTGCAAAGTCTTGGGATTACAGCCACTCAGGTAAATGACCAGATTCGCGCCTTTAACGTCAATTTACCTGGTGGAAGAGTATCGGTAGGGGGAAGCGAACAAAGTATCCGCACCTTGGGTAGTGCGCTTAATATCGATGTCCTGAGAACTTATAACATTGTGCTGCCTAATGGCAGTTCTGTTCCACTCACCAGTTTGGGAGAAGTCAGTAACAGCTTTGGTGAAGTGCGACAGAATGCGCTGTTGAATGGTAAACCTGTGGTGGCTTTCCAGATTTTGCGTAGCAGTGGTAGTACTTTGGTGACGGTGGAAGAAGGAGTGAGGGATGCGGTTAAAAAACTGGAAAAAACGCTACCTAGTGATGTCAAATTCCAACTAATTTTTACCCGTGCCGACTTCATTAGGCAATCTTACGACAACACCATTGATGACTTAATTCTCGCCTCAATTTTGGCAGTAGTGACGATTCTGCTATTTTTGAGAAATTGGAGATCCACCTTAATTACTGCTGTTGCCTTACCGTTGTCAATCATACCCACCTTTGCCGTACAAAAATGGCTGGGCTACACCTTAAACAGCATGACATTGTTAGCGTTAGCGTTAGCAATTGGCAACTTGGTAGATGACGCCGTGGTAGAAATTGAGAACATGGAACGTCACCTGGACATGGGCAAAACGCCCTTTCAATCGGCTATAGATTCGGCGCAGGAAGTAGGTTTAGCAGTACTAGCTTGCGCTGCAACAATTATCGCCGTATTTTTGCCAGTTGCATTCATGGGAGGCGTTCCGGGGCAGTTTTTCCAGCCATTTGGGGTGACAATTGCTGTTTCTACCATTTTCTCAACTTTGGTAGCGCGTACTGTGACACCAATGATGGGTGCTTACTTATTGAAGGAAAAGAAAGTAAAACCTGAAGATACATCAGGAAACGGGAGAAAAAGTAAATCTCGCTTCTACGGATTTCCCTTTACTTTTCGCATCCGTTTTCAACCATATAAAAGTTTGTTGAAATGGTCGTTACGTCATCGGTTGACAACCATGTTGTTGGCGATCGCCTTTTTCATTGGTTCTCTAACGTTGATTCCAATGATTCCCAAAGGATTTGTAGATAGCGGTGACCTCGGTATTTCCACAGTTAACCTAGAACTTCCTCCCGGTTCAACCCTGGAAGATACAACTAAAACTGTCCAGCAAGCAACACAACTATTGCAAGAAAACCCAGCCGTTAGCAATGTTTTAGCAAACATTGGTTCAGGTGGAGGAACTGAGAGTGCTGCGGTCAATAGGTCTACATTGTTCGTTAAGCTCAAAGAAAAAGAAGATCGTAAGATTTCCCAGGCTGATTTTGAACAGCAAATGCGTACAAAATTCCTGGAAATTCCGGGAACAAGAATCAGTTTTCAGGGACAAGGTGCGGGTGGAGGTCGAAAATCTTTATCTATCGTCCTCAGAAGCGAAACTCCTGAAGCCTTGATGCAAACTGCTAATGCATTGGAAACGCAGATGAGAAGCATACCCGGATTAGTGGAAGTTGGTTCAACTGCTAGTTTGGTGAAACCAGAGATTGTAGTGATTCCAGACCCAGCGAGGGCTGCCGATTTGGGAGTAACAGTACAGGCGATCGCGCGGACAGCATCTCTTGCTACCATCGGCGACAACGAAGCCAATTTAGCTAAATTTAACCTCCCTGACCGACAAATACCAATTCGCATACAAATCGACCCCAAAGCACGGAATGATATTGAGACACTGCGCAATTTGAAAGTACCAGGGAGAAACAACACCTTAGTTCCCCTTATCGCAGTTGCAGACATCCGCTTTGGTAGTGGGCCAGCACAAATCGACCGTTACGATCGCGCACGTCAGGTATCCGTAGAAGCCAACTTATCTCAAGGTGTTTCCCTAGGAACCGCATTGCAACAAGTGAAAGCCTTACCCGCGATGAATCCCCTACCTGCAGATGTCAACGAACAATCTTCCGGAGACGCCAAAATTATGAGCGATATTTTCAGTCGCTTTGGCGGTGCTTTGGCCCTAGCACTAATGTGTATTTACGCCATTCTCGTGTTACTGTACAACAGCTTTTTGCATCCCATCACCATCATGGCAGCATTACCATTCTCCTTGGGAGGTGCACTTTTAGGTTTAATGATTGCGCAAAAAGCCTTGGGACTGTATGCGCTAATTGGGATTGTTTTATTGATGGGAATTGTCACCAAAAACTCGATTTTGTTAGTTGACTATACCTTAATCCACCTCGAAGAAGGAATGTCACAATATCAAGCAATTATTGCTGCAGGAGTGTCTCGTCTGCGACCAATTTTAATGACATCCTTAGCAAGTATTGCTGGTACACTTCCCCTAGCTTTCGGAATAGGTGCCGGTGCTGAAGTTAAAAGTCCGATGGGAATTGCGATTATTGGTGGATTCACAACTTCTACATTGCTAACTTTAGTAGTAGTACCAGTGCTATTCTCCTATATAGATAATCTTCAGAACTGGTTTAAGAAATTTGGGCGAGGTGGTTCTGACAAGAAACGCGAACAAACCAAAGGTGAGGAACAAACTGAAACTAATACTGATACAACCCCCCAAAATGGCAAAGCTAAGCTTCCCGTAGGTAAGTAATGATCACCCTTTCAAAACCTCTGCGTTTCTCTGCGTTCCCTCTCCGCGCTCTCTGCGTTAAAAAAGCTTGAATAAATTGCGGATTTAATAGGATATCATGTCAGTCTGAATTTGAATCTATAATTAATTAATGCAAAAACCAAAATCAATCTCTATTCCGAAAGCGACTCGCTATCAAAATGCAGCGCTCAATTACTATCTGGGACTTACAAATTCTTCCTATCTCCATTACGGTTATTGGAATCCTAACGATAATAAGAGTGAGAATTTGACTATAGCTCACCTGGCTGCAGCTCAGGAAGCCTATACAGCTAAACTTTTTAGTTTCATCCCAGAGGTAGTTAAAACCGTGCTTGACGTTGGCTGTGGCACTGGTGGTAATGCAACTTACCTGCTGGATCGCGGCTTTACTGTTGAGGGATTGGCACCCGATTCGTTTCAAGAAGAAAGGTTTATTAATCAGACCAAAGGAAGAGCACCTTTTCATTTATCCAGATTTGAAGATTTCCAGGAAACCCACACCTACGACCTAATTTTGTTCAGCGAAAGTAGTCAGTATATTGCGGGTGAAGATTTAGCTAAAGGTTCGGCTCGTCTACTTAACAGTGGCGGCTATCTACTGATTGTTGATATGATGCGCTCTGATCCAAAATATGATCAGGGTATCTTTTCTAATTGTCATGTTAGCAGCGAGCTTCAAGCTACTTTAGTAAAGGCTGGGTTTAAGTTAGTGAAGGCTGAAGACATATCAAGCAGTGTTGCACCAACAATTGATTTGTATGTTGAAACTTTCCGCACTTTTGGGATGACTACGCTCAAATATATTGCCGATTTGGTAGCGATCGCTGTCCCACCTTTACACGTAATTGGTCGTTGGTTGTTCAAGCGTTTCGCGCAAAAATTGGTCACCGAAGGGTTAGCGGCACGCCTAATTTTTGATAAGCATCTTTGTTATGAAATCCAACTTTGGCAGTTGTCAAAAAAAGATAACTAATACAATATATTTTCCGGCTAATTACTTAGTAAAATAAAATGGGCGTAGCATTGCGAGACAAGGATTCTGGCAATAATCGTTATATTTAGTCCGCAATTCTACGCTCCGACAAAATCCAAGGTTTCTGATTATTTTTCAGCGAAATTGACAGAAGAGGTTTATAATCGCTCCCATCGAAACTTTCGTTCAGACTCTTGAATTAGAACATCATTAATACTAGCTTCACGTCTTTGCATCAAACCATTTTCTGCAAACTCCCATTGTTCGTTACCATAGGAGCGATACCAGTAACCAGAATCATCGTGCCATTCATATTGGAAACAAACAGAAATCCGATTCTCTGTAAAACTCCACAGTTCTTTCTTCAAACGGTAGTCTAGTTCTTTTGCCCACTTTCGTCTCAAAAAAGCCTTGATTTCTTCCCGTCCACTCAAAAATTCAGCCCGATTGCGCCACTGAGAATCTTCGGTGTAAGCTAAGGCTACTCTTTCTGGATCACGAGTATTCCAAGCATCTTCTGCAGCTTGAACTTTGGCTTTAGCAGTTGAGAGTGTAAAAGGCGGTAGAGGTGGTTTCGTTTCCATTTTAAAAGTTTGTCTGTTGTAGGTATATAGTAGGTGGAATTTCGCCAATACTGCTGGATCCACCGCAGCCACTCCCTACCGTCCACGGCAAGGGGTAAAATTATTCAATGACTCCTAAAGCCCGTAAACAATTTGCTCAACATTGGCTGCGTAGCGAAAAGGCGCTCAACAAAATTGTTGCAGCAGCTTCCTTGCAACCAACAGACCGTCTCCTAGAAATTGGCCCCGGTACAGGTATTCTTACCCGCCAATTATTACCCCAAGTTCAGTCATTAATTGCTGTAGAAATTGACCGCGACTTGTGCGAACTTTTAGTAAAAAAACTCGGTGCTACTGAAAATTTCTTACTTCTACAAGGTGACTTCCTCACCCTAGATTTAGATACTCAGTTAGCTTCTTTCCCTAAGTTCCAGAAGCCAAATAAAGTTGTCGCCAATATCCCTTACAACATCACTGGCCCAATTATAGAAAAGTTGTTGGGGACAATTTCTCAACCAGCCACTCAACCCTTTGAATCAATCGTGCTGTTGGTGCAAAAAGAAGTCGCACAGCGATTATGCGCTAAAGCCGGTTCCAGGAATTTTGGTGCCTTATCTGTACGGGTGCAGTATCTGGCAGAATGTGAATTTATCTGCGATGTTCCAGCAAAAGCCTTCTCACCACCACCCAAGGTTGATTCAGCGGTGGTACGCTTGCGTCCCCGACGACTAGAAACACAAGCAAACGACCCCAAGTACTTGGAGATGTTGGTGAAACTGGGTTTTTCTAGCAAGCGGAAAATGTTGCACAATAATTTGAAATCGGTAATCGAAAGCGATCGCCTTACCCCATTACTGGAACAATTAAAGGTGAACCCTCAAGCTCGCGCAGAAGACCTGAGCGTTCAAGAATGGGTGGCTTTGAGTAATCTGTTAAATAATTTGCAAGTTTAGGTGGGGTTGTTTCGTCCCAATCTAAAATATTACCCCCCCGAAGCCCCCTTCCCAAGGGAGGGGACAATCGCGAGGGGAAATCCAAAATCCAAAATCCAAAATTCAGTAATGCGTTCTTATTCCTTAATTGCTCCTGCAAAAATCAATCTCTATCTAGAAATTTTAGGCGATCGCCCCGATGGTTATCACGAGCTCGCGATGATTCTCCAAAGCATCGAATTAGCTGACAGAATTGACTTACGAGCGCTTGGTACTGATACGGTCGTTGTCCACTGTGATAATCCCCAAGTTCCGCTAGACAAAAGCAACCTCGCCTATCGAGCAGTAGAATTAATGGCAGAACAATTTCCTAGCTTTTTTGCCAAGTTTGGCGGTGTGGAAATTAATATTAAAAAGGTAATTCCTGTAGCTGCTGGATTAGCTGGAGGATCAACAAATGCTGCTGCTGTTTTAGTGGGAATAGATTTACTTTGGAATCTGGGACTTACTCAACCAGAATTACAAGATTTAGCGGCAAAATTAGGCTCAGATGTGCCATTTTGTTTGGCTGGTGGGACTGCAATTGCTACTGGTAGAGGTGAGCAATTGTCTGCTCTACCTGGGTTCGATTCACTGTATGTAGTTTTGGCAAAACACCATAGTTTAATGATTTCTACTCCTTGGGCTTATCAAGCTTATCGTGCTCAATTTGGCGATACTTATATTAGCGACGCCCAAAGTTTAGAATCCCGCTCTCACAGAGTTCATTCCGGGCCAATGGTACAGGCAATTCTCCACAAAAATTCAGGCAGAAATTGCTCAATTACTGCACAATGATTTAGAAAAAGTGGTGTTACCAACAACTCACCAAGTTGCACAACTACGGGAAGCTTTTCAGAGTTGCGGTGCTTTAGGAACGATGATGTCTGGTTCTGGCCCTACTGTATTTGCACTTTGCGAATCTCAGGCGCAAGCTGAAGAAATTGAGCAGAAAGTGAGAACAAAGATTGACGATCCAGATGTGGAATTCTGGGTAACAAAGTTTTCAAATCACGGAATTCAAGTTGTTTCACCTAATAGCTAAAACTGGTAAAAATGACTGACCCAACTCCTACACCTAACCAAGAAGTTATACCAACTGTATTTGTAAAACCGCCAAGTCCAGTTCAATGCTTGATTGCCTCATTAATTTCTGGAGCTTGTGCGATCGCGCTTTATTTCCTCACTTCTTCTATTGCTCAAGCTTTTGCTCATAAACCGCTTCCCTCTAGCAATATTACGGCGTTCAATATTGCGGTTGCGGTTCGTACTCTTGTTGTGGGATTAAGCACTCTTGCAACTACTATTTTTGGGATTGTTGCTGTTGGTTTGGTGGCGCTTGCTATTCAAACCATCATTCAACAGTTGAAAAATAAATCTGCGCCTCCCTCGAATACTTAGTGGGGAAAGGCGAAGCATTCGGGATTACAAATCTTGGTTAAATTGCCAACCTTATCTCCCGAATGCTTCTCCCCTACATCATTAATCCTCGATAATTGAGCTCTTGTAAAAGTCGAAATATATATGTAGGGGCGTAGCATTTGGACGACAAATTATCGGTTAAACCTAAATTTTTATGTCTAAATACTACGCCCTTACATGATTTATGCAAGAGGTTTAATTCTCTTAGTATATGTAAACTTTTGTGTGGCGAGAGAAAATTAGTATCCGCCGACAGGGTTATAATCAATCGCAGAGTTTAACAAGCTCATCATCATCAATAGAACTCTTGCTAATACAAGGGTTTTAGGAGCTTCTGTTGCTTATTTCTTGTTAAGAGTTTCTGAAGAAAAGAAAGGAGTGAAATCTATCACACCTTTGGGAATTGTGCCTGTTGAAGGCAAAACTTTTTGAGCAAAGGAGTTATTCAATTTAATGAGTATTCCGATTCAAGTTTCACCGGCGACGAACGATCTGATCCTGTCAAAAGACCAGACGCTCGCCGAAGTGGTGAAAGTAACTATCCCAAAATCTGGGGTAGTCCCCAAAGTCGATGTCTATTTTCTCGCCGACACGACTGGTAGCATGGCTTCAGCGATCAATGCCGTCAAGAGCGGCATGGTGGATATCCTCAACCAAACCCAGGCGCTAGGGTCTGATGTCCAGTTTGGGGTTGGCAACTACAAAGACTTTCCAGCTCCGGATGGTAACAACCATCCCTACGCCTTCGCGCACCAGTGTAATCTGAGTGCCAATATCGCCGAAGTTAAAGCAGCGGTCGATACCTGGACAACAACTTCCGGACGGGACCTTCCCGAGGCTCAGTTCTATGGGCTAGATCAGGTTGCTGAACCACCAGGTGGCAAGATTGGTTGGCGTAGCGATGCCAAGCGGATCATCGTCTGGATTGGTGATGCCGGGGGTCACGACCCAGTATGCAAGGCAATCACTGGTCTCTCCTACGACATTACCGAGGCATCGGTGACCGAGAAGCTAGTAGCAGAGAAGATTAGCGTGCTGGCAATGAGCTTGAACACCAGCAGCACCCCGGCAGGACTGGATAACCCGATCGAAAACGTAAGTAGTTGGTATCGGGATAATTGCGGCACGAGTGGCCAACAGGGACAAGGAACCAGGATCGCCAATGCCACGGGGGGCAAACTAGTCCAAGGTGTCAGCCCAGATACGGTTGTTGAGACGATCGTTGCTGAGTTGGCAACACAGATCGCCTCAATCAGGAACGTGCGCCTGGTAGCTAGCGGAGCCACAGCACCGTTTGTACAAGCGATCGCACCAGTCGGCGGTTATGGTCCCCTGAGCAGAGACCAAGACCATGAAATTAGCTTTGACGTTTCCTGGCTTGGCACCGTAGCAGCAACCAACGAGGATCAGGTCTTTAGTGGCTCTCTTGATGTGGTTGCCGATGGAGAAGTTGTTGGCGGTAAAACAGTCAAAATTACAGTGGAGGGAATTCCCGTGCGCCCAGAAGATGTTTCCGGTACCTGGATGTTGATTCACCAAGTGACGGGTACTTATTTACTAACGGATAATTACGTGTCCAGGGTCGGTGAGGCTGTCCAGAACTGGAACGAAGATCCTCTTAAGACTACAGCAGGATATCAAGGATACCTGTGGGTTCTGGTCAAGCAAACTGATGGAACTTATCTGATCCGATCCTGGCAGAAAAGTTCGCTCAATCAGGAGTTGTATCTCCAAGCGTCAGCCAACACCAACAAAAATATGTCTGATGCGTACCCAAGATTGCAACTGCGCAACACAACATCTGAGTTTCAGTCCTGGGTGTTGGTGCCGGTCAGCGGTGATCCCGACACTTACGCCATCCAACCGAAGTCATTCCCCGACCATGCACTAGGACTTCTCAGTAATCATTCTACGAACAACGTGTACGTGGTCGGCAACCGCACCTGGGGAAGACCAACTTTCCATCACTATTGGCGATTGAGCGAGCCTCCCGCTGATCTCAATCTCCAGTAAAAAAAGACTTACGTCACTGGTACATAAAGTAGGTTAGTAGGGTGCGTCAGACGATGAAATCCTGATGATATCGACATATAAATTAGTCTGATGCACCCGACAACTTGATTTTGGTGTGACTTGTTAAGAATTTCCTAATAAGAAAAAGGAATATAAACATATCACACCTTTGTGAATTGTGCCTTTTGAAGGCCAAAATTTTTGAGCAAAGGAGTTATTCAATTTAATGAGTATTCCGATTCAGGTTTCACCCCCACCCCCCTCTATCCCCCCGATGCGGGGGGAGGAGTAAGGAAGAAATTTTATTCATGGGGAGGGTTAGGGAGGGGTGGGAACCCTTTGGGGGTTAGGTTTTTCTGCTATATTTCACACAACTGAAAACCGCTATAATCTCAATTAAAACTGACGTGACCAATTTTTTGGCCAACGCTCAACCACAACTTTTGTTTGTGTAAAAAACTCTACAGCATGGCTACCTTGTCCATGTAAATCACCGAAAAAACTATCTTTCCAACCACTAAAAGGAAAGAAGGCCATTGGCGCTGCTACTCCAATATTGATGCCAATATTACCAGCTTCTGCCTCGTAGCGAAACTGTCTAGCAGCGGCACCACTGCTAGTAAACAAACAAGCCATATTTCCCCATTGTCCACTGTTAACTAAAGCAATTGCTTCTTCAATCGTTTCCAGATGCATTAAACCAAGTACTGGGCCAAAGATTTCTGTGCGAGCTAGTTCACTTTTGGGGTTGACATTTTGCAGGATTGTTGGTCGAATAAAGCTACCTTGTTCATAACCGGAAATCTTAGAGTTTCTGCCATCTACTAAGACATTTGCACCTTCCTCTAATCCCAATTGAATCAATTGCTCAATTCGGGATTGACTCTGAGAGGAAATAACCGGCCCCATTTGTACTTGGTCATCCAAACCATAGCCGACAATTCTTGTTTGTGCTGCTTGGGCGATCGCCTCTGTAAAACTATCCCGCGCTTCCCCGATAGTAACTGCAACAGAAGCAGCTAAACAACGTTGTCCAGCACAGCCAAAAGCACTATCTGCAGCAATCCGAGTCGTCATTGCCATATCGGCATCTGGGAGAATAATTATCGGGTTTTTTGCTCCTCCCTGACATTGCATTCTTTTGCCATGTGCTGCTCCTTTGCTATAAACATATTGTGCGACGGGAGAAGAACCAACAAAGCTAATTGCTTTAATTGTCGGATGTTCTAAGAGTGCATCGACTACTTCTTTAGCACCATTCACCAAATTAGCTACACCTTTCGGTAAGCCAGTTTTTTCTATTAATTCAAAGACCTTATACATGGTCAGTGGAACTTTTTCCGAAGGCTTGATAATGGTTGTATTGCCGCAAGCAATCGCATAGGGCAAAAACCAAAAAGGAATCATCCCAGGAAAGTTAAAAGGAGCAATGATTGCTGTTACTCCCACTGGTTGACGAATCATGATTTCATCAATTCCACGAGCTACATCTTCCAAGTTGTAACCTTGCATCAACATGGGAATTCCGCAGGCTACGTCTACATTTTCAATCGCCCGTTCTAACTCTGCTTTTGACTCAGCAAAAGTCTTCCCGCATTCCATTGTAATTGTGCGAGCTAACTCATCTATGTTTTCTTCTAGCAGGAATTTGAGTTTAAATAGATATTGCACTCGTTCTGTTGGTGGAGTGCGTCGCCAATTCACAAATGCAGCCGCAGCAGCAATAGCAGCCGATTCTACATCTTCTTTGGATGACAAAGGAACCTGAATTAAGACATCAGCGGTGGCGGGATTTATGACATCAAGAAATTCCGTAGATTTTGATGCACACCACTCTCCATTGATGTAGTTGAGTAAAAGGTTTTTGGGGGACACAGCAATTGCTCCTTTTTGTAGATGACACCACTAAATCTTCACTAATTATCACTAGGGAATGTAGAGCCTACCAACCTCCATGATGAAAAAAGTTATTTCAATCTCATCTTAATTTCATCACAAAGTTGCCGCTGCCTTGATATTTATCATCAGTCATTGTCAATGCTTGCAATCGCTCATCAAACTGATTATCAGCAAAAAAAAGGCCCCGAATTAAATTCAAGCCTTGCTTATTGAAACTATGAGATACAGCACCTGCAATCGCCTCAAAATTTATTGCTCTCGTGCAAAGCTGTAGATTTTTTGAGTGGTTAAATTGTCACAAATAGAGGAAGGCCGCACAGTCAAAGGGAAAACCTGTCTGTCTAACTGAACTTGTAAGCCAATTAGGGGATCGATACCTGGAGACACCATAACTTCCAAGCGCCCTACTTGCGGCCATTCACTCAAAGTGTCTAAAATTTGAGCGATCGCCTCTACGTAGGGATGATTTGAATGTTTATACCAATCCACTGTTGCCAAATGGGCTTGGTCAAAGCCTAAATTGACAATTAAGGATGGTTTGCCAAAAAGAGCGATCGCCACAGGTCGTGCTTCCTCCTGTAACAATAGATGCTGTGTATGCACCAAATGGCGCAGTTTCTCTAAGCGTTCATAGCGTTGTGTGATTGGCTGGGGGGCATCTTGCCACTGAATAGCTAGGGTTACAAGATATGTCTGTAACAACATATGTCCCAGCTTTTGTGCTTTGGTTGCTAGATAGGTCGAATTATAGTCATTGGCTTCAATTAACAGCGGTACTCGGTCTACCACTTCAATGCCGTAACCCTTCAAACCTGCGATTTTTCGGGGATTGTTGGTAATCAAGCGAATTTTTTTTACACCCAAATCGTTGAGCATTTGCGCTCCCATGCCATAATCCCGCAAATCGGCTGGAAATCCTAGGCGTTCGTTGGCCTCGACTGTATCCAGTCCCATGTCTTGCAAAGAATAGGCTTTTAGCTTGTTGACCAGACCAATTCCTCGCCCTTCTTGGCGCAAATAGACCACTACACCCTGACCAGCATTCTCAATCATCTTCAGCGCGGCTTCTAGCTGCATACGACAGTCACAGCGTAGAGAACCCAAGGCGTCTCCTGTCAAGCATTCCGAGTGCATCCGCACCATTACTGGTTGGTCTTGGAAATGGGCCGGGTCGCCCTTGACAATGGCAACGTGTTCGCTTGTATCTAAAGTGTTGCGGTAAGCGTAAATTTGGAAACTGCCAAAAGAACTGGGTAATTGGGCGATCGTCTCTCGGTGGACAAATCGATCGTACATGAGGCGATAACTAATTAAATCAGCGATGCTGATAATTTTAAGTTGCCGCTGTTTCGCATACTCAATCAACTGCGGCAAACGCGCCATTGATCCATCAGGATTTTGGATTTCACAAATCACCCCCGCTGGATATAAACCCGCTAATCGTGGGAGGTCAACGGCTGCTTCCGTATGACCAGCCCGTTTCAGGACACCTCCCTCTCTGGCACGGATCGGAAAAATGTGACCAGGGCGCCGCAAGTCATGTGGTTGAGTTTCTGGGTTAATAGCAACCTGGATGGTACGAGCACGGTCTTCAGCAGATATGCCAGTAGTCACGCCCAGGTGTAGGGCAGCATCAATGCTAACGGTGAAAGCTGTCTGATTGGTGTCGGTGTTTTTGGTCACCATTAAAGGCAAATCCAATGCATCGAGGCGATCGCCCATCATCGCCAGACAAATTAGGCCCCGTGCCTCCACTGCCATGAAATTAATCATGTCAGGAGTAGCAAATTGGGCGGCGCAAATTACGTCCCCTTCGTTTTCTCGGCTTTCGTCATCCACCACCACCACCGCACGACCAGCTTTCAGGTCTGCTAGGGCAGTATCAATCGAGTCAAATTCAAACAAATAAGTTTCCGGCGCTTCCACATTCAAGAGTGCGAGTAATAAACCCGTAAAGTTTTCTAAAGATTCTTCCTACTCGATTGTATCCCGTTTGTTTCGGCACAGGAGTTGCGGATGCTGAGCAGATAATTAATCGTAAAATACCTCAGATTTATACCACCAAAGTTCACTTTTGATACTAAAATGCAGCAAATGTTAAACCATTTGCAATCTCAACCTCTTAGGAAAGAAATATTATGGGTGATATAGAACGCCTGCCCGTAGGCATTATTGGCGCTTCCGGCTATGGCGGTGTACAACTTGTCAGGCTATTGATGGATCACCCAGAAGTTGAGGTGGTTTATCTAGGGGGAGACAGCAGCGCTGGTAAACCATTTTCCGATCTATACCCTCATTTGGGTCATCGTGTCGATCTGACAATCGAACCGATTGATTTGGATAAAATAGCCAGTCGATGTAAGGCGGTATTTCTCTCTTTGCCCAATGGTTTAGCCTATCAGATGGCACCGGCACTGCTAGCCAAGGGATTAAAAGTCCTTGACCTATCAGCCGACTATCGGTTTAGTAACCTGGAAACTTACAAAAACTGGTACGGTGGAGATCGCAACGACCAAGAAGTTGCAGCATCAGCAGTTTATGGCTTACCGGAACTGTACCGCGATCGCATTGCAAGGGCCCAATTAGTAGGTTGTGCCGGTTGCTACGTAACCACCAGTTTGCTAGCACTCGCACCACTACTCAAACAAGGGCTTATCGTTCCAGAAACAGCGATTATCGACGCTAAATCTGGGACATCCGGTGGGGGACGCGCGGCAAAAACTAACCTCTTGCTAGCAGAAGCCGACAACTCCATCGCACCCTACGGTGTGGCCCGTCATCGACATATCCCAGAAATTGAGCAAATTTGCAGCGATTTAGCTGGTCACGAGGTTATGGTACAGTTTACTCCCCACCTAATCCCAATGGTGCGGGGCTTACTGGCAACGGTTTATGCTACTTTGCGTGATCCGGGGCTAGTGCGAGAAGACTTGATCACAATTTTTACAGCATTCTACCGAGCATCACCTTTTATCAGAGTGTTACCCGCAGGTACTTATCCCCAAACTAAGTGGGCTTGCGGCACCAATCTTTGCTACATCGGCGTCGAAGTAGATACCCGCACCGGCAGAGTTATTGTCATGTCGGCTACCGATAACTTGATTAAAGGTCAAGCTGGTCAAGCGATACAGTGTCTAAACTTAATGATGGGTTGGCCAGAAACCCTTGGCTTGCCTCAACTGGGTTTCTACCCATAGTCATTGTTATTTTTTTAACCCAGAGTACGCAAAGGTAATCGCAGAGTAAGTAGAGGAAAACTGAAACCTCTGCGCTCCTCTGCGTAAATCTCTGCGTCCTCTGCGTTAAAAACCTTACTTCGGTCCCATACCTACTTTGCCAGCATAAATCGCGCGATCGCCTAATTCATCCTCAATTCGCAACAAGCGGTTATACTTAGCGACTCGCTCACTACGACACAAGGAACCAGTCTTAATTTGACCAGCACGAGTTGCTACAGCTAAGTCAGCAATTGTCGTATCTTCAGTTTCACCAGAACGATGACTGATCACCGAACGGAAACCGTTACGAGTTGCTAAATCGATAGTTTCCAGGGTTTCACTCAAGGAACCAATTTGATTGAGTTTAATCAAAATTGAATTACCTGCTTTCTGTTCAATTCCTTTTTGCAGTCGTGTGGGATTGGTAACAAACAAATCATCACCAACTAACTGGATGCGATCGCCTATTTTCTGAGTCAACAATTTCCAGTTATCCCAATCTTCTTCATGCAATCCATCTTCGATGGAAACAATCGGATATTGTCCCACCAAGCTAGCCATATAATCAATAAACTCGGCTGGTGAGTGAGCTGAACCATCATAGACATATTGCCCATCTTTGTAAAACTCACTAGCTGCAACATCCATCGCTAGGGCTACTTGTTCTCCTGGCTTATATCCAGCTTTTTCAATCGCTGCAATCAGCAATTCTAAGGCTGCTTGATTTGACTCTAAGTTAGGAGCAAAACCACCTTCATCGCCAACACCTGTCAGCAATTTTTTGTCCTTCAAAACTTTAGCTAAAGCTGCAAATACTTCTGCTCCCCAGCGTAGGGCTTCCTTAAAGGAACCTGCTCCTACTGGTACAATCATGAATTCCTGAAAATCCACATTATTATCAGCATGAGCACCCCCATTGATCACATTCATCAAGGGTACTGGTAGCAGATTGGAAAGCGGTCCACCCAGATAACGATACAGGGGGATTGATAGGTCATTAGCCGCAGCCTTAGCGGTTGCGAGAGAGACGGCTAGGATGGCGTTTGCGCCCAAGTTAGCCTTGTTTGGCGAACCATCCCGATGAATCATTTTCTGGTCAACTGAAGCTTGATCCAGTGCATCCATCCCCAAGAGTTCGGGTGTGATTTTCTCCTTGATGTTTCGCACAGCAATCAGTACCCCTTTACCACCGTAGCGATTGGGGTCATCATCCCGCAATTCGTGGGCTTCAAAGGTGCCCGTAGAAGCACCGCTAGGGACTTGTGCTAATCCGACGGCACCAGTCTCTAAACGGACTTCAGCTTCGACGGTGGGGCCGTCCTCGTGAGTCTAAAATCTCTCTAGCGTCAATTGCCTCAATGGCGGTTTCTGGTTTGTCTAACATAGATACTCCTCTATTTACAAGCTTGCGCTGTTTGCTTCAATCTCAGGAAATTACCAGTTGATCGCCCTGGCCAGATGTTTCGGGTTGACATTTGCCCAAAATTATTCTGAAAATACCTCATTTCTGCGCTTAGGGTAAGGGTGCCCTTCTTACAATGGAAACAGAGAAGCGCAAATCTACCAAGGAGTGAAAAACAAACTCATGCGAATCTTGCATACGATGCTGCGAGTTGGGAATCTCGAAAAATCCATCAAGTTTTACTGCGATGTCCTGGGGATGAAGCTGCTACGGCAAAAAGAGTATCCAGATGGTAAGTTTACTTTGGCTTTTTTGGGCTATGGCGATGAGTCTGAGAATACCGTAATCGAATTAACCTATAACTGGGGTGTTGAGCAATACGATTTGGGAAATGCCTATGGTCATATTGCGATCGGTGTTGATAATATTTACGAAGCCTGTGCAAAAATGCGCCTGTGTGGCTGTAAGATTACTCGCGAACCAGGGCCAATGAAGCATGGTTCTACTGTGATTGCTTTTATTGAAGATCCCAATGGTTACAAGATTGAGTTAATTCAGTTGGGTACTCAAGGTTCTGCGAAGAAAGCGTAGGATGCGCATCCAGAAGTTACGACTAGCCCATCTAGAAGATTGATGACTGACTAAGAGCAGCAATTTTATTGTAGGGGCGGGTTTAGGGAAAAATCGTCGATACTAACCGATAACTAAACAAACAAAACCCGCCCTTTCCTAATGCATATTTGGCTGATATTTTGTTGTACAAAGGTTATTTGTGAGCTTCAAGAATTAGGGCGGGTTTTGTAGAAAGGTTATTGATGATATGCAAAGGATATCCCTAAAGTGAGCCCCTACAATTTGTTACCTTGTACAAAGGTTATTTGTGAGCTTCAAAAATTAGGGCGGGTTTTGTAGAAAGGTTATTGATGATATGCAAAAGCTGTCCCTAAACCCGCCCCTACAATTTGTTACCTTGTACAAAGGTTATTTGTGAGCTTCAAGAATTAGGGCGGGTTTTGTAGAAAGGTTATTGATGATATGCAAAAGCTGTCCCTAAACCCGCCCCTACAATTTGTTACCTTGTACAAAGGTTATTTGTGAGCTTCAAGAATTAGGGCGGGTTTTGTAGAAAGGTTATTGATGATATGCAAAGGATATCCCTAAAGTGAGCCCCTACAATTTGTTACCTTGTACAAAGGTTATTTGTGAGCTTCAAAAATTAGGGCGGGTTTTGTAGAAAGGTTATTGATGATATGCAAAAGCTGTCCCTAAACCCGCCCCTACAATTTGTTACCTTGTACAAAGGTTATTTGTGAGCTTCAAGAATTAGGGCGGGTTTTGTAGAAAGGTTATTGATGATATGCAAAAGCTGTCCCTAAACCCGCCCCTACAATTTGTTACCTTGTACAAAGGTTATTTGTGAGCTTCAAGAATTAGGGCGGGTTTTGTAGAAAGGTTATTGATGATATGCAAAGGATATCCCTAAAGTGAGCCCCTACAATTTGTTACTTTGTACAAAGGTTATTTGTGAGCTTCAAAAATTAGGGCGGGTTTTGTAGAAAGGTTATTGATGATATGCAAAGGATATCCCTAAAGTGAGCCCCTACAATTTGTTACTTTGTACCAAGGCTATTTGTGAGCTTCAAAAATTAGGGCGGGTTTTGTAGAAAGGTTATTGATGATATGCAAAGGATATCCCTAAAGTGAGCCCCTACAATTTGTTACTTTGTACAAAGGTTATTTGTGAGCTTCAAGAATTAGGGCGGGTTTTGTAGAAAGGTTATTGATGATATGCAAAGGATATCCCTAAAGTGAGCCCCTACAATTTGTTACCTTGTACAAAGGTAATAATCCGAGATTTCTCTTCCCAAATGCTTCGCCCCTACAACAATCCTTCAAGTTCTATCGCCTCAATCATCTGAATCCCACGGGGATCACCTACTCTCAAAAGGGCGGCTTTTGCATCTTCCTGAACACCCACATCCTCATCTTCCGCAAAAGCTTCAATCAAGCCATCAATCGCACCCCCATAGATAGCATTTGAAGGCAATTCTCGGCACAATTGTCCTATTGACCAAGCACAATTACTCCGCACTGCTGCTACTGGGTCTTGCCTTAAGGCAGTAATTAGAGGCGGAATTGAGGCCACAATGTCCTCATAGGCTAAATATGACATTTGGGCAAGAGAACTAGCAGCCCACAAACGCACGGCTGAAATATCAGTTTTTAGGGCGTCAGTCAGCAAAGATAAAGCACGGCGATCGCGACAATTTCCCAAAGCCCAGACAACACCTTTACGCACATAACCATTCCAATCGCTGTGGAATTGGTCAATTAATGGCTCGACAGCCGTTGTACTAGGATTGCGTCCGAGAGCATAAGCAGCACTTACCCGCACTAAGGGACAAACGTCCTTCAACATCCGAATCAGATGAGGGATGGCTCTTTCATCTTGAATTTCACAGAAAGCCCGCGCAGCTAGCATTTGTTGCTGCTTCTCAGGAGCCGTTAACAGTCTTAGCATTGCTTCTGGATCGGGCTTGTGAGCTTCTGACTCTTCATCAATTGGCTCTATGCTATCCAGAGGGCTTTCTAGCTCAGCCTCAATATCCAGTACGCTCAAATCGTCATCATCATACATAATTGATAAATTATCGTATCCCACCCATTTTCACCAGTCTTTGAGGGCAGCAGTTGATAACAGAAGATAGCAAAACGTTAAGAAACCTAACGTTCGACCGCTAATCTCTCAGATTCAAAAGCGGAATTTGGTATATTACACCACACTGAGAGCCTTGTTGATAAACCAATTTCCTAATGTATTTAATCACAGGGGGGAAAATGTGACCGACCACCTAGAGCAATATCGACGGATGGCTCGCTCAATGCGATTTTTTCCCCCACTTTCCTTAAACCAGCCGTCTCCAGAGTCGTTAAATCAGCCATTGGCACCCACGCTTATGGTTGATTTATCGTTCAGGAAAACCATTCCTGACGCTCAGGTGAGTGCCTCTGTTGGACCACCGATTGACCCTTCAAAACACGCTGCAGCCCTGATTGCTGAAGCTGTACGGAAGCCAACTGTTCTGTCGGCTATCTATTCGATTCAGGAGAATATAGGCGATCGCATTAATCGCTTGGCCGCTACCAAGCAGAAAGATTCTTCGCTCAAAAAGCCTCAAATTCCCCAAGCAGAGGCTTATGCTTCGTTGGCCTATAGGATTGAATCTCAGGATGTCGATGCTGAGAATATCCATCTGATCTATAACGCCGATTTGCAAGGGCCTATGTTCCAGCTAATTTTGTCCCTGAACCTGTAGAGGTGGAAGAGACAATTCCAGAGGAACCTGTAGCTGTTGTCGCTGAACCTGTGGAAGAGACAATTCCAGAGGAACCTGTAGCTGTTGTTTCTGAACCTGTGGAAGAGACAATTCCAGAGGAACCTGTGAAGGTAGAAGAGACAATTCCAGTGGAACCTGTGGAAGAGACAATTCCAGAGGAACCTGTAGCTGTTGTTTCTGAACCTGTGGAAGAAACAATTCCAGAGGAACCTGTGAAGGTAGAAGAGACAATTCCAGAGGAAGCTGTAGCTGTTGTTTCTGAACCTGTGGAAGAGACAATTCCAGAGGAAGCTGTAGCTGTTGTTTCTGAACCTGTGGAAGAGACAATTCCAGAGGAACCTGTGAAGGTAGAAGAGACAATTCCAGTGGAACCTGTGGAAGAGACAATTCCAGAGGAAGCTGTAGCTGTTGTTTCTGAACCTGTGGAAGAAACAATTCCAGAGGAACCTGTGAAGGTAGAAGAGACAATTCCAGAGGAAGCTGTAGCTGTTGTTTCTGAACCTGTGGAAGAAACAATTCCAGAGGAAGCTGTGAAAGTTGAAGAAACAATTCCAGTGGAACCTGTGGCTGTTGTCGCTGAACCAGCGAAGGTAGAAGAGACAATTCCAGTGGAACCTGTTGCAACAGCCTCTACCTCTAAGTTAGATACTGGTGTTTCAGTCAGTAAATCTGAATCTTCCAAAAGTTCCAGCAAGGAGAAGAAGAAGAAGAAAGCCAAAGGATTTGGTAATCCCAAAACCAAGTAGCGATATTGCTTATTCTAGGGAATTAGGGCGAAGGGGTTTCACCATCCAGAGTGATTGAGTTTGATAACTCATTTGGTGATACAGACTCAAAGCTGGTTGGTTGGATTGAAAGACTTGAAGGGCAATTTGGCGATCGCCCCTACAAATTGCCCATTCTTCAGCATGACGCATCAAGGCTGATCCAATTCCTTGACGCCGATATTCTGGCATGACATAAAGTAACAAAATATAGGCATGGCGATCGCCTATTACCTGATCTACAGAATTCCCCAGCCACAGACAAGCGACTGGATGACTCACTGGTAATGACATTGAGCCTTCTGAAACTGCTACATCAGCTAACTCAACCCACCAGAGAGGCGTTTCGCTAGAAAAGTACTTCCTAGCTGTTTCCTTCAGGTGGGAAAAATTCTTTTGTTCTGGAAAAAGCTCTTGGTAACTAAGCTTGAGAAACTTCAGCAAAGTTGCGCGTTCCCAGGTTGAGCTAAGACGCAGTTGATAGCCTGGTAAAAATTGATTCGACAAATTATGCGACTAAACTTTAGTTGAGTGAACCAGCAGAGGTGGGTAAAGTAGGAGCCTTTACTGATGATAAGCCAGCGCTGGTATCAACTTCTGGTTTTGCCGTTGGTACACTTGCAGACTCAACATCTTCAATTGGTGCGGGTGCGGCCATATCTGACGGGAGAAAGATTCGAGCGCTCACTGCTAATAGCGCGAATAAAAATACTAAGACTACGAGAAACGGGGCGATGTACTGACGAAATATTGCCATATTGACTCAGTAAAACAAGCATCCTGCTTGTTCAATGTTTATGATTAACACTTTGTTACATGAATCATCGTACAAGAATTAAGCAGGAGTGCCTATCCCAAGTTGGAAAAATTAGAAATCGCTGACCTCTCCCCTAACCCCTCTCCTTATAGGAGAGGGGAATCATACTCCCCCTTCCCTTTCAGGGAAGGGGGTTGGGGGGTTAGGTTATTTCTTCGATTTTTTGAGGTTGATCTACCTGAGATCCTGATCATCCACACCAGATATAGGCCGTTGACGCAGGTGGAGAATTCCAGGGTGCAAATACAGGAAGTAGCAGTAATCCGGGTACGGCTGCGACAATACTAATCAGGAAAAACATAGGCCAACCTGTAGCTTTTGCCAAATTTCCTGCTGGTGCTACTAAGATATCACGACTAACAGCCATCAAACTCGAAAGTAAAGCATACTGTGTCGCAGAGAAACGTGGGTTACAAAGACTCATCAAAAAAGCAACAAAAGCCGCTGTTCCTAAACCAGCACAAAAATTTTCAATATTAATAGTAATCACCAACCAGGAATAATTTTTTCCAACTTGTGCTAGGACAAAATAAGCTAAATTACTCACAGCTTGCAGTCCACCAAATACCCAAAGCGCTCGATTGATGCCGATTTTGCTGAGAATTGAACCACCCGCAAGAGCACCGACAATTGTTGCTAGTAGTCCCATTCCGCCTTGAATTGCCCCAATTTCAGTTTGGCTGAATCCTAAGCCAGTGTTCGGTAACAAAAAGGGTGTGGCCATATTATTAACCAGAGCATCACCCAATTTGTAGAGGACAATGAACAATAAAATTAAGAAGCCTCTGACTACACCAGATCGTTGGAAAAATTCAGCGAATGGTAAGCTGAAAGCATCTACTAATGATGCAGGTGGAATTTCTTGTTTTTTCGGTTCCGGTGCCCAAAAAGAAGTACATAAACCAATCGCCATCAAAGCAGACATTAACAAATAAACAGATTGCCAAGGCAGATAATCTGCAAAAATAAATGCAAATGAACCCGTTACAATTAGCGCAATACGATATCCCAACACCGTCAGCGCGGCACCTGCGCCCATCTCTAGTGGTTCTAGGACATCTGTACGGTAAGCATCAAAAGCAATGTCTTGTGAGGCGCTGAAGAAGGCAATTAGTATGGCATTGATGGCGAGTAGTTGTAGGGACTGTTTGGGTTGTTGGAAAAACATGAAGGCGATCGCCACAATTAAAGCTGCTTGCGTTACAATCAGCCAACCTCGTCTACGTCCCAAAAATGGCGGTACAAATCGATCAAGCAATGGCGACCAAATAAACTTTAATGAGTAGGGTAATCCTACTAGGCTAAACAATCCAATCGCACCTAGATCGACACCTTCTTTACTCATCCAGGCCTGCAATGTTTTACTTGTGAGGAACAGAGGTAAGCCAGAGGAAAAACCTAATAATAAAAGTGCCGCCATCTTGCGGCTTTGAAAAACGTTTAGGAACGATTGCGTTATTTTCACGGGCGTTAAGCTGTTACCAATTAACTTTAGCTGGTAAATACAGTTAACACTACGCCCATGATTTTGACTATCTGGGAAATATCATGATCTTTACCAGATAGCTTAATTTTGGCTTGATTCAGCATGCCAAAGGCTCTGATAGCAAGAGCCTCTAGCACAAATTTAGCAGTCTCTCAATTCAGGTGTCTGGTTGAGAATTTGACTCTCAATCGAGGTAAATTCTTTGTAGGCTGCTGAGTCGATGTCTTCTGGACGAAAAGCAGCAGTTGTGTGACAGTTCTGAAAAGCAAACTTTAACCCAAAGTAACGCTCAACCGCACCACGGATCGCATCCCCTCCCATCATCCGTAAAAGTTGACCGCGTGCTTGTTCGTCCGGTGGTGAAACCGCATGCTTTACCCACTGTGCTTCTCCTTGTGCTAATCGTTTGGCAAGGCTTTCCACAACCTCAAAAGCGTAGGGCAATGACTCTTTGATGCTCAAAACAAAAGCTTCTTCCTCAACTTTACCAGCCTGAGCTTGGCTTAGTAGATCGTCCGTTATATTCAGTGACATATTTTGAGTTCCCTGATGAACTAAAAACTCATCCCTGGTTGACAGCTAAATGCTGAACCTCCAAGATGAACTGTAGAGAATGATAATAGTTCTCACAGTGAGTCAGTGGCTACGATTGCAAAATGTTACAAAACTTGCTTTTTCGCAGTACGTGATAATGATTATCATAATAAAACAGCTCAACCCTGGCTGCCTAAGAAATGCTTGAACTTATTGACATAGATTTTCAATAAATGCATACTAATGTTCATCAGGATTTTGACGACACGAGGAAGCTAGGGCAGATGGCAAGCAAAAAAATTGATAAAAATTCCCAGGAGAGAACAACGACGCCCCAACTAAGGATTTGCATCATCCCAACCTTCAGTGATGAAGACCCCGAACGTACTCCGGAACGATGGTGGCTTAGACGACAAAATCAAGGATCAACGCTGCTGTAATTGTCATTTGTCCACTGTCAGAAAAAATAACTTCTTGACAAATTAATTCTCTTGAAACCTTGCTGCTATGACCATTTCATCTCATGTTCCCGCTAAAGCTACGGACTTGAAACAGCATACTTTCAGTCACCGCCATTTGATTCCACTACAACCAGATGTATTATGGCGAATTGAGCGCGGTGCTGTGCGAACCTTGACTTGGAATGAAGAAGGAGTTGCAATTACATTAGGGTATTGGGGACAAGGGGATGTAATTGGTCAACCTCTGTCACGTCTCGATCCCTATGAAATTGAGTGCTTAACAATTGTAGAAGCAAGCCGTATCCCTTCTGGTCAATGGGACTACGCTTTAGATGCGATGCGTTTGCATATTCAACAGACACAAGAATTGCTCAACATTGTTCGTATGAATCCCATCAACCAACGCTTGCTAAAACTGTTGGCTTGGTTGAGTCAAAAGTTTGGCCGTGAAGTGGATTCAGGAAAGTTGATTGATTTACCGCTGACTCATCAAGCGATCGCCGAAGCGATCGGTACAACGCGAGTCTCAGTTACACGACTACTCAACCAATTTGAACGAGAAGGAATAATCAACCGCTATCGGCGTCATTTTATAGTTTTGCGCTCAGTTTCATAACAGGTGCTAGCTTACGGGATTTAGACAAATTACTCAATACTGGTAATGCTCGTCATTTATTTCAACTCAGTGGGAAACGCTTTAGCTTAGAAGATGACAAATGGAATAAGCCACCGACTAATCATATAGTATTTATCGGGCGCAATTTGAAGGCTGAGGAATTGCCACAAAAATTAGCTAAATGTCTAATTAAATAACAAACATTCCCCTTTTTGCCATACTAAGTAGTTGCAATAAAATGCTGAATTGGTTAGAGTTACCTATTAATCATGTATTCAAGTTTGAATTATGAATAGAGATACGCTGACCTTGCTTGGTTGCTCTGGTTCCTTGGCATTTATGCTTCTAACTAGCAATGCTGTAAAAGCTGACACGCTAGCACCTCAGTACTTAGATTTTGTGAAACCTGAAACAAATGTTTCCCAGACAGTTGTTACACCCGTTAATCAAGAAAATCCCCAATCTTCCTTAATAGATGTCGCCTCTGATACAGTAGGAGATCTTGCGATCGATCAACTTGGTTGCGATTGCTCTGGTTGCCGAAACACGGTACTTCAAAAGGTACAGTCAGGTAATCTCACTGTTCCTCAACAATCCAGATTCTAAGAACAAGCGGAGACGGAGAACTACGAAGTATTAATCACTCCGTCTCCAGTCTTTCAATTGGTGTAAAATCCAGCGCGAACGATTTTTCATTTCTTTTCTAGTCAAAATTCCTTGGGAAGGACTAAAGAGAATGGCTAATAAAAATAAACTGAACATTACAAGTACAATTGCTGGCCCAGAAGGGATATTTAAGTAATAACTAGCATAGATTCCGCTAACACTGGCGATACTTCCTAAAACTGCTCCCAATATCATTACCTGATGTAATTCTTTCACCAATAGATAAGCGGTAATTCCAGGGCCAACCAGTAGGGAAATTACCAAAACAACGCCTACGGTTTGCATACTGGCAACAATGGTGAGAGTAATTGCAGCCATTAAACCATAGTGGAGGGCGTTAATAGGCAATCCTTGGGCTTGAGCACCGAGTTTATCAAAAGTAAAAAAAAGTAATTCTTTATAAAATAATTTGACTAAAATTAAAATAATTAAGGCAATAATTGCAGTACGCTGAACATCTGTTTGTGTTACACCTAAAATTTCCCCAAACAGCAGACTATCTAGATCTAATTTGCTTTTAAGTAAGGTGATTAGGGTAATACCCAAAGCAAAAAAACTAGAGAAAGTTAACGCCATCGCAGCATCAGCTTTCACGCGAGATTGAGAGCGAATCCAAGCAATGACAAAGGTGCTACAAAGTCCTGAGATAAATGCTCCTATCAAAATATTGACACCAGCATAAAAGGCGATCGCCAATCCTGGTAAGACCGCATGAGCAATTACATCTCCCAGTAAAGCCATGCGCTGAACAATCAGGTATGTGCCAACTACTGGACAAAGAATTCCTACCAAAATGCCGACAGCAAGTGCATTTCGCATGAATTCATAAGTTAGTGGTTCTAGCAGCCAATTGAGCATATCAGTTTGTTGTTTGTTGTTGGTTGTTGGTTGTTGGTTGTTTGTTATTGGTTGTTGGTTGTTTGTGCATTTACCCATTACCTATTACCTATTACCTATTACCTATTACCTATTACCTATTACCTATTACCTATTACCCATTACCCATTACCAATGACTATTAACAAAAATAGATAGTCTCTAAATGTTGGTGGAGAAGTTGGGATTGTACACCTTCGCCATAAGCACGTTGAATATTTTCAAAAGTCATCACTTCTTGAGGGGAACCATTGGCAACTAACTCTTGATTTAACAACAACAATCGGTCATACTGAGTTAAAGATTTTCCCCATTCGTGAGAACTGACAAGGAGAGTTTTTCCTTCTGATTTAAGTTCAGCAAAAATCTGGAAAAGAATCGCTTCTGTTTTCTTGTCAATTCCCGCAAGTGGTTCATCAAATAAGAATAATTCCGCTTGCTGTGCTAAAGCACGTGCTAGGAAAACACGTTGTTGCTGTCCTCCTGAAAGTTCCCCAATCTGGCGATCGCGTAGTTCCCAAATCCCCACTCGTTGAAGGGACTCTGCAACAATTTCCTTAGATTTACGACTGGGTGAGCGAAACCATCCCGTGTGTGCGGTACGCGCCATCAGCACCACAGTCCAGACAGTTGCAGGATAATCCCAGTCTATCTGCGATCGCTGCGGTACATACGCACAACACTTCAACTGCTGTTTCAGCGCCTTTCCCTTGAACTTCACCACCCCATTCTGACGCGGAACTAACCCTAGCATTGCCTTCACCATCGTGCTTTTGCCAGCACCATTGGGGCCAATCAATCCTACCAGTTGTCCAGGTTCCAAGCAAAAGCTAACGTTTCCTAAAGCGCGAACCCCTCTGTAGTTGACAGCTAAATCTTGAACTTCTAACATTAACGAGCATAGTGAGAATCATTATCGTTCTATTATATTTTGGTGAGGCAGTGATGTTAAAGAGTTTTTCCCTAAAAAATCGAGTTTTGGGAAGTGCGGCCGTTTTAGCGCTGACAGCAGGATTTGTTAGTTGTACTCCCACTCAACAAAAAACAGAATCTTCCCCTAACACCCCAACTGATAGCCCCACATCCAACAAAGACAAACCGAAAGTAATAGCAACCACTAGCATTCTTTGTGACATTACTAAAGAAATTGCTCAAGATACAATTGACCTTGTTTGTTTGATTCCAGCGGGTTCTGACCCCCATGTTTATGAAGCAAAGCCAGATGACAGGAAAGCAATTGAACAAGCAAAGCTCATTCTTTACTCTGGTTACGGTTTTGAACCAACTTTGATTAAGTTAATTCAAGCCACGAAAAACCAAGCACCAAAAATTGCTGTCAGCGAAGTTGCTGTTCCTAAACCTCAGCAATTTCAAGAAGATGGAAAGAAAGAAGATGACCCTCATGTTTGGCACAATGCTCAAAATGGTGTCCGTATCGTTGAGATAGTTCGGGATAGCTTAGGAAAAATCTATCCTAGCAATGCGGCAACGTATACTAGCAATGCTAAAAAAATGACTAATGAACTAACGCAGTTGGATAGTTGGATTAAATCTCAAATTAGTACAATTCCTGTCTCACAACGGAAGTTAGTTACAACTCATGATGCGTTGGGTTACTATTCCAATGCTTATGGAATTCCTGTTGAAGGTGCTTTGCAGGGAATTAGTACTGATGAAAAGCCGACTGCTGGACGGGTGAAAGATTTGGTGGAAGAGATTAAGAAAACTGGAGTTCCCACAATTTTTGCGGAAGCTACGGTTAATCCCAAATTAATTGAAACTGTTGCTAAGGAGGCGAATGTTAAAGTTTCTAAGCGAGAACTTTTTACTGATGGTTTGGGGGAAAAGGGTTCGGAGGCTGATACTTACAAGAAGATGTTGATTGCTAATACTCAGACGATTGTAGAAGGATTGGGAGGTAAATATACGCCGTTCCCTGGGAAATAAGTTTCTCTGGGAATTATTTTTTTTAACGCAGAGGACGCTGAGGTTTACGCAGAGGGACGCAGAGTTTTTGTCGGGGGTTATAGTTGTGTGGTTTAGGTGGGGAGTTTTCAGTAGTTTTAGTAACGTTAAGTGGTTGGCGGTTGCTGAGGAATTAAGAGCTATCATAGTAGTAGAACCTTCCTAAAGAGGGAAAGCTCATGTTATTAAAAAAAATTCTGGTGGCTCTTGATCGCTCCTCTCAATCACAAGCAGTTTTTGAACAAGCCTTAGAGCTAGCCGAAAAAGCAGGAAGCAGCCTCATGCTGTTTCATTGCGTTAGCTGGGATACTGAAGGTTCAAGCGCTCCCTTCATTGGAACACTAGCAGATGTCGATATGTATGGAACTATGCAGCGACTACAGCGAGAGCGTGTTCAAAAAGAAACGGAGGATGCGATAAGCTGGTTGCAAACCTACTGTCAATTGGCAACATCTAAGGGTATTCCTACAGAATTTGATTGCCAATCTGGTGACCCAAATCCCAAGATTTGTGAACTTGCTAAAACCTGGGGTGCAGATTTAATTATTCTGGGTCGAAGAGGCCACAAAGGTATAGCGGAAATGCTGTTAGGAAGTGTGAGTAATCATGTAGTTCATCATGCTCCCTGTTCAGTATTTGTAGTTCAAAAAGTGACATCTGCAATAGTTGAGACACCAGTTACAGCCAGTCAGGAAAAAACAACATAGATGGGTGGAAGGAGTCTGCTGTAATCATAGGTAATTACAAATTCTCAACAAGAATTTGTTTAGAGGTAAATTATGAAAAATCGGAAACAACCGATCAGATTTTTGCTCTCAATTATTGGACTGAGTACTATTCTTTCAGCTTGTGTAGCTGGTTATCCCAACAGGGATTCAACACCTACTCTAAGTCCTACTGCTGAAGGTACTCAAAAAACTACAGATCAGCGTCTCCCGCAAAATACCTTAGCCTATAGAGGGCCAATGGAAGAATCCATTCCAGCGGGTTCCTTCCTCCCAGGTACTAACATTAAGTATGTTGGGATAACGCCAGACAAGACTGCTGAAGTCAGCATAGGTGGACAGCGTGCTTTTAAGCGTAGTGGTGATTCGTTGGAGTGGAAAGGAAGTCTTTTAAGCGGTGTTGATGTACAACTGCGCGATCGCATTTTGTGGTATGGCGAAAAGCAGCTACAACTTGTTGGTACTATGAACCTAACTATTGATAATGTGGCTCCTAAGCGTAGTTCAATACCGCAAATATCCACTCAGTCCACGCCTAATTTGATAGTTCACAAAGTACCAGTAATCTATCAAGTTAAGCGAGGAGAAACAATTCCTGGCACTACTTTAATTTATCAGGGAAAAACAGAGAAGGGTGTACAGTTAGGCGGACTACCTAAAGATGAGTATCCTTACCGTTTGGTAGGTGATACAATTACTTGGCAAGGGGAACTGCGCTCTCAGGTATATTTAGACTTGTTGTTGCGTACAGTTGCGTACAATAATGACAACCTTGATGTGACTGGTTGGGCGACGATTATTCTGGCGAGTAATAATCAGAATCAAGCAACAAATACGCCCTAGGTAATTGGTAATAGGTAATTGGTAATTGGTAATTGGTATTGGAAGTTTTCAAGCAATCCCCCATCCCCATTACCCATTCCCACAAGTTCCAAGAGAATCCCACTGCAACTCAGCTAACATAAGTACAGCTCCCCCAGTGATTAATCCAGTAGTGAGAAATTCCCAACCTGCCACGTAGGGAAGAATTAAGATACTAAGCAGGTGGACTAAGCCTGTGAGAAGCAATGTGCGCGATCGCATTCCCACTCCTGTACAAAAGTAGCCAAGAGCAATCAAAACTAACCACAAGGGACAGAGGTTCATTAAAACAGTACTCCAACCAAAGTAAATACCTAGGTCTGTAATTACAACCCCCATCAGCATTAAAACTGTCCAACTATCAATAACCCAGCCTAACCCCTCCTTTCTCAGCCAAGGGGGTGTCAAAACCACCATAGCAACCGTACCGAACACGGAGAGAGTTGTCCACCAAACCGATTGAGCCATCCAGCTAATGGGGATAAACTGAGCTGTAGCAAAAATTACAATTGAAATTACCCCCCAAACGATACAAGCTTGATCGAGTCGTGTATAAAAACTTGAAAAAAGTGTAATGTTCCCAATCTGCAAGTGTAAACGCCACATTCCTGGGCTAGGTGGAACATCAATGATATTTTGTTTTCTGCACAAAAGAGGTGCGTTGGGATTAAAAAAAGTCATATTTACGTTACTGAAAATGAAAATATTTGAGTGTATTATTTCTTTGCTTTGAAGGTTTCGTCCTGTTGTTGGACTTCATCTACAAATTAATCTTCTTTCAGCAACCTTTATTTCTACTCTATCCCCAGAAATGACTTGTAAGCTTAAAAATATATCTGTGGAAATAATCTTTAGCAAAATTTAAGCAAGAGATATCTTTCTCGGCTCATTTCCTGCCTAATAATGTCTGTATAGTTTGGTACGGATTGCGATATGTTGCAATTTTTACTGGAAGCAATCACACCTAGCATTACCAGGACTTACGCACAAACGCCTGTCTCAGCTTGATTCTTCACTTTTAAAGCGGGCGATCGGACTCGAACCGACGACATTCAGCATGGGAAGCTGACGTTCTACCACTGAACTACGCCCGCGAACAGCTTTTAACTTAAAAACCAATACAATTAATTATAGAGCATGGACATTAGTTTTAGCTGCAAACTAAGCCTTGTGATGACAAACACCAAGCGAGCGTGACCATCAAGAGTGAGTTCAGCAAATTTTTATTGCATCCTGTAATGTATATGTAAGTTGTCACTCTTCCGTGCCCCTGGGGTCAGAGCTACTAGCGAGTACCAAGGATGTTTAACGCCACTGAGATTTTAATTAATTCGTTTGTTCAAAAGCTGCGAGATGGCTATCACCGAACCTACGGGGGCCTGAAAACGGACAATGAAGACATTATTGCTTGGGCTGGAAGCATGGCAATGGAAAACATTGCTAACAGTGACGCCCTGTATCACAATGTCGAACATTCCATATTGGTAACCTTGGTGGGACAGGAGATTTTGCGGGGTAAACAGATCCGCGAGGGTGGAGTGACGCCTGAAGACTGGCTACACTTTATAATTTCCCTGGTATGCCATGACATTGGCTATGTCAAAGGAGTCTGTCGCAGCGATCGCGAATCGGAAAGAATGTACGCGACGGGTCGAGACGGAGAAATGGTAAATCTACCGCCAGGAGCCTCTGATGCCGCTTTGACGCCTTATCATGTAGACCGGGCAAAATTATTCATTAAGGAGCGGTTTGGCGGCCATAAGCTAATTGACGCTAACTTAATTAAAGAAAATATTGAACTGACTCGTTTCCCAGTGCCAAAAGCTGAGGATCATCAAGATACAGTTAACTACCCCGGCTTAATTCGTGCTTCTGACTTGATTGGTCAACTATCTGACCCACGCTATCTTAAGAAAGTTAGCGCCCTATACTACGAGTTTGAAGAAACAGGAGTCAATAAACTTTTAGGATACCACAATCCTGGAGATGTACGGCAAAGCTATTCTAAGTTCTACTGGAAGGGTGTTTATCCTTACATCCAGGAAGGTTTACGTTACCTGGAACTGACGCAGCAGGGTAAACAAATTATTGCTAATCTCTACTCGAATGTCTTTGTCGTTGAACATGACAAAAAGGAAGAGGAATACAGACAACTAGCACAACATCGATCTTGAATTTTGTTAATTACTGCGTTCCGAAGGTATCGGTAATGGGTAATGGGTAATGGGTAAGTGGTGTCTTAATTCGTCCATTAACCAAACATGAGATGAATCATAATTTTGCATTTGTTGGCTAAATATTTAACAGCATGAATTGGTGGCAGAAACTTAAAAAAAATCCGTTGGCGCGTTTTGGGGCAATAGTGCTGTTAATTTTTTATACAGCAGTAATCGCCGCTGAATTTGTTGCTCCTTATGATCCCTACGTTTCCCAGCCAAATGGTTCACTATTGCCACCGACTCAGATATACTGGCGTAACCAAACAGGACAATTTGTTGGCCCCCAAGTTTATGTCACAACCCAAGGACCAACAGATATAAATCGGGGCACTCGCGAATTAATTGTTAACCGAAAAACGCCTTCACCGATCAGCTTTTTTGTCAAAGGTTCGCCTTACAAACTCTTCCAAATTCGTCTACCCATAGGACGAAAATTTGAGGAAGTGGAAGTATTTCGAGGAATTCCTGCTGACTTACACTTGTTCGGCACTCTCGGAGAAGGCAAACTTAATTTATTAGGCACAGATGAACAGGGCCGCGACCAATTCAGTCGTCTCGTATATGGCGGTAGAATTAGCCTCAGTATTGGTCTAGTCGGCGTTGCCATTTCTTATCCCCTAGGTCTGTTAGTTGGGGGCATTTCCGGCTATTTTGGAGGCTGGATAGATGCAGTTTTGATGCGCTTAGTAGAAGTACTGATGACGATTCCGGGACTTTACCTACTGGTGGCCCTGGCTGCAGTGCTACCCCCTGGATTAACAAGTGCTCAGCGGTTTTTACTGATTGTAATTATTACCTCATTCATTAGCTGGTCTGGGTTAGCGCGGGTGATTCGAGGACAGGTATTGTCCCTCAAAGAGCGAGAATTTGTCCAAGCATCGCGAGCGATGGGTGCTAATCCCCTGTACATTATTGTTCGCCATGTTCTCCCCCAAACCGCTAGTTATGTGATTATCTCGGCAACGCTGACGATTCCTGGCTTTATTGGGGCAGAATCGGTGCTAAGTTTGATTGGTCTTGGCATTCAGGAACCTGATCCATCCTGGGGTAATCTACTGTCGATCGCCACAAATGCTTCAGTACTGGTACTACAACCTTGGTTAATTTGGCCGCCAGCGCTGCTGATTATCCTAACAGTGTTGGCCTTTAACTTGCTGGGGGATGGTCTGCGAGATGCTCTAGATCCTCGGAGTCTTCGACGTTAACTGTTGTAATACTGGGGTGTATCAAACTGGAAACCTTTTGAGCTGCTGTTTGATCGGTAATTTCCTTAGCTTCTGTTAATAGATATTCCAGAAAAGCACGAGCGACAATAGATAATTGTTTGCCGTTTGGATAGACTGCATACCAATAGCGTTCGATGGGAAATTGTTCGGCATCCAACACAGTTAGCTGACTTTGAGGTCCTTCTAACGTTAGAGTATGGGCTGATAATATAGAAATTCCTAAACCACCAGCGATCGCCTGTTTAATCGCCTCATTACTACCCAAATCCAGTCGAACTTTTAGTGATATATTGTGTTCGTCAAATAAAGTTTGCACTGCCTTACGAGTTCCCGATCCAGGTTCCCTCATAATAAAAGGCTCAGCACCAATACGTGCAACTGAGATATTTTTTTCCTTAGCTAAGGGATGATTGACTGGTGCTACTACAACCAAGGGGTTTTCTAGAATTTGGTGGCTGGTAATTTCGATATTTTCCGGTAGTTGACTCATCACATACAAATCATCCAAATTTTCACTGAGACGATTGAGTATATGTTCGTGATTTGTCACCTGGAGAGAAATATCAATTCCTGGATATCGCTCACAAAAAGGGCCTAATAAACGGGGCACAAAATATTTCGCCGTTGTAATCACAGCAACGCGCAAACGTCCCTGTTTCAGACCCTTTAAGTCTGCTATAGTCATCTCAAATTGGTCTAAATGCTCAAATACTTGGCGACAGGTTTTCAAAAGTTCCTCTCCCGCCTGTGTAAGAGACATACGCTTGCCTACTTGGTCAAATAGGGGCATACCAACAGCTTTCGTCAACTGCTTTACCTGCATCGAAACAGTCGGTTGAGTGAGGAATAGTTCCTCAGCGGCGCGTGTAAAGCTATTGTGCCGTGCGACTGCTTCAAATACTTTTAGCTGGTGCAGCGTAGCTTGTTTCATAGACTGTCTTCTATTGTTATCATCAATAATAATTCATTCGTTCTATTAATATTCCAGGTTATGATTTCATGTAACTGGAACAAGTGACAGTCTTCCTTCCAGACGGCGTTGCACAATTACGAGGTTGTATCTTCTGGAAGTCATCAATCTATTTCTTACTGTATTCTACAGTTGGATTGGTACTTCCTTCTACTCCTGTTTGGGCAACGCCTTCCTTTTTTCCTAACAAGAAAAAGGTAAAAATTTTGATTTAAAGAAGCGTGTAGACCCAGCAGCAGTTTAAATCAAGATATTTCTTATTCATACTCTTTTAAATTAAGTGGCAACTTGGCTAAATCTGGCAATTCGACCAATTCCTTCTCAACTTCTTTGACGTTAACCGGTAGCATTATAGGTTGAGGTTGCTCCTCAATTAGGCAACTAGCCACAGGTAAGGTTTTCTCCAAATCTTCTAGCGGTCGAGGAATCACTGTAACTGCGATTAATTCACCCCCTTTAATGCGCTTAACTTCTGCCATCCCGACTTGTAAGGCCATTACCACATCTGATACCTTACCCCGGATGATGGCAGTACACAAACCGGCTCCAATGGTTTCGTAAGCAGTAAACTGGACATTAGCTGCCTTAAGCATGGCATCCGCTGCGCCCACCATTGCCGGAAAACCTCGCGTTTCCAACAGCCCGATCGCCTGATTACTAACACGGCTGTGGTCGTTAATGTAATCTTGGTCGATTAAGCGAGAACCGAGGGGAAAGATTGCTTCTAGGTTGGGAACCGGTCGGGGGAGGACTAAGGAGGAGAGCAACTGACCTTCTTGTTTAGCGTGATCAATTCCTGCTTGAACTGCAATTCTCACCTCAGCAAAGGAGCCTCGTACAATAGCAGTACAGTGACCGCTACCAGTTTTTTCATAGCCTACCAGGGTTACTCCAGAGGCTTTGAGCATGGCATCGGCTGTACTGACGATGACGGGAAAACTCATAGTAGAAACTAGGCCTAAGGCCGTTTGGCTTAGGCGATTTTCGCGAGAGCGACCTCCAGGTCCGTCGCGTCTTCTCAACGGGTCTTGTGGGACAATACCATTTCTGTATGACTCCATATCTAAGCTCTCCATTAGGTTGTTGGCTGTTAGTTGTTGGTCTTTTATCAAGTCTAGAAACTCACAACTAAAAACTAACAACTAATCAATCTATGTGTCTTCCGGTGAAGGGTTGAGGGATTGATTATTATAAGGGAACAAAGTCTTAAGGAGTCGGTTCAGATTTCCTTGTCCATAAACGGTTGTACCACTATCTGAGTTAGAGTCTTCCTCTGTCTGGGTTGGAGTTGGAGAGTCTTCGTCGATTATGCTGGGGGACTCTACTACTATTATGGCTGGGATTTGTCCGTTGAGTTCTTTCTGGTCAGTTGTGCTACTAATGGTGGGACTTGTATTGTCAGTGGTATCTAAAACAGGGGGAACGGTGGTAGGTGAGGAGACTTCAGTAATTTGACGCCCCTTTTCTCCAACGACAGATCCTGCTGCTACTACTACACCGGGGTCAAGGGAACTGTTCCAAATTGTTGTTGCAGAACCAATGCAGGCATTTACCCCAATTGTACAGTTGCCAACTATCAAAACACCGGCACCTAGATTTGCCCCGACTCCTACCTCTATTAAACCTTGGTAAGCGTGCAGGATTGACCCCATACCGATACAAACACCGGCAGCGATGGTAATTTTACCGCCTGGAGCAGCTCGTAAAATTACTCCGGCTGCGATCGCGGCACTAGGATCAATGCTCACATCGCCTTCTACATATACATGAGAGTTACTGCTCAATGGCAATGTCGGCAAATGCATTGTTATTGGAACCGCGTTTTTATATGTTGGAAAAGTCCAAATAGTTGTTGGTTGTTGGTTGTTTGCCATTAGCTAAAAATCAAGCTCAACTGACAACTGTAGGGGCGGGTTTAGCAGATAACTGTGGCGACTTCGCAATAATTTAAGTACAAAACCCGCCCCTACACAACTGACAACTGACAACCAACAAACCACAAACAACTATTTAGTTAGGCTGTTGAATCAGTGTCTCTAGAACACGACGCTTGGCTTTCGGGTCAATACCAATCAAGCGTACATACTCATCGCTATGCTCATTCATACAACCTTCAAGACTGTTGAGCACATCGGAAACATGACTAGATTCGATTGGGCTACAAGTTTGCCAAGAACCGGTACGGAAGCGGCGCTTATCTGCGTGTTCTGTACCAATTTTGTAGCCTTGAGCAAGCAGATGACGTACCTGCTCAATGGTATTTTGATTCAAAGAGGTGGAAGAGTTTCTCGAACTTTGAGGTTTTGAAGACTCTGCTGCACTTGAAGCATGACTTGCACCGTTCATCACCGCTTTGGGAGCGCTAGCTGAAACCTTACCGTTTGGTTTTTGGATGATTTCTTCTACTACCCGGCGCTTCGCTTTGGGGTCAATACCAATTAAACGAACATACTCGCCAGCATGTTCAGCCAGAGTCTCATCTAATGCTCTCAATACTTCGGAAGCGTTTCCGGAAGTATTGGAGGCTGCACTCTTCCAAGAACCGGTACGGAAGCGGCGCTCATCAGCATATTCAGCACCAATTTTGTAGCCTTGGGCTAACAATTGACGCACTTGTTGTTGAACGTCTACACTCAAGCCATCACTTGACACATGAGCATCATTGTGCTTGCTAGCCGCAGGAGCGCTGTAGCTTTCGCGAGGTGCACTGCTGCTACTAGAAGACTTAGAGGTTTTATCACCTGGTTTTTGAATAATATCTTCTACGACCCGGCGCTTAGCTTTGGGGTCAATACCAATTAATCGAACATATTCACCTGCGTGCTCCGCTAGAGCATCTTCCAAGGCATTGGTTACTTCTGCAGCGTTTCCTGAAGAAATTGAGGTTACACTCTTCCAGGAACCGGTACGGAAGCGGCGCTCATCAGCATACTCAGCACCAATTTTGTAGCCTTGGGCTAACAGTTGGCGGACTTGTTCGCGAAGCTCGGATTTTAAAACTGTGCTAGAAGACATGGAAGTAGAACTATATGATGAATTAAGAGAACTTTGAGATTGGCTATCGCCATTGGAGTTAGATGTTTGGGCGCCCTCATCCCTGATAGGGGCGACACAAGCTTCATCCTCAAGGCATTGATAACCTGTGAGCAGGGCCTCGTTGGAAGCTGCGACACGGTTAACAAACTGTCTATCCTCATCCTGAATATCCGGCAGTCTGTCAGCTTGTTGCTGGCTGATAATCACGGACCCTGAAGGCACATACTTACCAGGGGGAATTTCCACATCCTGAACTAAGGCGTGCATCATTACGATACAGCCATTTCCGATCCGTGCATTAAACACTGTGGAACGAAAGCCGATGAAGCAATCATCCCCAATGTATGCAGGACCATGAATTAAGGTCATGTGGGTGATGGTGGTATTCTTCCCAATCCAGACAGAGTAGTTATTCTGGTCATCCCCAACGACCATACCTTCTTCTAGGCCATGAATTACTACACCATCTTGAAGATTTGTTCCAGCACTAATATAAAACGGCCCCCCTTCATCAGCACGAATTGAGGTTCCGGGAGAAACCATCACCTTCGGTCCGATCTGTACATCTCCAATAATGTTAGAAAAAGAATGTACATAGGCAGTTTTATCAATTTTTGGTTCCGCCAAACTTTTTGACCAAGGGGTCGGGGGAGCCGCGTAGCTGCGGACTGCCATAAATTTCTTACTCCTAGAAAGAAAAAGCGATACACGAGCGTGAGCGATAAGCTTAAAGTGTTACAGGCGGGTTGATCTTGATGGTGTTTCGGGTGCGAGACAACCAGATACTTAAGCGATCGCCTCTGGCACTGCGCAAAGCGCAATCGCCCTGGGGATAAGTGCTAGCTTTTTTTCCCTAATCCCCCAACCCCACTAACGATACTGATCTTTCTTGCTGTATAGAGTGTGATTATCTACACTGACCGTATCGATAATCCCTACTACCATTGCGTCAATGGGACGTTTTTCACTGTCCTGCACCTGACGAGCAGCACTACCACGGCTGACAAGAACCCACTCATCCATTCCGGCGCCGACCGTATCTGCTGCAACTTCGTAATTGGGAAGTAGCTTTCCCTCCTCATCCAAGAATTGCAATAAGAGGAATTTCACACCTCTCAAACTTGGTTCTTTATGAGTACTAACCACCGTGCCGCGAACTTTGGCAATTTGCATTTAGCCTCCCAATTTTGGATTTTGGACTCCCCCCTTAATTAGGGGGAGAGGGATGGAGTGGATTTTGGATTTTTCGTCTCAAACGAAATCCTTAAATTGACAAGCCAAAATCCTCAAATCCCCGGTTTGCTTCCTAGGGACTGCTTTCCAAAATCGGCAATTTAAAATTTCCAGTCGTTGACTAGCTTATGGACGGTTCAGCGGACGGATAGCATTAGTGCTTTCACGGAACTGCTGTACATCTTCGGTGTAGCGAATTGGTAGTACATACTCCAAGTTCTCGTGAGGACGCGCAATAATGTGGGTGGATAACACCTGACCACCATTGACTCGCTTTACGTTGTCAACTCCAGCAGCTACCGAAGCTTGCACTTCCGAGACATCTCCCCGAACAATCACGGTTACACGACCGCTACCGATTTTTTCGTAACCCACAAGGGTAACACGGGCTGCTTTCACCATTGCGTCTGCGGCTTCAACGACAGCGGGAAAGCCTAAAGTTTCTACCATTCCGACAGCGATTGACATAATTACTTCTCCAAGTTTCTGTTGCGTATGTGAATTGTTATTACTGAGAGGCTTCAAAGTCAACCGTACTCAGTCGGCACTTTTCGTTAATAAGTACGGAACTGTTCCACAGCTTCGCTGTAACGAATCGGCAAGACGTATTCTAGGTTCTCATGAGGACGCGCAATAATGTGGGTCGATACCACTTCTCCCCCATTCACTCGCAGAGCAGATTCTACTCCAGCGGCTACTGAGGCTTGCACTTCTGAGACATCACCCCGGACAATCACGGTTACGCGGGCGCTTCCGATTTTTTCATAACCTACCAGGGTGACACGAGCGGCTTTCACCATCGCATCTGCTGCTTCCACAACAGCCGGAAAGCCTTTGGTTTCAATCATTCCCACAGCAATGGGCATTGCGGTTTTCTCCTAATGAATTAGTTAAAAACAAGCGGGCAAATCAGCTTTCGGCAAAAAGCAGACGGATTGCCCATTCTTTAGCTGGAAAAAGCTCTCTCATTCGGAGCTAAAACAAGCATAGAGAACCTTGGCATACTTAATCAATATAAATTATTATAATAATTCTCAATGAGAGAGGTTAACAAAACTTAACACGATCATTCAGCAGGTAGATGATTTAACGAAAATTCATCGTTTTCGAGAATGGTTGCTTTTGCTTTATAATTTTTTTATAACTTTTCTATAAGATAGACTACTCTTATCCAAAAGATATTGACATTTGCCGACCCAGAAAGTCTTTTTTGGGTCATAGGGGTAGCTATGACTGTACAACCCAGCGAAGCCACAGACAACTAACTTCATGTCATAAGTTAGTTTTATGGGTTTCATCAGAGTGGCTTGTACGAACAAATATCCAGCATCTATAACGGTGTTGGTAAGAAAAGTTTGCAGCAGATCTCAGCTATTATTTTGCTAATAAGCATTAGCTGATAAAGTTAGTAAATCAAAACTTGACAACAATAAAAAACACAAAATATTAGCTGAATAGGTCAAATAAAATTCCTAGTTAGGCAACAATTTTGGACTTTTTATAAGCCAATAAAACTAATTAGAAAAATAGGGAGGTAGGAAAGCGTGATGACTGAGTTTTTCACTCAGACAAGTTGGTGGGTACCTTTTTACGGTTTAATCGGCGCAATTTTAACCCTACCTTGGGCCACAGGGTTAATTCGGCGCACTGGCCCCCGACCTGCTGCATATTTTAATTTGTTGATGACAGTTTTAGCCTGTGTTCATGGCTGGGTTATCTTATGGTCAGCATTGCACCAACCAGCGCGAGAATTAGTCTATCACTGGCTCAGTGTCGCTGATGTAGATATATCTCTGGCGCTGGAAATCTCACCCGTGAGTGCTGGGGCCTTGGAGGTGATAACTAGCTTAAGTCTCCTAGCGCAACTCTATGCTTTAGGGTATATGGAGAAAGACTGGGCCTTAGCCAGATTCTTTGCCTTAACGGGATTTTTCGAGGGTGCGATGAGTGGTATCGCCTTGAGTAATTCCCTGTTCCTTAGCTATGCTCTATTGGAGATGCTTACCCTCAGCACCTACTTAATTGTAGGCTTTTGGTACGCTCAGCCCTTAGTTGTCACAGCAGCACGAGATGCCTTTTTAACTAAGCGCGTGGGAGACATCATCCTCCTGATGGGAGTTGTGACACTGGCAACTTTAGCAGGAAGCTTAAACTTTCCCGACTTGTATCAATGGGCCGAAACAGCCAACTTATCACCACTGACAGCAACATTACTAGGGTTAGCTTTAATTGCGGGGCCGATTGGTAAATGCGCTCAATTTCCCTTGCACTTGTGGTTAGATGAAGCGATGGAGGGCCCAAACCCAGCTTCTGTGATGCGAAATTCTCTAGTTGTGGGTTGCGGTGCTTATGTCCTAATTAAGCTGATGCCAATTTTAGCGCTGTCGTCAGTAACTTTATCTGTTCTGATTGGGATTGGAACAGTGACAGCGATTGGTGCTTCTTTTGTGGCGATCGCCCAAATTGATATTAAGCGATCGCTCTCCCACACCACCAGCGCTTGGCTAGGTCTAGTCTTCATTGCCATTGGGATGCAACGTTCCGATGTCGCTACAGCTTTGTTACTAGCACATGCTGTTGCCAAAGCACTCATGTTTATGAGCATTGGCTCGGTCATTTTGGCTACAAACAACCAAGACCTTACAGAAATGGGGGGCTTGTGGTCACGAATGCCTGCGACTACCAGTGGCTATATAGTCGGTGCTGCTGGTTGCGTTGGATTGCTACCTTTAGGAGGCTATTGGGCACTCAGTCAAGGGATTAACGCTTTTTGGGATAGTCATCCCTGGATAGTAGTAACTTATCTGTTAGTGAATGGAGTAACAGCCTTTGGCTTTACCCGCGTGTTTCGTCTGGTATTCCTCGGAGACCCTCATCCCAAGACACGAAGAACACCAGAGGTAGATTGGCCAATGGCGCTACCAATGCTGATTTTAACTGTAGTTACACTGATGACACCTCTGCTGCTACAGCAATTAGCACTTTTACCTCCCTCAAAGTATTACTTTCTGATTCAAACAGCGCAGTTATTGTTAGTAGGTTCTAGCATCTTGGGTTGTGGTTTAGGATCAATTGTTTACTTACCTAGAACTTGGTCTAGGTCAGTTTACGTTCCCGTGAAATTTGTGCAGGATTTATTGTCATACGACTTTTACGTTGACAAAATTTACCGCTTTAGTGTGGTTTTTGTAGTTGACGTATTTTCTAAGATTACTGCTTGGATAGATCGGTATTTAGTCGATGGTTTAGTCAACTTGGTAGGTTTTGCCACTGTTTTTGGCGGTCAGAGTTTAAAGTACAGTTCTTCGGGAAAGACGCAGTTTTATGCACTGACTATTCTGTTAGGAGTTAGTATTTTAGCCCTATTAATGACCTGGCCTTTAAATCAGTGGTCTTTGAGTCAGTGGTCTTTAGATAACTGGTCTTTACTTAATGGTCAATAGTCAGTAGTCAGTTGTGTAGGGGCGAAGTATTTGCTCCCGAATACTTGACTATTACCGACAATTTAACAGCGCAAATGCTAGCTCCTCGGTCGCCGCTCCGCTGTTTTCATGCCCTTCGGGCTGTACGCCCTTCCTGTCATTTGTCAGTGGTCACAAGCTAAGTACAAACAACAAACAACCAATAACCAATAAGCAATAACCAACAACCAACAACCAACAACCAACTATTTAGGAGACTCGTCAACATATGTTAAGCGCCTTGATTTGGGTGCCAATATTAAGTGCAGCGCTTATAGGGTTTTGGCCCGGAAAAATCACAGCTTCAGTGTCCCGTCAAGTGGCATTAGTAGTATCTAGCGCTGTCTTTATTTGGTCAATTGTACTGCTATTGCAGTTTAATCCTAGTGATGTAAGCCTACAGTTTCAGGAAAATTTACCCTGGCTTGAAGCATTAGGTTTAACCTACAATCTAGGAGTAGATGGTATATCTTTGCCATTAGTTGCCTTGAATGGCTTGCTGACAATAATTGCCCTAGCAAGCACCGATAAAAATATCGAACGTCCTCGGTTGTATTACTCCTTGATTTTGTTCTTGAGTGCCGCTGTTTTCGGAGCATTCCTAGCGCAAGATTTACTGCTGTTTTTCATCTTTTACGAACTGGAATTAATACCCCTGTATTTATTAATCGCCATTTGGGGAGGACAGCGAAGAGGTTATGCAGCAACAAAGTTTCTCCTTTATACAGCAGCTTCTGGAGCGCTAATTTTGGCAGCTTTCTTAGGAGTAGTATTTTTGGGAGGAGCAAAAAGCTTCGCTTACATTGATACAGTTCAAGTCGCATCTTTACTACCAATTAGTCAGCAATTGTTGCTATTAGGAGCAATAATTATTGGCTTTGGTATTAAAGTTCCTTTCGTACCTTTCCATACTTGGTTACCAGATGCTCACGTGGAAGCATCAACACCAATCTCTATAATTTTAGCAGGCGTACTGTTGAAATTAGGAACATATGGTTTGTTGCGGTTTGGGTTAGGATTGTTTCCTAACGCTTGGCAAACTTTCGCTCCTGCATTAGCAACTTGGGCTGCAATAAGTGTTATCTACGGTGCCTTAGCGGCTTTGGCACAAAGAGACATGAAAAAAATGGTAGCCTATAGTTCCGTGGCGCATATGGGCTATATTTTGATAGCCTTCGCTGCAGCAACACCACTTTCTCTAGCAGCATCTGTACTCCAAATGGTGAGTCACGGATTGATATCAGCGCTACTGTTTTTGCTAGTAGGAATCGTTTATAAAAAGACAGGCTCGCGGGATTTGGATGTCCTCAATGGTTTACTCAATCCAGAAAGAGGAATGCCGGTCATTGGTAGCCTGATGGTGTTGGGTGTAATGGCAAGTGCTGGGATTCCAGGAATGGTAGGATTCATCTCAGAATTTCTAGTATTTCGGGGTAGTTTTCCGGTATTTCCGATACAAACATTAATTTGTATGCTCGGTACTGGCTTAACCGCTGTTTATCTGTTAATTTTGCTCGACCGTGCCTTTTTTGGTCGTCTGTCCACGCGGGTGATAAATTTACCTCAAGTACAGTGGAGTGAGCGCATACCAGGGCTTGTATTAGCCATGTTGATCGTTATCTTGGGAGTTCAACCAGGATGGCTAGTTAAACTTTCAGAAGCGACAACAGCAGCAATGGTGACGACATCGCCAGCAATTGCACTTCAGTCGTCAGAAAACACAACTTTGCAATCTGTTGTGAAAGCACCTTTTTAACAAAATTCATGGATAAAGAGAAGTTACATGGTACTCAGCAAAAAAAAGCAACGAAATCATCCCCTAGAGTTATATATTGAACGGCTTATTGCTGGTGGGGCACTACTACCAGATACGCCAGAAAATCTCCCCGAAGTTGTCGGAATCCTCAAAAGTTACGGTATCGTTCTTGATGCTTATTCCCGCAATCTTAACTACATCGCCGAAAATCAATTTTTAGTATTTTTGCCCTTTTTTAAGTACTTTAATGGGGAGGTTTCACTAAAGCAGTTGCTTCGTCATTGGTGGCATGACAGAATTAACTTTGAGTATGCAGAATACTGCATGAAAGCAATGTTCTGGCATGGTGGTGGTGGCTTAGATGCTTATGTGGATTCGCCGGAGTTTAAGGAACGAGCAAATATCGCAATTCAAGCAAGATTTAAGGGAAATCCTCTGATTCAGTCAGTCAATTGGCTATTTCCTGAATTCTTGACAGAACAAATTCGCCAGCTTTGTTTTTACAGTGGTTTGGGGCAATTTTGGCGTGTGATGAGCGATATGTTCATTGAGTTATCTGACCTCTATGATCAGGGAAAAATTAGATCAATTCCTGATGTGGTTGAACATGTTCGCGCAGGTTTGGTTGCTGCTGCTAGTTTACCGATTTTTTATACGGCAAATATTCGCGGAAAAGCCTATGAAATTATTCCCAAAGAAGTTGGTTTGACTTTCCTTGCGGATACAGCGATACCCTATGTTGAGGCGGTATTTTTCCGGGGTACGCCTTTCCGTGGTACCGTTTCTTACAATGCTCAAGCACATCAAATTTCGCCAGACCAAAGTAGGTTTGCTTATGGTGCATTGTATGCTGATCCTCTGCCCATTGGTGGTGCTGGAATTCCTCCTACTTTGCTGATGCAAGATATGCGGCATTTTCTTCCTGATTATCTCAGGGAAATTTATAAGCGATCGCGCCGAGGTGAGGATGATTTGCGGGTGCAGATTTGCATCAGTTTTCAAAAGTCGATGTTTTGCGTAACTACAGCTACGATTTTGGGTTTAGCACCTTATCCTCTTAATACTAATAATCCAGAGGAACAAGAGAAAATTCGAGTTTATTTGGAAGGTTGGATGGATAGATTTCTGACTTCACGTTTGGGTGAGGTTAATAGTTAGGTTTGAGTTTTTAACGCAGAGTTTCGCAGAGTTTTGCGCAGAGTTTCGCGGAGGAGGAAAAATTTCTCAGCGTACCTCTGCGTTTAACTTTGCGTTTTTGGCGTTACTCTTATGGGTGTTATTTCCGGAAAAGAATCACGATTTTTGTAGGGGCGAAGCATTCTTGCAGTAAGCTGAGTACGAAGCCTAAAAGCCTTATTCAAGAATGCTTCGCCCTTGCCCTTAAACCCCTTGATATTACACGCTATAATCTGAGTGAGTTTTGGGGAAAGCTGCTATGTTCAAGTACGACTTACCAAGATACTTACCCTCTGCTGATGAATTACCCGACTCTGATGAGACACCTGTGGATAATGAACTACAAGAATTAATACCAGGTTTGCTCAAGGCAATATTGTTAATACTTTGGGCCGAACGTCTGGATTGGTTTTTTGGGATTGATATGGGTATTTATTATCACCCTGATCAACCTGCTCTTGTTCCAGATGCTTTTTTAAGTTTAGGGGTGGAACGAGTTTATGATGAGGAATTACGTCCCAGTTACGTGTTGTGGGATGAAAATGTTGTTCCAAGTTTGGTGTTAGAAGTTGTTTCCCAAAACTATCGTAAGGAATACAGCGATAAATTAGTTGAATATCAATCTTTAGGTGTACTTTATTATGTGATTTATTCTTCTCGCCGTCGCCGCAAACCGCGTTTGGAAGTATATAAATTAGTTAATGGAAAGTATGAGTTACAGTCACAAAATCCAGTTTGGATGCCAGAAATAGGTTTAGGAATTGGCTTTGAGAGGGGAAATTATTCTGGGGTGACAAGGGAATGGTTGTATTGGTACGATGCAGAGGGAAAGCGTTATTTGACACCTGAAGAACAGGTGAAATATGAGGCTCAACGTGCTCAACAAGAGTCTCTACGTGCCGAACGATTAGCTCAGCGATTGCGGGAATTGGGGATAGATTCGGATTGTTTAGACTGATTGCACTCAAGAGGATTTAAGGCGATCTCTTTTTTCTTGAGTTATTAGAGACTTTAAAGGGAATTAAATTGGGTCTGGAACAAATGCAGCAAGGCAAAGGGGAAAAAGCCGAAGATTTTTTTAATGAATTGTTTGAGAAATTAAACAGTTCTTCATGAATCAAAAATGTCAAGTCGTTTGCCCAATGGCAGCTAGATTGTTAATAGGTGATGTGTCACTAACTACAATCATCGCCAATCGTTTGCTTCTAGGCTTTTAACATCTTCCCTGAGTTCTGCAATATCGTAGTGAATAGGGATTTGGCGACTTGCTAGTAATCGCTGAAACTGAAGTTGATTCATAAGGGCAAAACGACTTGCCTGGCCTAGTGTAAATCGCTCTTGTTGAAACAGCATGACGGCGATTTCTTGAAGCAATTCAGCTTCAGACATCTGGACTGTCTGTAAGATTTGGTCTGAGATGACAACGCTCATGGTTTTTCTGGCTTGTGAATGGTTCTGATTTCAGGATAGGCGATCGCGAAGTGTGCCGTAGGCGATCGCTCATTGATACCGAGGAACGGCTAGCGCGGTGGTAGAGGCGATCGCGAAGTGTGCCGTAGGCAATCGCTCTTTCCTTTCCACCATCATTTCTGTATTGCATGGAGAAGGCGATCGCATAATTCTGACAACTTCAACTCAAAGGCGATCGCGCTTCTCTCTTCCTCTACCCAGCTTCCTTTGCCAACTTCCAACATCAAATCCAATCACGGGGGTGCTTGTCGATCTCACTTGCAGTGATTGCTAATTGATGAAATCTTTGAGGACTAAACAAATGTGATCGTATCTTTCATACACGATCATTATGAGACAATTTCGATGAGTCGGATTGAGGTGTGGGTGTAGTTATCGCTGAGATTCCTACCGTTATTCGTTCAATAACTCAGCCCTAGTAAAATACAAGGGAGGCAAATTATAACTAGGAAAATTTCCCGGTTTAGTAATAGCGTATTCAAGCACTAGGCTTTTAGCTCCAGATATAGCTATAGGCAGAGATATAATTTGATTACTTTGCCCATAAGTACACTCTCCAGCCCACAGCAATTTTCCATCGACTAATATTCTTACTAAATAGGTTAAGTTGGTAGTTCCAGATGATAAATCTTGTTGCCCAATTTGTAAAAACAAACCTTTTTGCGAACCATCTAATTGAAAACCAACTCGCTGCTCATTTGTGTTTCCATGTAAACGAAATACAGTTTGATATAACTGATTACGAATTAAGATTTTCGCCGTCACAAAATCTATATAGTTAGAGCCGGATATTACCATATCCTTTATCAATAAATTAGCTTTCTTAAACTGACTCAAGTCAGAGGGTGGAGATTTAAATCCTTTATTCGGAAAATATCCTGGCAGTTCACTATTCTTACTTGCTCCTTCGCGAGGAGTCTCTTTCTCTAACTGAGGAGAGTCTGTTGTTTGCGGACTAATGCTTGGACTTCCAGTTGGAGTTTGAGATGGTTGAAGCGATGATGGAGTGGGTGATGGTGTAGGTGTTGGAGTGGGTGATGGTGTAGGTGTTGGAGTGGGTGATGGTGTAGGTTTATTTAAAGCTATATAACCTCCGTTTAGAAGTACGAAAGTTACTCCAGATGCAATGAATGAACCAAGAATAAACGCGATAATAATTAAGTAGATGAATGCCTTAGTTTTTCCTGCTTGTTTATTTTCGTTATTTTGATTATGGTTCGACGCACTACCTTGATCCCTCCGACTCATTTATTTCCCCTCTTGAATACAATGAATAAATAATGCCCCTTGTTGTTCTTCTACTATTTGAGATCTCTCCCAATCAAGCCACTGGAGACATCTATTGCTATGTTTCATAAAATCCTCAGTAGCGTTGATCGGAATTTTGAGTATTTCTAAACCTGGTATGTTGAGTAACATTCCGAAAATATTTTTATTAGGCTTTATCTTTTGGTCTTGCATAACTTCTTCACAGACCTGCTTGAGTTGTTCTAGTTTCTGATTGTCAATCCAACTGGAGGAGGAAAATACTTCAAGAGCTTTATCTATCGGTATGCTCAAATTTTCCTTCATCCAGATTTTCACTATTTCACTTCTGACAAAGCTGCCAAGATTTTTCTTTTGAAGCTTTTCACAAAGGGCTATCAACCCTGTAATATTTGGTGAATCAAAAAATAATGCTGCCAAAAATGTTGCTTGATTATATATCAGAACATTTTCGCCGCTTTTGGTGAGTTTCAGAGTGCCGCCAGGTGGAACTTTTATGTTTCTTACTTCTGTTTTCTGGGAGTTCCCTAACGAGTTTCTTGGGTCAAGAAAGTCATAACCTTCTGTCGAAAGTCGCCATAGCCTTTCTATAGACATAAATGCAAACCCTCCAACGCTAGCTGGAATTATTGTACTTTCGATTCCCCGGATGTCGATTAATTCACCCTGTTTACTGCGACTCTCAATCACTCCATCAGCGTAGTTCCTGTTGAACACATCAAGACTATAAACCCTGCTTCCATCACTCAACTCTCTATAGTTGAGCCGATCAACTATAAATCCATAGTTATAGTTAGTTGTTGGCAGTTCGTGCAGATTTTGAGTAACAGCTCCAGGTTCAACAGTATCCTTAGCTTGGGTATTTACACGTCTCCAAATTTCTGGATGGATAACTTGCTGATTCAGCTTATTCCAAGCCTTGGCTAGCTGACTAGCGGGAATAATAAAAGCAGCTTTCACTTCTAGTCGATCCAGTTCCGCCGCTACAGCCATCCCTGCTACACCCTGTAGTTCCTCATCCCATACTGGCGCACCACTGAAACCAGGTTCTAAGCGATAACCCGCTTGCTTAACATCCTCAAGCTGCACCCACCCGTTAGCAATTTGTCCGCGTAACACACCAGAAGCCTGAACCCCATTAGATTTCCCCGCAGGAAAACCTAAAACTTGGAAGGGATGTCCCCACAAGTTTTCAGATGTTACCAATCGTGCAGGTCGAGCCGTGTTAGGTGGAGAACTCTCTAACTCTAATCCCGCAATATCTTCTTGAAGCTCGTTAGGATTGACTGGTCGCCAGAAAACTACCCTGGCTTTGAACAGTCGTCGTGATGCCAAAATAGGGAAGTCCAAATAGATTTCTGCATCAGGCATCTCGGCAGTCTCTCGCTCAAGTTCCAGTGCATCAGCCACAACATGAGCGCAAGTGAGGACGTGCTGAGACGAAACTAAGAAGCCAGCACCAATAACTACTTCCGATTTTGAATAAATCCTGACAATGGATGACTCAAGAGATGCGGTCATCTTTCGACTCTCCTTTCCACTTCAGCGTAATCTCGTAGTTGACCTCAGCACTGCCAGAAGTAACAATTGCCCCAAGTTCAGCACTCATTTTTATACCAAACTTGACTTCCACTTCATCCGCTGGCTCATTCAAGCTACGCACCTTACTAAGAATGGCACTGGCTAAAGGCTTGACTTTTTCCAGTGCTGACTCGAAACTCTGTTGAGCCGTTTTCACTACCTTATTACCTAGACCAATGCGAGCGTCTGTTGGCCCTGGCTCATCCACTTCTATGAGAACCGAGTCTCCACTTTCTAGAGGAAATTCAACTATGCGTTTCATATTTGACCTTGGTTCAAGACTTTATTTAATCTTGGCTTGTTCCAGGCATATTTGGCAACTAATAGGTTCGCGATGGAGCAATCACGAGAGCGAAAACTTTTTCCCCTTATAGACAATTATCATAAGAAGTATTTATCGTGTAAAAGGCTGAGTTGATTTAACTAAGTTCATCCCAGCTTCAGCAAATCTCTCAAAAGCTTCATTAGCCTGTTCCGTATAATCAACTATTCCTGGAACAACTACAGACGACGTGCAATCTTCCAACAGATAGATTTTATGAGCAAGCGTCCTATCTTTTGCTTGAATTTCTGTTAACAAATCAGCAATTGTCCAAGCTACACAATGACTCTTTGCTTGTCCTGCAATAATCACAGCATCAAAATCCAGCAACGCTTGAATTAAACTACTATTCTTCTGAGCAATTAAATTATTATCAACCCCTTCCATAACTTCAGGACGCAGAATGGAATAATTTTCAGTTAAAGGATTGTTCCCCTTAATTTCATATCTTGTTTGGCTATTCCTGGCGATGCAATGGAAAAATATCGCTTCCTCAACAGCAGAAACTAAAGCATGACCAATTCCCCCTAACATGGAATGATAGGGCCAAACAGTCAGCGGATATTTTCCAGCATTACTTAACTGGCTAACGTAATGCAGAGCGTGTTTTTCTAGCTTTGAGTAATCGCCACCAGCAATACTATCTGCAACTGCTGGATTGACTTTCCATTTACCTTGTTGGATGTCTTCTGGAGTGATATTAGTCGCCGCAGGAATGGGATGTTCTCCAGCTTCGTTAATCCAAAATATAGGATGGAAAATCTGCATCGCCGTGTGAGTATCCAGCGTCGGTGTAATTTGAGTAATTACTCCCAAATTTCGATAAATAAACTCACACAATCGCTGATTATCCTCTACTGCTCCCATCCCAGATTTTCCACCGACAAATAGCTCAAATTCAGGAATGCAGAAGGTGTTTTGAACATCAATTAACAACAAACAAATGCGAGTTTTATCCTCAGCAGCCGGCTGGATATTGTGAATTTTTGCCCAGTTTTTAGCTTCAACTGCTCTGTTTTGATATGGTACTCGCCAAACTTCCCCAACCTTTGCGGTCTCGAAGTGGCTAGGAATTGGTAGCTGTTTTGTAGTTGGGATGTTCATAGTTTGATACTAAGTCTTGAGTCTTGAGTAATGAAGTGATATCGAATTGCATTGGAATAATATGTTTTTTTTAACGCAGAGAGCGCAGAGGTTTACGCAGAGGGACGCAGAGGTTTTTGATTAATTTTGATGCAAACTGAAATGATATCAGTGTAAGAGTTCCTTAACGCTAGTAAGAGTAAATTTTGTAGGTTGGGTAGAGCGAAAACGAGACCCAACCTACTACTAGATCAACAATCAGTCAGAAAGCGCTAAATATCTAAACCAATAACATTCATCTCAGGAGGATGTTCAACAGTAAATTGATAGTACAACTCTTGTTTAGACTGGGGAGATAGGGTAAACGACCATTCCAGCATTCCCATTTCACCTATCTCAATCTGAGGATTTGTACGAGTAAGACGTACTTTAATTTGCTCGTTGCGGCTGACTGGAAGTTGCTCTGTTAATGTTAGATCTGCTTCCTGTTCCCGTAAATTTGTAATCAACATTCGGTAAGCATAGGTAGTACGTCGCTGACTACCAATCAGCTTTTTATCTACCTGGCGTTCTACCAAATCTCGCTCAATTTTCAAGCCTTCATCTATACCTAAATTAAGCTTAAATTCCTGTCCCGGTGAAATTTGTTCCAGTTCTGTTGTTCCCACAAAAGTATTATCGCGGAAGATATTTGCTTTCGCGGGTAACAAAGTAACTCCGGTGAGAGGATTGAGAACTTTTGCTTGAAGGTAAGCTAAACTTATTAAGCGAGGAATGGCAATATACTCGGCACGGCAAGGGTAATCTGCGTTGAAAATTGTGGTTTTATGAGGTGTACCATCGCTGGGAATATTACCACCGCTACTTACCCCAAAATTAATAATTCCACCCTGTTTCAAAACTTCTGCGATGGCTATTTGGGCTTCAATTTGCCCTAACTCTCCATCTATTTTTGCTGAAGGTTCGGGTGTCATCCCTGGAAACGGCATCATTTCAGAATTTTCTGTCCTACTGCGCATCATTACCAAAGATTTTGAGTTCTGCACGTCGATATACCAAGGTGGTAATTTAGGTGGAAGACTCCCTAATCCTGGCTTGGCTGTTGAAAGGGTGAGAGCGACACCTAACCAATCTTCACCACTGCTTTGTTTGACTTCTGCGAGGTAACTGATATTAATGTTTTTGCTGGCTATACTCAAGCGCAAATCATAGAGTGGTGTCCAACTAGCTTTCTCTACAACGTAGGACACTTCTAGCTCAAATTCACCTGCATCACTAGGTTCTATGCTAACAATAACGCTAAAACATTCTTTAGGGGGTGGAGGTGAAAGTTGTTGTAGTTGTTGACGCAGTATTTGTAGTTGTTTATCGAGTTGTTTTTGTTCTTTTTCTTTTTGGGCGATCGCCTTAGAATAGTCGTTGTGTTGGCCCCCAATAAAATCCAGTAAATCTTTGATTTGATTCAAGTTTAACGGTTCTGGGTTTTGGGTTCTCGTCAGACGTTCCAGATACTGAGAACTTAAGCTTTTGACAAAATTGCGTTGCAAATTTAACTGTGTTAACGCATCTTGAATCTGGCGTCTTTGTTCTTCAGTTTGTTCAATTTCTTGAGTCAGTGGGGTGAGGTCTTGCACTACTTCTTCGGTAATATAAGTGCGTTCGCATCGTACCCCCAGTAATCGCACTGCTACCGTACCTTTACCAGAGGCCCGAAGCGACTCGCTGATCAGGGTTGTTGGTAATTCAGCAATTACAAGTTCCCGTTCTTCACCACTCAACTGTACTGCACCCCGGCGCATTACTAGCGCTTGGTTCTCATACACCGTAACTTCACAAATTCGGGTGTCTACCGTTTTGTTCATTTGTTATTTGTCATTTGTCATTTGTTGTTAGTCATTTGTTCTTTGTCCTTCATCATTTGTCATTAGCTAAAAACAAAGGACAAGAACTGACTACTCTTTCATTGGTAAAATTCCCGCCAAATCGAGAATTTTGGGAATCAAATCTTCTCGTTTGACTGCCATCATGTGGACACCCTGACAAAGTTGTTGTGCTAACTTTACTTGCTCTGCGGCTATTTTTACCCCTTCTTGTAAGGGATCTTCAGCCGTTGCTAGTCGATCAATTATGCTTTGAGGTATGTTGACACCAGGGACGTATTTATTGATAAATTGGGCATTTTTAGCAGATTTCAGCAAAAATATTCCCGCTAAAATTGGCTTATTGCTGCCAGCCGCTATTTTATCCATAAACTTTTCCAGAAGCTCGAAATCACTAATTAACTGGCTCTGGAAAAACTCTGCTCCTGCTTCTAGTTTACGCTCAAACCTACGTTGCAAGCCAGACCAACTTGGAAGCTGAGGATCAACTGCAGCACCCGCAAATAAGTCGGTGGCCCCATCTGTGAGGGGTTTGTCGTTAGCGTCATATCCCCCATTGAGCTTAGCAATTAGTTGCAGCAAGCGCACTGATTCTAGGTCAAAGACACTTTTGGCGTCAGGATGATCTCCGGCTTTTACAGGGTCCCCGGTAAGGGCGAGAATGTTACGGATACCCAAAGCTTGAGCACCCATTAGGTCGGCTTGTAGACCGATTCGATTGCGATCGCGACAAGCTACTTGACAAATTGGCTCAATTGAGTTATGCAATAAAATCACTGAGGCGGCCAGGGGACACATCCGCAATACGGCCCGACTGCCATCGGTGATATTAACAGCATGGACTCTACCCTTCAGGGTTTGGGCCATTTTGATCATATGTGAGGGGTCGCCACCTTTAGGAGGTGTTACTTCTGCGGTGACTAAAAATTCTCCCGACTTGGCTGCAGTACGGAAAGAGTTTTGAATAATAGTTGAATCTTGAATTGAAGACATATTTTTCACAGCGGTACGGAATAACCAAGAGCCGCTTTGACTTGAGACAGGGTATGATTAGCGATCGCCTCGGCTTGTTCTCTTCCCTGACGCAATACTGACTCTAAATAACTTTTGTCTGCCATTACCGCTTGATATTTATCCTGAATTGGCTTTAAGGATTCAATCATCACCTCTGTCAGCAATGGCTTAAATTGCCCCCATCCCATATCTTGACACTCCGCTGCTACAGATTCTTTCGTTTTTTGTGAAAGTATCATGTACAAATTCAAAAGATTATTACATTCGGGACGTTCTGGGTCATCAAATGTTAGACCTTTCAGTAAATCGGTTTTACAGCGTTTAATTTTCTTTTGAAGAATATCTGGGGGATCTAAAAGATTAATTCGGCTACCTTCTGCGGGGTCAGATTTGGACATTTTTTTAGTACCATCGGTCAGACTCATCACCCGTGCTCCTTCCTTTCTAATTAAAGGTTCTGGAACTTTTAAAATGGGTGGTTTCTTTTTGGCAAATTGATGATTAAATCGGTCAGCAATATCTCGTGTCAGTTCCAAGTGTTGCTTTTGGTCTTCGCCTACTGGTACTTTATCTGCTTGGTAAAGTAAGATATCGGCAGCCATCAGTACTGGGTAATCCAGCAAGCCTGTATTGACATTTTCCCCTTGTCTGACTGCTTTTTCCTTGAACTGAATCATGTCTGTTAACCAATTGATAGGTGTGATGCAGTTAAACAGCCAAGTTAGTTCACAGTGAGCGGGGATATGAGATTGTACAAAGATACTGGAGTATTCTAAATCAATCCCACAAGCTAAATAGAGAGCCGCGATGGTGTAGGTATCAGAAGCCAGTGTTGCGGGATTATGAGGTGCGGTGATAGCGTGTAAATCGACCACGCAGAAGAAATTCTCGTACTGGCTTTGATTTTCTACCCAATTGCGGATTGCTCCCAGATAGTTACCTAGATGAAGATTGCCAGTTGGTTGAACCCCAGAGAGAACGCGCTGCTTAGCCATTGATTTTAATTAAGGACTTGTGCCAGTACTGCTTGAGAATAATCTAAAAGTCATCAGTTCTATTAATTTTGCCATTCTCTACGCCCCAGTGGCTGCAAGAATCTCGATTGGGCATTTGTCTCGGTGAAGCGATATTTGATGAGAAGATAGTTTAAGACCCTTCCCTAAAGTTTTGATTAAATCGATCATGGCTCAAATACAGTTTTCTAGAGGTGTTAACGAAGAAGTTATCCCTGATGTGCGTCTGACTCGCTCTCGCGACGAAAGCCAAGGTACTGCAACCTTTTATTTTGACAAACCCAAGGCTCTTGAGGTCACCAATACTGATGAGATCACGGGGATGTACATGATTGATGAAGAGGGTGAGATTGTAACGCGGGAGGTCAAAGCTAAATTTATCAATGGTCAACCTGTGGCCTTAGAAGCAATTTTGCTGATGAAATCTCCTGATGAGTGGGATCGTTTTATGCGTTTTATGGAACGATATGGCAAAGAGAATGGATTGGGACTTACTAAGTCATAATCTGTCATTAGTCATTGGTCAGTTGTCAGTTGTCAGTTGTCATTAGTCATTGGTCAGTTGTCAGTTGTCAGTTGTCATTAGTCATTGGTCAGTTGTCAGTTGTCAGTTGTCATTAGTCATTGGTCAGTTGTCAGTTGTCAGTTGTCAGTTGTCATTAGCTAAAAACCCAAGACTCTTGGACAAACAACAAATAACTAACAACAAATAACTGACCAATGACACACCAACCTCATCCTGATCAACAAGAAGTAACAGTTAATTGTGCTGTGATTACTGTTAGTGATACACGAGATACCCAAACAGATGCTAGTGGAAAGTTAATTAAGCAATTACTTCTAGAATCTGCTCATGAGGTTGCGTTCTATACAGTTATCAAGGATGAACCAGAGCAAATTCAGGCACATCTAGAAGGCTTGCGAGAGCGTTCGGATATTGATGCGGTAATTTTCAATGGCGGTACCGGTATTGCGCCGCGAGATACCACTTATGATGCTCTCGTTAGCTTGCTAGAAAAGACTTTGCCTGGATTTGGGGAAATATTTCGCTATCTAAGTTACCAAGAAATTGGCTCGCGGGCGATCGCCTCACGAGCCGTTGCTGGTATTTATCAAGGAAAGTTAGTTTTCTCAATTCCTGGTTCAACTGCTGCTGTCAAACTCGCTGTTTCTCAGTTGATTTTGCCAGAACTAATTCACTTGGTAACTCAGTTAGGAAAAATAGGTAATTAGTTAGTTGGTAGGGGCGGGTTTTGTAAACCCGCCCGTACAATAGGGGCGGGTTTTGTAAACCCGCCCGTACAATTGTCAGTTGTTAATTGTTTTTAACCAACAACCGTTTTCATGCCCGTAGGGCTGTATAACCAATAACTAACAACCAAGGACTAATGACTAATTCCGGATACTGAGTGGTCTAGGTGGTTGAGAAATACCTGGTTGAACAACAACGACTTTTTCTAAAATAGC
>JAYFMV010000071.1:0-30657 GCA_042408245.1 Potamolinea sp.
AAAGTTTGGTTAACTTGCTGATTAACGTGTTGGTCAATATACTGGTTGAGTTCCTGCTTATTGACAAGGTTGTTGATAATTAACCCAACGTTATTACGTACCGTTTGCTCAAAGGTTTGGTTAACTTGCTGATTAACGTGTTGGTCAATATACTGGTTGAGTTCCTGCTTATTGACAAGGTTGTTGATAATTAACCCAACGTTATTACGTACCGTTTGCTCAAAGGTTTGGTTAACTTGTTGATTAACGTGTTGGTCAATGTATTGGTTGAGTTCCTGCTTATTGACAAGGTTGTTGATAATTAAACCAACGTTGTTACGTATCCTTTGTTCAAAAGTCAGGTCAATTTGCTGATTGATCTGCTGGTTAATTTTCTTCGATACCTCAACGCTGACCTTATCTTTCACCAACTTATCTAAATGCTTAGACCAGCTTTTCAAGTGTTCATTCAGACTAAACTCCATTTGCTGAATGTAAGTATCCATTGAAAACCTGACTTTTGCTACTTCAATAGACAGGTTCTTGAACTGATTCTCGTAGTTCCTCAGTAACCACTGTTCAAGCTGATCCCAATACTTACCCTCCAGCGTTACATTGTTGTCTGACACATTGAGAGACTTACGAACCGACTCCCACTGTTCCTCCCACTTGCGTTTGAACTCTTCTTCGTTCAAATGGAAGCTGAACTCTATCCCACTGTTCACACCAACTAGCTCACGACTCTTATACTCATCTGTATCTTCTTTATTGGTAACAGTCTCATAACTCCCAGACTTATCTGTATCTTCTTTCTTGGTGACAGTTTTTTCTTCCTTCTGTTCTTTAACTTGATTATTCTCCTGATTTTGATAAAGTTCAGCTAGTTCAGTTGCACAAACTGACTCTATTGCCAGAATAATTTGTCCTTCATTATCTTCCTTGTATGTATCGATAAATAACCCAAACAAGGTCGTCTTTTCTTTGACCTCTACAATTAATTCATCTTTTAGACCATTCAAGGAAACCCAAGTTTCTTCAACTTCAAGTCCCGTCAGTTTTGTAACAAACTTTCCGCCTTTAACCGCAACTAAAGCCCAAGGTTCTAGGTTGAATTTTTGGTTGTCAGCCCAATATTTGGCATTACCTTCACGGATTTTTAGCCGATAATTTCCAGGCTCTAATTCAACTACATTAGCACCAACTTGTTTTAGGGTGTCTAGGTATTTCTCATCCAGTACATAACAGTTCTTTTTGCTGTCTACTATTAAAGTCTGCGGGTTGAAAAATGGCTTATTGCTAGTAATTGCCAAATTAACTGTTCCGCTGTTATCAGTATTGTTGATATCAAAGAACAAAGCACAGAGAACTGCTGAACTTGGGACTTCTAACTGCAAACTGTCATTATATCCATTTAAGGTTGTCCAGGTTGCGCCTACCTCATAACCTGTGCTTTTATTGATGAATTTACTACCATCAACTCCATATATCCAGAGTAAGACAAAGGGTTCTCCTTCTTTTTTACACCGAGCAAAACTGTAGCTACCACCAGTAATTTTGATCTCAAAAGTACCTTTTTCTAAGGTAAAGGAAGTTGCAACATTCTGTTGCAGGTTGTCCATTTGCTTGGCGTCGATAACATAACAATTGTTTTTGGTGTCAATGGTTAAAATGCTCATGCTTTCCTCTTTAATAACCTTGATGTCTTTTTTAGATTCTTCGGATGTATTGATTTCCGGGGTGCTTTCCGTTGTGACTACCGTAGCTGATTCATAGATAGTGATACCAGCCCAACGACTGATAGGATCAGTGGTAGCTACTAAAGTTCCTTTACCAGTGGTAGTATCAATCTGGACTAATTGACCGTCTTTTCCTAAGTTAAAGAAGTTGCCGGTTACACCATAGAGAACATCTCCAACAAATTCCAAACTGGCAAGATTAGCAAAGCTAGTATCACCGATAGTTTTAACTACACCTGTATCGAGGTTACAGCTTGCTAATATCTTCTTTTTGTTGTAACCAAGTAAGGTAATATAAGCTTGTCCCTCAGCATCAAAAGCAACTTCACTACAGTTATAGTTTTTATCTGCTACTGTTGCGGCTAGTGTACCTTTACCTGTTTCGAGATTAAGCGCAATTAGTTGTTTAGCAGTTGTCGCGTAGAGGGTTTGACGCTGACGATTATATGATAAACCAACTGTAGCAAAGCCAATATCGCCAACTATGTTAGTTTTACCTGAGTTCAGGTCAATTTTAATTAGTTGGGTTTTGTTACCTTTCCGCGCTAGTCCATATAGTTGAGAACCAACAAAGGCAATGTCGAAAACTTCTGTAACTATCTCGCCAATGAAGGTAGTTTTAGCTGTCCCTATATCCAGGGTATACAGTTTACTTAATTTATTGCTGACACAATCTTGGATATAAACGACTTTATCCACAAGAGGTATAAAATTTGCTGGATTTTTCACAAATTTTTCCTGGTTTTTATGGGCTTTCTTTTGGTTGAAACCGAAAAATTTCAACATACCTGAAGTGATGAATTCATTTGAATGTCAAGAGATAAACACCAAAACAGTAGATAGCAAACTTATCGCTGAACTTTTGTCAATGCTTCACCTAGTAATGATTAAGCTACCTTGAGTTCCCAGCAGCAAGCAAGTACATAAAATTAAGAGATTTCACCCAAATAGGAGACATTTCCATATGCCACTGCACAGATTTATTTGGGGTCAAGACCTAAGATTAATAACCTTGACTAAGCAATGCACTAAACATTAGTTTGTTCACTGCTACAAGGGTTTGTCAATATATAAAATTAGTGTTTTGATTAGAAAAAAAATAACTTATATTGCAGACTTTAAAGTAAAACTTATACCTTGATTTTATCCGATTAGAGATAATTCTGCTTAAGCGATAATTATTGTTAATCAAACTGACTTCAGATAGATATAGCTCATGAAGTACCAAGAAATCGACGCACTTTATGCAGACGAGGAAAGAAATTTTCAATACCTGAACTTGAGCTAGATTTATTGGTGTTACTTAATCTTAATATTCATTAGGCAAACTCTTATTTAGTTCTCCCACCACCTCACGAGTCTTCTGACTGAGAACAGACTCATCTAAAATTTCTTGTAAGTCCTGAAATGAAGATAGTGCAGTTTGTTTATCCCCAACAGCCAACTGTGCTTTAATTAAAGTTGCCCAAGCTAATGCAATCTCGTTCGGATTAGCCAGGAGACGGGTAGTTGTTAGTGCTAATTCTGCACGCTTTAACGCTTTTTGAGGACGCTGCTGTTTTAAGTCAACTTCTGCTGCAGAAGTTTGCACATAAGCCAACATTTTTTTAGCATCAATCTGAACTAACGTCAGAAGCGCTTCTTCCAGATTGGTTGTAGAATTTTCTTGACCTAACGTATACTGAGCTAGCGCCTGCAATGCTGCTGCAAATGGCCCCCCGCTTCCTTCACCCATTTGGGCCGCTAGACTTGCTAACTGATTACAATACCCAATCGCTACTGTGGGACGATTATCCTCCAGCTCTACCATTGCCAAATACATCAAAGTGTAACATTCTCGCCAGTGGTCTTGCTGGATATGCAACAATTGCAACCCTTGTGACAATAATTGTCTAGCTTCTTCATAGTCCCCATTATGACGACGTACACAGCCTAATCCTTGGCGAATGTCTCCAATCTCTATACCTAGACGTGTCGCTAAAGATTGCGCTTCCAGTAACAGCGCTTCTCCTCGTTGCATTTCCCGTCCAATTTCCGCTAAACAGGAACCGCTATAAGCTAACATTTGAGCTGTGCTTGCGGGACTAAATGTTGTGCGTGCGGTTTCGACTACGGAGAGGGATTGTTTGTGTACCTTAGTGAAATCACCACGCTCAAAGTTGACTCTGAGAATTGCTTCTAAACCAACTGCTTCTTCTTCCAAAAGCCTTAAAGCGTGTGCTCTGTCAATTAAGTAATGCAACTCATTCTCTAGTTGCATTAGTTGACTATTCTTTAAACCAGTACCAATGTAAATACTGAGTAATTTTATATGCATTGCCACTCTTTCGCGTTCATTGAGATACTGACAATGTTCTATCCCTCGTTGAATAAGTTCTGCAGCTTCAGCATAAGCAAACAGCTTTAAACTGCGTTCTGCTGCTGCTAAAGCGGCTTTTACTGCTAATCTATAATCACCTCCTTGAGTTGCATGATGGGCAATATCACCAAGCAAAGATTCGTCAGCATCACAACGTTCGTTCAGCTTTTGAGCAATCTGTAAATGCATTAAACGACAACGGGGTGCTGATATTTGTCGATATGCGACTTGTCTTACAATATCGTGGGCAAAGTCATAGTTTACTGAGACACCAGGACGGATAATATTATGTCGTTCCAATTGTTCAAAAGCTGTCAGTAATTTGCTGAGTGGATATTCGGCGACATGGGCAACTGTGTTAGGCTGAAAACTACGACCAAGAGCTGCAGCCCAAGCTAAAAGTTCTCGTGCTTCGCTATCAAGTTGTTGTAGTCGGTCTTGAATTAAGGATTCTAAGGTGTCGGATTGGCTAGCTTCAGATTCACAGAGAACACGTGCCACCTCTAGTGCAAACAGAGGATTACCACCACTTTCAATGAATACTCGCTCTGTCCAATTTTCCCAGTCCAAGTGACTTTCTGATTTAGTACAAACTGTACGGATTAATTCTGCTGTTTGTTGACGCGGTAATGGTATTAATTCAATTTTCTGCAATCGCCTTTCCCGTTTTAAAGACTGTAGCAATCGCAGTACAGATGTATTTTCCTCCAATTCTTGAACACGCGCAGCACAAGCAAAGAAAATCGGTAAATGACTCAGCAATCTTGTGGCATAGTGTAATAGTGCTGATGAAGCTTCATCTAACCATTGAATGTCGTCTAAGACGATACAAACTGGCTTGCTGTGATTACAAAGTTGGGTTAAAAACTGTACAACTGCATCAAATAATCTACTCCGGTCAGCAGGTGCTGTCGAGGAATTTCCTAATTCTGGTAAGAGTAAGCCTAAATCTGTAGGTAAATTTGTAGGATGCACTATTTGCGCTCGCAAAGCATCAATCCACGCTCCATAAGGCCTTACCATTTCGGCCCCAAATCCCCGTCCCCACAGTACCTGACCGTTAATATTCTGTACTTGGTAACGTAAGGACTCCAGTAAGCAGGTTTTCCCAATTCCCGGTTCTCCGATAATCAACAGAATATTTGAGGACGCAGTGTTACTAATAGCAGTTAGCCAATGTTGTATTGTTTTCCATTCCTGATCTCTTCCTATTAAAGGAGTTACAGGAAGACTGGGAGATGTGTTGACACTCTTCGGTTTTATAGCTTGTAATTGCTTCGGCAAATCTTCCTCTTCTCGTAGCAATCTTTCATAAAGTTGCTTAGTTGCGGGACTGGGATCTATTCCTAATTCTTCCTGCAACAGCGTCATGCACTGATGGTAAACTCGTAAGGCCGTTGCGCGATCGCCACTCAATTCATGTAAGCGCATTACATGACAATAAGTTGACTCACTCAGCGGCTCAATTCTTAACAACTGTTGAGCATATTTGAGCGCACAACGATAGTTACATTGTGCCTCCAGTAGTTGAATCAGTTGTTCAAGTACCCGAATTCCTGTTTGCCGTAGTCGTTCTCTTTGGGGTACAATCCAATCATCATCACAATTGGGCAACAAATCGCCTCGATATAGTTCTGCTGCTCGCTCCAATGTAGATTGAATGGACTCTTGATTCGATGACTTTTCTGCTGCTTTAGCTGCTTCTTCAAATTCCCTGACATCCAAAGTACACTCAGTATTGAGTTGCCACTGTAAGGTTTTAGCATCAACAAGCAAGAATTGGTCAGCATCTGGTAAAGTGCGACGTAGGTAATGCAATTCTCGGCGTAGATTAGTACGAGCTTGGCTATCAGTAGAATCTCCCCAGAAATAGAAAGCAATTCGTTGACGCGGTTGAGGAGCGTGGGAATTCAGCACTAAATAAGCCAGTAAGGCTTGTGCACGTTCGGTGTTAAAGCCTGTGACTGGTTCATTTTCACTTCTCAGGGAGAAGTCACCCAATAAACTGATCTGCAGTTTGGGAGGCATAGCTCTATTTTGCCTCGATCAACTATTGAAAAACAGTCTCTGATTTGAATTATGCTCTTACAGCAGCAATTAAGCAAGGGATTCATACTTATATAGCTTGTTGTAGTCAAAATAGGAAACACTCAGGGAGCAATAATAAAGATACGACTCTATCAAAAACCAGACTTATTTTCACAAGCCAATCAATCCCTAATTAATGTCCTAACTCAGCATCCAAAACCTATACCGCACCAAAAGCAGCTTCCCCTCAATTAATCGCAACTGAATCTCATTTCCCTCTCGTGACCTCCTCAAAAACCTCTGCGTCCCTCTGCGTAAAACTCTGCGCTCTCTGCGTTAAAAAAACTTCCCCCAATCATAATAATTCAAATTTTTAACTATTTTGACTCTGCCGAGACTTAGCAATCCTCCAACTTAAAATAATCACCGGAATCATCCCAACCACAACCAAAGCCAAAGCCGAACCAGAAGCCTCAGCCAAACGCTCATCAGAAGCAATAGTATAAACTCGAACTGCCAACGTATCAAAATTGAAAGGACGAACAATCATCGTAGCTGGTAATTCCTTCATCACATCCACAAAAACCAGCATACCCGCAGTCAACAAACCACCCCACATTATCGGTGTATGAACTCTAACCAAAGTATTAGCAGGACTTTCTCCCAAAGAACGAGCAGCATCATCCAAACTTGGCTTAATTTTACCTAAACTTGCCTCAACAGTACCAAAAGAAACTGCCAAGAAACGCACCAAATAAGCAAACACCAAAGCAATAATTGTCCCACTCAACAGCAAACCTGTTGATATGCCAAAATTCTCCCGCATACTCGCATCAATCGCATTATCAAGGCTACCAATTGGAACAAGAATACCAACAGCAATCACCGAACCCGGAATCGCATAACCCATCGAAGCTACCCTAGCCGCTAACTGCATCCCCTTATTGGAACGCAAACGCAAACCATAAGCCATCACTACCGCAATTACTATTGCCAATACTGCTGTAATTACCGCCAAAATGAAACTATTTCTAGCAAAACCCCAAAAGCGATCATCCAGCGACGAACTAGCATTTTTTAGGGTCATATCTAGCAAAACAGACGATGGTAGCAAAAAGCCGAAAAATATTGGTATAAAACAAGCAAACCAGCTTTCAAAAGCTCTTATTCCTTGCAATTGATAACTGGGTAACTGACGGTAACGACTACTAGCTTGATAATATCTAGCACGACGACGCGACCAACGTTCCAGTAAAATCAGCCACAATACAAATAACAGTAAAAATGCCGCAAGTTGAGATGCTGCTACTCTGTCACCCATCCCAAACCAAGTACGATAAATCCCCGTAGTAAAAGTATCAACACCGAAAAACTGAACAGTACCAAAATCGTTCAGCGTCTCCATTAAAACTAAAGCTAAACCAGCAACAATTGCAGGTCGTGCTAAAGGTAAAGCCACAGTAAAAAAACTACGCCAAGGGCCACAGCCAAGAGTCCGACTAGCTTCTAAAGTACAAACTGATTGTTCTAAAAATGCGACTCTTGCTAATAGGTAAACGTAGGGATACAGCACCAAAGTCAGCATCACCATCGCACCAATCAGCGATCGCACATTGGGAAACCAATATTCCCCATAACCCCAACCAAATAAGCTACGTAACCCTGTTTGTATTGGCCCTGAATAGTCCAAAAATTCAGTATAAGTGTAGGCCAGTACATAAGCAGGCGCCGCTAAAGGTAACAATAGTGCCCATTCAAACAAACGGCTACCAGGAAAGCGACACAAGGTTACAAGCCAAGCTGTACCTACCCCAATCACCAAAGCACCACAGCCAACACCAATCATTAACAAGAGAGAATTAGTGATATAAGTTCCTAAGACTGTTTGTGCTAAGTGCTTCCAGACATCGCCCTTTAGAACGAAAATATTGCTCAAAACCGCAATCACTGGTGTGGAAATCAAAAAGGCGATCGCTATCACCAAAATTGTCCAAGCACTGGGACGTAGACTGCGAAAAGCTTTCCTTAGTTCAACTGAAGACACTTTCACCCCCACTCCAGAAACATCGATAAAATCTTGCTGAGAATCTATCTCAAAAAACCACTTTACTATAAAGTGAGATTAATTGATTATTACTTTCAATAAACTCTGCGGACTCTGCGAGTTCCTCTGCGTACCTCTGCGTTAAAAAAAGCTAAACTAATAGCAAGATTCAACTAATATGGCTCAGTCCGCGATTCTACATCTAGAAAGCATAACCAAACAATTTTCCCAAACAAACACCCCAGCCGTTGCAGGAGTATCCCTAACTCTACCAAAAGGCGATTTACTAGGATTACTAGGGCCGTCTGGTTGCGGTAAAACTACCCTATTGCGCTTAATCGCTGGATTTGAAAAGCCACAAACCGGAACCATAAAAATAGCTGACCGCATAGTTGCTGGTGAAGGGAATTTTGTGACTCCAGAAAAACGTGATATTGGTATGGTCTTTCAAGATTATGCCCTCTTTCCTCACCTCACCGTGGCTAAAAATATCGCCTTTGGTTTGTCTAAGCTTGGCAAAAAATCCACCAACGAAGTTAAAAAACGTACAACAGAAGCTATTTCCCTAGTTGGATTAGAAAGACTGGAAAATCGCTATCCCCATGAACTATCCGGGGGACAACAGCAAAGAGTTGCTCTCGCTCGTGCGATCGCCCCCCAACCAGCATTAATCTTATTAGATGAACCCCTCAGCAATCTCGATGTACAAGTTCGTCTAAGATTGCGTCAGGAAGTGCGAGATATCCTCAAATCCACAGGAATTTCCGCTGTTTTTGTTACCCATGACCAAGAGGAAGCTTTGTCTATTTCTGACTCGTTAGCAGTCATGCGTCAGGGAAAATTGGAACAATTTGCCACACCACAGCAAGTTTACACAAACCCCGCTTCTCGATTTGTTGCTGAATTTGTAACCCAAGCAAATTTCCTACCCGCTAAACGTCGAGGACAAGCATGGGAAACCGAAATTGGTTGTTTTGATGTCCCCAACTCAAGTCTCTTTTGACACTGGTGAACTGATGATTCGTCAGGAAGACATTGTTCTTACACCAGATGATCAAGCAACAGTGGTGATACGCGATCGCCAGTTTTTAGGCCGTGAACATTGCTACTGTTTACTAACTCCCTCTGGTCAAAAACTACAAGCTCGTACTGCTAGCTCAACAGCGCTTCCAGTGGGGACAAAAGTAGATCTATCCATCGCTGGGCAATCTTTACAAATTTTCCCCACCGAATAATGTGTTTTTTTAACGCAGAGAGCGCAGAGAGGGAACGCAGAGGGACGCAGAGGTTTTTGAATAATTTTGGTACAAACGGCAATGAAATGATATGGCAAGTAGCCAAAAGATTCATGAAAAAGGTTACGAAATATTAATTTTTTTTTTGCTGTTTTTTCTCCTTTTTTCATGTTATTTTATTTGTATAGTCTTTTTTATAATGGGAATATTGACGTTAATTGAAAAACAGGCATATTTCCATTATAAAAATATAATAAGTCAAACAAAAAATAAAATCAGTAACACCTGATACAAAATATTCTTTTTTGTAGAAAAATCAGTTTTTCCTGGATGTAGGCGTAATCAAACATCAAAAAGGGAATAGAAAAATCCCCATTCCCCCTAGCTTGCAGCCTTTGCCAACAGTTCCTCCCGCGTCAGGTCTTTTTCACCCAACAATAAAACTGGCCCATTATCCGTAGAAATTAAGTGCAGATACTCTATCTCGCCATCCTTATTGGAAACCCGATAAAGGCTTCTACCTGTATCATCGGCAAGATCTTCCTGTCCAAGTAATGTATAGCCCTGAGCTTTCAGGAACGGTTCGATACCATTACTTGCCACTGAACGTATATTGGAGCCTTCTACTTGCCAACAGGACTTCTGTCCATTGCAACCCTGTTTGACATTAGCAAGTTCCGGAATACCTGCAAACGGATTCGTAGGAGTGGGACTAGGTGTAGGACTAGGACTAGGTGTTGCACTCGCTATTGGACTAGGACTAGGACTAGGAGTAGGACTAGGACTAGGTGTTGCACTCGCTATTGGACTAGGACTAGGAGTAGGACTAGGACTAGGTGTTGCACTCGCTATTGGACTAGGAGTGGGACTAGGACTAGGTGTTGCACTCGCTATTGGTGACGGAGTTGGGAAAGGACTGGCAATTGGCGATGGACTAGGAGTGTTTGGCTGAACTACTAGAGAAGAAAGAGGGCTATTCATGAAGGCATTAGCCTTGGGAGGCTGAGACTTCACTTGAGGAAGCGTCGGTACAACAGGGTTTTGCTGAACAACTGGAGAAGGTAAAGACGGTTTAACAACTCCAGAAGGCTTAGGGACAGGTGGAAGAGACAACTTGGCAAGCTTGACAGTTTCTTTCTTACGAGTCGAAGACTTAGCATCAGTTGTCGAGGGCATCGGCATCATCAACAATAACCCATGTAGTCCTAAAGACAAATACCACATAGGCCGAATCAACGCCCTGACAGGAGCAGGCAAATCTTTGACAAAACCTTTTAATGTCATATTTTTTTATTCACGGTAACCCTTATAGAAACGCTGAGCTAATCTTGGCAGCGACTATCTACAAGCCAGCCATTTTGCTAAATATTATCAATAAGCTATTATAGATTAAATTGACGAACAGCACTAACGCAGTGAAACTATTTGTCAGGATAGTGCCATTGAACAAAAGCTTCCATTGCTCACTTACATCTCCCAGAGCCGTAATCACTAACTAAAATTTAGTGAATAAACCAATAATTATCGCTACAGATTGCCCCATATCACTAAAGCAATCAAGAATAAGTCGCAGTAATTTACCTTAACGATCGCCCAATCCCCAATCCCCAATCCCCAATCCCCAATCCCCAATCCCCAATCCCCAATCCCCAATTCAAATTTGTAACTATTTATTAACGAAGCGTGAGAGAATTAATGTATACTTTGATAAAGTATTGTAAAGAAACAAGTAAAGGTTTTGATTCATGCCATATATAAAAGACGAAGGCGGACTGATAAATAACTTTGCGCCAGAGACCAAGCTATACGAAGCAGAGCCTCCGACGAAAACCCAACAGCGAAACTATGTGATCATGGGTATGGCTGCTGTAGTCCTCGTTGGCGGCTTGCTGTTTGTCGCATCCTTGGTATCCAGCGTTAGCTAATCTAGGCGCGAGCTTTTCGACTTACTCAAGCGAGAGCTGACACAGACAGAGAAATACCAGTTTGAGTCATTACTCGGCTAACTGTTGAACTGTTTTAATCGCGTTTATAGCAGTCCGGTAATTCTCTGTCTTACCTTGTTGCTTGAAAAGCTCAGCAGCTTTCAGCAAATCTTCTAGTGCTTCCTTAGTATTTTTGAGGTTAAAGCGGCTCAGTCCCCGGTTGTAAAAAGCTTCCGCGAAAGTCGGCTGAAGCCGAATAGTTTCACTATAATCTTGAACAGCCAAAGAATGCTCGTTGAGCCGATTGCGAGTTAAACCACGATTGTAGAAAGCCCTGGCATTATTGGGATTCAGGCGGATCGCTTGCTCGTAATCTGCCAAAGCAGCTTGAAATCCGCCCACTTCATCGTGAGCATTACCCCGACTGACAAAAGCTGTATCATTTTTGCCATTGAGCTCAATTGCCTTGGTAAAGTCATTGATCGCCTCTTTGTAATTCTTCAAAACATAATGTGAATAGCCCCGGTTGCTGTATGCTTTATCGAATTTAGGGTTAATCCGAATCGCTTCACCGTAGTCCTGAATCGCTTTGTCATAAAAACCAAGAGTATGCTGAGCATAGCCCCGGTTGTAGTAGGTATCGGCGTCATTAGGGTCTAGTTTCAGAGCCTGATTAAAATCAGCGATCGCAGCTTGATAGTTACCAGCATTTAGTTTATCGACGCCCCGATTATAAAACTCTACAGCAGTCATCTGGTTTTGGTCAGACTGAAGAGCAACCGGCCTAATAGTAGGTGGAACTTGAGCTTGGACAGATTCAGCAAGTCCAGCCAATACCGTGGAAAATCCCCAAATGAAAATCAGGCGATAAGTCGGGTTCATCGTTTTTTCTTCAACAAAGCATTCGTGATCGGGTGGTTAGCTCAATTTATCTCAATAGTGGGGTCGAGAGAGAAGCGACCATAAAGCCAATGCGATAAAAATCTAAAAATGAGACAATGAAGCATCAGAATTTCAGAGACAACTGACCAATGACAACTGACCAATGACCACTGACCAATGATCCCAACTTTTGTATTAGCCTCAGCTTCGCCTGCTCGTAAGCGATTGTTGCAAAATGCTGGTATTGAACCAGTAGTCTGCCAAAGTGACTTTGATGAATCTCAAGTACAGCTTGTTGATCCCAGAGAATTGGTGGAAACTCTGTCCTTACGCAAAGCACAAACCGTTACCAGTCAGTTTAGTAATGCTCTAGTTTTAGGCTGCGATTCAGTTTTGAGCGTCAGGGGAGAGATTCACGGGAAACCAGTTAATCAAGAAGAGGCGATCGCACGTTGGCAATTGATGCGAGGTACTGTAGGCGAACTCTACACAGGCCATGCTTTGATTGACTTATCTGGGGGAAAAACCATAGTACGCTGCGGTATTACACGAGTTTACTTTGCAGATGTAAGCGATCGCGCGATCGCTGCATATGTAGCCACTGATGAACCGCTCAAATGTGCTGGCTGCTTTGCCTTGGAAGGTCGAGGCGGGCTTTTCGTAGAAAAACTAGAAGGCTGCCACAGCAACGTCATCGGACTTAGCCTACCACTCCTGCGACAGATGCTGAGTGAACTGGGATATCAAGTTACCGACTTTTGGCCTTGAGGAAGATGAGGGAGACGCGGTGAATATTCCCCAATCCCCAGTCCCCAATCCCCAATCCCCAATCCCCAGTCCCCAGTCCCCAGTCCCCAGTTCCCTTGGTGAAAATTGTTAAGGTTGGGCGGAGGTTTGCTATATTCAAGGCATTTCTGGTCTAATATCCAAAGCTAACTGCACAGATTGAGGCAATCGTAACCTTATGGCAATCAGCGACGACTTCAAAGAAAAACTCAGGACAGGAAAAATAGTTGACGCCCTCACCCTAGCATTAGGGGAAGCGATAGAATTGGAAATTACTACCTGGGTGTCCTCATCTAACTCAGACGCCAACATCTTAACGAAGGAATACCAGCCAAGCGCCGATTGCCGAATGCGCACCCGCATTAATATCGTAGAGGGCGACATCGACAACGAAATTGGCACCCAGTTCATTGGCAATGGCCCTTACACCGAACTGCGGCAATTTCATATGGAGCAGGTGCATGAAGGGAGAGACATTATACAACAAAACCTAGAAAACTTGCAACAGCTATTTACTGTTCTGACCAATACCTTAGCAAAACTGCCACAAACATCAAAACGAAGTGGGACTGAAACTTCTGTCCTGCCTCCATCCAGTCAGGATAACTTACTTTAGAAGAAAGATTGAAGAAACTCTCTTAAATTTTTGCACCTTCAAAGATAAAGATCGGCAAACCGCCAGACTGCAGCAGGGAGATTATTATGGCGAAAAGCGACGACTTCAGAGAACACATCAAAACAGGTAACATTACTGAAGCTCTTACCTTAGCACTCAGTCAAGCGACTGAGTTAAAAATTACCACCTGGGTATCAACAGGAGAAGATGAGGTTGAGATAGCTGACGCCAAACCAGGTAATCGTCTGCAAACTCGCATTAATATGATTGCTGGAGATATCGAAAACGAAATTGGTGATCAGTTTCTAGGTAATGCTCCCTACAGGGAAATAAGACAATTTCACCTCGAACAGGTAGCGCTTGGTAACCAAATTATCAAAAGCAACCTCAAAAGTTTGCAAAAACTATTTGAAGTTTTAATCGCTCTGCGTTACCCAGATACAACTACCCCACTTATTGAACCTGAACTAACTGGTGTTGAAAGTCGGCAATTACCACCTAGGGAGGATGCCAGAAAGCCTGAGTTAGTCATCGAACCAGCTCAGTCTGTAATTGATGAGGTTACTCCCGACATCTTAACTGGGGAAAATATTACTGAAGTTTCACTACCACAGGGTCAAGCAGCGAATTCCTTAGATAGCAGAGATGCTTTGCAGGATCTAACTGATGAGGATGAGGACAATTGGGATGAATCTGTATTAGATTTACTAGAGAATCTACCTACTGATCCGCCAAATATCAGCGAGGATTCAGACACACCAATTGATGATACAGACTGGAGAGACTTAATTGCAGAGGAACCAGAACCTAACCCACCTGTATCAAATTTACAAGAAGACCTGGCTTGGGGAACTCTCAATCGTGAAGATTTCGATTCTCCCCCGACACCTCCAAAAGCTAGCATAGATGAGCAATTGGGGAACTTAGTTACCGAAGAACGCAAGTCTGACTCAACTGCATCAAATTTACCCGCAGATCTGGATTTAGGAATTCTCCCACCGTTCGATTTCTCTGATCCCCCGACATCTCCAAAACCTAATATTGAAGCGTCAACCTTCCAACTTGATGAAGATTGGGGGGACATGGTTGAAGAAGATCCGGAACCTTCACCAAACAAACCAATTTCAGCACTTGATGCTTTGGATCAAGAAGAAGATGAAGAGTGGGATGAATGGGTAATTGAAGAGTCTGATTCTACAGAAGATTCATCAATTACTGATACAGGATCATTCAATTTATTGGAGGATGATGATTGGGATGACTTTGAGGAAAATTCAGATCCCTTTACATCAAAACCCACTCCTAGTGAGTCTGCTTCAGAATTAGAAATAGATGCAGATTGGGATGATTTTGAGGGCTCAGAAAGGAGACCTTCATCCAGTTTCATCGATATAGATACTAATGTCGGCGCAAATTTTGAGGATTATGAATTGTTGGAAGATTTGACTACAGAAGATTCTGATATCCACCCGACTGCTAATCCCGATTTAAGGAAAAACCCAGCTACAGATTTTTCTACAGAAAAAAAAACCGACATACAAACACCTGAACTGAGTAACCAGTCTCTGGCAAGTTTGAGCGAGGAAACTGAAGCACAAAAAACTCAGCCTAACCCAGCAATACCTAATGACAAAGGTGGGGAAAGTAAGGAAGAAGCGTTATTTTCAGATAATTTATTAGAGGAGTCGGAAAGGGTAATTTTGAGGAAAGATTCTGAAGAAACAGCACTGTCTCAGGATGATTTGGAGGCTAATCAAAAGTTATCGGAAAGAAGAGTTCCGCCACCACCACCACCTCCGGGACGCTTTCCGAACCAGAATAATTAATAATAGGGAGGTTGAGGGTTGTGAGTCAGACAAGAAACCGCAGTCAAACAGAAATTACAGAAGTACCAGAACAAAAAGGCTTTACTCCTAGTTTGAGCCAAAACCTCAATCAATTTTTGCAGTCTTTGGGGGAAGTCCTCGTAGATATCACGGCCTTGGAAGTTAATACAATGGTCGTGGAACAAATTACTGGAAATAAGTTTATTGCTTGGGAAGCTTATCGGGATATTTATGCGATATCTCAGCAATATTTGGAACAACAGGAAATTCACGAGTCTCTGCGTCCTCGTTATCTAGAGTTACGCAAAAATATGGAACTAGAGTACACGTTACTCCTGACTGACCCAACTTCTGCATTTTACGATCCAAAGGTTGTGGAATCTTCAAGACAAGCTAATCAAATTCTCACAGATCCCACGCTAGAAATGCATGAAATCCAAACGCGACTTCCAGACCCAGTTAGACCAACTAATTCTGAAGAAATCCTCAAAGCCCAAAAACTCCTTAATGATAGCCGTTTCTTACGCTGCTTGCGTAAGTTTAGCGAACTAAAAGCCGCACTGGATAATCGCAACAAAGCACTTTGGAAAAAGCAAGATGAACAACCAGACTATCTTGAGTCAGACGCACTCAATAAATCAGTTAAGACTGATATAATCTACGCTCAAACGGTGATTCAGTTAGATGGAGATGTGATTAATCGCTATTCTCAAGCAATTTTTGACCATCCTCATCGAGACTTGATTCTACAAATTCATAAGGAAGGTGTTACTGCTGGCGAAAAACAGTGGCGCGGACTATTAGAGTTTATCATTGGTCTGGTACAGACTACTATTGAAGGGGCGGCACGGCAATTAAGAATCAAAAATTAGGGAGTGTTTAAGTTTTAATTATTGATTATGCAACCTCCTCTTTCCCAACAGCAGTTCCCAAAAAAATCAGACATAAATAGTCTGAATTTGGAGCAATATATCAAAGTTGAGAAAGAAAAAATTGCTCGTAATCGAGTACTGTTTCACAGCATTCGCTTCAACTTAGATAAAGATATTCTCAAAAGTATTCAATCAGCACAAGAAACAGGGCAAAAACTTGAAATTTCCCGCGAATTGCTAGGAGATTTGCGCTATTACGCTCTCATTGATGGGGAAAATCGCTTACAATCTGGATTGACTTTCTACACTTACTATGTTAGCGATAATTTTGCAGAAGCTTTGATACGGACTGTTATTTCCACGGATGGAGATATTTTTCACCAAATTAAGAATGATTGTTTAGAAAGTCCCAATTTTGGTTTAGAAATTGCTTCGGCTCACTACTGGCTGATCGATCAACTTTTAGGTCAGTTACGTTTGCAGGCATTAATTAAGTTGAATTTCCTTTCTTGGAGCTTATCTTTACTAATTGTTGGCGCGTCGGTAATTCCTAATATTCAAAAGTTCATCGATAACCCCTGGCTAATGTTAGCACCAGCGTTGATGACGTGGCTATTGCAAGTAGGATTAAAACGCCTCTTGCGTTTGTTTTTACCTATCATTGGTCGCGTACTGATGCGTAGACTTTTGTCTGGTTTGCTCTCACGTCAGCCTTTAGAAAAGAAACTTGCTAAAGGAATTTTGGCGTGGTTTGTAGCTTGAACTAGGGATTGGGAACTGGGGACTGGGAACTGGGGACTGGCTGGAAATTTCTATTACCAATTACCTTTTTCCCAATTAGAGGATGCTGAAGTCATTAGCGAGCGCCAAACTCCCATAAGCTATGATCAATCTAAAGCCATTACGGTGAAAACCAATGTCTGAACAAGTGCGTTATGTTACCAATGACCAGGGGGAGCGAGTTGGCGTTTTGTTAGATTTGGAAGCGTATAATCGACTGGCAAATCCACTGGCTCTTGATGAAGAATGCTTAATTGGCTTAAGCCGAGATGAACTGCAAGCGTTAGCTGAGAGTCTGCTATCTCCCGCAGCACAGAATCAATTGGACGATATGCTAGTTCGGAATGCAGAATCTCAACTCTCTACCGACGAAATTGCCAATCTAGACCGTCTTTTAGCACAAGTCGATCAACTAACAATCCTCAAAACCAGAGCTAGATATACTCTGCACTGTCTAGAAACCTTGGTAACGGTGGCGTGAGCGCTTATATTCCTGTTGAGCTACAGCGACAAGTTCGTGTCCACTTTAGAAATTGCTGCGGCCTATTGCCGCACGACTGAAGCACTGACGGTTGCAATTTTTGAGTTTGAACACATTATCCCCCGTTCGGCTGGTGGAGAGACAATTTTCGAGAATCTCTGCCTTTCCTGTCCTACCTGTAATCGCTACAAAGCCACTCTCCAAACAGCATTAGACTCGACTACTGAGCAGATAGTCCCTTTGTTTCATCCCCATCGTCAAGTGTGGGAAGAGCATTTTACGTGGAGTGAGGAGGCTACAGAGTTAGTGGGGTTGACACCTGTAGGTCGAGTAACGATTGCTGTCCTGAAGATGAATCGTCCCCAGTTGATTCGCGTGCGTCAGATGTGGGTCAAGGTAGGAGAACATCCGCCAAAATTTGAGTGAGCTTTGGGTGTTGTGTCAACCTGTCGCGGTGAGGAGTCCCAAACCAGATCTTTGATGGGCTAAAAGTTTCAGACTTTTTGTGGAACTTCGCTACAGCTTCGCTACTTTTACCCCAATTACCAATTACAAGAAAACAAAATCAGCAGATGTCAGCGTATTTGCAGCTACACCACTAACAATTCCCAAAACTTCATTAGTACTGGTAAAACTAATCAAAGTATCGTTAGCATTCGCACCAGTACCCTGAACAATCGTCAAACTACTTAGTGACAAACCACCATTGATCAAAAACCGATCTTCACCTTTGGTAAAATCAGCAATCGTGTCAATTCCTCGGCCCACACTCAAGGAAAAGCGATCATAGCCGCCGCCACCGATGAGAGTATCATTACCCAAGCAGCCACAGAGTAAATCAGCACCATCGCCACCATTGAGGATATCGTTACTATTAGCACCCCAGAGGCGATCGCTCCCAACACCACCATATAACTTGTCTGCATTTGCCCAACCAATTAGGGTATCATTGCCAGCCAAGCCATAAATGTCATCTTCTCCAACAGTTCCAAAAAGCAGATCATTGTCTGCAGTCCCGTTAATAATTTTGTTGGTATCAAGAGAGTGCAACTCCAGTCCATTCTTTGGGTCATAGCCGCTGAAGTAGAGGATACCATCGACATTAGTCAGGTTGGAAACTTCAGACAGCGTACTTGTTTCTTCAACTAAAACAGTACCAGCTTCGGTGCCGTCAGTCATCCATAGCTGAAGCTGTTTGTTGGCGTTCAAGGCACTAAAGTAGAGGGTACCGTTGATATCGGTCAAGTTGGATGGGGAGGAACTCGCAGATCCAGGATTAATATCTGCAACTAAGAGAGTACCAGCAGTTGAACCATCAGTTTTCCAGAGTTCAGTACCGTTAATACCGTTAGTAGCAGTAAAGTACAAAGTACCGTTAACATTGGTCAGGTTGGAAGGAGAGGAACTCGCAGATCCAGGATTAATATCTGCAACTAAGACAGTACCAGCAGTTGTACCATCAGTTTTCCATAACTCACGGCCGTTACTGCCGTTAGTAGCACTGAAGTAGAGAGTACCGTTAAGATTGCTTAGACTGGAGGGGGAGGAACTACCAGATCTAGGATTAATATCTGCAACTAAGACAGTACCAGCTTGGGTACCATCAGTTTTCCAGAGTTCAGTACCGTTAATACCGTTATTAGCACTGAAGTAGAGAGTACCGTTAACATTGGTCAAGTTGGAAGGGGAGGAACTAACAGATCCAGGATTGATATCCGCAACTAAAACAGTACCAGCCTCTGTACCATCAGTTTTCCATAACTCATGGCCGTTACTGCCGTTAGTAGCACTGAAGTAGAGAGTATCGTTAACATTGCTTAGACTTAAGGGGGCGGAACTAAAAGATCCAGGATAGATATCTGTAACTAAGACAGTACCAGTCTCTGTGCCGTCAGTTTTCCATAACTCTGTCCCTGGAGTGCCATTATTAGCAGTAAAGTACAAAGTCCCGTTGACGTTGGTCAGATTGGAGGGGGAGGAACTACCATATCCAGGTTTGATATCCGCAACTAAAACAGTACCAGCTTGGGTACCATCACTCATCCACAACTCGGTTGCGTGGATTGGATCATATGCAGTGAAGTAGAGAGTATCGTTGACTTTGGTAAGGTTGGAAGGGGAGGAACTTAGGGAGTTTGGATTGATATCCTTAACCAAAACTGTGCCAGCATCTGTAGCATCAGTTTTCCAGAGTTCAGTACCGTTAATACCGTTATCAGCACTAAAGTAAACTGTACCGTTGACGTTGGTCAGCTTGGAAGGGTTGGAATCGTTAGGTTTTGTATTGAGATCCTCAACCAGAACAGTACCAGCCTCCGTACCATCGCTCTTCCACAACTCGGTTCCGTTAGTAACGTTATTAGCACTGAAGTACAAAGTACCGTTAATATTAGTCAAATTGGAGGGCTCAGAACCACCTGCACCCGGATTGATATCCCTAACTAAAACAGTACCAGCCTCTGTACCATCACTCTTCCAAAGCTCAGCGCCGTTAGTTCCATCATTAGCAGTGAAGTACAAAGTACCGTTAACGTTGGTCAAGTTGAAGGCAGAGGAACTACCTGTACCCGGATTTATATCCCTAACTAAAACAGTACCAGCCTCTGTACCATCACTCTTCCAAAGCTCAGCGCCGTTAGTTCCATCATTAGCAGTGAAGTACAAAGTACCGTTAACGTTGGTCAAGTTAGAGGGAGAGGAACTACCAGACCCAGGATTGATATCCTTAACTAAAACAGTACCAGCCGCAGTTCCATCAGTTTTCCATAACTCGTATCCGTTGGTTCCATTGTTCGCAATGAAATACAAGATACCGTTAACGTTGGTCAAGTTATTGATAAAGGAAAAACCAGATCCAGGATTGATATCCTTAACTAAAACAGTACCAGCCGCAGTACCATCACTCTTCCACAACTCGTCTCGGTTAGTGCGATTATTAGCAGTGGTGAAGTACAAAGTACCGTTAACGTTGGTCAAGTTAGAGGGATTGGAACTACCAGACCCAGGATTGATATCCTTAACTAAAACAGTACCAGCCGCAGTTCCATCAGTTTTCCACAACTCGTATCCGTTGGTTAGATCCCAGGTACTGAAGTAGAAAGTATCATTAACATTAACCAACTTGTTATCAATAGAATAGTTTAGAGGAAATTCTTTGACCAAAACAGTATCAGCCTCCGTACCATCGCTCTTCCATAATCCACTCTGGTAGTTCTCATCCTGACCAAGAAAATACAAAGTTCCATTGATACTAACCGATTCGACAGGAGAGATAAATTCTTCTTCTTGTGACCCTAACTGAATATCCTTGATAAATACAGTACCAGCCGCAGTCCCGTCACTTTTCCACAACTCATATCTCAAGTTGATTCCGTCAAAAACACTAAAGCACATGATGCCATTGACGTTGATTATTGGAGTGATACTCCCTTCCCAATCAGCACTTTTCTCAACAATATCCGTAACCAAGACAGCCCCAGCTACAGTGCCGTCACTCTTCCACAGTCCCCATGTACGACTACCGTTGTCAGCAATAAAGTATAAGCTACCATTGAATTCAATCAAGTTATGAGGGTAAGAACTTTTATTGGTTTTATTGATGTCTTTGATCAGCATGATGCTTTTTTACCTTTCAATAGACTAAGAACAAATCAGGCTTGGTACACTACTGAAAAAATTGATGATTGGTCAGTGTTTGTACATTCCTAGGCGCAGAAAAATGGTAGTTTTACCAATTACCAATTACCAATCCCCAGTTTCTTACTTACAAGAAAAGAAAATCAGCAGAAGTCAGTGTATTTGCAGCTACTCCACTGACAATTCCCAAAACTTCATTAGTACTGGTCAGACTAATCAAAGTATCATTAGCATTCGTACCGCTACCCTGACTAATCGTCAAGCTGTTTAGTGACAAACCACCATTGATCAAAAACCGATCTTCACCTTTGGTAAAGTCAGCAATCGTGTCAATTCCTCGGCCCACACTCAAGGAAAAGCGATCATAGCCGCCACCACCGATGAGAGTATCATTACCCAAGCAGCCACAGAGTAAATCAGCACCATCGCCACCATTGAGGATATCGTTACCGCTAGCACCCCAGAGGCGATCGCGTCCAACACCTCCATATAACTTGTCTGCATTTGCCCAACCAATTAGGGTATCATTGCCAGCCAAGCCATAAATGTCATCTTCTCCAACAGTTCCAAAAAGCAGATCATTGTCTGCAGTCCCGTTAATAATTTTATTGGTATCAAGAGAGTGCAACTCCAGTCCATTCTTTGGGTCAAAAGCACTAAAGTAGAGGATACCATCAGCATTAGTCAGGTTGGAAACTTCAGACAGCGTACTTGTTTCTTCAACTACAACAGTACCAGCTTCAGTGCCGTCAGTCATCCATAGCTGAAGCTGTTTGTTGGCGTTCAAGGCACTAAAGTAGAGGGTACCGTTGATATCGGTCAAGTTGGATGGGGAGGAACTAGAAGTCCCAGGATTAATATCTGCAACTAAGAGAGTACCAGCAGTTGAACCATCAGTTTTCCAGAGTTCAGTACCGTTAGTACCATTATTGGCAGTAAAGTACAAAGTACCGTTAACATTGGTCAGCTTGGAAGGGGAGGAACTAGAAGTCCCAGGATTAATATCTGCAACTAAGAGAGTACCAGCAGTTGAACCATCAGTTTTCCAGAGTTCAGTACCGTTAGTACCATTATTAGCAGTAAAGTACAAAGTACCGTTGATATCGGTCAAGTTGGAAGGGGAGAGACTAGAAGTCGCAGGACTGAAGGAGGGACTAGAAGTCCCAGGATTGATATCTGCAACTAAGACAGTACCAGCAGTTGTACCATCAGTTTTCCAGAGTTCAACTCCGTTGGTTCCATTATAAGCAGTAAAGTAGAGTGTGCCGTTAACATTGCTTAGACTGGAGGGGGAGGAACTACCAGATCCAGGATTGATATCCGCAACTAAAACAGTACCAGCTTGGGTACCATCAGTTTTCCAGAGTTCAGTACCGTTAATACCGTTAGTAGCACTGAAGTAGAGAGTACCGTTAACATTGGTCAGCTTGGAGGGGGAGGAACTACCAGATCCAGGATTGATATCCGCAACTAAAACAGTACCAGCCTCTGTACCATCAGTTTTCCATAACTCGGTTCCTTGAGTGCCGTTACTAGCACTGAAGTACAAAGTCCCGTTGACGTTGGTCAGATTGGAGGGGGAGGAACTACCAGACACAGGATTAATGTCTGCAACTAAGACAGTACCAGCTTGGGTACCATCACTCATCCATAATTCGGTTCCGTGGATTGGATCATATGCAGTGAAGTAGAGAGTATCGTTGACTTTGGTAAGGTTGGAAGGGGAGTATGTTTGGGGGTATCTTTGGGAGTATGTTTGGGAGTCTGGATTAATATCCTTCAGCAAAACTGTGCCAGCATCTGTACCATCAGTTTTCCATAACTCCCACCCGTTGATACCGTTATCAGCACCAAAGTAAACTGTACCGTTGACGTTGGTCAGCTTGGAGGGGTTGGAATCGCCAGACATTGTATTAATGTCCTCAACCAGAACAGTACCTGCTTGGGTACCATCGCTCTTCCACAACTCCCGCCCGTTAGTGATGTTATCAGCACTGAAGTACAAAGTACCGTTAATATTAGTCAAATTGGAGAGCAAGGAATCAACTGCACCTGGATTGATATCCCTAACTAAAACAGTACCAGCCTCCGTACCATCACTCTTCCAAAGCTCAGCGCCGTTAGTTCCATCATTAGCCGTAAAGTAGAGTGTGCCGTTAACGTTAGTCAAATTCCTGGGAGAGGAAGCACCTGTTCCCGGATTGATATCCTTAACTAAAACAGTACCAGCCGCAGTCCCGTCACTTTTCCATAACTCGTATCCGTTGGTTCCATTATCAGCAGTAAAGTAGAGTGTGCCGTTAACGTTAGTCAAGTTAAAGGGAGAGGAAGCACCTGTTTCCGAATTGATATCCTTAACTAAAACAGTACCAGCCGCAGTCCCATCACTTTTCCAGAGCTCAACTCCGTTGGTTCCATTATCAGCAGCAAAGTAGAGTGTGCCGTTAACGTTAGTCAAGTTAAAGGGAGAGGAATTACCCGTTCCCGGTCTGATATCCTTAACTAAAACAGTACCAGCCGCAGTCCCGTCACTTTTCCACAACTCTTGTCCGTTGGTTCCATTATTAGCAGTAAAGTAGAGTGTGCCGTTAACATCTGTAAAATTTATGGGAGAGGAACTACCAGACCCAGGATTGATATCCGCAACTAAAACAGTACCATCTGCAGTCCCATCAGTTTTCCACAATTCTGCGCCGTTGGAGTCACTGGTACTGAAGTAGAGAGTACCATTAACATTAACCAACTTGCGATCATCCCCATCCCATAAGTCAAAAGGAAGTTCTTTGACCAGAACAGTTCCAGCCGTTGTTCCGTCACTTTTCCACAACCCAGTTTCGTTGTTTTGATCATAACCAGCAAAGAAATACAAAGTTCCATTGATGCTGGCCAGTTGGACAGGAGAGATCCACTCATTAGACCCGACCTGAATATCCTTGATCAATACAGTACCAGCCGCAGTCCCGTCACTTTTCCACAACCCATATTCATATTTGTTTTGGTCATAGGCGCTAAAGTACATGATGCCATTGACGTTGATTATTGGAGTGGGAGTCCAAGAATCAACGTCAGATTGACCAAAAATATCCGTAACCAAGACACTACCAGCCGCAGTCCCATCACTCTTCCAGAGTCCCCACTTCCCGCTACCGTTGTCAGCAGTGAAGTACATGCTGCCATTGACATTGATCAGATTTTCAGGATTAGAAGAATTAGTTGTTTGATTAATGTCTTTGATCAGCATATGTTTCCTCCGGAATTGTTAATCTAGCTAGATCCCCAACTTCTTCAAGAAATCGGGGATCTGCAATCAAGTCATTACTACTTACAAGAAAACAAAATCAGCAGATGTCAGCGTATTTGAAGCTACACCACTGACAATTCCTAAAACTTCATTAGTACTGGTCACACTAATCAAAGTATCGTTAGCATTCGCACCAGTACCCTGAATAATTGTCAAGCTGTTTAGTGACAAACCACCAGTTATCAAAAACAGATCTTCACCTTTGGTAAAATCAGCAATTGTGTCAATTCCAGCACCCATTGCTAAGAGAAAACGGTCAGAACCGCTACCACCAGTGACGGTATCATTACCCGCACCTCCCAACAGCAAGTCATTGCCAAAACCGCCACTTAAGATATCATTACCGTCTCCCCCTAAAAGCCAGTCCCTCCCATAACCACCATTGAGGGAGTCGTTACCCTGACCACCTGATAGGCGATCGCTCCCATAACCGCCATTGAGGATATCATTGCCTTTACCACCCCCTAAGCGATCTTTCCCAAGACCACCATCAAGCAAATCATTACCACTACCACCCGATAGGCGATCGCTCCCACTACCACCCTTGAGGGTATCGTTACCACCACCACCATTGAGGGAGTCGCTTTCGTCTAGACCATAGAGGATGATCATCCCCAAGATTACCGGAAATGTTATCTCTCCGACGTGTGCCAAAGATTGTGTCATTATTCCGAGTACCTTGAATAGTAAAGGCGTTGAAGTCTGGATTGATATCCTTCAACATGACGGTACCGTGCCCTGGTTCCGTCACTGATCCATAACTCACTCCCGTTAGTACCGTTATTGGCAGTGAAGTACAAAGTACCGTTAATATTAGTCAGATTGACAATAGAAGAACTGGAAGAGCCGGGATAGATATCCCTCACCAAAACAGTCCCAGCCGCTAGTACCATCGGTTTTCCAGAGCTCAATCCCGTTAGTACCGTTATTGGCAGTGAAGTACAAAGTACCATTGACGTTCGTCAGGTTGGTGAGGGGTAGGAACTAGCAGATCCAGGATTGATGTCTGCAACAAAAACTGTACCACTAGCAGTACCATCAGTTTTCCAAAGCTCAATTCCGTTAGTACCGTTACTAGCAGTAAAGTACAAAGTACCGTTAACATTGGTAAAGTTTGAGGCGCTGGAAGAAAGCAGATCCAGGATTGATATCTGCAACTAAGACTGTACCAGCAGTAGTACCATCAGTTTTCCAGAGTTCAACCCCGTTAGCAATGTTACTGGCCGTGAAGTACAAAGTACCGTTAACATTGATCAAGTTTGAGGGGGAAGAAGTACCAGATCCAGGATTGATATCTGCAACTAAAACCGTACCAGCATTAGTACCATCAGTTTTCCAAAGTTCACTCCCGTTAGTTCCATTATTAGCAGTGAAATAGAGAGTTCCGTTGACGTTTGTCAGTCGGGAGGGAGAAGAACTAGCAGAACCGGGATTGATATCTTTAACCAAGACAGTACCACTTGCTGTACCATCAGTTTTCCAAAGTTCATATCCGTTACTCTTGGTAGTAGCAGTGAAGTAGAGAGTACCGTTAACGTTGGTCAGGTTGGAGGGATTAGAAGTACCAGAACCGCTAACAATATCCTTAACCATGAAAGTACCAGCATCGGTACCGTCACTTACCCAAAGTTCCCGTCCGTTAGTACCGTTAGTAGCAGTGAAGTAAAGAGTACCGTTAACATTGGTTAGATTGGAAGGAGAGGAACCTGTAAACCCTTCAAATACATCCTTAAATAAGACAGTACCTGCTGCTGTGCCATCACTTATCCACAGTTCAATCCCGTTTTTTCCGTCATTAGCAGTGAAGTAAAGAGTTCCGTTGATCTCAGTCAAATTGGAGATGGAGGAACTATTTTTTCCTGGAAAAATGTCCTTGAGTAAAACAGTACCTGCTGCTGTACCATCAGTTGTCCACAGTTCAGAACCTTTTTTACCGTTATTGGCGCTGAAGTAGAGAGTATCGTTGACGTTCAATAACTTTGGAGGGAGAAGAACTGTTAGTTTTAGGTGGCCTACTGGGACGATTGGATGAGCCATGATATTTTTCCCAATCCGAAGAGACTAAGAATGCCGTTAACTGCAGCTCAGTAAACTTCTGGCAACAATTCCACTGAACCGAAGTGGCTACTTACTTATCGCCCTCTTCTTTGCCTTTTATGCAAAAATCCCCGACTTCTTGGAAAAATCGGGGATTTGACTTACACCACTAAAAATTCAACAAACTTCGCTAAACTGACTTTGATCCACAATCGCCTCACCATAATCAGGAATCCAAACAACCCATTGGGTTTCAGACTGCTGACACAATAGCAACGCTTCGTCGTGACTGTAGAGACTAAGGCGTTCTTGAAGCTTTACCCAAGTCGAAGCCTGCAATTCTAAAGTCGGCTTTTGATACCAATTTTGAGTTTGCAGCTTTAGCGGTGCACTAACTACTGGTGTGCAAGAATTTAGTTTCATCGGCTTATTTCCAACAGCTACCCGATCACATCAGTTGGCGCTACTCTCCAAAGTTCGACAACGCCCACACTAAAAATTCAGAGCAAAAGAAATCTTTCTGTAGCTAATGCTACAAAATAACTATTTAACTTAGCAAGTAAATGTTTAATAACTTTACGTTCAACTGTTCAAATCAACGACCCCTAATTTTTAATAAACTTTTCAGCATTTAGGTAGAAGCAGAAAAAAAATAAATGTGATAGTAATTGCTAAAGGTGTCATTAAATAATGAAATCTATTCGTCTGCACATTTCCTGGCTATCTTTCCTTATTTCCCTGACCGCTGCAATTGGATTTGAAATAACTTACCTTAACGTTACATACCCTGTGCTTGCTATCCCCATCACCCCAGCAGATGATGGTACAAATACCCGCATTACTCCTAACGGTAACCGCTTGGATATCAACGGTGGAAAGCTATCTGGGGATGGCGCCAATCTCTTCCACAGTTTCCAACAATTCGGCGTCGATTCAACTCAAATCGCCAACTTTATCAGCAATCCTTCTATTAAAAATATTCTAGGGCGAGTAACTGGTGGTAACGCCTCCTTAATCAACGGTTTGATTCAGGTAAGTGGAGGGAACTCTAACTTATATTTAATGAATCCAGCAGGAATTATCTTTGGAAAAGAAGCAACATTAAACGTTCCTGCTTCCTTTAGCGCCACTACAGCTACTGGGATTAATTTTGATGGTGGACTGTTCAAAGCATTTGGCACTAACAATTATCGTAGCTTAGTTGGTGTTCCCAACGCCTATCTTTTTAATGATACTTCGGGAGTTATTGTTAATTCTGGTAACTTAACAGTCGGACAAGGGCAAAATCTATCTCTGATTGGCGGGATAGTAGTAAATGTGGGTACTATGCAGACTCCGTCCGGTGATATTACAATAATGGCAGTACCCGGAACTGGAAAAATTCGCATCCAAAGTCCTGGACAAATCCTAAGTTTAGAAATAGCAACGCCTACAGATGTACAGGGAAATACCTTACCATTTACACCCTTAATGTTGCCCCAATTGCTTACAGGTAGTAACCTTGACACAGGATTAACAGTAAATGCAACTCACACCGTAAAAACTGCATCTGGTACGATAATTCCCCTGCAAACAGGAACAGCTATTGTTTCCGGTATCATTGACGTTTCCCATCAAGACTTATCCCTAAACACCACTTCAAGCGGACGGGATAGAAAAACTGGCGGAACAGTAAATATTTTTGGCTCACAAATTGCCCTCCTCAACTCCAATATCAACGCTTCTGGAAATAATAATGGCGGTACTGTACGCATTGGTGGAGATTACCAAGGAAAAGGGACAGTACCGAATGCGACCCATACATATATCAGTAACGACTCAACAATTAATGCAGATAGTCGGAACTTTGGGAATGGCGGTAGAGTAATTATTTGGGCTGACCAGGTAACAAAGTTTTATGGAAATATCAGCGCTCAAGGTGGGATTAATTCAGGCAATGGCGGATTTGTGGAAGTTTCGGGAAGGGAAAACCTGACATTCCAAGGACAAGTAAACCTTAGCGCAAATAACGGCAATTTTGGTACTCTGCTACTAGACCCAGAAAACATCACCATCGTCAGTGGGAATGGTTCACCCGACGATGGACAATTGTCCGATAAAAACATTTTTGCTAATGACACTGGCGGAACATTTATCATTTCCGAAGGACAACTAGAAAATCAGTTAACTTCTGGGAACGTAGTTCTACAAGCTAATAACAACATCACAATTAATAAACTAACGGATGGAATTTTGGGACGAGTGACCAACAATAGTACTGGTTCCCTTACTTTTACTGCTGATGCTGACAAAAATGGTATTGGTGACTTTCTGATGAATCCAGAAGACAAAATCCTTACCAGTCTGTTTAATCCGAATGGGGGAGCAATAAATATTTCTGGTGTGAATGTAACTACAGTCCGCTTATTTTCTAGGAGTAACATTAACATTCAAGCTAGCAGCAACATTTCCACAGGTGAACTTATTAGTTTCAAAAATATAAACCTTACTGCTGGTGGAAGTATCAGTACAAATCAGCTTATCACTAGCGGTGATGTCACCATATCAGGGTTTAGTTTAACTCTTGGGGGTGGCAATACTGGCAACATTACTCTTACTAGCAACGGTAATATCACCACAGGAACAATTAACGCTAGTTCCCCAAAAGATAATGGCGGTAACGTCACCCTAACTAGCAAAGTTGGTTCAATATTAATTGATGCGACGCGGGGGGAAAGTACGATTAAGTTTGATAATGGCGACCCCCTTAGCGCTTACGGAGCAATATTTTCTTATTCTGGCGGTTCTAGCACCTCTGACAGAGGAGGAGATATTATTCTAACTGCCAGAGATAATATTACAACTGGGCCTATTGTTTCCGGTTCCTTGTCGGGAAATGGAGGGAAAATTGAACTCACAAGTACAACAGGAGGAATTAATACTTCCGAAGGTAAAATTATCTTTCGCGGTCAAACAATTCCAGATACAGGATTGTTACTGTCTGCTTCTGGAGGTACCCGAAGAGGTGGGGAAATTAAAGTCACTGCGACAGGTAATATCCTCACAGGTTCTGTAATTTCTGGTTCATATCAGGGAAATGGAGGTGATATCAACCTCACCAGTACAACAGGGGGAATTAATACTTTACAAGGCCTTACTTCCAATCAAGCATTTGCTGCTGTTTTAGGGATAGCTAATAGTTATTCAAATCCTCCCTTACCTTCAGCACTTAACTTACTTTTTCCCCTGGGAAGTAACATTGCTGGTTCCTTGGTTTCTGCATCTGGAAATACCGGAACTGGAGGCAAAATTAGTGTAAGTGCAAGGGGTAACATTTCCACGGGAATCGTACTTTCAACATCTTTTTTGGGGAATGGTGGAAATATTAGTCTGAGCAGTAGCGCTGGGAATATCGAAAGCTTGATCATAAATAGTCAAAGTTTGGGTGTAGGTAAAGGAGGCAATATTGAGATTAACTCTAACGGACTTTTTACAGCTACGAATTCTCTCTCAACAGTATTACAGCAATTACCTCCAGGTATCATCAATCCACAAGATATACCACCAAAACTAGATCAACAAGCTAGCATTTCCAGTTCGGGAAGTGTGGGAGGAGGTGATATTACAATCCGTCACGCTGGAGGAGTAGTTAATCTTCCTTTTACTGTCGGTGATGGGACAATTAACGGGACTTCAGGAAGTATTAGTAGTGGAAACTTTACTCTTCCTGCTTTGTCTTTCCCTAGCAGTTATACCCTTGGGCAACATTCGCATCATTACCCCAAACACCACTGTTGGAAACTGTCCCGGATCTTGTGAGATTCGCAGCAATGACAACCTCACTGCTAGAGCACTTACTAATAACTCCTCCTCGGCTGAGCTCACGGCCGAAGCCAATTACCAATTACCAATTACCAATTTTACCCCAAAATGTCATCTAATCATCTGCATTTACCCTGTTTGTCTTTGCTTGTTTCCCTTCACCTAGCTTCCCCTGCATTTGCTCAACCGAACGTACCCAAAGCTGCTGATAAGAATACCCGCGTTACTCCTAATGGCAATAGCTTTGATATCGACGGCGATAAACTTTCCAAGGATGGGGCGAATTTGTTCCTCAATTTCCAGCAATTTGGCTTGGATGCGGGAAAAATTGCT
>JAYFMV010000072.1:0-46718 GCA_042408245.1 Potamolinea sp.
AAATCAACTGGCAAATGGCCATACATCTCATTAATTCCCTCTTCATCTGAAGATTGATAAGACACCAATACTCCGCGATGAATTCCTGTATAGGAATCGAGATAACACAATCCTGAATTGGGGTTAAATTTGATATAAACTGCTCCCTCAATGGGGGTGATGTCGAAATTGGGTGTGTAGCCTAAAGCTTCTGCATAGTTTTTTAGTGCTGCTAAACCTTGAGTCGTTGTATCAGCACATACCCCGAAAATTTGATAATCTGAATGTTTAGTTAGCAACAATAGCGCTTGACGAATCAAGTCTTTTTCCGACTCAGAATTTACTGATTTTCCTTCTAGACAGTTGAATGGTTTCAGGAGTTCTTGGGCTGCTTGAACGGTGAGATTAATTGAGTTTTGAGTAGACATAAATTCTGATGGGAAAGAAAATTATCGTTAGGCATTGCTTCCCCAAAAATATCACGAATCAGTATGCTTTTCAGTTACTTTTAAGCTGAATCCTAAAGCATCTAGTAACGCAACTAAACCGTAAATTTCAGCACCCCCACTTGCTGATAACATTTTCTCCAGTTTCTCCCAGCTAAGTTTGGCTTCTTCTGAGCGATTATTCATCCTTGTTGGGCTGACATAATTTAATCTTAGCTGGCTATCACTAAGATGAATTATTCCACCATCTGGGCTTGACTCCTAATCAACCTTTGTACGCTAACTAATGCTCGATTTAATTCATAACTTCGACGTTCGGGATTATTCAAATAAGCCTGCTGTTCTTCCTCAATCATCAGTACATCTTGACTGACTAATCCATCCAGTAACTTTTGCGCTGAACCAAACAAACTATCTTTCACAAACTTACGAAACCACACAGGTAATTTGTGCAAACGCCAAAATGCATTTAATGAGGTAAAATGAATCAAGTAAGCACGAGTTTCGGTTGCGCTTACGGGAGAAAGTAGACAATAAATCTTGAAGTCTTTACCCAATGTTGAAACCCAATGGGGATAAATATAACTAACATCCAATGGTTCTGGATGAAGCTGTCGTAAGGCTGGGAAAAATAACTGAGAAATTGACCAAATCTTGTCTATTCTGTAATAGCTTTGTGCTTGATAATGAGCATCAACACGGTTAGTTTTTTCTTCGATATCTTGCAGTTCAGCATCTGTCCAAGCTTGATAATCTTGATGTAAATGTCCGTGGTACATATCCATCAGATTTTCTATCAAATAGGAAAAATGGGCTTGGCATTTAATTACTGAAACTGTGGCGATGTAGTTAAGATGCTCCCACTCCGGAACGCCCATTGGTTGTAAGTTTACATTAGGAGTATTTCCAGGGAACAGCCAAATAAAACCATCTTGTTCTTTGACAGGATAATAACGTATTTTGCAGTTAGGTAATTTCTGATTTTCTGCTAGATAAGGAACGGCTACACATTCTCCATTTGAGTGAAATTGCCACCCATGATAGGCACATTCCAAGTATTTGCCAATGACGCGACCATGACTAAGTTTAACCTGACGATGGGGACAGCGGTCTTCTAAGGCGTGAACTGTACCCTGATTATCTCGATAAAGGACAATAGACTGATTCCAAAGGTTGACAGCTAAAGGTTGTGTTTGTAACTCACTGCTGCTAGCTACTACATACCAATGATTTAAGTTAATCCCCAACTTACGAATATTGTCTATTTTGAATTGTTGGTTTAACTGTGTCATAAAACTGATAAATAGATGGACAAAATTAAGCGTAAGCCGTTACACTACCTAGGATTTTCTCACCAAGAGGAATACAAACCTAGACAGTGCAACGGTCTACAATTTGGTTGTGTTTTCTCTGTGGTTTCCTCTCAAATCTTCAAAATACCTTCTGGATTCACAGAGAAAAGCGATCGCCTTTGTAACCCCTCTTTATTAAGTATTTCATTTGCTGCTAACAAGCCACTGCTAATTGCCCTTTCCATTAAACCGCAAGGAAAAGGCATTTTCACCCAATCACCTGCAAAGATAAGATTAGATACGCTAGTCTTAGTTTCTGGGCGTTCTGCATAGCTACCTGGTGGATAGCCAGAGAAATTTTTCTGATTTACCAATTCCCGATGTAGCATATTTGCTTGCTTCAGTTTTGGCACAATCTCATACAATTCATCCTCAAAAGTGGTCAGCAATGCTTGCTGATTAGGGAACTGTTTTTCTTTGTAGCAATATGCGTGTAACTCAACAACACTACCACCAGTTTTCTGATGCCAAGCAATGAATTGTTCTTGTATGCGGTGATAAAGAGTAATGCTGTCAGTAAGTTGATAACCGGAGAGGGAAGTAAAGTTACTGTGTTCCCAGTCAAAATCCCGATCAAACCAGAAACGGGCGACAGCAAATGGATCGGCTACTTTTAATTTTTCAACCTGAGAAAGCACCTGCTGATTTACTTCACCTTCACTTAGCTTAAATAGCTGTTGTACTCCTGGAACGTCTGTGGCAAATACATAATAATCTGCCTGAATTGTTTGTAGGGGTGTGGTGGTTTGTCTCCCTACCAATTGCACTTCGGACTCGCTACGTTGAGCAATTTGGAAACGTGGTAAATCGCGTTTAGCTGGCCCTGTAATTACTTTTCCTGTGGTGTCATAAAGTGCACCATGACAAGGACAAAGAAACTTGCCGTCAACTTGTCGCTGTACAGTACAACCTTGGTGAGTACAGGTAAGAGAAATTGCTTCGGTTTCTCCTGATTTGGCTGCAAAAACAGCATCGCCAGCACCGTAATATTCCATTGTGGGATCGGTGAGGTGAGAATTGCGCTTTACCCAAAAAGGAACATCACTTTGGTCGTTTCCTTGTTGGTAACTGAGGGAAGTAATTTTACCTTGTTCCCAGTTAATTTTACTTACTGTTGCTTCGGTGACTATTTTGCCATTTTTCTCCCCAATTGATTGAGCGATAGGCTGTACTAAACTGGTACCCATATCTTGCTTTGTACCGTTGAAAGCTAATCCTTCTGGATTGCCAAAAAAGTAGAAGTGGAAAAACTGCATCAGTTCTCCCACACTCAGTTCATCTGGTGCATTTAAGCTAGATTTGGCAAAGGGTAAAAAGTATAAGTCATAAAGCCCCTGTGGGAAATCTGTTTTTACCCAATCTGCAACAGATATGTGGTCTAATCTCTTGAAACTTTTGGGAATTTGGAAACCACCGATCGCCTGAAAAACTTGCCAATGTGCTGGTCTTGTCATGTTGATTCCCCAACGCAGACGGTTGGGAGATGCGATCGCCAAATCTACAATATTCCAGGGAAATGCTGAATGGTTGGGACGAAATACTTCGGGCTTGTATTTCCCATCTCGGAAGACAACAGCGTAAGATTCTAGGGAGACAAAATTATCCTTGATTGCTATTTCTTCAACCAGGCTGTTGAGGTTGTAATATTGAGGGAAGAAACCGTGGAAACCATGTTCCATCATGAAGGTTTCATCGCCTACTTGGATCGGCCAACTAGCAATTTTACCTCCTAGTTGAGGCGATCGCTCTAAAAGTGTCACCGCGAAACCACGTTGACTTAGTTCGTAAGCACAGGCTAATCCAGCTAATCCAGCGCCTACTACAACGACGCTTTTGGGTTGAGAAAGCAGTCGTGGTAAATCCAGTTTATCTTGCTGAAAGACCGTTGGCTGAGGTTTGGAGAAGCGAGAGTATCCCAGCATCCCACCCACGCTACTAAGGGCTAGCAACTTAAGCGTAGTGCGTCGAGAGACTAAATTTAAGCTAATTCCTCTAACCTTTCCCGACTCTACCCTAGCTTCCTCGTTCGGGATTTGTAAGGAGGAAGTTTGTTGATCAGGAGAAGAGGGGGGTGGCGATAAAGGAGAATTGGATGATTGACTCATATGAAACGGTCAGATAATCCTTCAGATGAAATATTGGCGCGAAACTGTAGCTGTAGCACAGAGAATTTTAATTGAGTTGTGGCGCCGACGCCGTAGCTTAGTTTTTTGGAGTATTTTCCCAATTTCTGTCTTGTTACTCAACGGATTTATTTTTGCAGAACGAGCCAACGTGTCAACTGCTAAGGCTTTTGAAAGTGCGGCCCCATCCAGTTTGGTAGGTGCGGCTTTGTTTTTCAGTTGCTTGGGTGGCAGTGTGGCTACAGTGGTTGCTGAGCGAGAACAGCAGACTCTCAAACGATTATTTATCTCTCCGTTGAGCGGCACATCCTACTTTTTGGGTATATTTTTTGCTCACAGTTGTATTGGTATTGGACAAACACTTTTGGTTTATACCATTTCTGCTTTTTTGGGAGCAAGGTTTCAGGGTTCGGTGCTGCTGGGAATTGTGATTATCTTACTCAGTATTTTTTCTTATGTTGGTGTAGGATTTATTCTCGGTACACAGTTGGCGCGACGCACGGAAGATGTTAATGCTTTGGTAGGGGCTTTTGGTGTTCCTCTGTTGATTTTGGGTGGTGCTTTTCTGCCAACTTCTTTGTTCCCGAAAAAATTGCTAGAAATTGCGAATTATAACCCGATTTATCACATGAATGAAGCCTTGTTAGGCGTTTGGGCAAGTGGTAAAGAATTAACAGAAATTTCCGGGCATTTTTGGTTTTTATTGGTATTTTCTCTGTCAATGATTGCCGCTGGCTGGCTTTCTTACCAACGAATGTTAAGGGTTGAAAGGAGGCTTTGATATTGGTTGTTGGTTGTACAGCCCTGCGGGCATGAAAACGGTTGTTGGTTGTTCGATTACCGATTACCTATTCCCCATTACCTATTCAAATCGCTGATTACATCGATCGCCTCAATTGCCGATGAGACTAAGGTTGCTTTTACCCCGAACTCTTCGAGAACACTGCTAAGAAATTCACGGGAAGCAGTGTTTTCATCCACTACAATTACTTTGATATTGTTAGGAGTAGAATGGTTTTCCAAGGAGATTTCCTTGACAAGGCTTTGGTTTAGCTGCTGGGAATCTATTGTCTCCAAAGATACGGGTACAGGAGGAAGTTTGACAATAAAAGTTGCTCCCTTGTGCTCACCTTCACTTTCAGCAGAAACTGTCCCTCCGTGAAGTTCTACCAAATGACGCACGATTGAAAGTCCCAGTCCTAATCCACCGTAGCGTCTGGTACTGGAACTATCAGCTTGACGAAAGCGATCAAAGACATAAGGTAGAACATCCGGGGTAATACCTGGCCCGGTATCACTGATTCGCAACTCAACATGAGAATTAACTCGTGTCAAATCTACCTGAACTCGCCCATCTTTAGGGGTGAATTTAATTGCATTAGATAGCAAATTCCAGATTACTTGTTGTAAGCGATCCCAGTCTCCTGTAATTAAACTAGCTGCAGGTTCTAAAACACTTTCGATTTGAATATTTTTAGCTTCTGCTGCTGGACGGAAGCTGTCAAGAACATTTGTAATCAGTAAAGTAAGTTCAATCGGCCGGATACTTAGACAGAGTTTCCCCTGAATCATTCGCGACACATCCAGCAGATCCTCAACTACATGTATTTGTGACCAAGCACTGCGCTCAATTGTCGCCATTGCTTTAGCAGTAGTAGCCTTGTCAAAGTTCCGATCGTTCAGTAAACGAATCCATCCCAGCATTGCAGTCAAAGGCGATCGCAGTTCGTGGGAGAGAGTAGTCAGGAACTCGTCCTTCATCCGGTTTGCTTCTTGGGCTTGGCGATAGAGTCTAGCATTTTCGACGGCGATCGCTGCACGTTGAGCTAAATCTTTAGCCAAAGATAAGTCAGCTTCTGTGTAGTAACGATTGGAGGAATCTGTTGCGAAGGTGATTGCGCCGAATACTTGTCCCCCAACAATCAGGGGTACAATCATGTAAGAGAGCAATCCCAATTCTTGCAGCAGTTGGAGATATTTGTCATCTTGACTATTAGCTACTAGGAAAAATTCTGGAACCTTGTTAATTAGTTGGGGTTGTCCAGTGCGAATTACCTGAGATACGTTTAGTAGAGTATCTGTGTCAGCAGGGTAGCACTCGCGCAATTTTTCTGCTGTTTCCAGCTTAGATGCATCCCCATGAGTAACTGCCACTCTGCAAATAGATTTGTCTTCCTCAACCATGTCGATGGCGCACCAGTCAGCAATATATGGTACTGCCAATGTTGCTACATTTGTCAGGGTTGTTTTATAGTCAATTGAGGCTGCAAGTAAGGTGCTTGCTTCTTTTAGAAAGCGGAGGGATTCTTCCGCCCACTTACGGTCTGTGATATCTGCCACAATGTAAACAGCACCAATGAAAGAGCCACGCTCATCGAAGATCGGATCTGCTGTTAGAGAAAACCAGCGTTTACCACACTGTAATTCTGTGCTCTCCCGACTTTGAGTTGCTTGAGCGCGAGTGAAAGGAGTTACTTCCATGTCACCCAGCATTCCTTGCATCAGTTCTTGGTGAAAGCGATTTTCGATGTCACTGAATGGTTTCTCTAGAAGGTCGGTCATGGTGCTGTTACATCGCAGGACTTTTCCTTTCCAATCCAGCAAACAAACGCCATCCCTAATTGCATCAAATGTCGTTTTCCACTGCTTAGCCAAAGCCAAAGCCGACTCTTCAGCCTTGCGGATGCGCAGTAAAGCTTTTACCGTAGCAACTAACTCAATTGACTCCACAGGCTGAGCGAGGTAAGCATCTGCGCCACCCTCCAACCCCTGTGCCTTGTCCTCACTCTTGACAAATTGCGCAGATAGATGTAATACAGGGATAGATGAAGTGATAGGGTTAGACTTAATTTGCTGACAGACCTCAAACCCATCAATATCTGGAAGTTTGACATCAAGGATAATTAAATCTGGCGGTTGCTCTGCTACTAATTGCAGACCAGTTTGACCTGTAACAGCTTCCTGAACCTCAAACCCGGCTTTCCGAAGCAGTTTGCTGACGACATAACGATTTGCTTCGTTGTCGTCTATGTGTAAGATTGTGCCGAGGAATTGGTCAAACATAATTTTCCTTTTAAGCTTCCAAAGAGAGCCCAGCTTTTACGAGTGCTTCCTTTACAAGAGCAGTTGCTACGTCATGAGATGTTCTCTCTTTGGAGAGAATCGCCACAGTTCTCTGTGTCAAATAGTTGTACTCTGTTTCAGTAAGTAGCTTAGAAGTATTAATAATTACGGGAATAGTTCTAGTTATTGAATTAGCTTTCAGTTCCTGGAGAACCTCAAACCCGCTCATATTTGGCATAATTAAGTCGAGAAAAATAACACTGGGATTTTCTTCCTTAGCTAGGCTGATGGCTTGGCGTCCATCTACTGCTTCAAGGATGGTAAAATTTGTACCACTTAGAATTGCCTTGAGTAAATATCGAGATGCCTCTTGATCATCAACAATTAAAAGCTTTGGGGAAGGGTTTTGGTTGTTTTGTACCACAGAACTAGAAGAAGCTGTCGCTAGCTGTTCATTATATTTTCCCACCTCTGGCTGATCAATAGCCTCTCCATAGATCATCGGTATAACAGCAAAAAACGTGGAACCTTTCCCTACTTGACTCTGGAGACAGACTTTACCCCCCAGCAACTGGGCTAACTTAGATGAGAGTGGAAGTCCCAGACCCGTTCCTTGTACCCGTCTTTGCAAATCAGAATCCACCTGAGTAAATTCCTCAAAGATCTGCTTTTGATGTTCAGGTGCAATGCCAATTCCCGTATCAGCTACGGAAAAGATGATAGCATTGCCAGCAGTTGATGCTTTCACCTTCACCTCACCATTTTCAGTGTATTTCAAAGCATTGGAGATAAAATTTCGGAGAATTTGGGCAACTTTTCCTTCATCAGTACACAGCATTGGGATACAAACAGGTTCTTCAAAGACAAGCGAAACTGAGGAATTGTAAGCGACTAGAGGACGCAACATCCCTCTAAGAGTAGCGAATAGATCGTTAACATTAAACTCATTAGGATAAACGATAGTTTTACCAGCCTCGACCTTAGCTAAGTCTAAGAGATCGTTAACTAACTCCGATAGAGCAAGAGCCGATTTACGGATTAGCGTTACCTGCTTTTCTTGTTCTAGAGTCAATTCTCCATCCATCCGATTTAGCAACAAATGAGAGAGAGAGACAATCGAGTTGAGTGGTGTTCTAAATTCATGGCTCATATTTGAGAGGAAACTGGTTTTAAGTTCATTAGCTCGTTGTAAGGAAGCAGCTTTCTCGTCTAATTCAGCATATAGCGCCACAACACCCCGATTAGTATCCTCTAACTCCCGATTGAGTTGTACAAGCTCTGCTTGATGCTGTTGTAGTTCCTCTAGAGTCCTTAGCAGTTCTTGGTTTTGCTGTTGAATTTCTTGATAGGGATTTTCAGGCGATCGCCTTACCAACTCCTGACTAATTTGGCTTAAGCGTTCCCCTGTCACCAAAGGAACACGCTTCGGCAAAGTTTTTGTCATTAGTATAGTAGTTCCAGACTTGCCAGACTCAATTTCAAATAAATCCATCAGCCGCTTACTACCAATGATACCTAACCCCATTCCCGTTGCCGATTTATATTGTCCGTCTAGAATAGTGTTGAGATTAGGGATACCTCTTCCTTTGTCACGAATGGAAATACAAAGAGCTTGTTGAGGGGTATGATTGATTATTTTATTCCCCACTTCCCTCTCTCCATTACCTATCCAAAATTCAGCCTTACCCCAACCAGTATATTGAAAAGCATTGCGAGCAATTTCAGAGACAGCAGTAGCAATGCGTGTCTGATCCTGGGAGTCAAAACCCAAAGCTTGAGAAATCTGTCGCGATCGCTGACGAGTCATTACAACATCTTCTTCAAAGTGTATTTCTATCGTCAGGATAGTTAGTTTCATAAATAATTGTTGGGAAACTTCTTGACAGGTTGGTGAAATTTGAATCCCCATCGATACTTCCCCAGTCCCTCAGTTCAATGTTTTAATGCAATGCTTGAGTAATTATAGCGATTAGCACTTTCAGCCATCCCTATTTTCAAGAGATAGTACCTCTTAAGTGGGAAAATTTCTGTAAAGTAGAAATTTAGTGCACAAAAGATGCGCTTACAGGGAATAGGTAGAAATCAATGAGCGACAAACTTTCGTATCAAAAACAGGAAGACGACCTTCCTGTAGAAATATTGAAATCTCAAGCTAAAACCAGCTTTTCGTGGCAGGGAATTCTTTCTATACTCATGTTCTTTTATATGTACCTGCCAATTTTGGTACTGACATTTTATAGCTTTAATGATTCAGCGTATAGCGCCACTTGGCAGGGATTTACCCTTAAGTGGTACGAGAGGCTATTTCGTGACTCCCGTATCCTCACTTCCCTACAAAATAGCCTGATAGTCGCTTTTTGTGCAGTAGGGATTTCCGCTGTATTGGGTACGCTGATGGCAGTTGGCTTAGCACGTTATCGCTTTCCTGGCAAGAGCTTGTATCGCGGCGTCTCCTACCTACCGCTAATTGTCCCAGATATTGCGATCGCCGTAGCAACCCTAATCTTCCTAGCTGTAATTGGCACCCCTTTGAGTCTGTGGACAGTTGTCGCAGCTCATGTAGTATTTTGTCTAGCCTATGTCGCGATCAACGTTTCCTCCAGAATATCCTTGCTAGATCCCCACCTAGAAGAAGCCGCACTCGATTTAGGAGCAACTCCATTTCAAGCTTTCATGCAAGTCTTGTTACCAGAATTAATGCCAGCAATTATCGCCGGTTGTCTAATATCTTTCGTCCTCAGTATGGACGATTTTCTCATTGCTAGCTTCACCGCTGGTACCGGTGCCACAACTCTCCCAATGGAAATTTTTAGCCGCATCCGTACAGGAGTAAAACCAGACATCAATGCCTTAAGTGTTATGCTAATTTTGTTATCTGGAGTAGTCGCATTCATCGCTGAATGGATACGCTACCAAGGTGAACAAAAACGTTTTAAATAGTTGTTGGTTGTTGGTTATTTGTCATTTGTTGATTTGTGATTGTGTAGGGGCGTAGCATTTGCGCCCAAGTCTTAAACTATTACCTACAAAATAACAACGCAAATGCTACGCCCTCCTTTTTGCTCATTTTTCGTTTGTGATTTGTCATTTATCATTTATTATTCGGGAAAAAGTTGTGAAACACTTACTAACAATTGTACTCTTAACCATGAGCGTACTTACTATCATCTTCAGCACACCTGTATTAGCCGCAGATACAGCAAACGGCGCAAAAATCTTTAGCATTCAGTGCGCTGGATGTCATATCAACGGAGGTAATATAGTCAGACGAGGTAAAACACTCAAGCAAAAAGCCTTAAAAAGAAATGGCGTAGATAACTTGGAGGCGATCGCCACTTTAGTAGCCAACGGCAAAAACAATATGTCAGCCTACAAAGACCGATTAACTACTCAGGAAATAGAAGATGTATCCGCTTACGTCTTAGAGCAAGCCGCCAAAAACTGGCCTTAGACAAAAGAGAGACTTTCCTCAAATAATTCCCCCAAAAAAGCCAAACCAGCCTGATTGAACTCGCCATTGATAGCAAAAGTCAGGCTGCGGACTCGGATATCACCAATCCATACATCTAGCTGCTGAGTCTAAACTCGATGGGATAAACCAAAACAGCCTCACAGCAATCTTTAGACAGCGCATAAGTGACCACCTGACTAATATCACTCGTAGCAGGAGAATCAGGAACTTTGTACTTAGTATCCAGAATGTAACGAGGAGTGATATTTCCCGATTCGTACAACACCAAATCCGTCTTAAACTGCACCATCTTACTGATATTTATCGGTTCCTGATACTTCAGAGAAAAATCAGCAGGTAAATGAGCTTTTAGCCATTCAGCCACAAACAGTTCATAGAGACGCGCCATATCGACCAAGAAAAGGCAAAACTGTCCGATTTCCCAACTGATGACCAGGAGCAGTATTATCTAGAAAAAAGCGACAAATAGCGTGTAAAGCTCGATAATCTTCATTCAGTCGATTGTATTCTCGTCGCAACACAATCCTCTGACTTAAACGGCTGTAACCTCACCAATCCTTGCAGGGTATGATAAGCGCGTCGCACCGTTGGGAGTACCCGTTCCTGACATATCCCACTGCGAGTGATACAGCGGAGAGTCCAAAACAGCATCTGGTTATCATCAGTATCACTCGTATATTCTTCGTAGCCACAACTAAGTTTAATATTCCAGGGTTTCTCAATAGCTTGTCGCAGATTTATGCGTCCCCGAATGTAGGATAGCTGATTGGTTTTAGGTAGATAAGCGCGATAGATTCCCTGACGGGACCTCTCTAAAATTCCTTGTGCTAGAATCAAAGCCAATTCGCTGTAGAAGCCCTCTAAAGATTGACAATCAATCAGTCCTTGTAAGAAGTAAAAACTTTTGAGTTTATAAGCATATTCCAGCATTCCAAAAAGGTTAGACAGTGGAATCTTTGGATATAAAGCAATTTGAAACTCTGGCGTTAAGGGGATATAACCAACCCAACCTTTAGAGGTAAGTGTCCAGAGATCGCCTGTTTTGGAATATTGAAGATTAATCTCGATCTGACTGCTATATTTCTGCTTTAATTCATCTATCACCAACTCAGGAATCTGAGTACGGGGAATAGATAGAGATTTATACTCGGTAAGCTGGATGATTTGCATTACTTTGAGATAAAGAACCGCAGATAAACGCAGATAAAATACAGATGATTTGAGGGATTTTTTGAAAGATGTTATAGCGGTTCTCGCGTTGGATGCGGTACAATTTGACCTCTCTCCAAACCTCTCTCCTGCAAGGAGAGAGGCTTTGATTTTTACTCCTCTTCCCTTGCAGGGAAGGGGTTGGGGGTTAGGTTATATTTAGCTATTTGAAGACAAATTTGTATGAGGAGAAATTTGAGCTTGGACTTTTAAGAAGCGAAATTCATCTACTTGATCTGGCTGATCGAAGAAATATTCCTCAAGATAAGGCTCAATTTCCATTTTCCAGATATCCTCAATTTGCTCAATCAGATTTTCTGTCAAAAAGAAAGAAATACCAACTTCATAGTGTTTATCTGCTATCTGATTATTCAACCGCTTCAGCGTCTCAATCAACCCATCCACCTCATAACCATTTTCTGATGAAATCTTCGCAGCACATCATAATTTGGGCGAATTTCTATAAATGCGAAGCGACGACGTAGCGCATGATCGACCAAGGAAATTGAGCGATCGGCCGTGTTCATCGTACCAATAATTATGACATTTTCCGGGATGCGAAGCGTACCACCACTAGCGAGAGAGATAGAGCGATCGCGGTACTCCAACAAATACATCAACTCCCCAAAAACTTGAGCTAAATTTGCACGGTTAATCTCATCTATAATCAGCACACATTTACCTTGGCAAGACTCTGCTTTTTTGCAGAAGTTTATAAATGTCCCTGGAACCAGATGATATGTCAATTGTCCATTTTGACTTTGTGGACGGATACCTTGAATAAAGTCTTCATAAGCATAAGCTGAATGAAATTGCACAAGTTCCCAAAAACCATCACTACCACTGATGAGATATTGGGCAATTTTGTCAGCAATGTAGGTTTTACCTGTTCCTGGTGAACCAGAAAAAATTGCTTGCTTTTTGCGCTCAATCGCTCGTACCCATCGCTCTATTTCTGTTTCTTCAAAGCCAGTCTCTTGGGTACATTTTGTTAACGTATATTCCGGTTGCAACTCTACCTTGTCAAAGTCAAAGGTACATTCAACAATCTCATTGAAAGCTAGGTTTTGCTGAATATGCAAAATCATACTTTTTCACAGTCAACCAACCAGTGACAGAACATATCAAATAAGTCATCTGAGCGCAAAGCTGGTACACCAAGTTGTTGCATTTCTGGAGCCAATTCTTCAATCAGTTGATGTCCTGTATGGTTGACTTCTGGATAGTTAGTTAGCTCTGTCTCATAAGATGTATTGGCGAAATAGTTGATGACTCGCAGAGATTTATTATGAATTAGGAGAAAATCATCGGGACGCAGCGCATTGAGGATCGGCGAGAGCATTTCAGCAGGAAAATATTGGGAATAGGATAGCTTACTAAACTCTCCACAAAATCTTGATAAATTTATCGTATTTTTGTTGACAGTTACTGACAAAAGATAGAATATTTTGGGCAAGTTTTGACCAATCTTTCGGTTGTGTCCAGCCTGATTTTTTCCACCATGTTTGTAAGTCTTCATCGATACAGGAAGCGTGATGTATCCAGGCTCCTTTTTGCTGATTATTAGCCGAATCTGCATAAGGGAGTAGCTTGAGCAAAATTGATTCAGTCACGTCTTCTCCAGACTGTGCTGCTGTGGTGATTGCTGCAAAGTTTCTACGTCCAGAATTACGCTCAGTAACATATAGGGATTGATGGCGTCTCCCTGGGGATGTGTAGGGATATGAGGTGACAAATTCCTGAAATAGTGTCACAAACTCTGCTTTTTTTTCTTTTTCCACAAGAGGTTTTAACTTACTGAGGACTAGAGCAAATATTTTTAAGCTGAACTAATTAATCAAGTTCTTGTTTTTTGTATTTCTCAGTGTGCTATCTTGCATTGCGCGATAGATTCAACACGATGAAACTCGATCGGTGTAAGATAACGATAACTCTGTGGTGGTTTAATGTGAGGCAATTGCTTTCTTAAAGATTCTAATTTGACTCGTTTCGGAAAAACATGGATGTCTTTAAAAAATATGCCAACACCTAATGATGCTCCTTCATAATAAGTTTCAAATTCGCGACGATCCAGACCAGCTTCTTCTTTCACTTGTAGCCAAAACTTCTTAATCCCTTGAGGCAAATCTTCAGAAATAACCCGATCTACCTCAAAAGACCCGACTAAGGCTTTTTCAGGAGATGATACATACACTACAACCAAGTCACCGGGTTTCAAGCGAGTGCGAACCCTACGCAATTCAACATTCTTTGTTTTCTCAACGAAGATTTTATTGGCATATTCAGGTCTAATTGATAGTAACAGTATATTACTTGGCATTATCTTCAGACCTACTCTAAGTATGGGTTCCTAAAGTATAGATTTTAGCAAATTCAGTCGCAGAAATGTCATCAGTACTTTGCCTTGTTGATTTGTTACCTAAAATCTCTTGAATTTTGCTCAGTGGGATAGGTTCATTAAATAATTCTGTATCAGAAAATCGGAGCGCCATAATATCATTTTCAAGGTTATTGTTAGCGACATCAAGTAGATTTTTTTCTTCATATATACCCAAGTCTCGGAAGCGCCGATATAGCTCCTTTGGCTTTCCAATGAAGACTTCATCAAGTCTGGAACAGGCTCGAACAGCGCTGACTCCAATGTATCCACGATACTTATCACCACTCACATACCAAAGAATTCGACCATTGACACCTGGTTTCAATTTTTTAGAAGATCCCTTTTTTGACTTATAATAGACGGCTTCTCTGTTAAGTGCTAGCTCAGTTTTTGTAGCTCCAATGATAGTTTGATTAGCTAATTTTGCATCAAATAATTGATGAGCCCAGAAAGGTTTAATAGGAATGATGAATGTAGGAATATCGGCATCAATGATTTTGGCTGGAAAGATATAACGCTCAATATCCCACATGGCTTTCATATCTGTGAGCTCACTGTCTGTGTTCAGACTCTGGGCAATTTGACGGCAAAAATCGTATTCCTGTCCCAGATTAGTAGCTAAATCAGTAAGATACTTTGATAGTTGTGATGCTGTTTCAGCTACAGCTATATTTGCTCTCAACCAACCATCATTATTGGCTTTCACAAAAGTATCTTTTTGAATGGCTGTAGTAACTACTTCCTGTAAGTGTGGGTCATTAATTCTTGTGAATTGTCGTTTTTCGCGAGCTGAAAGTGAGGCAATCTGAAAAAGCAGGTGATGTGCAATAGTAGCAGCTAGAGGATTTTTCGCAATCCTAAACATTGGAATCTCTAGTTCATGTTTCTTGTGTCTGTCATATACTACTAAAGCAAGTGGTTGATTTTCTCCCTCGAAAACAACTGAACACTCAAATTTATCTGTTTCAGCCAGAAACCGACGCAATTTTTGCTGAAATTTTGCTTTAGTTTCACCCTGTTCCTCAGACTGAAAATAGTCATTTAAAATATTTTCTTGCCCACTCTGAACACGAATTTGCTTTAACAAAGTACCCGCCAGACGAACAGGCTGATATTCAGGGTTTCTGCGCAGGTCATCTAAGCGATTAATTAGTTCAGTTGGGGTAATTGTTGATAATCTAAATGTTTTGTATATTTCATCTGCTAACTGCAATAAAAGAGAATCGCGAGTTACAAAAATCTGAGCATCTGCTGCAATGGTTCTAGCTAGATAACGTAAATCCGATTCATTGCAGATAATATTCTTCTGAGAAAAGAAATTTTGCAGACGCTGAAAAACCTCATCTAATGTTTTATTTGAGCAAGGTAAAAAAGTGAAATTTTGAGCATAATTTTGCTGACGCTTACGCTCATTTTTGTCGCTGATAACATGAATTAGGTTTTTAATTTCATCTGTTAAACACCAATATATTTCAGGTTGTAACCAATCAGCTAAGAGGGCTTGAGATTCTGCTAAATCGCTGACTTCAGGTTGAGATAAATCAAAGAAGATATTAGCGTCGATGACAACACATAATTTCGATTCTAGTTGCTGATTGATACCGATAGAAAATAAGTTTTGCTTGCCATAATCCAGCCACCAATATGTAAGCACTTTTCCTAGGGTTTTTGCTGATTTATCATGTTGAGCGACAAAACCCAATTTAGACCACATTTCTTCTAAGCGATAATCACTGCGACAGGTTAGTCCAATGCCGCTATATTCTTTAGTTATCTGTTTGAGGTGTTCGACAAGTTTTCTGGTAATTCCCTTACCTTGATGGGAGGGAGAAATACACAAATGTATGAGGGTTATTCGATTATTCTGATTAAAAGAACTTGAAGCTCCATATAAAAGATAACCAAGAAATTCTGCTTGAGGAGAGAGCGCTATAATAATTTGGCGACGAGTGGCGTGTTCTTGAAAGGTTCCTTTAGATAAAAAGCCAAGAGTTGCTTTATTAGCGTCACCTAGGGCTATGACGGTTTGCAGATGGGGGGATTTTTCGTCAATCGCTTCAACGATAACTTGTGTCTCTTCTACCATTGTTTTCTGCCTTATTTAGTTCCTAGCATTTTAATCTTTTCTCATAAAAATTAAACAGCCGACGGCGACCTGTCCGCACGGCTGTTTGTTGGTTTCAGGAACCTTATTGAACAACAAAAATTTTATTTTGCTGGTATTGTCGGGACAACAAAGCTAGGAATCTGACGCCCTGAATTAGGTACAGATGGCAAAGTTTTAGGAGCACTTGTAGGAGTTTTGGTTGCTGGAGTGGTTGAACTTGGTGTTCTTGGAGGTAGAGTTAAAGTTGGTATCGCACGCTGAGGGGAAGGTGTTGGCGACACATTTTGAGGCGTCGTTGAAGGCGTTTCTTCTGGATTTATTACTCCGGATTCTGGCTTGGTAAAAATCAATTCTCTTGGAGGATTGGATGGTAAAGGTTGAGTGATTGATGGTGTAGGCTGGGGAATTGATGGTGTAGGTTGAGTACCCGATGGTGTAGGTTGAGTGATTGAGGGTAAAGGTGGAGGATTTGTATTAGGGCCTGAAGTTATGGCAGTTGCTGAATCATTTGTTAGATAAATGTGACCTAATGCTTTTCCTTGATAGGTTCTTCTTGTCAGACGCCAACCAGGATTGAGTATAATTTTTTCAAATCCTTGACCAACTCCTCCGGTTCGTCCAATTTCGATTTCTGGAGCTTGAGGATCTAAGCGGTGAGTTCCAACTAAAACCATTTCTCCGTTGCGTTCAACTAATCTCACTAGATAATCTAAACCAAAGTCTTCACCTTTCATGCGGATCGAATAACCGTTACTATCAGTGATTCGCCCACAAATTCCTGTAAAGTCAAAGTTCATGAGCAAAGGAGCTACATTTATCGGTTTATTGCCGCTTTCACTCCAGCAAGCTTGTTTGTTTGATAGTTGTTCGACGATCAGTAACTGACGTAGGTTATCACCGTAGGGTGCTGCTATGGTGACGAAATTGTTGCCGTTAACTTCTACGTTATTAAAAAGACCTGCTGTTGTCGGAGTGAATATACCGGTGCTTAAGAAGGATGCTGTTGCTAAGACAGCGATTTGAAGCAAGCGTGAGGTTTTCATCATTGAAGCGGTTACGTAAGTTCCTGTAGTCTGATTAGACGTGGTTCGAGCAAAATAGCTCCCATCTGGTTTGGTTAATTTCAGGCGATCGCGAAACGTATGAAGTTAGCGCAACGCAGACCCGGTTTCAACCCTCACGGCTAGGGTAGGAGCCTTCTGCACATGACTGTAAAATATTTCTAATCAAACAGCAATTTACCTCAAATGCAGGATTTAAGAGAACAACTAACGGAAGCGGTGGATGAAGCGTCATGGGAGTGGTTGATTCCCCATGCAAAGCGTGATGTTGTGGTAGTTGTGAGCACAGGGCTGGAATTGCTGGATGTTGGGATGGCGATCGCTAATGATGATATGCTCTCGGTTCAGCATTGGATTAGTGAGCAGTTGTTACACAAGCCTTTACCAGAACAACTTACTGCTTGGAATGGCGAACCGGCTAAGAAGTTTCAAGCGCTGATCGTTCAACCTTACGTTTTGGTGAAGGAATCGGCCGAATAATTAGGATACCCTAAGACTCAAGTCGTGCCTTGACATCCGGTAATTTGCCGTATAGCATCAGAATCAATAGCCTAGATGAAATTTCTGTTTTATTGATATTAATATGGCTGCTACAGGTAATTCAAATTCAACATCAATGGCGCGACTTGAAGCTCGCATCAGCCCAGAAATTAAAGCTCTTTTGCAGAAAGCTGCTGATTTAGAGGGACGCACCTTAACTGATTTTGTTGTCGCAACTGTTCAGAGAGAAGCTTACCGAGTCATTGAGCAACACCAAATACTTCAGCTTAGTCTTAAAGATAGCGAAGTTTTTGTTGAGGCACTCCTCAATCCTGCGAAGCCTAATGAAGCGCTAAAGGCGGCAGCGCTAAAATACAAACAAGTGACTCTAGAGTAATGGTTCTTAAGATCGAACCTCTTGATAGTCGTAGACATATCCGCTCAAACTTCTGCTGTGGGAAAGATAGTTTAGACAATTACATACATAAGCAAGCGTCTCAAGATCTCAAAAGACGAGTCTCAACTGTATTTGTATTAATTGATGATCCTGAATTTGATGTTTTAGCTTACTACACACTCTCGACCTATACCGTTGATATTACAGTTCTGGGCGCAGCTTTTGCCAAAGGTTTGCCTCGTTATCCATTCTTACCAGCTACGTTGTTGGGTCGTCTTGCTGTTGAAAATAGGCAAAAAGGTAAGGGATTTGGCGAACTAATGTTGGTAGATGCTCTCACAAAAGCGCTAAATGCTTCTACACAAGTTGGATCTCTAGGTGTGATTGCAGAAGCTTTGGATGAGAGCGCTTGCAACTTCTACATCAAGTATGGTTTTCAACAATTCAGGCAAAATCCTATGAAGCTCTATTTCCCGATGAAAACTGTTGAAGAGCTTTGTCAAACTCTTGCTATCTAGTCCTGCTTTTATTGCAATAACCAGCCAAAAACTAAGCCCACACTTAAATTTAGATCCTTGGCAAAAGTAGGCACTGAAATTTTTTGTTCTGGTTCGTCAAATACCTCTGGTTGCTGCTTGGGACGATAAACAAACACAGTTTGTTCAAATGGGTCAATTAACCAACCCATTTGAGTTCCATGATTGAGGCAGTGCAGAATATTTTTAGTTACTTTTGTTTGGCTTTGGTCAGGTGATAAAATCTCAATTGTCCAGTCAGGAGCTAGGGGAAAGGTATTAGCAATCTCACCATTTTCGTCACGGGGAATTCTCGTCCAAGTAAACACAGATACATCTGGAATTGTTGAGCGACCACCAAAAGTGCAACGTAACTCAGAAAAGGCTCGTGCAATTTTACAAGGTTTAAGAATTACGTTAACGGTAGTGGAAAACTCTGTTTGAATCGTACTGTGTTTACCCTGTGGCATTGGCTTCTGAATTATTTGCCCATCTATATATTCACTAGCAGGTTTAGTTTCTGGTAGCTCCAGAAACTCCTCTAAAGTTATCGATTTAGATGGGGTTTGTAGCATTGGGGCTTCTTCACAAAAGGGAGTTTAATTTGCTTTGTTTCAATTCTAAAGGATAAGACAGCCTTCAATTTTATCCTATTTCTTGAGTAAGGCTGTCGCTCTACCCAACCTACGCCTTAAAACCGCTGTAAGCCTTTAAATCCAACAGGGAAGCTTTGCTTCAACGGGACAAGTTTTGTTAGCGAGCGGGTTAGATTTCAGATTAAGAACTGTAAGGTTAGTCAAACTTGAGAGGGGACGTGCGTCTCTGATTTGATTACCCTCAAGGAGGAGGTTAGTAAGGCTGTTAAGTCTTGAGAGGGGGGTCACGTCTCTGATTTTGTTCCAACTCAGATAAAGTACAGCAAGGTTGGTCAAATTGGAGAGCGGACGCAGATCGCTAACTTGATTACCCATGAGGCTGATTCCTTTAAGCTTGGTGAGTCCTGAAACGGGACTCAGGTCACTGATTTTGTTACCAGCAAGCCAGAGTGCAGTCAAGTTCTTTTGTCCTGAGAGAGGACGTAAGTCACTAATTCCTGTGTTGCTAAGGTCAAATTTAGTGAGAGCGGAAAGCTTCTTTTGGGCTTGGTTACAATCTCTGGTCTTAAATCTTCCCAATATTGCATCCACTGTTATTTGAGTTGCTACAGGTAGGTCTGCTTTGTTTACACACCACTCTGCAAAGGTTGTGAATGTAGTATTTGTTTTGGGTTGAGCTGCTGAGGTTACTACGGGATTTCCAAACACCAGAGAGAGAGCAAGGGAGAGGACAATTCCTTTGCTTTGGGACTTATGCAACATTATTTCTACAATATTGAAGAGATTTTCTAGAAGCTTGGAGGGTGGACGCTGCTACTTTACTTTGCCCAGTTATCCAATAACTGCCTTCATTCTGGATATTGTTGGCAAGCTATGTCACTAGAAGTTTGCAGAACTTCATCGAATAATGATCATCAATTTTCTGTTCTGGTTTCATCTAGGCCGTCTTTTCAGTATTTTCCGGCCTTCTACTGGGAGTTCCTCAGTAATTTCTCAATCGTTTCAATCCCTAGAAGGGATTTTCAGTATTTTCCGGAGCGGGTCGCTGAAAGCCTTGTTGTATTTAGTTTTCAAGGTACTTTTGCGTGGATGACAATAATTATTGCATTTAGGCCATCGATAGCGCAAGAGGCAATATTTGCAAAATAGCTCAAAACCTATCCCAGTAATGGTTTGGGACTTTGCGCGGACGCCTTGAGCAGGCAAAAAGACTGTAAACCTTACCCGATAAGGAATACAGCCCCAAAAATCGACATCTTCAAAAAAACACCTATAGCTCCGCGCCATTAACAAAATCAAATCTAACGCTGTGGTGTCGGTTCGCCATACTTAATCAAAAGCGCGATCGCCAAACTCACTGCCATAATTAACACCATACTCAAAGCCGATCCAAATCCCCAATTTTGAGTAGCGCCCAGAAATTGATTATAAATCAAACGTGCACCAGTCATACTCGATGCACCACCTAACAATTCTGGATTAACAAAATCTCCCAAACCACTAATAAAAACCAGCAACGAACCAGCAGCAATTCCCTGCAAACATTGAGGTACCGTCACCTTCCAGAAAACTTGAATAGAATTGGCTCCCAAATCAGCCGCAGCTTCCAACAAACGCTTGTCTAACTTCTCCAAAGAAGCATACAAAATCAATACCATGTAAGGTAAAAAACTGTAAGCCATACCAATCAAAACTGCTGGTTCGCGATTCAATATCTCCAACGCTGGTAGTCCAATACTGGTTAGAACAGTATTAATAACCCCTGTTGGTCGTAGTATAGTAATCCAAGCATAAGAACGCAACAGCGAAGAAGTCCAAAGAGGCAAAATAAAGCCTAACAATAGTAAATTTTGCCAGCGTTTCGGTGCCATTTGGGCAATCCAATAAGCGACAGGAAATCCTAAAATTAGGCAAATCAAGGTACTACCAGTAGCAAAAAAGAGCGATCGCCCCAACACCGTCAAGTTAGTTGCTTCAAATACCCGCAGATAGTTATCAAAACCAGAAGGAATTACCACATCCCCTGGCTTGACATTTGGTACCATACTCAGTTCAAAAATCACTGAAGTAGGTAGCACCAACAAAAAAGCTAACCAAATTCCAGAAGGCCCCAGCAAGATTAGCGGTTCCAACCATTGCCATCGTGGACGTTTCTTATCGTTCGGAATCGGTACTTCCGTAAGATTATCACTTGCGCTGGGATTGGGTAGGGAAGGAGGGGTAATGTTTGTAGACACAGGTGTTTTTGGGGATTGGGGATTGGGGATTGGGTAAAAACTAATAATGACCCATTACTTATTACCTAACTTCTAGGCACTTGTTAGTTTAGTCCAATAATTATCATAAACTGCGCTAAAGTCACCAACTGGTGCAAGACCTTCGCAAAACTCCAACGCTGCTTCTGGGGGGAACAAACTAGGATTGTTTTGTAATTGAGTGGGTAACTGATTGAAGGCTGCTTTGTTGGGTGTAGCGAAACTCAAACGTTGACAAATTTGAGCCGCAACATCTGGCTGTAACATGAAATTAATCCAAGCATAAGCAGCCTTGAGATTAGTAGCAGTTTTGGGAATTGCAATGGTATCAGTCCACAACGAAGAACCGCTTTTAGGAAGTACATACTGCAAGTCTGGATTTTCTTTTATCACTTCATTAGCATCAGCGGAATAACACATTGCTACCATCAAATCTCCACTTAAAATTTGAGGACGCCAGGAATCAGAAGTAAAGGAAGCAATATTTGGCTTTAATTCCATTAACTTGTCATAGGCTGCTTGCAGTTCTTGGGGATTTGTTGAATTGTAAGAATATCCCAACATTCTCAAAGTTGCGCCAATTACTTCCCGAATATCATTAAGCAACGTTATTCGTTTATTAAGTTGCTGTTTATTCTTCCACAAATAATCCCAGTCTTCTGGTGCTTCTTTTAGCTTTTTAGTGTTATAAATCAAGCCAGTTGTTCCCCAACCTACTGGCAAACTATGTCCGTTATTTGGGTCATATTCAGGATTTTGGAACCTATTAAACAAACGGTCTGTACCATTAAGGCGTGAGAAATCTAGTTGAGTCAACATTGACATTTCCACCATCTTCTGAACCATATATTCAGAAGGGTAGATAATGCTGTAAGAACCACCACCACCCGCTTGAAGTCGAGCAAGCATTGCTTCATTGGAATCAAAGACATCTGCAATTGCTTTGATTCCCGTTTCTTTTGTAAAACGGTCTAATACATCTTGGTCTGTATAGCCATATTGAGTGTAAATATATAACTTATCTGAATTACTTTGCTTATTGTCTTCTGGCTGTACCTCAGCAAGTTTCCAGCCACATCCAGACAGCACCATGTTACTGAGTGCCGCTGAGGTTGCTACTTGTAAAAACTGACGCCTGGTAGTGCATTTTGGTGGTGTTGGTAGATGGTTCGTTGTCATTGTTTGTTTGTTATTGGTGATTAGTTGTTAGTTGAGAGTTTGTCAAGATGTTGACCATTCAATAACAAACTACAAACTACAAACTACATTCTTCCCTCATCCCTAGGCACTCGTAAGTTGAGTCCAATATCTATCATAAACTGCGGTCAATTGTCCCACAGGTGCAACACTTTCACATAACTTGATTGCTGATTCTGGTGGAAATAGCCTAGGATTCTCTTTGAGTTCAGCAGGTAACTGATTATAGGCTGCTTGATTTGTGGTCGCAAAGCTCAAACGTTTACAAATTTCAGCAGAAATTTCGGGACGCAACAAAAAGTTAATCCAAGCGTAAGCAGCGTTTATATTCGGAGCATCTTTAGGAATTACCAGCGTATCTGTCCACAAAGAAGAACCACTTTTAGGAATGACATATTGCAAATCTTTATTTTCTTTGATAGCTTCATTAGAATCAGAAGAATAAGCCATCGCTAGCCAAACATCACCACTCAAAACTTGAGGTCGCCAAGCATCAGAGGTAAAAGAAGCGACGTGTGGCTTTAACTCCATCAGCTTTTCGTAGGCTTGTTTAACTTGTTGGTAATTCCTGGAGTTATAGGAATATCCCAACATTTTTAATACTGCACCCATTACTTCCCGAACATCACTAAGCAAGGTCATTCGCTTGGATAATTGCTGCTTATTTTCCCAAAAGTAGCTCCAATCTTCCGGCGTTTTTTGTAACTTTTTAGTGTTATAAATTAATCCTGTTGTTCCCCAACTCAGAGGAATACTGTGTAAATTTCCTGGGTCATATTCTGGATTGATGAAGCGAGGAAACAATTGGTCAAAACCCGTAATCCTTGAGAAGTCAATTTCGCTCAATAGGTTTAACTCAACCATTTTATGCACCGTATAGTCAGAAGGGTAGATAATGCTATAAGCGTCACCACCTCCCGCCTGAATTTTTGAGAGCATTACTTCATTGGAGTCATAGACATCTGCTAATACTTTGATTCCTGTTTCTTGGGTAAAACGGTTGATCAAATCCTGATCTGTGTAGCTAGACCAAGTGTAGATATATAACTCTTTGGTAGAACCTCTATTATTGTTTTTCTTGCGCACATCAGCCAACTTCCAAGCACACCCAGAGAGAGCTATACTGCTGAGGGTTGATGATGCAGCTAGCTTTAAAAAATTACGCCTTGTTGGACGCCTAGGAGAGTTATGTCTATGTTTGCTGGTCATTTGATCTGAGTCCTAATTCCTAAGTCCTTATCCCTGAGTTTTTAACAATAACAGCTAACAGAAAGGGCGTAGCATTTGCGTTGTCAAATTGTCGTAATACCTAAATATTTGGGAGCAAATGCTACGCCCCTACACAACTGACAACTGACAACTGACAACTAACAACTGACAACTAACAACTGACAACTAACAACTGACTAATGACAATTTCAGCAATAGCGTACAGATTGTTCAAGGGGGAGTGGTTCACCAGTTTCGGCGTCTGTGTTGTGACAAGCAAACATGGTATGGGGAGGGAGTTTTTCAAATTCCAGGTCGTTACGGTAATTTTTGAGAATGTAGCCTCGCAGTTCTTTAATTGGTAGTTGAGTGAATGCATCAATTTCTGAAGTGAAAGAACGCATAACCAGGGAACCGGAAGGTTTGCAGCTAACTAGGAGTTTGGCAATGAATAATTGCTTGGTTTCCCAATCATCGCCATAGATTACTTGTGTCCCTAGACGTTCTAGGTCAATTACCAAAGGGTCACCGTCACTATCAAGAAACGTGACGATTGCTATGGATAAGCAGTGGGATTCCAATTCTGCCAAAAACGAGTTCACTCCCGGTTGCTGCATTTTTTCTTCACTCCTCTAACGCTAGACAATCTGTAGGCGCCCAGCGAGCATAAACTGAAGTGTTGGGGTCTGGTAACTTGTTAGTAACATTTGGGAGCATTACAGTTAGGCGATCGCCACTTAGTAACTCCACCAAATAATGAACATGAGTACCCAGATACATAACGTGTTGAATTCGACCTTCAAAGCAATTAATTTTTGAGTCTGGAGGAGAAAGACTCAGACGAATCTTCTCAGGCCGCACGCTTACCACCATCTCTAAGGGATTGCTAATAGCATCACTCCCCGGCCTAGGCTGAACCACAATTTTCAGGCCGTTTGTTGTGGTAATTTGGAGTGTTGAGGAATCAGATGATTCTAAACGCCCCTTAAACAAATTCGTATCTCCAATAAAATCAGCTACAAAAGTTGTTCGGGGACATTCGTAGATTTCCGTCGGGGTACCAATTTGTTCAATTTTCCCAGACCGCATTACCGCGATGCGGTCAGAAAGACTCAAAGCTTCTTCTTGATCATGAGTAACCATGACAAACGTCAAACCCAAATCTTGATGCAAACTAGACAGTTCTACCTGCATTTCCTTGCGCAGTTTTAAATCCAGAGCACCCAAAGGTTCATCTAACAAAACTACAGTCGGTCGGTTTACCAGGGCTCGCGCTAGCGCCACCCGTTGTTGTTGTCCTCCCGAAAGTTGAGACGGGAAGCGATTAGCTAAGCCTTCCAGCTTAACTTGTTTCAGGGCTTGTTTCACCCGTTCCTCAATTTCCGAAGCCTTGAGCTTTTTGAGTCGTAGGCCAAAAGCTATATTCTCCGACACCCGCAAGTGACTGAACAAAGCATAGCTTTGAAATACTGTGTTAACTGGTCGTCGGTGGGGTGGAGTCTGATTCATCGACTGTCCCTGAATCAGCACCTCACCGGCTGAGGGAAGATCGAACCCTGCGATTAAGCGTAGGGTGGTTGTCTTACCACAGCCAGACGGGCCGAGAATACTAAAAAATTCTCCTCGGTGAATACTCAGGTCAACGCCACGGACAGCCGTTTCTCCATTAAAAACTTTGAACACCTTGCGGAGTTCAACATCAAGCTCAGTAGTAGTATCCGGATAGCGTTGTTCTTTAACGGAAGTTTGAGACATAGTGGTTATTTCAACAGCGGCAGGCTCCAATTCTAGGCAGCGATTCGTCTGTTCGATCCCTTGAGGGTCGTTTATATACTTGGGTTTATTCTATAGCAAGCGCCGTAAAACCTCCTCACTAAAGCTCTGGATCTTTTAAGGGTGGGATATAAGGGAGGAAATTACAGTTAGGTTAAATTCCGTACAATTTTGCTCTACAAAAGATTGCATTCTTTTTGAAAAATGCCTATGAAATTACTAGAAGTTTAACTAAAATAACTAACAAAGTATCGATTCAAAAACGAGAGCTGATCAGCCAGCCAGTGCATCTAATATCAAGCTTTCAGGTACTATATAGACCAAGAAAATGTCAAAATAATTTCAACAAGTGCTGTGAAATTCAACTAATGTAGAAACGTTTCTTAAAACGTCTCTAAAGAGTTTAAATGGGCATCCAATCTCAACTTAATGGCCAAACAAGCGGCAGCAGAACGTGCGATAATTGATATTTCCAGGTTTGATGCTAATTCTCAAGTGCCGAAACCTAGAAAAAAGGACTGTAATGAACCATTAACCTGGTATAAAAGCGTCAAGAGCAACAATAAACTTTGAGGATCGGGGATTAGAGATGAGTAAAAGCGAATCAATGTTCAATTTTTTCTTGTCTTAACCTCCTACTAGGTCCTCCAATACCAGTAACCTTGATTCAATCCCCTGAAATTTTCTGATATGGCCGTGATGCAGTCTTCCTCTGTAGGGCGTCAAACTACAACCCGTACCGTTGGACGCAATTACCAATCTCTGTTTGTCATGCTGATCGTTAGCGTCTTCCTGCTAGGCGGAATAGGCTCTCGTTTAGCTTTTTTGCAGTTGGTTCAGGGGGATCGCAACCGACAGCTAGCTGACAATAACCGCATTCGTCTAATTCCCAAGGCACCCGTGCGGGGCAATATTTTTGACCGCAAAGGGAAAATTTTGGCTTCTTCTCGCTTGTCTCGTTCAGTGTTTATCTGGCCGATCGCCATCAAACAACAGCAGTGGCCCCAAATCCGCAAACGCCTTGCAGAGGTTTTGAAAATCCCAGAAGACAGGATTCAAAAACGAGTAGAACAAGCAGGCTTTAACAATCCTTCGCGGATTCGCATCGAACGCAGTATCAGTCCAGCCCAAATTACCGCCCTGGCTGAGTACAGCAACGAACTAGAAGGGGTACAGGTAGACGTGGAAGCGGTGCGAGATTATCCAGAGAAAGATTTAGCGGCTCATGTCCTGGGTTACACCGGTGAGATGAATGACGAAGAATTAGCAAAGCGTAAAGAGGAAGGATACCGTCTCGGTGATATTGTTGGTCAAATGGGGGTCGAAGCCGCGTTTGAAAGTCAACTTCGAGGAGAATGGGGCGGTCAGCAAGTTGAAGTAGATGGTACAGGACAAGTTCTCAGAACTTTGGGCGAAAAACAAGCTAAAGCGGGTCACGATGTCCACTTGACCTTGGATTTGGAGGTACAAAAAGCAGCGGAAAAAGCTTTAGGAAATCGTAAGGGCGCGATTGTGGCAATGGACCCAAAAAATGGTGCGATTCTCGCTATGGTTAGCCGTCCAACTTTTGACCCCAATATCTTCTCAACCAGAATTACTACAGAAACCTGGAAAAAACTGCAAAGCGAAGACCACCCCTTTGTTAATCGAGCGCTGCGAGGATTTCCACCAGCCAGTACTTTCAAGATTATTACCGCTTCTGCAGGTATAGAATCTGGAAAGTTTTCTCCCGATACTGTATTACAAACTTATCCTTCTCTAACTATCGGTGGGGTGACTTTTGGAGAATGGAACCATGCTGGCTTTGGCCCTTTGGGATTTGTTGGCGCAATGGCCATGAGTAGCGATACTTTCTTTTATCAAATCGGTAGGGGAATTGGTGGAGACACCCTGATTGAATGGACGCGCAAATATGGCTTTGGCAAAAAAACCGGCATTGAGTTAGGGCCAGAAGAATCAGCAGGATTAGTTGCGGATGATGCCCTGGAAACAGAAGGAATTAAATGAAGAATGGAGTGTGGGAGACACGGTGAATATGTCCATTGGTCAGGGATTCCTTCAGGTAACACCTGCACAAGTTGCTGTCATGTTTGCTGTACCAGCCAATGGCGGCTATCGAGTCAAGCCTCACTTACTCAAGGATGATGAGGAGTCTAAGAGTTGGCGAGATTCTCTGAATATGAAACCAGAGACAATTAAGGTAGTGCGTCAGGGGCTGCGAGAGGTGGTAACTAACGGTACTGGAACTGCAGTGAACGCGCCAACAATTCCTCAACCTTCTGGTAAAAGTGGTACGGCTGAAGCGCCTCCCGGTGAATCTCACACCTGGTTTGGCGCTTATGCACCTACTGATAAACCAGAAATTATCGTTGTCGTTTTTTGTGAACATTCAGGGGGCGGTGGTGGTAAAACCGCAGCGCCAATAGCTCGTCAGGTTATGGAGGCTTACTTTAAAAAAGACAAAAAACCAAGCACACCAGCCAAAAATAAGTCAGTAACTCCTAACTGAAAGAATGTGTTATCAGTGAGGAAGGATTTACCAGCTCAAGTGGGGTGGACAATTATTGCTTCACCCTTCTGTGCTAAACAGGGAGCAAAGCCTTACAACACGTTAATACGTCGCTACCTGGGATTATGCCCCCAGGAAGTCCGGCGATCGCTCGAAGGGTAGCTGCAGCCACGCCACCAATGCACGGTGTTCTTGTATGCAGTTCACACCTTGAAGTCAAGGATGGCAAATAAAGGGTGTCACAAGGCTTTACCAGCCAGATCAGAATCCGGAATCAATGAACTAGGGCAGCACTACAATGGCGACATCAGCAATGATGTCACAGTTAGAGGTTAAGTATGAACACGGTTGAGGCAACTTTACAGAGCCGCAACTACAGCGATATTAAGCATGAACCCAGTTTCTCTCTCCGAAGACCCACCAATCATTCTAGTGGTGGATGACGATCAATTCACGCGGCAGCTCTTACGCCGAGTAATGGAAAAAGAAGGCTATAAGGTTGTTGAAGCAGCTAACGGTGAGCAAGGAATAGACGCCTACAAACGTCTCAAGCCCAACCTTGTCTTGTTAGATGCCTTAATGCCTGTGATGGATGGCTTTACTTGCTGTACTCACTTGCAATTACTTGGCAGTGAAAAGTCCCTTGACGACGACTCTTTTCTCAACTGCAACAGCATACACGGCCCTTCCAGCACCCCAGTGCTGATCATTACCAATCTTGAAGACCAAGAATCGGTAGATCGGGCCTTTGCCGTCGGTGCTACCGATTACCTCACCAAGCCAATTCACTTAGCAGTGCTGCGTCAGCGGGTGCGGCGTATTCTCCAACAGTCTCACCTCTATAAACAGCTAGAGGTAGCAAATCGCGAATTGCAGCGCTTAGCAGCCCTAGACGGACTCACAGGAGTGGCAAACCGACGCCGATTTGATGAGTACCTTGAGGCTGAGTGGCAGCGCATGGCACGGGAAAAATTGCCTTTGTCTCTGATTCTGTGCGACATCGACTATTTTAAGAAATATAACGATGCCTACGGTCATCAAGCTGGTGATGCTTGTTTATGTAGGGTTGCCGATTCCCTGCGCTTCTGCGCAAGGCGTTCTGTTGATTTAGTGGCTCGGTACGGCGGTGAAGAATTTGCCGTGATTCTACCTAATACTACTGCTGACGGTGCCTATCAAGTTGCTGAGGAAATTCGGACAGTCGTCAACACTTTAGAGATTGCTCATAGCCAGTCTGCTGTCAGTCAGCACGTTACCCTCAGTTTGGGTGTCGCTTGTATGTACCCGACCCCCAACACTTCCCCAACAATGCTGATTGCTGCATCTGACGCGGCTTTGTATCAAGCAAAAGCTGCAGGGCGCAATATCTCTTTTCCCCAACTTTCTGTTTCCTAAGCTGTTATCAAGTTTAACGCAAAAAGCATCCTACTTTAGTTAGATTTCCGGTTTAATTCACAACTTATATCCAGTCCATCTCAACACCCTTGATTAATCTATCTGTCACTCGGACGCAGACTGAACGCCTATGGGATTTTCTCTCTCATCGGCACTCATTCTTATGTGCCAGTTGGCAAACAGTCTACTTACAAAACACTTAATTGATTTAAGTGATAACTAAACTTATATCTAAGAAAAAACCATCACTCCAGCTCTAGAACAACATATTTTTCTTTCCAGAAAAACTATTAAGAAATAGATACAGCGTATTTCAGGTGGATAGAGTACACCTGTAGGGGCGATAGCGTTAGCGCCCCGCTTCGCTAACGCTATCGCCCCTACCCATAACGCCGATTACTGTACTTCATAAACCTGGAATATGCTGTAGCTTATAATAGCCAGTTTGTCCGTAATTTGAGACTTGAAACTTATTTGAAAAAAAACTTCTATTTCTTGGAACCTTTTGTTTCTTCCCAACGACTTTGGTAGTAACAACGCAAGCAAACACACCAACCCGTTGATGGAAGGAACTATGAAACTCAAACTTAAGTCTCTTGTAACCATTTCTGCCTTAGCTGCTACCGCGATCGCTCCTTTTTTACTGTCTGTTGGTAGTGCTTCAGCTCAACCAAATGGTACAGATGCTAGCTACATAGGTGCTGGTGTAGCAGCAGGTATCACCAATGGTGGTAGTGTAACAGGCGGCGATGCTGCAACCATTGGCGGTAACATTCAAGGTCGTGTAGCTGTTCCTAAACTACCCGTTTCTGCTCGCGGTGCTGTACTCTTCAGTGATGAAACCAGCGCTATTATCCCACAAGTTACTTACGATATCGGTGTAGCCAAAAATACTAACGTTTACGTCGGCGGTGGCTATTCTTTCGTAGAATCTAAGGGCAAACCGACCCCCCTAGGTAACCAAAGCGCTCCCGTAGTAACCATAGGTGCTGAATCTCAAATTACTGACAATTTAGTTGTCTATGGCGACGCCAAAGCAGGTATCAACGCTTACCAAAATAGCTCTGGTTCAGCTGTTAGTTTCCAAGCTGGTGCTGGCTTCAAATTCTAAAAAAAACTATCAGCTTTTTAGGTGAGGAATTTTAGCTCAATCGCATCTCAATAAGATTTTTGACAGGCTAAGCTTAGCCTGTCTTTTTCGTTGGATTTTTTGGGTTATTCGTTGCTATTGTGGTTTGAAATAGTCTTTCCACGTGATAGTTTTCGCTACAAAAAGGTTAAGTAATCCCTTCAGTAGGTTGATTTAATCTGTAACAGCTAACCAACCTCTTCTTGATGCATGAAGTAATCGCTTGATCAGTCGGTCTTGTTGCGGATTGACTAAAGAATCTTCGCTGAGTGACTTGAGTTGATTTAATTGAGTGCGAGAGATTTGACGAGAACAGAGAGATTGGCTGTAAAGCTCGTCAATAGCTCTAGAAAAGTCTATTAAAGATTGCATAATTAAACTCTCTCAATTCAATTGTTAAAAAATGTATATCGTTTGATATTGAATCTTGTTTCTAATATCAATTTTCCTTTAGCAAAAGTCTTCTGTCATTAGAGAGATTCAAAAAGTAACAATCTAAGACAAAAGAGATAAATCCCTAAGCATTATTTCCTAGTTGCTTGAGGTGTTGAGGCTGAGTATACTTTGTTGCCCCATAACTTAAGATACAGCCATCAAGATTACACAAGTTATTAAAAAAATCTAACAATTTCGTTCTACCCGTTAAGGTAAGATGAATTGCCAGCAAAAACAGCAAATGTCAACCAGCTATCCTCAAGTAGGAGAGTACGTTTTAGGGGACGGCTATGGCGTGTGTAGCAGAGTCTAACTCATGCTGAGTGGGGAAAACTCAGGACTCAGGACTTTCAAATCAGGACTTTGAGTAGCTAGAATACGGACGATACCCCTGTCCTCAAACTTGCCAGGTAGGACAGGAAAGATTTTTCAACAGATTTAAAGCTTTCTAAAGCCTTGGCATACATTAGTAAAGTTAGATTAGGATCAAGAAATTCACCTTAATCCCGCTCGATTTACTGGTATTAACATTCAAATGGTTAAATCTCAGACTCCCTCAGTACAAAAATCTTCTAAAGTAGAAGGCATCAAAGAACGTAGCAATTTCTTGCGTGAACCGGTGGCGACAGAACTGCTACAAGATACCACTCACTTTACAGAAGACGCCATTCAAATTCTTAAGTTTCATGGTTCTTACCAGCAAGATAACCGGGATAATCGGGTTAAGGGCCAAGAAAAAGACTACCAGTTCATGTTGCGTACACGTAGTCCAGGTGGCTTCTTACCGCCAGAACTGTATCTTACCCTTGACAAGCTATCGGAAGAGTATGGTAACCATACTCTGAGAGTAACAACTCGCCAAGGCTTTCAGATTCATGGCATTCTGAAGAAAAACCTTAAGGCGTCGGTTGCAGCAATTGTTCGTAATATGGGTTCAACTTTGGGAGCTTGTGGCGACCTGAACCGCAACGTTATGGCTCCACCCGCTCCTTACAAAAATCGCCCAGAATATCAGTATGCCTCAGAGTATGCTAATAAAATTGCTGACCTGCTGACACCTCAGACTGGTGCTTATTACGAGATTTGGCTAGATGGCGAAAAGGCGATTAGCGCAGAAGAAGACCCTGGAGTTAAGGCCGCGCGACAGCGTAACGGTAACGGCACTATTATCCATGATAAAGAAGAGCCAATCTACGGGGAACACTACATGCCCCGTAAGTTTAAGTGTTCCGTAACTGTACCGGGAGATAACTCGGTTGATATTTACACCCAAGATGTCACCCTAGTGGTGATGACTAATGAGAAGGGAGAATTAGAAGGATTCAATGTTCTCGCTGGTGGTGGTTTAGGACGTACCCACAACAAAGATGAGACATTTGCTCGCATTGCTGACGAAATTGGCTATGTGGAGAAGGATGATGTCTATGACTTGATCAAGGCGATTGTGGCTACACAGCGAGACTATGGCGATCGCGTTAATCGTCGTCATGCCAGGATGAAATATCTGATCAACGATTGGGGAGTCCAGAAGTTCCGGGAAACAGTTGAAGGTTACTTTGGTAAAAAAATTGCTCCTTACAAATCCCTACCAGATTGGAAGTACTACGACTACCTGGGATGGAATGAACAAGGAGACGGTAAGCTTTTCCTGGGAATTTCCATAGAAAATGGTCGGGTGAAAGATGAAGGCAAGTTTAAACTGAAAACTGCTCTGCGGGAAATTGTCGAGAAATATTCAAGGCCGATGCTGCTGACAGCAAACCACAATATCATCATCTACGATATTGACCCAAATCAACAGAAAGCGATTGATCAACTGCTGAAAAAGTGCGGTATCGAGCTGAATCCAGAGGAAATTGAACCCTTAGTTCGTTATTCTATGGCTTGTCCCGCTCTACCGACTTGTGGCTTGGCAATTACTGAGTCAGAAAGGGCGATTCCTGGAATACTTCAGCGAATCCGAGTAGTACTAAACAAAGTTGGTTTACAAGATGAACATTTTGTGGTAAGGATGACTGGTTGCCCTAATGGCTGTGCCAGACCTTACATGGCAGAATTAGGGCTTGTCGGTAGTGCACCGGAGGCCTATCAAGTTTGGCTGGGAGGTTCACCAAATCAGACACGGTTAGCGGAACCTTATGTTGATCGGTTGTCGGATCATGACATAGAAACTTTCCTGGAACCGATTTTTGTCTACTTCAAGCAAGCTCGTCAAGCTGAGGAGAGTTTCGGAGATTTCTGTGCTCGCGTTGGTTTTGAGGCCTTGCGCGAATTTACTGTTACTTATGAGTCTCCAAAACTCAATTCTCAGTCTGATACGGGCTTAGTCAATGAAGTGATTATGCCAGATCCGTCAACAACATTAGTTCTCGGTAAAACTCGTTATCGGATTGGGGTTCGCGATGAACTCTACAAGCGGATTAAGGAAGCGGCAAAAGAGCAAGGTAAGTCGATGACTCAGTTAGCTTCAGAAGCCTTGGAAGCTTACTTACAGGACAAATAAAACGCTCAGAAATTACTAAAAATAGTTATCTCTGAGTAATGGTAGGGACACAGTAATGCTGTGTCCCTATATTTTTGAAAATTGTTTGTAGTTCAAACATAAAAAAAATCAAGGAATACTTGCATAAAAAGCCAAGCAAACAGCGATAAGTTATACATCTATATCTTAAAAAGATGAAAAGTTATGAATTTCAGTCGTCTATTTCGTTCATTTTTGAGATTTACTAGAAATCTCAGAAGCACTATCGCCTTATTCCTTACCAGTTTCCTGATTATTATCGGCATTAGTAGCACCAAAGCAACAGCCCAAAACACTGAATCCCAGACAATTTCTCAGAGTGCGATCGCGCAAATCGAAACCTTAATAGCCGAAAAAACAGGACGTACCGCAGCACAACGAAAACTTAGTTCCGTTCTCGTGTACAGGCTAAAAGCTAAACGCGGAGATCCCCTGTTTCGTAAGGTTCCCAATCTTGGCTTGTTGCCTAAATCGATGATTCCAGTCACCGCTGATGGCAAGCTAGAAGTTGAGATCAAAACCCAATCTCCAGTAACTCAAAACCTAGTTCAAAAAATCAAAGCAGGTGGGAATACAGTAATATCTGCTCCACCTGAATATAACAGGGTGCGAGCAATCGTTGATCAAGACCAACTGGAAAACCTAGCTTCGTTATCAGAAATCCTTACAATCAGACCTTATATAAAACCAAAAATATTGAGCAGGTTAAATCCAGCAGAATCTGAATTCTCCACACTCAATCAACCCTCATTAGTTGCTCAAAACCTTCCTACTTTTGAGGATAAAAAACAGCGTCTTATTGCTAAATTACCTAACTTTTTGGAACGTGTAGCTCAACTTCCAGGAAGACAGACTAACAGCGCCGGTGTAGTTACCTCAGAGGGAGATGTTGCTCATGGAGCGACTGAAGCACGTGCTACTTATGGAGTTGATGGTAGTTATAAAAAGAATTTTGGCGGAGTCATCAGAACACAACAAATCAAGATTGGTGTTATTTCAGACAGCTACAACAACCTTGGGGGTGCGGCCAGCGATATCCAAAAAGGTGAATTACCTCCCACTGGCGTTACCTTAGTTGGTAGTGGTGACCTCCCATCTGGCGGTACAGACGAAGGTCGAGCCATGTTGCAGATCATTCACGATTTGGCTCCTGGTGCTGGGCTATATTTTGCTACAGCATACGGAGGTGAGGCAACTTTCGCCAGCAATATTCGCGCTCTGAAAAAGGCTGGTTGTGACATTATCGTAGATGACATCTTATACTTTGCTGAGTCAGTATTTCAGGACGGAATCATCGCCCAAGCTGTTAATGATGTGACGGACAGCGGTGCTTTGTACTTCTCAGCGGCTGGTAATCAAGGAAATAAGAACGATAATACTTCCGGAGTTTGGGAGGGAGATTTTGTCAATGGAGGCTCTGCACCTCTAGGACTTAGGGGCAGTATTCACCAATTTGCTAGCGGTGCAGATGGTGTATATAATACCCTCACCAAAGAGGTTAGCCCGCTCATTCTACAGTGGTCTGACCCACTGGGCAAATCTAGCAACGACTATGACCTCTATTTGTTGAATCCCAGAGGGACGCAAGTAGTTCTTGCATCGACAAATTTTCAAATCGGCAATGCTGACCCGTTTGAAGCATTTTGGTATGAAATTCCTGCTGGCTATAAGGCTGTTGTTATCCAGTACCGTGGAGTGCGGCGTTTCTTGCACCTGAATTCATTTAATTACAACGGGTTGACATATAATACTTCTGGTCAAACTTCTGGACACGCTTCTGCTATTAATGCTTTTAGTGTGGCCGCCCTGACAGCTCAGAGACGGACTACAGCCTTCACTGGAGGTGTGGCAAATCCTGTAGAAAAGTTCAGTTCTGACGGGCTGCGACGAGTTTTTTACAGGGCCGATGGTTCTGCGATTACTCCAGGTAACTTCCTGAGTACTGGTGGTAGTGTTCGTCAAAAGCCTGATATCACGGCTGCGGACGGAGTAAAAACCAGCTTATCTCGTTTTAACCCATTTTTTGGCACTTCTGCAGCAGCTCCCCATGCTGCGGCGATCGCAGCCTTGTTAAAGTCTTACAGACCTTCTTTGAGTACAGCAGAGATTCGTAGCATCCTCACCTCAACGGCTTTGGACATTGAAGCGCGAGGTGTTGACCGAGACTCTGGTGCTGGTATTGTCATGGCAAACCGTGCTTTGCAGAAGGCCTCAACAATTCCAATGAACAGATAAGCAGGTAGGCGTAAAAAAAACCAGATAAATTTGTAGGGGCGGGTTTATTGATAACGCCTAACAATAACCAGTTTCTCATGTTCAAAACCCGCCCTCCTGATTTTGGGTTTATTTCCACCCATCTGCTTAATCATTGAATTCAGTCCTGTTTGCTGAAATTTTTGATCCCATATTTTCTATTGGTATTCAGCAACACTGATACTCTCCCAGCGCTAACCTGATGGAAAAAGCGTCGGGTTTCTAATTTTAGGAGAAATAATTGGCTCAATTACAAAGATTGGTCATCGCACCAGCGCAAATACAAAATCAGCAGATTTTTCTAACTGACGCGCAACAACATTACCTGGTTCGGGTGTTGCGACTTGATAGGGGATCTCGCTTTATTGCTATGAATGGACAAGGAAGTTGGTGGTTAAGTGAGTTAGAAGCAAGCCTAAAGGAAGCTAAAATTATTGAATCTCTTCCTGCTCAAACTGAGTTACTAATTTCGGTAACCTTGATGGCTGCTATGCCCAAGGGGAATGCTTTTGATGAGGTGGTGTATCAAGCAACTGAGTTAGGTGTTAGTTGCATCATCCCCTTAAAGAGCGATCGCACTTTGCTCAATCCTAGCCCTCAGAAACTGCAACGCTGGCGACGACTTTCCCAAGAAGCAGCGGAACAATCGGAACGTCAAGTTGTACCAACAATTCTTGATCCAGTTGATTTTAGTACCAGTCTTAGGTTAGATCAAATTTTAAATACCCACCGTTATATTTGTGTAGCTCGTGGTGATGTTCCTCATCTTTTGAGTTGCTTGCAAGAGGTAAAATTAGAAATTGAAACTGCAGAAGTGCCATCATTTGTAATTGCCATTGGCCCGGAAGGTGGCTTTTCAGAAGCAGAAATAGAGCAAGCCATAGCGGCCAAATTCCAACCTGTTTCTTTAGGGAAACGTATCCTTCGAGCTGTTACTGCTCCCATTGTTGCTCTTTCCTTAGTATCTTCAGTTTTCGAGTGAAAAATTACTTAAACGCTCAGTTGGGGATTGTTTTGTAATTGCCGTTTTTCTCGCCATTTACGCCATTTGTCCCTACTTTTTTTACCTTCTTCTATTTCTTCAAAATCTACTTTGACAAATGCCTTGTCAAATTCTACTCCTAATGCTGCACTAACTTCGAGTATTTCGCTAAAACTGGCGTCTTGATAATCTTTATCTTCAAACTCTTTTATACGTTGTTCTTCAATCCCTAAAATATCAGCCAGTTCTTTCTGACTCATTTTTGCTGCTATTCTAGCTTTAATTAAGACATCGGGGAGTTTATTGAAATTTTCAACTTGAATTTTAAGTGGTTGGCTTTTATCGCAATTAATTAATCTTTCATATTCGGTAATTTCTTCTTGTAAAACAATCAATTGTGAATCTAACGACTCATAATGAACCTGCCAGCGTAGTGGATCATTTTCCTTCAGAGTTTTATTTTCGTTTAAAGCATCTATTGACTGCTGGAATCTGCTTATCCAATATTGAGTATACTCATATTCTTTTTCATCTTTAATCATGGTTCCCACCTTACTAAATCAATAGCAATAATTCCTTTGTTATTGAATAATCTATCTTTTTGGAAAAAATCAAGCGAAACTTGACCGTAATCTCCAACAGATTGACTAGAACGAAACAATTCACCTCTGTATTTAGCTTTTTGAGCTTGTCGGTCATACTGATTCAGCAATCTAGGAGCATTTTTTTGAAGATAAGCGAGATCAACGCCCTCGTCGTCCCAACAAGCATCAAAGTCACCAGGTTTAGATTTACTTGTAACAAAACTACCATTGATGTAAATACTTCTACAACCGGCTGCTTTTAATTGCGTCATTGCTAGTTCTAAACCATATATCAGGCGCTGTCTAGTAGAATTAATATTAAATCTTTCTTGAAACTCCTCCCATTCAGCCCAGTGTACTCCTGGTGGTAAATTACCATTTTCATCAAATTCTGGAATCACTTCTCACACCCTAACACAGATAAAATATCCAGTTAGAAGAGTATCATAATTATAAAAAAAACGCCTAACGCCGTCATTATTCGTCAGTTTCTGCAAAATTTACTTGTTCATAAAGGTCAGTAAGTTGAATTTGAAAATCAATTGTTTGCAGCGACAAAGTGGCAGATTCACCTTCAATTTCAGTAAATGACCATTGACCTTCAGCAGTTTTTACATAATGCATTACATGATATTGATATTGGTCAATTAAAATATATTCCTTGAATTCTGGAATTGACCGATAATATAAAAACTTATTGCCTTGGTCATAATTTTGAGTTGATTTCGATAAAATTTCGGCAATTAATGAAGGATTCATTACAGTTGTTGTACTCGTTCCTGTATAAACAGGTTCTCCCTGAATTACCATGACATCAGGATAGGTATGTTGCCGATATTTAGGTATCCATAAACGCACATCTGCTATGTAAACTTCATATTTTTTTCTTCTCAAAGCAATTTTTAATGATGCAGCTAAATTTAAGGAAATTTTATTGTGATTAGTGGTGCCACCTGTCATGGGTACAATTTCTCCATCGCGATATTCATTTCTAAATTCTGAGTTTTCTTCAAGTTCTAAATATTCTTCTGCTGTGTAGTAAGTTTTTTGTGTCTGTACTTGCATAAATATACAACCTATTACTCTGCTGCTAAAATTTTTTAGGCGGGAACGCGATAATGATCTATCCTTGCTCCCATCTTAATCGTATCGGGTCTTGGATAGAGTGAACTCCTGAATTTGAAGCACAGTTAAACACAACATATCTTAATCACATCTTAGGAAAGTTTTTATCTAGACTGAAAACTAACTAATGGCAAAATTACCCAGCAGTACTGAGTTGATAAAATATAGCGGTTCTCGCTATAACCAATGACACATAACTAACAACCGTTTTCATGCCCGTAGGGCTGTACAACCAACCACAAATAATTATGATTGACCAAGTAGCCGATGCTTTTGAGCGCAAAGATTATCGAACTGCTGCGAAATTACTTAAACAGTTGGTGAAGCAAGAGCCGAAAAATCCTTTGGTAAGGCTTTATATAGGACGCATTCAGGAAGCTACGGGACAATTAGAAGCCGCCCAAAAGATATACCTACAGTTGCTAAAAAACACTACCAATCCTAAAATTATGTCTCAAGCTCGTCAGGGATTGGAGCGCTTGGAAGCAATGGAACAAGAACAACGCCGACAAGCTCTTGCTGAAGCAACTGCTGAAGAGAGCAGTACAGAATTGGGGGTGTTGGTACTGGAGGCGATCAGCACCGAGGCCAAACAAGCCGTGGCGCAAAAGTTTGCTCGTATCATGCAGTTAGACGCCTATACAGCAAGGCTAAAGCTACCTACGCGAGGCTTGCGTCTATATCGTACAGGGCCGATTGGGGAACTGCAATTTTATGTTTCTTCGTTACAAGGTGCTGAAATTCCCTGTTTTTCGGCAAAATTAGCTGATCTAGAGACAATTAACGTTTTTACTGTCAATTATTTTTCGGATGAACCAGTAGCAATGTTAGGCTTGTCAAGCAGCCAACCTCCTCAAACAACAGTTGTTTGCCAAAATGCAGATGGTCAGCAGGGTTCGCTTTCTTTCAATTGGTCAGAAGTAAGTCAAAGAGTGGAAGGGTCGCTACCACTGTTTGACGCAGTTGTAGATCGGGGGCCAAGGGGTGAGTTACTCCGCAAAACTCAAACTATGGACTATGTGCAGTTTTGCGACCTGCATCTACCAGCAAGAGGCTGTATTCTCCGCTTTGGCGATCGCCACTATCAGTTTCAGCAGGGAATGACTTTTCACAACAATCAGCAGTCCACGGTAAACCAAGCAACCACCCGCAGCAACTGGAACAACTTGCTGAATTTTTTCAAACGTCAGTTACCTGAGATCCCCGTTTGGTCTGATTTCAAGATCTTTGCTGAAACTGCCCTAGATTACAAAGAAATGCTGGGACGACTACCGTCTCACATCGACTTGTTTCGCCGTGAAGAGACGCCCTTGGGACCCAGCATTTCAGTTGTACAGTGGACTAATTTTCCTCAAAGAGGAATGACACCGCTTAGTTAGGAGTCTTCACCTGACGTGCCATATCCCGGAATGTATCCATGCTAGGGCCCGGACGCCGACGACTATTGCTAGCCTTTGGAAGCAAGTAGTTAGGAGCAAAGGTTAGTTCCCCTTGGGGTTCAACTTTGCCATTGCTAGCTACTGGTGGATTTGGCTGAGCTTCGACCTTTACTGTTGCGGCCGCTGCTGGTGCTTTCTTGGCTTCTGGCTTCTTGGCCGCAGGTGCAACCTCAGTTTTGGGAGCTTCCACTGTCACTGCTGTAGATGCGGTAGGGGCTGCTTCCGGCTGCTTGATTTCAGCCGCAGCTTCGGCTTTCAGAGCTTCTGGCTGCAATGCTTGCGCTGCTGACTTGGTGCTTCCTGTTTCGTCTAGCTCCAGGAAGTATCCTTTTGCTTTTTTTGACTTTGGGAGCAGTTGACCCATCATTGTTAGATTTTTTGCCACCGATATTTTTGATAAAGTCGAACATTTAGGAGTACTCCTAGGTTTTAAATGAATTTAACTGAGTCCTCAAAGATGGGAGCAGGCTATTCCACCTTTGATACAAAACTGCTATTAGGACTGCCGAGCTTCGGCGACTGCTTCTGTGATTAAACTTCCTCAAAAGTGGCCGCTCGATTGAATTATGAGTTTTTCCACCGCTCATTGCAAGATTTCTCGACAATTATTAACAAAAAGTAATCTTTCGGCTTCCTAGGTATACTTACTCAGTCTGGGCTGGGCTATTAGCACTACTTCAATTTATTTATCTTTGCAATTTTCTCATATTTACCTTGCCAGCTTATGCCACTGAATTTGCTGTACCACCTCAGCATTCAACAGAGGTCAACACTGACTAAGCTGAGGTTAAATGAGTAATTCGTTAAATTATGAAGAGTGCAAAGGAACGCAATCCCGTGTTGCTGATTCACGGCATTACCGATACAACAGTAGTTTTTAACCGGATGTCTGCCTACCTAAACGGACTGGGTTGGTCAGTACATAGCTTCAATCTGATCCCCAACAACGGCAACTTCACTCTTGACAAATTAGCCAAACAAGTATCTGATTATGTCGATAAAACCTTTGACCCCTCTCAACCCCTAGATGTAATTGGCTTCAGCATGGGAGGACTTGTCTCGCGCTACTACATCCAACGCTTAGGGGGGATTGAGCGAGTACAACGCTTCGTTAGCATTTCAGCGCCCAACAATGGCACTTTGGTTGCTTACCTTTCTTTGCGTCCCGGTTGCGTTCAAATGCGTCCAGACAGCAAGTTTCTCAGGGATCTGAATAAGGACGTAGCGATGCTGAAACGCCTGAATTTGACTGTGATTTGGACGCCTCTTGATTTAATGATTGTCCCGGCAAAAAGTTCTCAGTTGCTGGTGGGAAAAGAGTTGACGGTGCCGGTTCGTCTCCATTCCTGGATGCTTGCAGATCAGCGCATTCTCAAGGAAGTTTCAGCAGCACTCAGTCATTAGTTGTTGGTTGTTTGTTGTACAGCCCTTTGGGCATGAAAACGGTTTTTTGTTATTGGATAAAGGTGATTACCCATTACCCATTACCCATTCTCAAACTTAAGTTCTATCACCTATTTGAGCAAACTCGCGCCCACCAAAAATTGATTCAGAATGACGATAAAACTTGAACTCTATTAAGTTAAAAAATGGGTCTTGCAAGAAGAAAGTTCGATGCTCTGTTAGTTCACCTGGAAAGCGTAACTTTGGCTCCTCATAAAATGGTAGCTGTTTTTGTTGAACACGCTGTAATAAAACTTCCCAGTCAGTTTCTGAAGTAAAAACTAACCCAAAGTGCCGAGGATAAATGCTTTTTTGAGCTGTCAACGGTTCTTTGGTCAGATGAGCAACTAGCTGATGACCGTATAAATTCAGAATCACAGCCGAGCGCGATTCTCTGCCAATTTCGCAGCCAAGTCCAAGTCCATAGTATTCTTTGGTCTGCTCAATGTCGCTAACAGGAAAAGCCAGATGAAAGAGTACGGGTTGCATTTGCCAATTTTAGATTTTAGATTACTAATTTTAAACCTAAAATCACAAGAGAATGTTCTTCACTTTCTTAGCAATGCTTTCTACTATTAATTCCTTAAATCCCTGGCTTGTTGCTGTTGTCTTGAATACGTTTTTACTGGCGATCGCCTACTTTGCCCCCAAAAAGTTACTCACACCTACAGGCTTCATCCACGCTTGGGTGCTAGGTGTCCTGATCTGGGGTACTCTTGGCTGGCAGGGCTACTTAGTTGTAATGTTCTACTTCCTTGTGGGCTCTGGTGTCACACGCATCGGGATGGCGCAAAAGGAAGCAGCGGGAATTGCTGAGAAGCGTTCTGGTGCAAGGGGTCCGGAAAATGTTTGGGGTTCAGCGCTCACTGCGGCATTATGTGCTGTAGGAACGTTGATAGTTCCAACTCTAGGAGCAAAGTATGTTGTACCCCTACTGTTGTTGGCATATGTAGCAAGTTTTGCAACTAAGCTTTCGGATACCTGTGCCAGTGAGGTAGGCAAAGCTTACGGACAGCGGACATTTCTCATTACCACATTGCAACCTGTGGCGCGAGGAACTGAAGGCGCTGTCAGCTTGGAGGGAACCCTTGCGGGTGTCGTCGGTTCAGTAGCGATCGCCTTTCTTGGTTGGGGTATTGGGCTAATTGACTTGACAGGCGTTACTTTTTGTGTAATAGCAGCTTTCATTGCCACCAATTTGGAGAGTGTAATTGGTGCGACGCTGCAAGGTAAATTTGACTGGATGACCAATGAATTGGTGAATTTTATCAATACCTTGATTGGCGGGATCGCTGCAGTGCTGTTGCTTGTTGTATGGCGCGGGTTGAGTTTAGGTTAAAAATTGCAGGTTGCAGGTTGAAAGTTCAGAAAACTTGTTCAACCTGTAAACCCGCAAATCTCTACTCTACTTTTGGGCCAAAAACCATCTGAAGAATCACAGGTTCACCATCAGCATGGTGATACTTATCCCCCCAAGCACGGACAATTTCATCAAGTTCCTCCATCGCCTGTTCCATATTTTCTGGTGGGATATCCAATTCTTCTAACAAACGCATTACCTTGGGCTGACGAACTGCCCAATCTTGCATTAATCGGAAGTACCGCGCCGTATCTTCAACTACAGTGTAAGTACGTTCTTTGCCATCTGCAGGCGAGTAAGATGCACGAGTGAGAGCGTAATACGGCAATCCCCAAGGGCAATCAATACGGGTTACAGTCCCTGAATAGATTAAGCGACGCTTGATGTGTTCTGCCATCGCTTCACTCAAAGTGAGACGTTGTTCTTCTGGTAAGTCTTCCTGAGAGCGAGTGTGCAGAAATTCGATTAATTCCAAAAACTGTAGGGAATTAATAACCTGGGCATCTGGCAGGTTTTCTGGTAGTTTGTCTTGGATGTATCGCTTTTCTTCAGCATTGAGGCTTGTACCACAAACCCGCGATCGTCCTGGTATCCAGGAAAACTGATCCATCCAGACATAGGGAAATTGAATCAGATAGCGTGGTTCCTGGGAACCCAGCATCTTCAACAGCTTCCCTTCTGTTAACGCTTGTCTTACTTCTTCAACAATTACCTTGACCCGCTTTGGCTCAATATGGTGCAAATGCCCCGTCATACGGGTATTCTCACCTTGTTCCAGGTAGGTCATGTAAATTGCGCATTTAGCGGCAGTTGCCGCTGCATCGAGAAAAGCCCCGTGTCGGTGTCCACTGGTTCTCATCGCGCTGAAAGCCAGGTATAGCATGATCTGATCCATTGCGCTGGGGCTAAGTCTTTTGATCAGATCGAGGTCGTTTATCATCTTAGGGGCGTTCATGTCGCATGGATACAAGAATTTTGTTCCTCTGTGATTTGTCTCACCGTTTCACTTGAGCAGTGAGTTCAATTCACGGTGTAGAACATGCGCTTAACTAGAAGCACCCTAATGTCTGAAGCCGAATTCTCTCTCATTATAGAAAACTCAAGAGAAAAAACAAAGTAGGCAGATATTGGCTGCTGCGAGTGGAAACGGGGGTTCAAAGTATTCCAGCAAGCTTATATGATAACTGAGGTATCACAATTTTAGGGGTTTAGTGTAACGGTCGGCGATCGCTTTTTGACATCAGAAAATTTTAGAGGTGAAAAAGCTAACACCATTTTTTCGCGTCAGGGCTTCTAGTCAATTATACTAACTTCTAATATGGCATCCGGAAAAACTTTCGTCGAAGCTTTGTTACAAATAAAACTTTAGTGCGAACTAAAGAGCAGTAGAATCTTGCCAAGAGAGAAAATCAGCAAACTAAAAGGCGCTCGATTCGTTGCTAGCTCCAGTTGGAACCATAACGAAAAAGCGCCTTGGGCTTGTTGAATCATTCATTTGTCTAGGTTGCATCAACCTTTGCCACAAACAGCCAGACGTGGTGTGTGAAATTAGCGTCCGCTACCACGGTGGGGGGCCTTGTCATTTGCTTGATTGGTTGCAACTGTGAGAACTTGATTGAAAATAGAAGTGTAAATGCGCATAGCAGATGTCCGTGTCAGGGTTTCTATTCCCTGATACGGAGTTCCTACTAATGCTTCAGGAAAAACTTTCGTGAAAGTTTATTTAATTTTCGGGGTCTTAATGATAGACTTGGAAGTTTTACTTGTATTACCGGAAAGTCCTGATTTATCAGTGCCTTTGCTGAAGAGTGTTTAATAAGCCTGTTACCTCTCAGGACTCAGTTTTTTCCAGTTTTTCGACCACCAGCCATTGACCCGACTGATTGAGACATCCCCAGACTGTAAGCTGTTGGCGATCGCCACAAGTCTGTAATTGCTCATCCACTTCTGGTTGCAAAGTAATCAGCAGCCACGTCTGACTACCATCAACGCTAAGCGCATAATTCTGCTCGCCACAACGCTGGAAAATGCCAGTAAATTGCTGGAAAGTAGCACAAGCGTCCCCCTTGTCAAAATTACTTGTCGTTTGAGTACTCGTTGCTGGATACTCCTCTGGATTGTCCAGATAGTAACTTTGCCAGTACAGCCAATCTGGATGGTTGGGGAGCAAATTAAAAAGAGGAAAAATTGCCGCGGGAGCACAAGCATCTTGCAACAAAGCTTCTTGGATCTGTCTCACTGGCAAATCCCTGGGCTGTGTATCACTAAGCACACACAAAGCCGCCGCCATTCCCGCTGCTTGGCCAATATTGATCACCACTGGTTGTAGACGAGTTGCACCATTGGCAATGTGGGATACAGAAATATTTTTTTCACAAACTAACAGGCCATCCGTTGACCTTGGCACTAAACAACCATAGGGAATAGTAAAAGGCGTTCCTGTCCAGCGGCCACCCCAACGGACAGATTTCGGTTTTAAGGGAAAATCTATCCCTGGATAGTGGTGGTCATTGGCATAGTTTCCTATGGCGATCGCACTTACCGATCCTGACCCATCCACAGGTAAAGATGCCACTCCCCCTCCCGTCATCGGCAAAATATCCTGCTCCCGTACCGTAACGATTCCCTGGAGACGTCGGCTTTCCCGGTAGTAAGGATGGAGCGCATAAGCACCTCCACCAACAGCAGAATCAGGGAAAACGTCATTTGCCAAACCGTAACGACGGCCAAGCTGGCTTTGAATAAAACGAGCAAAACTCTGCGTGTACCAGCGTGCTTCCTGAAGAAACTGCTGTCGCGCTGCGATTGATGTAACCAAACGCTCAACACCTTCACCATAATCATTGCCACGCAAAGGCCAGTTGATCATAAACAGTTCCCCAGGTAAGCGTCCGTAATTGAGAAACTGCTGAGCGCCATAACCTTCCCAAGCACCAACAAATTGCTGGGGTGCGTCCTGGGGAGGAGCGGGAATTTCTGGGGATTCAGCAGCAAGACCAAAATCTTTGAGGATGACTACCCAAGTTGGAGACTGAACAGGATATCTTTGTGTCAGTACATTGGGCGTTACGGGAGCGCTAGGTTCCTCAAACTCAGATTGTAGTTCCCAACCCCAGCGATGCGGTACTTCTGCGATCGCCAACAAGTCTCCTAGTTCTGTAGCGTCTAGGGTTACTTTGGCTTTGACGGTAAAATCAGCAAAAATTACACCTGTAATACAGCCATTTTGTTGCAACACATCTATTGGTGTTTGGCCAGCAATCCACTTGAGGTTAGGTAGTTCACGCACCCAATCGGCAAATATCTCAGCTCCGATGCGAGGATCGTAACTAAACATACTCACCCAACTGTTGTCTAATCCTCCTGGTTGACGATGCCAAAGTTCCTTGAGAAATGCTCCCCACAAACCAGTCTGAAATGCTGCTAATTCATTACCATCCGGTGCTGCAACGCCCGCAGAAGTCAGCATCCCTCCTAACCAAGGAAATTCACTCACCAGGATGGTACGGACGCCTTGACGCGCCGCTTGGATGGCAGCCGCTGTTCCGCCAGTACCACCCCCGACCACTAAGACATCAGTTGTAAATGTTTGATTCACCATAAAAGAAGTTTGAATTAGGGAATTATCTTATATTCTCTATCCCTGTATGGGTGGGTAATTTTATACTTCAAACTTCATCCTTCAAAAACATCCCCGAAGAATGCTAAATCTAGTATTGTTGAGCAGAGAAAAAGCACCATGAAAGCACAGGTATTCCGAGGAGTCAATCAGTTAAATTACGAAGAAGTGCCAATACCAGAACTCAATAGTGATGAGGTGCTGGTACAGGTGCGAGTTGTCGGTTTGTGTCAGTCAGATATTAAAAAGATTCGCTATCCTCTCTACGAACCACCACGCATTTATGGACATGAAACTGCTGGAGTAATTG
>JAYFMV010000073.1:0-34495 GCA_042408245.1 Potamolinea sp.
CTGGAAACTAGAATACCGTACTATTATTCAACGCCCTATTAACAAGGGATTTGCTATCCTCAGTATCTGGCTAATTATTACCTCTTGTTTCGCTAATAATCCCGCCGAAGCTTTTCTTGGTTTAGCCAATTTATTACCATTTTTCATCGTTTTTGCCGCCTACAGTTCCCTAATTCAGTGTCCCGATCAACTACGACAAATAGCGCTAATTTTTGTTGTTGGTTCCTTACCAGTAGTAATTTTAGGCTTTGGACAACTATTTTTAGGATGGGTTGGTTTAGCACAATTACAAGCTATTTTAGGTTGGGTGTTGGAAGCTAAGGGTAATCCCCCCGGCCGAATGTCTTCAGTATTTATGTACGCCAATATCCTAGCCGCTTATCTCCAAATGGTGTTTATTTTGGGATTAGGATTGTGGATTGAAACATTTCAAACTTGGCGAATTCGTGGCAATAAATTCCTGTTTCAACTGTTATTTTTGAGTGTGGTGGTTCCGGGAAGTGCGATCGCCTTGATCCTCACCGATTCTCGCAATGCTTGGGGAATCGCTATTTTAGCTTGTCTTGCTTTTGCTCTTTACCTTGGTTGGCGTTGGATTGTTGTAGCAGTAACAGCAACTGCAACTAGCATACTCTGGGCTTCCTTTGGATTAGAACCAAGTCGTCAATGGCTACGTCAAATTATCCCTGCTTTTTTCTGGGCAAGACTGACAGACGAATTATACCCAAATCGGCCAGTAGCTTTGCTGCGCAAAACTCAATGGGAATTTGCCTGGTGGATGACTCAGGAACGCCCTTGGATGGGTTGGGGTTTAAGGAATTTTACCCCACTCTACGAAGCAAAAATGCACCTCTGGCTAGGTCATCCCCACAATTTATTATTAATGTTAACTGCTGAAACTGGTATTCCAGCAACACTAATATTTTGCGGCTTAATTAGCTGGATTTTGGCTCAATTTGTCTTAATCATCAGCGTTTGGTCAAATGTCGCACCAATTCACACTAAATATCAGTGGAATCAAGACAAGTTAATGCTTTTCACGTATCTTTTAGTTTTCGCTGGTTTTACCTTATTTAACTTGTTGGATGTGACGCTATTTGATCTGCGATCTAATACCTTGGGTTGGCTGATTTTAGCGGCAATTTGTGGCGTAGTGTATCAATACCGAGGAATTCTTGTTTGGCGACTTTTTGAGAAAGCAAATAATTCCAATTAATCGAAAAATGAAGCCTTATAATCTTGCCAGTACAATTACTAACTACTTAAAGAAAGTAACTACTTTTTTTGATAAGCAGTTTCTAAAAACTGAAAAAACTAAGATATACAAACGGAGAAGAGGCACTGTAATAGTAGACACGAGTGCAGGGATACTTATTGTTTCATCAAGCAAAGAGAAAAAATTTTTTCTGTTACCAGGGGGCGGTGCTGAGTATTATGAATCTAGGAAAAAAGCAGCTATTAGAGAATTGCAAGAGGAAACTAACTTAAAAGCTTCAGCAGTGATTTACTTATTTAGTCATGTTGGAGCTACTTTTGAGTTTAAAGGCTCCCTGCAGAGAAATCATCACAAAGTATTTTTAGTAAAAACCGATGGTATTCCACAACCGACCAATGAAATTAAATATATAGAGTACTATCAACCAGGTGATCCAACTAGGCTATCTAGTAGTACCAAAGAAATTATAGAAAAATACTTGATGTCTAAAAAATAGTAGATAATATTTGAACTGGGGACAGGTTCATTAGATCTCTTGCACAATTCAAAACAAGACCCCCCTCAGTCCCCCCTTGCTAAGGAGGGAAGCAAGAAAAATTAGACTCCCTCTTCTTACTAACCGGAGCAAAGCGTGAGGAGAGGGTTGGGGAGGGGTCTGGGCATTTTTGCAAGAACTCTATTGTATTTTTGCAATCTTGTATAATGACCAGATGAAAAACCAATTGGTTGGTTCGGCTGGCTAGGGACAGCGTAACCCACCAGATGAAATCATCAGTGCTTGCTTTAAAATGATCAGAAACCCTTTGAAGAGAGTCGGGGTGAAACTGCGGTGGATCAAGATAGGGTAAGACAAAAAATCAGAAATCGCGTAATCGAAAATCAAAGTAGTTATTACGGGTTATTGGGGCTACACCCTAGCGCTTCCCCCATAGAAATCCGACGGGCCTATCGGGAACTCAGTAAGCGCTATCATCCTGATACTACTGACCTACCAGCGGCAACGGCAACTCCCAAGTTCCAACATCTAAACGAAGCCTACGCGACCCTTAGCAATCCAGAGCGACGGATACTCTATGACCAAAGAATCGGCTACTCACGCATCAATGTGATTCAGCCACTCCCAAATTTCCATCCGACTTTTGACCAAACGCGACCAAAGTACTCTTCCTCAGCTTACCTTGACCCCAATGACCGCCCTCTCTCACCTGGGGAGATTTTTGCTTTGTTTATTCTGGGCTTAACTTTCGTAGGCTGTTTATTGTTGGCGATCGCCATTGGTTTAACACGAGGAGACTCGGCTTTCCCCGTGTCTGGGACTAGCAGCAAGCAAACTGCGACACAACAATATCCTGGGAAGCCTAGCCACCTTAAATTTTCCCCACTTTCAGACCAGCAAATAATTAAAACTAACTTTCCCAACATTCCATAATTAAGGGAGCGAGATATTATTAAGTTTTATTAAGTGTTCGGTGCACAGCACAGACACTGCACCCACAAAACTCAAAACATCCTATGACCATTCCATCAGCTAATACCCCTTTATACAACCATCCCCTCAATGAAATAGAGAAGTGGCTACGCAAGCAGGGATGTGAACAAGACCGCAGCGATTTACACTGTTGGCATATTGAGCGATCGCCTTGGAAAGCAGAACTTTGCTTAGAAGTCGAAGAACTAACAGTACGCTACCTGGGAGTAGGTGAAGGAGGACGCGATCTTGTCCGATCCTTCAAGTACTCCCTCAGCCGTGAGGATATAGAAGCCGCAGTTTTCTCTGGCCCTTAGCAGGTTAGTAAACTGTGACCTTTAAGCTCTAAACCTTCCCGTAGCGGCGATCGCGTTGCTGATAGGCCGACAAAGCCTGATGAAACTGCGAGCGGTCAAAATCCGGCCAGAGGGCTTCTGTGATATAAAGTTCAGCATAAGCCATTTGCCACAACAGGAAATTGCTGAGGCGCATCTCCCCACTGGTGCGGATCAGCAAATCTGGGTCACAGACATTGGCTGTGTAGAGGTGACGTGAAAACATCGCCTCGTTGATCTCCTCCGGTTGGATCTGACCCTGCTGGACTTGAGTGGCGATCGCGCGACAGGCTTGCAAAATTTCCTGCCTTCCCCCATAATTTGTAGCAACAGTAAACTGAATACCTCGATTGTTCTTAGTTTCGTTCATCGAGCGTTCAATTTCTGTCTGGAGCGATGGCGGTAGGGCGGCCAAATTCCCTACAAACTCAATCCGCACATTCTCCTGCATCATCTCCTGAAGTTCTCGTCTGAGAACTCGTTCAAACAAGGTCATCAGGAAATCTACTTCTTCCAGGGGACGGCCCCAGTTTTCGGTAGAAAAAGCATAAGCCGTGAGCGCTTTGATTCCCCAATCATTGCAGCAGCGTAACAAATCCTTGAGGGCGTCTACCCCTCGTCGGTGTCCCATAATTCTGGGTAGGCCTTTGCGTTTTGCCCAACGACCATTTCCATCCATAATCACCGCTACGTGCCTAGGGAGGCGGTCTTGAGCGAGGTCGCTTGGTAACTCTTGTAAAATCGTTTGCATAGCAGTCATTTCTTCTCTTTGGAAGTTGATGACGGGAGACGGAGGAAACGTGAAGCTAGTGCCCGTAACTTAGACTTGATTGTGCGACCGATACTGCGTAAATCAGGAGCAACAGGCTCACGATCAGCAGTGGTCGAAAACCTATCCTCTAGCAATTCTTTTAATTTACTGCTAGTTAGGGGTCGGTTCAGTCCTCCTCTTTCCGCCAATGAAATTGAACCAGTTTCTTCAGATACAACAATACACAGGCAATTTTCGACACGCTCAGTAATTCCCATCGCGGCGCGATGGCGCGTACCTAGTTGCCGCGATGCTGTACGGTCAGAAAGAGGCAGAATTACACCCGCAGCGGCGACGCGGGAACCCCGAATTAGCACCGCGCCATCATGTAACAAAGTACTCGTCTGGAAAATGGTTTGCAGTAGTTCTTTAGAAACTTCTGCATTGAGCTGAACCCCCGGTACTGAGACATCCCGCTCATCCATCGGACCATTGGTTTCCATAATCATCAGAGCGCCGATCCGGTTTTGGGACAATTCTTTCACAGCGTCCACAATTTCATCGATCACACTGTCTGGTTTAGGGATTGAGGGCGTCGTTGAGCTTGAAACAACTGCTTAATTTCACCCCTTCCTACCTGTTCCAGGAGTCGGCGAAACTCTGACTGGAAGATCACCGCCATTGCCACAGCTGAACCAACCACCAACTTTTCTAACACAAAACTCAACAGCGTCAGCCCCAGTTTATTGCTCAGCGCTGCTGCCAGCATTAGGACAATTAGTCCTCGAACCATCCACAAAGTCCGGCGCTCCCCAATGATCAGGAGTACCGAATAGGTAAGGGCTAAAACCAATCCTACATCGATGCTGTGAAGCAACAAGGCATGGGCCCAGCTAGTGTCAGGAACAATACCCGACGATGACGAAGGCATTGAATTCAATAAACAATTAGCGATTGATCTGCTTGACTCTGGCTTGATTTTAGCTGGAGAACGCAATTAATAGTTATGGGTGATTGGTCATTTGTCCTTAGTCATTAGTTAAAAACCAAGGACTCAATACAAATGACAAAATACCTATATTTAAATTGCGTCACCCAAATTCTTTTCAGCCTAAAGTCTCATCCTTCCGGAGATTCAGTCTTTTTGGTAAGCGATCCTGCCGAATTAAGTCTTTATAGCTTTCCCGCTCCAAAATCAGCTGGGCGCCTCCTTCATTTACTAATACACCAGCCGGTCGGGGCAGACGATTGTAATTAGAAGCCATGCTGTAATTGTATGCACCAGTACTCATTACCACAAAGATATCTCCTGGCTCAGTTTGAGGCAAGGTGGCTTCTTTGATCAGAATGTCTCCTGATTCACAATGTTTACCTGCAATGGTGACTTTTTCTGTTAGGGGTGAACTCATCCGATTGGCGACAACAGCTCGATACACTGACTGGTAAGTAATCGGGCGAGGATTATCTGACATACCGCCATCAATTGTCAAATATGTGCGTATTTCGGGAATTTCCTTGCGGCCACCCAAAGTGTAAGCAGTGACACAAGCTGTCCCAATTAGCGATCGCCCTGGTTCTGACAAAAGTTTTGGTAAAGGTATTTGCTGCTCCTCACAGGCGCGGCTGAGTGCTTCACAAACACCTTTCACCCAAGCGTCAATACTTGGGGGATCGTCAGATTCTGTATAACGAATCCCTAAACCACCACCGACATTTAGTTCTTGAATTACCAAGCCGTAACTAGAGGCTTTAGTTAAATAATCTACTAAAACGCCCGCTAGATCTTTGTGGGGTTGACGCTCAAAAATCTGAGAACCAATGTGGGCGTGTAGGCCTATGCAGTTGAGGCTAGGGTGTTGGCTAACAAAGGTGAAAACCTCATCTAAGGCGTTGGGATCGAAACCAAACTTGCTATCCAGATGACCAGTACGAATGTATTCGTGAGTGTGACATTCTATACCTGGAGTCAGACGTAGCATCATCCTAATTGGTTGAGTGGCTGATGCCATGTCCGCCAAGGTTTGTAACTCTAACCAGTTATCCACCACAATTGTGCAGCCATTGTCAAGCGCTAGCTCAAGCTCATCCTTAGATTTGTTATTTCCGTGGAAATAGAGTTTTTGGGCACTAACACCAGCTTGCAGGGCAGTGTATAATTCACCACCAGAAACAACATCGATCCCCAAACCTTCAGAACCAGCGATCGCACAAACCGCTAGACAATTCCAGGCTTTAGAAGCGTAGAGTACCAAGTATTCACCCTGGTAGTAGCGAGCGAAGGCCTCCCGATACTGACGACAAGCAGTTCTTAGGGTCACTTCATCCAAGATATATAGAGGGGAGCCAAACTTCTCAACTAACTTGGTCAGATCACAGCCGCCAATTTCCAAACAGTCATTGCTGTTGACTTTGGCTGTAAGAGGGAGCAGTTCCTGATTGGGTGAGCGAGTCTCCTGAGAATTGCTAGGTGAAGGTAGATACTGAAGTCCAGAATTTTCAACTCCAGTAGTGGAACTTGATAGCATAATGTGAGTATTGTCCTTGGTTGGATTTACAAGCTTTCCTGGCGTCTCGTTATATTAACGCGCCCAGCATCCTGCTCCCAGTCCTCTTAGGACTTGGCAGCGGCAAAAATAGGCTGTAAAAACAGAGAGTTCAACATCCTGATGTTTGGCTCCAGTCTGTTTTTAAAAGCATTGCGGTGAAACATTGTTGTAACTAAACTACAATAAAAAGAGCACTGTGGAAAATGCCGGAGATTGCCAAAAGTGGGCAGCTATCCGTGAGACTGCATAGTGCGTGAAATATCAATAATGGAATTAGGGATGGCAATCTCTCCTTCCATGAGACAGTCGGTGTTACTGCCTGAGTCGCAAGATGCAGTAAAAAATTTATAAAATGTAAAAAAACTTAAATGCTTTTTTTAAAAGCCAGCACTATACCGCTCTTCGCGGTATAGCGGCAGTTAGATGTCCTTAAGTGTAAAATTAACGGCTGTGACTTTCTTAGAAATTAAGCCGCTAACAGCAGAGAAGCTGAACGCAGTAGTGGAATTAGACCATCTATGTTTTGGTGGCCTTTGGACGAGACCGGGTTACGAACGAGAGATAGAAAGCCCCAGCAGTAACTTGCTGGTCTTAGAAGCGCATCCAGCATCGAGAGAGGCTCAAGATCAGAGTCAGTCGTCGGCAGTTTTAACTCAAAACTCTGTAACAGTAACAGCAGATGGGGAAACCGCCTCAACACCTCCAAACTTTCTGGTGGGATTAGGTTGTTTTTGGTCAATTGTGGAAGAGGCGCACATCACAATTCTGGCGGTGCATCCAGACTACCAACGTCAGGGACTGGGGCAATTACTGCTGTATGCTTTGCTACGGGATGCAAAAAGGCGTCAGTTGGAGTGGGCAACCTTGGAGGTGAAGCCATCTAATCAAGCAGCACTTTCTCTTTATCAAAAATTTGGCTTCCAAGAAGCTGGGCGACGCAGACGCTATTACCAAGACACGGGTGAAGATGCCCTGATTCTCTGGCTTAGGGGTCTGCAAAAGGGTGAATTTGAAGCAAATATGGCAAAATTCGCCCCAAAAATAGCACATAACATCACATTATCCGGTTGGCAGATGTCTGACTCATGGGAGGATGAACTTATTAGCAGTAAGCCGCCTACTCAATCCCAAACTTACTAAACCTGAAGAATGAAAACCGCAATCCTAAAATCCCCACTCCCTAAGTAGGGGAATCCAGACCAATTTTCTTGTAGCCGACTGTCTTGAGATAGACAGTCGGATAATTCCCCTATGCTAAAATCAGCGTACACGGGCACTGCAACAGGTGATGGAAGTACGTCATGTTTGAACGCTTTACAGAAAAAGCCATTAAGGTGATTATGCTGGCCCAGGAAGAGGCACGTCGCCTGGGGCATAACTTTGTCGGCACAGAGCAAATCCTTCTGGGTTTGATTGGAGAAGGAACTGGCGTCGCTGCCAAGGTCCTCAAGTCGATGGGTGTCAATCTCAAGGATGCCCGCATTGAAGTGGAGAAAATCATTGGCAGGGGTTCCGGCTTCGTTGCGGTAGAAATTCCGTTTACCCCCAGAGCGAAGCGGGTTCTAGAGCTATCCCTAGAGGAGGCTCGCCAATTGGGACATAATTACATCGGCACGGAACATTTGCTTTTGGGCTTGATTCGGGAAGGTGAAGGGGTGGCGGCTCGCGTTTTGGAAAATCTGGGTGTTGACCTGACTAAGGTAAGAACTCAGGTGATTCGCATGCTGGGTGAAACGGCTGAGGTGACGAGCGGTGCTTCCCAAGGCCGTACAAAAACTCCGACGCTGGATGAATTTGGCAGTAATTTGACGGTGATGGCTTCGGAGGGCAAGCTTGACCCTGTGGTGGGACGGGCTAAGGAAATTGAGCGGGTAATCCAAATCCTAGGACGCCGCACTAAGAATAATCCTGTGCTGATTGGGGAACCGGGCGTTGGTAAGACGGCGATCGCTGAAGGTTTAGCTCAGCGCATTGCTAACAATGATGTACCTGATATCCTGGAAGAAAAGCGGGTCGTTACTCTAGATATTGGTTTGCTGGTGGCTGGCACTAAGTATAGAGGTGAGTTTGAAGAGCGCCTCAAGAAAATCATGGATGAAATTCGTCAAGCTGGGAATGTGATTCTAGTAATTGACGAAGTTCACACTTTGATCGGTGCAGGTGCTGCTGAAGGTGCAATTGATGCTGCCAATATTCTGAAACCAGCTCTGGCTCGGGGTGAGTTGCAGTGCATCGGTGCGACTACTTTAGATGAGTACCGTAAGCATATCGAACGAGATGCTGCTCTGGAGCGTCGTTTCCAACCAGTGATGGTGGGTGAACCTACGGTGGAGGAGACGATTGAGATTCTCTATGGCTTGCGAGAGCGCTATGAGCAACACCATAAGCTGAAAATCTTAGATGAGGCGCTACACGCTGCGGCTAAGCTCTCGGATCGTTACATCTCGGATCGTTACTTGCCAGATAAGGCGATTGACTTGATGGATGAGGCTGGAAGCCGGGTTCGCTTGATTAATTCTCAACTTCCGCCGGCTGCGAAGGAGTTGGATAAGGAGCTGCGTCGGGTTCTCAAGGAGAAGGATGATGCGGTGCGTTCCCAGGATTTTGACCGAGCTGGGGAACTGCGCGATCGGGAGATGGAAATTAAGGCGGAGATTCGGGCGATCGCTCAAAATAAGAAGACGGAGGCTGGAACGGTTGAAACTTCTCCTGTAGTGAATGAGGAGGATATCGCTCACATCGTTGCTTCTTGGACTGGTGTCCCGGTGAATAAGCTGACGGAATCTGAGTCTGAGAAGCTGCTACACATGGAGGATACTCTGCATCAGCGGCTGATTGGTCAGGAGGAGGCTGTTACTGCGGTGTCCAGGGCGATTCGTCGTGCACGGGTGGGCTTGAAGAATCCTAATCGTCCGATCGCTAGTTTTATTTTCTCTGGTCCGACTGGGGTTGGTAAGACGGAACTAGCTAAGTCCTTGGCTTCGTATTTCTTCGGTTCCGAAGATGCGATGATTCGCTTGGATATGTCGGAATATATGGAGCGTCACACTGTTTCTAAGTTGATTGGTTCTCCTCCGGGCTATGTGGGTTACAACGAGGGTGGACAGTTGACGGAGGCGGTACGGCGTCGCCCATATACTGTGGTGCTGTTTGACGAAATTGAGAAAGCGCATCCTGATGTCTTCAATATGCTGCTGCAAATCCTGGAAGACGGTCGTCTGACGGATGCGAAAGGCCGCACTGTTGACTTCAAGAACACTTTGTTGATCATGACGAGCAATATTGGCTCTAAGGTGATTGAGAAGGGTGGCGGCCGCTTGGGCTTTGAGGATTCGCAAAATGAAGCGGAGTCTAAGTACAATCAGATTCGCAATCTGGTGAATGAAGAGCTGAAGAATTACTTCCGTCCGGAATTCCTCAACCGTTTGGATGAGATTATTGTCTTCCGTCAACTTTCTAAGGATGAGGTTACGGAAATTGCTGAAATCATGCTCAAAGAGGTGTTTGGCCGCTTGACTGAGCAGGGAATTGTTTTAGAGGTGACTCCTGCTTTTAAGGAGAGGCTGGTGAAGGAGGGTTACAACCCCAGCTATGGTGCGCGTCCGCTGCGTCGGGCAATTATGCGCTTGTTGGAGGATGTTTTGGCTGAGCAAATCCTTAGTGGCAGTATTAAGGATGGGGATACGGCGATTGTGGATGTTAACGAGGAAGGTAATATCTACGTGCGTCCTGGTGAGAAGCAGGAGCCAAAGGCGATTACTTCGGGTAGCGCTACGTGAGTGCTCAATTGTAGCTGATCGGGTGATTTTAAGTTTTGGAAGCGTCGGTGTGCGGATGCAAAAATTAATCTAATCCCAGGTCTAAAATCTGAAATCCAGAAACGGTGGAAAGGGTAAAACTTTTCTGCCGTTTTTTTTGTGGATTCCAGACCAGATGAACACCTATTTGATGACATTTGATGACACATTCTAGACATTTTGCATAATTTAGGGTTGAGTTTTATAAGCGCAGATGTAGCTTGCTTGGGCGTTAGTGGTATGCAGATAAAGCACAAAATAATTGAGTTTTTTGGGAATGAATTTGAGTAATTTAAAGGTGTGATGCTAAAGGAGTTTCTATGAATCAAGTTGACGCGGTACATCTAGAGAATTTTAAGGTATTTCCTAAGCACGTGGGTGTATGGGGGGGTAACTGGATACGTCTGGATGCTGATGGTAAAGAAATTGAGCGTTTCCAAGGTGTTTTGACCAAAAAGATTGTTGATAATCAATGGGTTCAAACCAATAATTATCAATTTGCTGATGGTAGGACTGTTGAGCAAAATTTTGTGGGCTTAGTTGCTGGTGAGGGGAAGATAACAATGGATAGTTCTGACCCTCCTTTTTGTAATTACACTTTAATTGCTGAAGAAGTTGGGGAGAATTTGATTATTTTTCGGGTTTGGGATAAAGCAACTGGGATTTTACTTGGTCTTGAAATGATAAATTTGGTTGATGAAAATACCTGTGTGCGTACCAGTCAAGGATTTACTGCGGAGGGTAAGTTTAGGGGTGTTATGGTGATTCATGAAAGTAGAGTTGGTTGATGGGTAATTGGTAATTGGTAGTTGGTAATTGGTAATTGGTAATTGGTAATTGGTAATTGGTGATTGGTGATTGGTGATTGGTGATTGACGGGAAGGGCGTAGCATTTGCGTTGTTAAATTATCGGTTATCTTCAAAGATTTGGACGCAAATGCTACGCCCCTACACAAACAACCAACAACCAACAACCAACAACCAACAACCAACAACCAACAACCAACAACCAACAACCAACAACCAACAACCAACAACCAACAACCAACAACAAACAACCAACAACAAACAACAAACAACCAACAACCAACAACTAACAACTAACAACTAACAACTAATCAGCGCAGTTTATCAATTCCCCAATCATGCAAACTATATATTCCGGCAGGATTTGTGAGGTTGTATTGTAGAGGAGTCACGCTAATGTATTTGTCGTTAATCGCCTGAACATCTGTAGGTATTTCCGGTGGAAGGTGAAGATGTGCTGGTTGTTCCACATCTTGCAGCACTTCACCGGCTAACCAATAATAAGTTCTACCTCGTGGATCGACTCGTTTTGCAAAAGTATCAAAATAGCGACGAATTCCTTGACGAGTGATAGTAACTCCTGCAATTTCTTCTAACTTCACTGCTGGTACATTGACATTCAGCAACATTGCTTCTGGTAGCGGTTGCTTGGAAAGCTGATTAACCAAATTTTTAGCAAACATAGCTGCTGCTTGAAACTCCCTGGAAGTATGGCTAGTCAAACTAAAAGCAATGCTGGGAATCCCTTCGATCACCCCTTCCATTGCTGCTGAAACAGTGCCAGAATAGAGGACATCAGTACCAAGGTTAGAGCCGTGGTTAATGCCAGAAAGCACCAAATCTGGCAGACCATCAACAAGGGCCCCTAGTGCTAGCTTCACGCAGTCTGAAGGCGTTCCTGAACAAGCCCAAGCTCTGATTGAAGGGTGAAAAACTTTCTCGACGACTTCAGCACGGATGGGATCGTGAAGTGTCAAACCGTGGCCAGTAGCCGATCGTTCTCTGTCGGGACAAACGACTGTCACCTGATGACCGTCTTCGGCAAGAATGTCAGCGAGGGCACGAATACCGAGTGCGGAAATACCGTCGTCGTTGCTGATGAGCAATTTCATGAAATAATGTCGCGGGCCAAGATAAGAGTCGTTTTTCGATTCTACCTTGCGGTTCACTCGCAGAAAAATTGAGCGGCTAAGTTAATGATGACTCGGCTCGGTAAACTGGTAAGGGTAATCGGCATTTCAGACGCCATCAATCGCGTTTTTACAAACTCAAAACAATTTTACTTACCTAGCATGACCCACGCCGTCAACGAGCTTGAGACTCAATTAGCAGCACTCAAAGAAGAAGCGACCAAAGCGATCGCACTTGCCGATACCCTGGAACAATTAGAACAGTTGCGTGTCAATTATCTGGGCAAAAAGGGGCAACTGTCTGTGGTTTTGCGGGGGATGGGTAAGCTAGCTGCAGAAGACAGACCTCGCATTGGTGCTTCGGCAAACGTTGTTAAGGAAGCTATCCAAGATCACCTAGAACAGAAGCGATCGCACTTACAATCTGCACAAATTCAGGCACAATTGGAAATTGAAACCCTGGATGTTACAATGCCGGCGGTTTATCGTCCCCAAGGTCGAATTCACCCGATTAACAGCACTATTGACCGTATTTTAGATATCTTCGTTGGTCTAGGCTACACTGTCGCCGATGGCCCGGAAATGGAGACGGATTACTACAATTTTGAGGCTCTCAATACCCCAAAAGACCACCCCGCAAGGGATATGCAGGATACATTTTACCTTCCCGATGGTAACTTGCTGCGTACACATACCTCTTCGGTACAAATTCGCTACATGGAAGCGAATGAACCACCGATCCGCATTGTCTCACCTGGTCGATGCTATCGTCGGGATACAGTTGATGCTACCCATGCTGCAGTTTTCAATCAAATAGAAATTCTGGCCGTGGATGAGGGGATAACTTTTACTGACCTGAAAGGGACTCTCAAGGAATTCCTGCAAGAATTATTTGGTGAGGAACTGGAATTACGCTTCCGTACCAGTTATTTTCCATTTACGGAACCATCCGCAGAGGTAGATGTGCGCTGGAAAGGTAAATGGTTAGAAATTGGGGGATGCGGTATGGTTGACCCCAATGTGCTCAAGGCTGTCGGTTACGATCCAGAGATTTACACTGGTTTTGCTGCTGGCTTTGGGGCTGAGCGTTTTGCTATGGTACTCCACCAAATTGATGATATTCGTCGTTTGTACAACAGCGATTTGCGCTTTTTACGACAATTTTAGTCGGGATTACTGTTAGCTAGAATCTGCCAGGGGTTTAAACTCCTGGCTAATAGCTAAAGTCCTCTAAACAGGACTAATAGCTTAAAAAATAAGGTTTTCATCTTTTTTCTCTCTCGAAATTCTTCAAAAACCTCTGCGTTTCTCTGCGTCTCCCTCTGCGCTCTCTGCGTTAAAAAAAACATCTTATTCCAATCATTCGGATTCGATATCAGTCTATTAAAATGGACTTAAGCTTTCAGCCAGGGAATTGATTCCCTGGCGGATAATTATTTCAGTGGATTAGCCTTTCTTCACCAAAACCCCTAATTCTCGTTGGATGGGTACGACATCCAAAACATCAGTTTGACAGCAATATTTCAAGTCATCGTGACAGTCTAAACGCAACAAACGTTGTCCGTGACTAGCGTGGTGAAACATACCTAATAAATTGTCTTGCCACTGGGAATAAAGCGCAACTGCGTTGACTACTTCATCATTTCCCGCTAGTTCTTCTAATGAACAATCAAGTTCTTTCAGGAGACTATGAGCGATCGCCCCTGCACAAGTGGTATCTTCTAGGGAGAAACTTCCTTCCCAACCAGAACCCAACAGCCAGACAGTTTCCGGTTTTTGTGATACAACATACTGCACCACCGCTTGACGATTGACAAAGGCTGCTGCTATCACTACAGGAGCGTTCTGAACGCATTGTAAGGCGCGGGTGCCATTGGTAGTACTGATAAACAATCGTCGCCCTTGCACACGTTCTGGGGTGCAATCTAGGGGAGAATTGCCCATGTCGCAGCCGCTTACCATCGCGCCGCCACGTTCTCCAGCTCGAATCCGTTTGTCTGCGGGCCACTCTTCGCTAACTTGCATTAATTTTTCCATATTGCTGAAGGCTTGAACAGCCTCTGCGCCAGAATTTAAGGCTGTAGCAATGGTGGTGGTTGCTCGCAGAACATCAATCGCGATCGCACAGTCTGGTATTTTGTCTGTGGGAGTCAGTTCGGGGGTGTGGTATATGAATAGCTTCACTGCGGGCTTACCTGTTTTTCTTACTGCCGAGATACCATTTTATTGGCAGTCACACCAAATCGTTAAGAGTTTTTACCTATTTCCGTAGAGGGATGTGTGGGATTATACAAATATGCATAGATTGAATGCAGGTTGAGATACCCGCAGACTAAAGTCTGGGGCTACACAGACAAAACCCGCCTTTGCGGGTTGAAGATGCAAGCGTGTGTTTTTGTAGGCGCAATTTCTAGCCAAGTCACTGTAAATTCAATTTTCGAGTCAAAATCCTCATCACTTCACCGGGATTTGGCCCAGGTAACAAAGGACTCCATTCGTTAATTTGAGCAAAGCCTCGACTGTAAAGGCTTTGGATGGTATTTGCAACTCCTTTGTGAGAGCCAATTACCATGACTTTGATCCGTTCTCGACTTGGGGATGGTTCAGTAAATGCGTTCGATGATGCTGGAGGAGTGGGGGTTTCGTTGGTTTCTGGGATAAATTCTTCTGACATTTGGGTTTACCTCGTTTTATGTCAACCTAATGGATCACAGTTTTATATTAGCTTATGTGATCCATTAGGAATACATTTACTTGGTTTTGATCCTCTGACACGATCAGAGGCATGGGAAAAGCAGGTGAAGCTCTCAGGCTGGTTTTGGAGACTTACGGTATCAGCCAGAACAAATTAGCGGTGACTTTAGGAATTGAACGCGGTAGTGTCTACCGTTGGGTTCACGAAATTCGAGATCCTACAGCAGAAACAGTTAGAGATATTGTGAAGGCACTCCAGGGAATTGATCCAGCAGCAGCAAAAAAGTTTGTAGAACTGTATTTAGGTGAGTTGGTTGAGAATGAGGAACAGTCTTAGAGCCTTGGCTTCAAACTGACAACAAGATGTGGTATGCATGGGAAGAGCAGGCAAAGCCCTTAAACAGGCATTAGGAATGTACGGTGTAAGCCAGAATAAATTAGCGGTGACTTTAGGAATTAAACAATGACAACTGCCCTGTTTCTTCTTTTAATTTTCCCTTATCTTTACCATCACCCTTCGGTCTAAAAATCCACCATTGATCGCGATATTCCAGTAATCCTGCGAAACAGAACCAGGAAATGATTCTACTAGCGTTATCGTTAGGAGTCTTAGGTACTAAAGATTCTTTGGTGTAAGGAGCACTAGCTACCACTTTCTGGAAGTTTTCTAAAGTCATGTATCCACCTGGGTGAACTTGGTCATATACGGTTTTTATAATAGTATGTTTTTTTAGTTTGTTAGCCAAATAATCAGCAATTTCAATAGGTTGTAAATTAATTAATTTCTCTTGAGCTATCACCTTGTTATTTTCACGAATGACTAAATCGAAATTGTATAAGTCCCGAATGATATTTTTAAGTGTAGCTTGTTGGTATGTTGACCTTTGTGTTAAATCTGGTATTGAAATCCATTTTGAGCCTTGATCGATAATTATCGTGAATACATTTATCACTGTATTTATGGGATTTTTTGGCAGATAAATCAAAAAATCCACCAAAGGCTCTTCTTTCCCATTAAGTAAATCTCTGAATATATCCCAGGATATTACATAATTAGAACCTGATTGAATAACTAATCTATTAGATGCCAACCACTCTATTACATCATCACCATACTTCTTTCTAACTTCATTCATTTCAACTCTAGAGTTTTTGGCAATATATTTAAGACACTCCTGCTGCTCAGGAGTGTTGGCATATCTGTTCATAACCTTGTTAAACATTTTTTTTGTATCAATTGAATCCTGATTTATTGCTGGATTACCTGTAATTTTATTCTCATATATATCGACACAAATCATTTTATATAACCAAGGGAAACCTGGACACCGATCATGAATAAAATTCTCTTCGTGTTTTTTTAATATCTGACCTTGCTCTTTTTTAAATTGCTTAATAAAATCATGAGATTCTTGCTCAGTGAATTCTTTCAGTTCAAACTCTTTTCTGTGGTCACTTAGTTGATGCCAAAACTTATATGCCGGATGTCTCATAGAGGTACTTACGTCTGTACGCCAGCAGAAACCTAGAATAATATTTTCTTTTAATGCATTAATTTCAGTGGCAACTTCTTCAAATGCATGATAAACGCCAAGAAGAGATTCTTTGGTTAAGATTGTTTCAAACTGGTCAAAGAAAATGACTATAAATCTCTTGGTGGATTTTAGCTTTTTTATTGCTTGTTGAATTGATTGGCTATAAAAAAAGGATTGTTCTGTACTTTCAATCGATATTTTGTGTTCGGGCAATTCAATAAAATTTTCATCAATTGCCTTTTGTATGGCTGACATAACAGCCTTTTTTACAAAAAAAGCTCCCTTGGCTGACCGAACATCAACATCAAACAAGTAAAAATTATCTTTTCGCATTTCATGATGACGGCAATCTTCTGTCAACTTAACTACTAGAGAAGATTTGCCGAACCCAGAAGGGCCTGTAAAGCAAACAATTCTTGTTTGTGTTTTACCATCTCTTATATTTGCCAACAATTTCCAAAATTCTTGTTGCAAATGGGATCTTCCCACAAAATATTCAGGGCGGCATGGACGATAGTCCTCAAAATTATCTGCACGACCAATTGGTGACACTACTTCTTTTTCTAATGCTGAAACAGATGGAGCCTGAACTGGTAATTTGCTTGTTGTACCATCTACTCGTTCAAGGTTTTCCCAAAGTTCGTAACTCCCTAAATCATTACATAGTTGCTTGAAGTCAAGACTACAGTTTTCCGAAGTTGGAAAGATAATTAATCTACTTGGTTCTGTATCGCCTTCTCTTATTTCCTCTGCCGCCCAAATAAATTGTGTTGGAGTTATTAATAAAGTAATTACTTTAACCAGGGCAAATTTATTCAAATCAGGTATTTCTAGGCTTTTCACATCTATAAACCAATCAGCCATCTCCTCTGGACCAACGAAAGCCAGTATTGGTTTTCTATCAGATTGTTCTAGTTGTTTCTTTTTTATTTCTTCTAAGGCACCTTGAGCATCCTTGCCCAGTAGAGCAGTCGAAAACAAATACGCATAGGATATGTCATGATGCCAAGTTTTTCCGATTAATTTCCAGATCACATCCGCAGACAAGGGATTTTTTGTAAATTTGCATTCAACGAAGGCTTCCTGTTGAGTTTCCTTATTTTTTGCTATAACATCAACCTCCATACCTGTAAAATTTACACGTTTATTTACACGAAATCCCCTCTTACTTAGTAAATATGCTACTAAGTTCTCCAGGAATTCTCCTTTTTTATTAGTGTCTTTATCCCAATCTTTGGGGAGGATTATTTTTACTTGTTTTTGAATTGCTTTAGGATCAATCATTCTTTATAAGCTTCATCAACTGATTAAGATGGCAGGGGTGCTTTCACCCAGTGCTTTATACATCTTGAATGTTAACCGAAACTTTCTAGAGGCGTCGTTGACTGAGACTGTATTCAGGAGTAGCTGGAACTGTTACTCAGACTTGATCGCGCTGCTACTTGTGTGGAGAGTAGCTTGAGCAATCAGTTCCCGGAATCCTGCTGCGTTAGCTGTAGGAAAGCCGTCGATTGAAATCAGGTGAACTTACAATTAAGTTTTCACCCTCAAAACGGAGAAGGGGAGATTCGAACTCCCGGAACCCTTACGAGTTCATCTGATTTCAAGTCAGACGCAATCGACCACTCTGCCACCTCTCCAGGCTTATTTATAATACCAAAGCTTGAGTCAGTTGTCGCTACTCTCTCTAAACAGTTTGCATCACAGGTTCAGTGCGACGGTACAGAATTTCCTCTGAAGCCACAGTATAATCTGACGCAACCCAAACCAGAGAAGCTTGGGAAACCACACCCCCTTGGAGAGAAACCAGGGAAAAATTACGCAATCTGTCAGTTTCAGTTTGAACAATCCGGGGTACTTTTGCCGAATTTAGATAAACTATCCCCTCAGCACTTGTATAAATTGGGGTGCGTCGTTTCTCCTTAGTGTGACGCAAATTATGGTGCATGTGGCCAAAAGTAACAAGGGGAATTTTTTTACCTAGTAATTGAGTTTTGGCGATCGCCTCAGCAAAATCCTGATCACCATGATCACCACCAAGGGGTTCCCAATCTCTACCGCAGGGTGCTTCTGGTGCCTCACCTAAGCCCAGAGGCCCATTGTGGCCCATGAAAATGATAGTTTCATAAGTCGCACTCTCTGCAGCCGCGACAATGCGTTCTACAGAATCCTCAAAACTGGTGACAGCGTAACGTTCCCGATAGAAACGCTCATTTTTCCAAACATCACCACCCCAACTGAAAGGACGACTCCCCACCACCGAGAGATTGAATTCGGGAAAATCCAACTTTCCGAAACCTACATGAGTCTCACCCAGCAAATCTAACTGTTGTTGTACCCTGTCTTCGGTTGTACGGTCATAGGGACATCTTTTTTTACCCCATTCTGATGCAGTATACCAAGCATCATGATTCCCCATGATCGCAGCTAGAGGGAGGTCGAGGGAGGAAATCAGTCGTACCACCTCCACCGACTCATTGCCAAAATCTCCGACAAACAGCACTAAATCAACACCCAACTTTTTGAGTGCGATTCCATCTTCTGTTTCCCATAAATCATGGATATCCCCAACAACCGCGATTTTAATTACTTGATGGTGATGACTGGTCATGCCTGATATTTTTATCTATGCTTTTCCAGGATAGAAAAGCCTGACGTATTTTGACAGTTTTTGGCGATTAATACCATTTATTCATGTTGTGTAACATTTGCGACTCCTTATCAAGCCCAATTTGAGCGGGAGTGTGAGGCTAATCTCAGTGAAATCCGATCACACAAATCAGAAAATTTTTGGTAAATTTAACTATAATCACTTTGCAACTTCCACCCTCCGGGTAACTCGATACTTTGTTTACGACAGTACTTCCTAAACCGACACAAACTCATCCATCTTTACCCCATGACTTGTTTGGGGCAATTTCCGAACTCAAACAAGAACTAAATGCTGTCATCCTCGCTCACTATTACCAAGACGCCGATATACAGGATGTGGCAGACTATCTTGGGGATTCCTTGGGACTTTCTCAACAAGCAGTGAGTACAAGCGCTGATGTGATTGTCTTTGCTGGCGTTCACTTCATGGCAGAAACTGCTAAAATTCTCAATCCTGACAAGTTAGTACTCTTACCAGACTTAGACGCTGGTTGTTCTTTAGCAGACAGTTGTCCTGCTGATGCTTTTGCTAAATTTAAGGCAGAACATCCCGATCATCTAGTAATTTCATACATCAATTGCTCCGCCGAAATCAAGGCAATGAGCGACATCATTTGTACCAGTTCCAACGCCGTCAAAATTGTCCAACAGATTCCCGAAAATCAGCCGATTGTTTTTGCACCGGATCGGAATCTTGGGCGTTATGTAATGGAACAAACTGGCCGTGATTTGGTACTGTGGCAAGGTAGCTGTATTGTCCATGAAACCTTCTCAGAAAAGAAGATAATTCAGCTAAAAATTGAACATCCGGAAGCTGAAGTAATCGCTCATCCTGAATGCGAACCATCAGTATTACGTCATGCTAGTTATATCGGTTCAACAACAGCATTGTTAAAGTATTCTCAGGTTAGTTCCAAACAAACGTTTATCGTAGCGACTGAACCGGGGATTATTCACCAAATGCAGAAGCAGACACCAAATAAGCACTTTATTCCCGCACCTGCGACTAATAATTGTGCTTGTAACGAGTGTCCTTATATGCGGTTAAACACCCTGGAAAAATTGTATCTGGCAATGAAGAACCGCACACCAGAAATTACGATGACAGAGGAAATTCGCGTTGCGGCTTTGCGGCCGATTCAACGAATGTTAGAAATGAGTGCATAAGTTCAGATACCCGACTTCTTTAAGAAGTTGGGTATCTAAGCATCGTGTAGCTGCGGCAAAACTTGCGCCTACATCTGCGTTTATCTGCGTGTATCTGCGGTTCCTTTTCTTAAATTAGCATTGATGCAAGAGGCTTATCCTTCATCCTTAACATATTAATTCCTACGAATGTGAGATGCAACTTTGAGAGAACGCCTAATTATTTTTACTCGCTATCCAGAACCAGGAAAAACCAAGACACGACTGATACCAGCATTGGGGAAAGAAGGTGCCGCAATACTTCAGCGTCAGATGACGGAACAAAAACTAGCCCAAGCGAAGAAACTTCAAACTTACTCTCCCCTGTCATTAGAAATTCATTTTTCTAGTGGTAATGAACAATTGATGCAAGAATGGCTAGGTTCCAATATTATCTACAAACGACAAAGTGAGGGTGATATTGGTTGTAGGATGGCATCAGCATTCCATGAATCTTTTCAGACAGGAATTAAGCAAGTTGTCCTCATCGGTACAGATTGTCCTGAGTTGGATACTAAGTTGATGAACCAAGCTTTTGAAGCACTGATTCAGCATGATTTAGTGCTTGGCCCTGCGCGGGATGGCGGATATTATTTAATTGGGCTAAATCAATTTATTCCTGAACTATTTACGGGTATTACTTGGAGTACTGCTGAGGTTTTGTCACAAACGCTAAGTATTGCAGAAAAACTAGAGTTAGCAATTGCTTTTCTTCCCACCCTCAGTGACGTGGATCGTCCAGAAGATTTAGCAGTTTGGAATGCTAATAAACCGTAATATCATGTCCGGTTAAACACCCATAATATCTGTAGGGGCGGGTTTAGCGACTTGCTTATGGCGACTTACAGATATGACTTGGGTCAAAACCCGCCCTTTGACAGGTGTTATTATGGTTAATCAACCAGATTCGATATAATACGATGTCTCTCTAAAGATGCACTTAATAGCCTACGCAGGTAGGCTTTGTTTATGTAGCCCCAGTCTTCTAGACTGAGGGTAAATCAAGTACAAAATCAGATAATATCCGATGAATTGACATATCGAAATTATTCAAAAACCTCTGCGTACCTCTGCGTTCCCTCTCTGCGCTTTCTGCGTTAAAAAAACATATTCTTCCAATCATTCAAATTCGATATGACTAAATAGTCTACGCCGATAAGCTTAGTTTGTCTAGCCCCAGTCTTCTAGACTGAAGGCAAACTTGGTATAACTAAGCTAAGCTGTTACTCGTTTTAAGTTCAGCTTAATGGAAACCCCAAAAATTTCAATCATCATCCCAGTTCTCAACGAAGCCGCAAAAATTCAGGGCAACATTAAATAGAGCTCTGAAAGCAAGAAATATAGAAGTAATTGTCGTCGATGGTGGAAGTCGGGATGATACAGTAGCAATTGCCAAATCATTGCGTGTTAAAGTAATTGCTGCTAATCCTGGTCGTGCTAGTCAAATGAATGCTGGTGCTGCTGTAGCTAATGGAGATATTTTACTATTTCTCCACGCAGATACTTTGTTACCTACTAATTTTGATACCTTGATTTGTTTAGCACTGCAAGACGCGGGAACAATTGCTGGTGCTTTTGAATTACGGATTGATGCTAAATTATGGGGTTTGCGTTTCATTGAGAAGATGGTGAATGCGCGATCGCGTTTGTTTTCTTTACCTTACGGTGACCAAGCAATCTTTTTGAAAGCCATCATCTTTCATGAATTTGGCTGCTTTCCTGATTTACTAATTATGGAGGATTTTGAGTTGATGCTACGCCTGAGACGTGAGGGAAAAATTACGATTTTACCTGCGTCTGTCTTAACTTCTGGACGCAGGTGGCAAAAGTTGGGTGTGGTGAAAACTACGCTGATTAATCAGCTAGTTATTATTGGTTATTTTTTGGGAGTTTCACCGGATAAGTTGGTTCGCTTTTACCGTCGAAGTAGTCATTAGTTGTTTGTCATTAGTCATTAGTCATTTGTTATTGTTTATTGGTTATTAGTCATTAGTTATTGGACAAAGGACAAAGGACAAAGGACAAAGGACAAACAACTAACAACCAACAACTAACCACTAATTGTTGGTAAGGTGGTTCCAAACCAACCAGCAAAATTTTGTTTTTGGGTTTCGCTTGCATTCTTAATAGCCACAATCAGGTAACGACTGGGTGGAGGAGAAGCAAGTGTGACTGGTACGGTACGGAGTGCGTCTTGATGGAAAAAACTTAGCTGGATGGTGTCACCAATTTTGTAATCTTTTAGGCGATCGCTTAATTGATCGGCTGTGACTCGTATGCCATCAATTGCCAGTAATTGATCATCAGGGTCAATTCCTGCTAATTGAGCTGGGGAATTTGTTTCAACAAATTTTATCATCTCCTGAGAGTTTTCTGTCTTGACGATCATCCCTAAGTAGGGAACTGGTTCTTCGTCTTCCATACTATGGAGTCGTAAGCCAAATGGTTCTAGATATTCATTGAAAGGTAGTTCTTCAGTCCCGTCAACGTAGCGGTTAAAGAAGTCACCTAAATCTATTTCAGCTACGGATTCAATGACATCCCTTAACTGTTCGGGAGTGAAGCCAATTTCCTCTTTACCAAACTGGTGCCACATTTGACGCAGTACGTCATCAAAAGAGCGTTGATTTCCATGTCGTGCACGAATCAGCAAATCTAGTAAGAAGGAAACTAATTCACCTTTGAGATAATAGGAAACCTGGGAATTGTTACTATTAGCATCCCGTCGGTATAGCTTAATCCAAGCATCAAAACTCGACTCACTCGCCGGCTGAACTTTGCGTCCTGGAATTGTTTGTAACTGAGCAATTTCCTTACTCAAGTTATCTAATAATTCCTTGGTGTCGTAGATTCCAGCGCGTTGAGGGATTAGTAAGTCATAGTAACTGGTTGTTCCTTCAGAAAACCAGAGAGATGTTGTGTAATTTTCCTGTTCATAGTCAAAAGTTTCCAGCGCTTTGGGACGAATTCGCTTGACATTCCACAAGTGAAAAAATTCATGGGCTACTAACTGTATGAAGCGGTTGTATTTGTCCTTCGTCCGAAAACCGAAGCGAGAGTAAATTAACGAACAGGAGTCTTTGTGTTCCAAACCACCAAAGCCGTTATAAGCTAAATGCAGCAGAAACAGATATCGTTCGTAGGGCAAACCTTCAAATATCTGAGATTCTACCTCAATAATTTTCTTTGTATCTTCAATGATACGCTCTGGATTAGCATTACCTTGTCCCCAAATTGCTAGTTTATGTGGTTTACCCAGCACTTCAAATTCATACAGCCGTGTTTTACCAATTTCACAGGGACTATCAACCAGGGTATCGAAGTCTTTTGCTTCAAAAGTATTAGCTTTTCCTGAAACTGGTAACAAAGCTGTCGTAACTTGCCAATCTGGTTTTGGTGGGACAATTGTCACTTGAATTGGTTGTTGTTCAAATCCTGGTATAAAAAAGAACAGTGCCGCACCATTGAAATAGCCATGAGTACTATCTAAGTGATTCGTCCTGACTGATAATTCATTGGCAAAAATGCGGTATTTGACCGTTATTTCCGAGGTGTCTGTAGTCTGAATTTGCCAGTGGTTTTTACTAACTTTGTGAACTGACAACGAGTGTTTTTGCTTACCAGTGTAGGCAGAAAAATCCTGGAGATTTTTCGTATACTCCCGTACCATATAAGAACCTGGAGTCCAAACCGGCATTTTCAAATCTAGCACCGCGTTTTGCCAACCTTGTACAAAAAGCGTCACCTCAAAAAGGTGAGTTTCTGGCTGAGGCATCCCCACTTGGTAGTCAATTGTTGGTAAGGTATTGGATGGGTGAATGGGACGAACAGTTATGGCTTCGGTCATTGTTAGCTATTAGCAATTAGCGGTTAGATTTCTAAGGTAGCAATCTTCGCATATTTATTGCAGAAATAGGTAATGTAGAGGTTTTTGGTTGGATCTACAAGGCAATAGGGACACGATCGATCGTGTCCCTAGGAACTAACTGTATTGCATAAAATTGAAAATCAGTCTTAGGCCTCGTCCTTACCCCTAAGCGTGTTCGGCTAGATTAGTCAGTTGTTTGATATTGGTTATACAGAAAATTTGATTTGTTTGGTCAATTTTAATCCAACCCTTACTAGCCAGCTTTTCCATAATTTTAGCTGTATCATCAACATTAATATCTGTGATATCTGCCAAATCCTTATAGGGGATGTTAAAGATTTCTACGCCAGTTGTAGTCCTTTGACCGTAATTTTCTGCTAAATTAACTAGAGTATTGGCTAACTTAACTGCTGGTGCTTGATCACGTCGTTGAAAGCGGATATTAGTTTGACGTAGTCGTCGTACCATCAATTGCAACATTCGGTGATGTAACTGTGGGTCTTTGAACAGAGTTTGAATGAAGCGTTGGGCGGTTACACTAAGTAATTTTACCTCCGAAAGAGCAATGACATCGGTCGAGCGGGGAGATTCATCAAGAATCGCCATTTCACCAAAAAAATCACCACTACCCAAAATCGCCAACGTAACAGCGTTTTCCCCATAAAGGCGTCGAACTTTAACCCAACCAGAGACAATAAAATAAACCGCATTACCCCAAGCATCTTCCATTAAGACTGCTCTCTCTGCTGGGTACTCGTGTTCTACTACCACAGATAGAAGCCATTCTAATGTATCTGGGCTAGCACTGTTAAACAGTGGGAAAAGCTCATTAAAAGCTTTGGTCTGCATGAAAGGTTTTCAAAAATAAACTTTAAGGATGCAACAGCCGTGATTGTCTAGAATCAGTTTTACATTGTAGAAGGTTCCACGCAGCATCGCAGCCACGCCTTTAATCAGCAACCGCCCTTTAGCTGTTACTGAATAACTCCTACTTTTCCATTAGACCACACTACAATAGCAGTCCCCCAATTCTATTTTGCTCTAGATGCGAGTCCTTAATCTTGGTGCGACTGGAGATCTTGTCGCGAGAACGACTGCGCTAGGAGAGGTTGGCATTTGTTTAGCAAAAAGCAATTTATAGCTCAATATTACACTTTTTTGGCGATGACTCGAATTCGTTTATAGTCCGCAAACCAAGTACCATCTTGATACAAATCTGGACGTAACTGCTTTTCAATATCAGCTAAAATATCATTTGGCTTATCATCAGGTAAAACTGTTAAAAATTGATTGGCAAACATTTTTATCCAGTTATGCATCCCTTTTTCAGGGTCATCTAATACAGTTGGACGTTCAAATAAGCTAGCCAAGGTTAACTCAAAACCTTGCTTTTCCAGTAAGGTTCCATATTCCCCAATGCTGGGAAAGTACCAAGGATTTCCTGATTCTTCGATAGGATAACCAGCAGCATTCATTACATTATAGATAGCAGCAACAATTTTCTGAACGTTACCTTTCCCTCCAAATTCAGCAACAAAACGCCCTCCTGGTTTTAACGCACGATAGATACCGGCTATAACTTTTTCCGGTTGTTTAATCCAATGAAGTACTGCATTGGAAAATACAGCATCAAATTCTTCGGTAAACTGCAAATTAGTTGCATCCGCTAGTTCAAACTTGAGACTTGGGTAGTGATTACGTGCCTGATTAATCATACTTCCGGCGCTATCAATACCCAATACTTCCACGCCAAAATTCGCAATTTTTTCAGTTAAATGACCAGTTCCACAACCCAAATCGAGAATGTATTCTCCTGGTTGAGGTGAGAGTAGTTCCACTAAGTTTGTCCCAAAGTTTGAGACGAAGGAATGTTGATTATCATATAGTTCAGCATCCCACTGATTCTGGGATGTAGTTGGAGAATTGCTGATTGGCTTGCTATCCATATTGATAATTTTGCTTGTTGATGAGAAAGCCACATTTTATCAAAATCGGTCTATTTTAGGATAGCGTAGCAGTTTAGATTAGGTGGTGCAAGTTCTGCGTATATTAGACTTAGGAAAACAGGATTAAATGAGAAATTTTATGTCTAATTATCACGAGGTACGCCGTCTAGCTGAAAGCCTAACTCCTGAAGAGCAACTGCGGTTGATTGAAGACTTGTCAAGACTAATGCGTCAAAGGGTTACACTGACGCCTAAGCCTAAGCGTAGCATTCTGGAGTTGGAAGGTTTAGGTAAAGAACTCTGGAATGGTATTGATGCTCAAGAATACGTTAATCAGGAACGAGATTCATGGAATGGATAACCCAGTTACAGGGGCAAATTGTTGGCTTGGATACTGCACCACTGATTTACTTCATTTACCTTTTAATTCTGGTGGAATAAGCGCCGCTTGAAATGGCTTCAACTCTCCATCAGATGAAGTACGTGATAAATACTCAGATGCACTGCTTGCTTTAGTAATCTTGCGCCCTTTATAAGCATCTATAAGACCTTCTATAAAACCTTCTAAATAACCTTTAATCTCGGCACGAGTTTTAGAACTAATAGCTGCCATATTTCCAAATTACAAAATAACTTGTAGTAAAGCTTTTGCCAAATGATACACAACTGGTACTGAAACAGCATTACCAAATTGATGCTTGGCAGTGGTTTCATTATCCGCTATCTTAAACCATGTCGGAAAACCCTGCAATCTCGCGTAATCTTGTGCGGTTAGAGGTTGAAATTTCTTCTTTCTATAAATTTGTTGAATAAATGTTTGCTTATATGCGTCAGGTTCTTGGCATTCTAGGGAAAATGTGGATACAAAATCTCTAGTTCCCGTTGCTGTCAAAGTGCCAATCGCATCAGCATGAGGCAAAAATATTTTAGAAACTCCGTTAATCCCTGACGAAATTTTAGAATTCACAAATTCATAGCCTTGTCCCTCAACCAGTCGCATAATTCTTTTTGATACCAAAGTCTCAAGTTCTTTTTGTTTTAACCCTGGAATCAGTCTTCCTAAGACTGTAAAGCTTAAAGGATTACCATCCTTTGTCCCATAAATTTTCTTTCTTCTATTTCTGAGGATAGTCTGACAAATTAACTTTTCCCTTGCAGTTGTCTTGATTAAGTCCCATGAATGAACAGTAGTATGTCCATCTCTGATGTCCGCAAAGGTAAAAAAATCATTTAATTCATCTATTTTTTGAAATCTACCTCTAGAAGCGGGGACTTTCCCATCAAATAAAACTTCTGGAGGAAATTTATGCTTAACAAAATTACTCGCTTGAATACCAGGAATAACCTCAAAAAGTTTCGGCTGTTTTCCTAAAGGCTGAGGAAAGGCAAAATCACAGCAATTTTCTAGATTGTCTCTAATACCAACCAGAAATATTCTATCTCGATCTTGCGGCAAACCAAAGTCATAGGAATTTAGCACCTGATATTTCACTACATAGCCAGCTTCTGTAAGATTATCAATTATGTATTGCAAGCTTTGTCTATTTCTGGGTTCTGTTAAACCTTTGACGTTTTCCAAGATCAAGGCTTTTGGTTGGTTAGTTTTCACTACTCGAAAAACATCCGTCCATAGCTTCCCTCTTGGGTCATCCAATCCTTGTAATTTTCCAGCAATAGACCAAGGTTGACAGGGAACTCCTCCCACTAATACATCTATTTCAAACGGAAGTTTACTCAGTTGGGTAATGTCTCCTAAATAGGCTTCGTCTGAATTACCAGAACTAATCAAGTTGTGTTGATAAACCTTGATTGCTTCTTTGTCAATTTCTGAGTAACCCAAACATTTCCCTCCTAAATCTTCCAGAGGAATTCTAAAGCCACCTATCCCGGCAAATAAGTCTACAAAAGTAAATTTAGCTTGGCAAGTTATGAGCTTAATTGGTGTGAATAATTGAGATAATTCTAATTGTTGAGCATAAATGCCTGGTTTCATTTGCTTGTAGTTTTATATATGGCGTTTAGTTCGACTAGATGTTAGATTGGCAGTTTCAGCAGTAACAATCTGGTCAGGCTGTTCTTCTTTAAGGATCAACCAATGGAAGTAATCATACAAATAATCTTGGGATTATTACAGGTTGTTCTAGAACCTTTATTCGTCTTTGTATTCTATCGTACAGGACTTATATTTGTTTATCTAATTTCTTGTGGTTATATAAAAAAATCAATAGATGATCAGTCTCTATCTACTCTTAATTTCATCAGGACGAATAGATTTTTGGGACTCTACTATAGGAATGGCGAAATTTACATCTTGAAAAAATATGCTAGTGATATCGGATTCCTTTTCTGGTTAATAATGATAATAATAACTATCTGGTTTATTTCTGCTGGGTCAGCTTAGCAGTTACCAAATGCTTCCAAATTTAGAACAAACTCGTTTTACTGATTTGGTAGCTGTTGTCGCACTCATTCCCTAAACTCGCGCAGTCGAGCATTTTCACCTTTTTGAGGTGAATCATGTACCCATGTTTTATAATGAGACAATAAAATTTGACAAAAAACAAGAGTGGACAAGCTTAAATTTATTGATTTATTTGCTGGTATTGGTGGGTTTAGAATTGCTTTTGAAAAAATGGGTTATGAATGTGTGTATTCCTGTGAAATTGACCCAAAATGCCAGGAAGTATATTTTAATAATTTTGCAAAAAAACCTGTAAGCGACATTACACAAATAGATATTAAGACTATTCCTAGCTTTGATATTTTAACAGCAGGATTTCCTTGTCAGCCTTTTAGTATATGCGGTAAGAGGAAAGGTTTTCAGGATACACGAGGGACATTGTTTTTTCGTGTTTGTGAAATCATCGAAGCAAAAAAGCCTTCGGTCGTTTTATTGGAGAATGTCAAGCATTTGATGCATCACGACCACGGTAAAACTCTTGAGGTAATTTTATATTCTTTACAAGATTTGGGATATCAAGTTAATTACCAACTGCTTAACTCTAAAGATTTCGGAGTTCCGCAAAATCGGGAACGAATCATCATTATTGCTACAAAAAATAAACAATTTAACTTTAAAAAACTGAGAGTCAATTCTACCGTACCCAAATTAAAAGATTTTCTGTGCCAGTCTGGGGATTTTGAATACTTAGAACCCGAAAGCTATACCTTAATAGATGAACCTAAGCAGCAGCAATCAGGATTGGTTTTTGTGGGATATCGGAATAATAAAAGTATTTGGAAGAAAGGAGTTAGACCCAATACTAACCATTTATCCAGGGTTCATCGTCAACCGAATAGAATTTATTCCGTAGAAGGTGTACATCCGACGATACCTTCTCAAGAAACCTCCGGTCGATTCTTTATTTATCTCCCTGAAGAAAATGCTGTTCGTAAATTGACGATTAAAGAATGTTACAGAATTATGGGGTTTCCTGATGATTTTAAAACACACGACAATTTAGGTGAATGTTACAAACAGATCGGAAACTCGGTTTGTATTCCTATGGTTTCTGAAATTGCTCATCAATTGAAAGAACAAATATTTGCTTGTGTTCACGTAGACGAAAATCCAAATAAACTTATTTCCTCCCAACTAAAAATGAAACTCAACCTACCTTTAAATATTATTTAAAAACTCTGCGTTTCTCTGCGTTCCCCTCTCTGCGCTCTCTGCGTTAAAAAAACATCTTAGCCCTATACAAAGTCGATATAACAGGAGTTTTCCTCCACAAGTATGGGATATCCCAGTACTGTCAGTAGTGAAATACTTTTATTAATTGCTACCAAATTGATGCAAGATTCATCACAAAACCAGGTAATACATCTTCACCCGATAAAGTCACTGGATTTTCTAATACTTCAACTTCTTGTCCTTGGCGATAAATTTCGACTTTCTGAGTCTCTAAATCAATTAACCAACCCAATAAGGCTGTCATGGCAAATTATCAAGGTTTGAGGGGAATAAAAACCTGGTTTTTGATACTTATATTCTATTCCTTGTCGTGTTTATTTACACTTCTGGTTCAATTCCTGCGGCTCGTAATTGTGCCGCCAACCGCTCGGCTCTTTGTTCTGCTTGTTCTGCTCTTTCCTTACCTGTCAACAGCAAATTTCCTTGCTCATCCCACCAACGTAACCAAGGTATTTCTATATTCTGATAGTAACCTTGCCAAATTCCTAACTCAACTTTTAAGGGTGAAATTGAATAATGACCTCGTTCATTTGCTGCTAATAACTGATACTCACCATCCACTAAATGATACACTTCAATGCTGGCACGCTTGACTTCATAAATTCCGTAAAACGCTGGACGAATCACTTGTTCATAAATCCAAAATTTACCTGGTTTCTGTTGTGTTTCTTGGTCAGTTAGAGATAGAGGGGTTTTGTCTCGTTCCTCAGAGCCATCTCCTGATACGAACTCCATCACAATTAAAGGTGCAATCAGTTCTTGCCATAATACATAAGAACGTCTAAATTGACCATTGAGTGTTGCTGGTACATTCGGTACATAAAACCAGTCAGGTGCTTCTGCTCCACGTTCTGGAGGGTCAGTTAAACGCCAGTAAATTCCACAATCTTGACCGATACAATATTGTCCATCAGTATGACGTTTTTGAAGTACAGGTTCAATCGAATCTGTTAAGAGAATGCTTTGCGGATGCTCCTGAAAATTTTTCACAAAAGTACCATCTGATTCTGGTAATTGAGTATGGTCAGGTAGAGCTTTAGTTGTGGTTGGTGGGTTGATAGCAGAAGTCATGGGAACACTATTACAAATTTAGTATTACTTTCTAATATTTCACTGTCACCAAATTGATGCAAGATTCATCACAAAACCAGGTAATACATCTTCACCCGATAAAGTCACTGGATTTTCTAATACTTCAACTTCTTGTCCTTGGCGATAAATTTCTACTTGCCTAGTTTTACGATTAATTAAAAAGCCTAAACGAGTACCATTCTCTCGATACTCCTGCATTTTATCCTGAGTCGCTTTCAAACTATCACTCGGAGAAAGTAACTCAACTACAAAATCAGGACACAAGGGAATAAATTTTGTTCGTTCTTCAGCAGTTAAAGCATTCCAACGTTCCATTTTTACCCAAGAAGCATCAGGAGAACGATCTGCTCCATTAGGTAGTTTAAATCCACCCGAGGAATCGAAAACTTTACCCAGTTTATTTTGCTCGTTCCAAATCCAAATTTGAGCTGTGAGTCCAGCATTACTGTTGCTGGTTTCTCCTCCAGTTGGTGACATAATAATTAAATCTCCCTTGGCGTTGCGTTCAAATCTCAAATCACGGTTGTCCTGACAGAGTTGGAAAAATTGCTCGTCTGTCAGCTTAATTGATCTAAGGTCAAGAGTTAATGCTGTCATGACACCTTGGAAAAGTTGGAGGGGAAGAGTAACCAGGTTTCTTGTACTTCTATTCTATCAATCGGATCTTCTGCTTTCTGATACAAATAAGGCAGGCATCTTGCCTGCCCTACTATGACACTTCTATTCTATTCCTTCAATCCGATCCTCAACCTCCTGATACAACTCACGCAACATCTGCAAATTACTCTCACTTGTCTCCCAATAACCACGACCATTCACTTCCAACAAAGTCGAAACAACCTTGCGGAAAGAATGAGGATTCAAGTTCATCAACCGCTTACGCATTTCTTCATCCTGAATAAACGTAGTATTCGTATCTTCGTAAATCCAGTTATCAACAGCACCAGCAGTTGCACTCCAACCCATTGTATTTACTAAGCGCTTAGAAAGTTCTCGTACACCTTCATAACCGTGACTTAGCATTCCCTCATACCACTTGGGATTGAGTAGCTTTGTCCGCGCATCTAAACGCACGGTTTCTGATAAAGTACGGACTTGAGCATTTGCTGTTGTCGTATCCGCAATATAAGACGCTGGCATCTTACCATCATCCCGCAGAGTCGCCACAATCTTAGTGGGGTCAGAGTCGAAATAGTGGGAAACATCGGTCAAGCTAATCTCGGAAGAGTCAAGATTCTGGAACGTAACCTCAGCAGTTTTTAAGGCTGTTTCAAATATCTTCCGTGACTGTTCCATTGTTCCTGGATTATCGGAAGTGAACGCAAAGGATTTCCGGGCCAAGTACATATCCTGTAACTCAGATTCGCTTTCCCATGTACTGTTCTCTACTGCGAGGTTGATATTAGAAGAATAGGAACCAGACGCATTAGAAAAAACACGAGTCGCTGCTTGACGCAGGTTAATTCCCATTTCCTCTGCTTGCTGTAAAGCGTGTTTACGCACAAAGTTCATTTCCAATGGTTCATCTGCTTCTGCAGCCATTTTTACAGCTTGGTCGAGTAAGTTCATTTGGTTGATGAACAAATCGCGGAAGACACCAGAACAATTGATCACAACATCAATCCGAGGACGACCTAATTCTTCCAGAGGAATCAGATGCAATTTATTCACTCGTCCCAAAGCATCAGGTACAGGATTTACCCCTACCATCCACATAATTTGAGCGAGAGATTCACCGTAAGTTTTGATGTTATCTGTACCCCAAAGTACACAAGCAATCGTTTCTGGATAATTGCCGTTATTCTCCATCCGTTGACGATCAAGCAGTCGATCTACGACAATTTTTGCTGACTTGATAGCAGCAGTTGTCGGGATAGATTGTGGATCTAAAGCGTGAATGTTCTTACCGGTAGGAAGTACATCAGGATTACGGATCGGATCTCCTCCAGGGCCAGGAATCACATATTCCCCTTCTAATGCTTGTAGCATCGCACCCAATTCGTTATCAGCGACAATCTGTTGTAGGCAAAATTCCAGATACTCAAATAATGGCTTCAACAGTTGTGAGTCAACTTTGTTGTAACCATGTTGATGTAAGGATTCAATCCAAGGCTCTTTTTTGCCCATATTCAGGAAATTAAGCTTGGAAACCTTGGAAACTCGCCCTTCTGCATCAACTTGCGCTTGAACCAATGCGGAGACAGCAGCACGAGTGGCCATGGTGATATCTTGCAACAACTGCACATCTTCCAAGAAGCCTTGGTCGTTGTTACGGTAAATCTCATCGATGTTCCGTCCGACGCTGTTAGCGATGATTCTGAGTAAGCTTTGGATTTCGTCTTCAGGACGGTCTAAGCTACCAATATTTACCAAAGTGGCGATCGCTTCTTCTGCAGTTGGTGGTTTACCAATCACATGCAACCCACATGGTAACAATCGTGCTTCAATCTCCATCAGCTTCTTGTAGACCAAACCTACCAAGGTATCCCTTTCCTCAGCATTCATCTGAATAGCGTCATGCTCAGGTAAAGCGATATCCTTGTCTAGATTCACCAAGCGACACTTATCCATGATTGTGTTCACAATCGGAATCCCGCGTCCGGTATCTTTGAGAGTTTGGTAAGAAGCAATTAACTCACTCAACTCTTTCAAACCCTTATACAAACCAGCATTTTCAGCCGGTGGTGTCAGATAAGAAATTGTCGCAGCATAACTACGTCGTTTAGCAATCGTCGCTTCACTGGGATTATTCGCTGCATAATAATACAAATTGGGAATTGAACCAATCAGGTTATCTGGATAACATTCCCCAGACATTCCCATTTGCTTACCGGGCATAAATTCCAAGGAACCGTGAGTACCGAAGTGTAAAACGGCGTCTGCTTGCCAAATTTGTTCTAAATAGGTGTAATATGCGGCAAATCCGTGATGAGGACTAGCTGAACGAGAGAACAACAAGCGCATTGGATCACCTTCGTAACCAAATGTCGGTTGTACACCGATGAAGACATTACCAAATTGCTTCCCGTAAACTAGCAAATTCTGTCCATCGGTGTTGAGATGTCCTGGAGGTGCTCCCCAATTTTCCTCTAACCGTGTCGAGTAAGGTGTCAATTCCTCATACTGAGGTACAGACATCCGATAAGCAATATTCAGTTCTGGACTACTGTACTGCGCTTGGGCGTCATGGATGACTTCAAGCATCAGTAATTCGGCTGTCTCTGGTAAATCTTGCACATCGTAACCGTTGTGCTTCAATGCTTCCATGAGTTTGTAGATGGAACCAAACACATCCAGATAGGCCGCTGTTCCTACATTTCCCTTATCTGGTGGGAAGCTGAAAACGGTAATTGCGACTTTCTTCTCAAGTTTTGGTTTGCGACGTAAATTAGCCCATTTCATCGCACGTTGCGCGATCGCCTCAATCCGATCCTGAAGTGCGATCGCCTTCCCTGTCGCTCCATCGCGTCCAGATACGATAATAGGTTCAATCGCTCCATCTAACTCAGGAATCGCAATCTGCAAAGCTACCTGAATCGGATGTAGCCCCAAATCGCTATCTTCCCACTCCTCAGTAGTTTGAAACACCAAGGGTAGCGCCACCATGTAGGGGCGATTCAAGCGTTTTAGTGATTCAATAGCTTTAGGATGGTCTTGTCTTGCTGGACCACCGACCAAAGCAAATCCAGTCAGGGAAACAACTGCATCCACCAAAGCCATTGATGTTTTAGAATTTGGCTCATAGAAATAAACATCCACAGGTTTGGAGAAATCTAAAC
>JAYFMV010000074.1:0-87749 GCA_042408245.1 Potamolinea sp.
CAGCGGTTCCCGCTGTTAAGAGGTACAGTAACAGCAACTAGCAAACCAATTTCTTAAATGTAGAGGATTGATTAAATCGAGGGCAACAGCAATGATTCTATCAATCATAGAGGTGGTAGTGGGAGCGAAGCTTCGCAAAAAGGATTTGAGTTGGGACCACCAAAGCTCAATAGGATTAAAATCTGGAGAGTAGGTCGATAAACAAATAACACTCGCACCTACAGCTTGAATCATCGGTACAATAGATGCTATTTTATGAGCGGGTAAATTATCCATCACTATTACCGCTCCAGCCCATAATTGAGGACATAAAAATTTCTCAATAAATACAGCAAAAGCCCGTCCATCCATTGACTCATTCATGGTCATCAATGCCAGTACTTTGTTAATACTAATTGCGCCAATCGCGGTGACTTTGGCGGCTCGATAAAATGGTTTAAGTTCAGTTACTCTTGTTCCCGGCTGTGAACGAGCATGAGTTCTGTTCAAACCCAGTAGAATCCCGGTTTCATCCAAAAATACGAGGTTTTCTGGCTCGATATGTTTAATCTTTTCCCAATACTCTACTCTTAATTTTTGGACTCTTTCTGTCGCGGCTTGGCTACTGTACCAGGTTTTTTTTTCGCTTGAGTCCTAATTTTTGTAAATAGCGACACATGGCTGTCCGACTCACCCAATTTCCGGTCTTAATAGCAAATAATTCACACAACTCGACCAGAGTAGCATCCAGATGCTCTGCCACCAGTGCTTTGACTTCTGCTTCCGCGCTTGTCAGATGACTGAATTGGGGTTTCCCTCTCGATTTCGGTTGTAAATTTCCCTCAGTTTGTTGTTGCTCGTGCCTATTTTTGAACTAGACTTTTACTGACAGAAAACCGGGTGGCTACTTTCCTAATTGACATCTTTTCTGCCAAATGTGCAGTCACTATTTTTTCTCGAAGATCGAGCGAATAGGCTTTCATTAGTTTTGAGGACAAATTGATATTTTATGATTACTTATTGTACTGCATAACAGCGGGAACCGCTGTAAATTATAGGTAACCCTTTTGGGGTTAAGTCTGACTGTACTCCATTCATTTGAAAGCCGCTGTATCTTTCCAAGGTTCACTAGAGTTGGAATTTATAATTTTAGTCATTAGTCAAAAGACAACTGACAACAGATATAGCGGATTGCAGGTTTATGAAGTACAGCAACCGGGATTAGGGGTAGAGGTTTTCATCGTTGCGGAACCGTTGCGGAACCGTTAGGTTCGGCACGACGCTAGCATTCGGACAGTCAATTTTTGGTAGATCCACTCTTGTTAATCCCCGAATGCGAGAACCCATACAGGTGTACTCTACCTACTTACAATCTGCTGTAACTGTACGGGCTGGTTTCTCAACCCGCTTCTACTCCAAATAATCCAAAATCAGCAACCCAAAATCTCAAATTGGACAGTTATTTAAGAGTCTTTAGCAATCGCTTAACTTTGGATTGTTGCTGTCGTTTTAAAGACTCAGGAAAACTCAATTCAATAGCAACTGGAATTGGCTGAACACCAAGAATTGTTTCCTGCGGCTTGCTGTATTGAGAACTTGCCAGTTCCTCTATAGACTCAACTTGAGCTAACAAACTTTGAGGTTGTGGGTCATCTGCTTCTTGACTAATTAGCAGACCAATGGTAGGACGCGACTGCTGCATTTCCTGTAAATTGAAAATCTGGCTACCATCTAACTCCAATCTCAAATCTCCTGAACCAATTTCCGTCACTTTTGCAGTAAAAGATTGACCTTCCCAGTGCTCCCAATACAACTGTGCTACAGCCTGTACTTGCTTGCGGACTTTCACCCCCGTCGCCGGTCGGAATTCCCGGAAAACTCGGCCCATACTGGTAACAATAAACTTCAGCGACTCTAGCGGTTTGTCCGCTTCAGTTCTGTGCTGGGAATACCATTCCTTCACATCAGAGAAAATCACCAAAGTCAAGTCGTCTAGCTGTGAGCGAGTAATGTCTACGAAGTCAACAAACAACCTAGCTTGAAGTTTGCTAGTAGCGATCGCCCTAATCACTTTCCCTTCCAACAGCACCCGCGCACCATAATCTCCCACCAACTCTACCCTGATATCTTCAGAAATATTTGGCCATTCATCCAAAAGGATTTGAGCGCCACTTTCGCTAATATCAAGAGTTTTCCCCGTCCAACTTTGATTGTGGACGTGTATGATGGCAGTCAGTTTCCTAGGCATACGGTGAGTGCGTCGTAGCTGCGGTTGTTCAAAAGCAACAAGACAAGCAGCCAAAAGCAAGAACAAATTGAACACACACCATAGGGTATTAATCATTACAGCTTGGGTGTCTTCTGGACTGAGATACAACCAAAAAGGTATCGCAATCAAAGACGCGGCCGAAATCGCACTGACAAACACCAAATATCGTACTGAGTCGAAATCAAAACTGCGCTTGGTAACAGAAATTCCCTTATCTGTAACGTTGAAGGAACCCAATTTCGGATTAAATAACGCCAACAATGTCACAATTCCCGCCTGAAAAGACATGGAAAACTCAAAGATTTCGTTCCAGAAAGAAAAGCGAACATGCTTGTAAGGAATGTGGTTCGTCTGCATCGACAAAATAATGTGAGGCAGAGCGTAAAATAAAGTTTCTAGTCCCAGTCCCTTGACCGAGTTAATACCAAATAGCAGGAAGAGTGGTGGTGCTAGCGCATACATCAGACGGGGATATCCGTAGAAAAAGTGAGATGTGGCGCTGAAGTAACAAATGCGCTGAGGAATAGTTAGGTTCAGCTTGGGGTTGATTAAGGGATTCTCAAGTCGTAGGATTTGTGCCATTCCCCTCGCCCAGCGGACCTGCTGACCCACATAGGAAGAAAACTTTTCTGGTGCTAATCCCGCTACCATAATTTTGTCATAGTAGACTGATTCGTAGCCCAGAGAGTGTAATCGGAAAGCCGTGTGACAATCTTCTGTTACAGTTTCTGTAGCAATTCCTCCCACTTGTAATGCGTACTCTTTTCTAATGACTGCTGCTGAACCGCAGAAAAAGGAGGCATTCCAGAAGTCGTTACCTTTTTGCAGTACCTTATAAAACAACTCGTTACCCACTGGAATTTTTCCTCCAGTAAGCAGGTTACGTTCAAAAGGGTCGGGATTATAGAACCAGTGAGGTGTCTGAACGAATGCTACTTTTTTGTCGAAGAAAAAGCCAACGGTATGCTTCAAAAAGTGCTTGACTGGCATGTGGTCGCAGTCTAGAATCAGCACTAACTCCCCTTCGGTGCGCTTAAAAGCAGTGTTGATGTTACCAGCTTTGGCGTGGTCGTTATTATCCCGTACTAGCATAGTTACGCCCAGTTCTTCACACATCTGGCGTAGTTCTTCTCGTCTGGCTTTGTATTTTTCTGCTCTACCGTCGTCTAAAACATAGACCTTTTTTTTGTCAGTTGGGTAGTCAATGGCGATCGCTGCGAGGGTCGTTTTTCTGACGATTTCTACATCTTCGTTGTAAGTGGGGATGTAAATGTCTACATTAAACCAGTCTTCTTCAGGGAAATTTGCTAAGTCAACGAAGGTGCGGTCTTTAATTTTAAGAGTTTGGAAATAGGCGAGTAAGAGAGTAGCGATCGCGTACAGTTCCGCTACAAACAATAGCACGCAGAAAAAACCATTTACCCAGTCGTCAAAGTTTAGGGTGTAGCTGGTGCGGTAATACAGGTAGCGCAGGGTGGTCATGATGCTGAGTACGCACAAAAACAAGTGAAGGAACTCACTCACTTTCTTTTTTGGGTTTTGTTCCTCCATTTGAAGCACTAAGCGTCCCACTGCAATCAGCATTGCTGCAACAAATCCCTGTTGCCAAATCCCCGGACGTGCTGTAATCAGTGGTGTCAGCAGCAATAACAGTGACATGATTAGCAAAAACAGTGGACGGGCCCCTAACCATTGGAATATATAGTCAAATGTGTTGGGTATAGCTTCGACTACCCAGGTAATTAGCTGTTCTCGCTGTTTTGGGGAAAGCCCAATGCGCTTTTTTGTAGTGGTGGTTTCTGACCTAGCTTTTGAGGAGGTGACGGTCATTTTTTGTCAGTTGTTTGTTGGTAGTTGTTAGTTGTCAGTTGTCAATCGTTAACCCTCTTCCGTCACTTTGGAGTAAAACCTGGATTTTTCGTTGACTGCATCCTCGCCAAATCTTTTTTTTATCCGAAAGTGATAAAAGAACATTATTTTTGGGTAGGGCTGGCTACATAAATTATTGCTTGCTAGAAAACTAGCTACTCTCACACACCTTTATGGTTGTTAGTTGTTTGTTGACCAATGACCAATGACCGGTCACCAATGACTAATGACTAATAAGCAATGAAATGCAGGACGTCTGTTCTACATTAAATTAGCTTTTTTCTCCGGAAATTCGCTTGAGAAATAGCTGAATTACTCCATAGAGAATAATTCCTGAAGCAATCAGGGCTGGACCTAACAGTAACCAACTACTGGCAAGAACTTGGAAGAACTTATTTGATAATGGTGTTTTATCGATTTTAACTCTCTTTTCCCGTTGTAAAAATTCAAGGGCATAAGAATTTGGATCTGAAGTATCAGGATTAGCATCTTTGGCGCTGATCAAGGCCGTATCCTCCTTTAATTGGAAGAACAAAGAATCCAAGCGCAGCAAGCTTTGCACTTGTTCCAATCCCTTATCAGTCTGACTGGTAAGAGCAAGTAAAGCCCGGTCGCCACTGTAGGGAGAAATAACCTCTTTAATCACACCGTCGTTATCGGGATTTGTCTGAATTTCGCTAGCATTACGCTGACGAATTAGTTGCTCTTTTAAGTCAAAGTCTCCGGTTTTTAATACTTCGGGGAAAGGAAAATTTTTCCGTGTCCCAATCCCAACTAAATGACGTTTGACGCGCTGTTCCTTTGGTAAATTATCTACAGTATAAACCTCGAACTGCAGCGAATCAGCTTTGCTAATCCTGCCCAATCTTTTGCTGAATTCCAGTAAGGTACCCAGTTCCTGAACTGAAGGAACCTTTGGCAAAACCACAGCCGTGCTGGATATATCTTGAGGAGCAGTAAAAGGAAAACCAGTTTGCAACAGCTTCAAATCGGGTAGCTGCACCGTACTTGCCCGCTTTAACTCAAAGCTCGTATCCGCGTGCATTGTACCCCAAAGTTGTTGGTCTGTCACCCGACTGCAAGAACGGCGCTCCCTCGCATCCAGACGAAAATCTACGGACAGCTTGGAAGTAGGTTTGATTAAGTCTTCTGGTAAAGCAATCTTCAGCTTTTCCTTATTTCCCCCATCAATAGAGGACAAGCGTTTTCCCAACAGTGCCAAACCATCAAGTTTAACCTCCACCAGCGAAGTCTTGGCATTCACCTGCGGACCGTAACTGAAAGAAAGTGTCATCGAATTACCTGACACAAACTTATCATCCGGTAACGCCCGGAAATCCACTTCAATTGGCGGAGCATCAGAACCTCGAACCGTGACATCCTTGTATAATTGGTTGCTGCGAGTTTTGAGGTCGCTCAGCTTAAAGTTATCCACCATAGGCAAATATCCCGGCCAATCGCGAGAATTAGGAGTAGGTACGAGTGTCAAATCTTTTACTACAATTAACTGACCAGTACTGATTTGACGGTCTTTACGCTGCACCAAAAACTGTACTGCTTTAGCTACTCCTACAGGTCCGTTCCCTGTGGCAATTAATACTGGATTTTTGTTAGTGGAACTCGTTAGTACCAAAACTCCAATATCCGGTGACAAGGGCCTTCCCTTTTCATCCAGAATTTGAGGACCTTTGGAACTTGGAGTTGTCTTTTTCTCGGTAGGGGGTGCTTCTTCGGCGATGGCTCCCCCAGCAGAACCCCAGCTTAAGGGCTTTGGTAATTTAAAGTTCAAGAGTTCTGGCTGTTGCGCTGGTGTGCCAATAATTACCATCCGTTCGGTGGAACCGGATTTTGTTATACCTTTTACGTCTTCAACTTCCTTCACCAACCGAGTTTCCAATCTACGGAACTCGGCCAAACGCCCTAAATTCGCCTGGAAACGAGCCGTAGCACTCAGCCAAGTATCGTCAACCTTCTTAGGTAGTAAATATGCGACCCGATTGGGTTCTAAGCTTAGTTCGTCAAAAATTGGGTAAGGAAAGCGATTGAAGTCTAGGGGAATTGTTCTGGGCGCATAAGTCAGTACAATCTTTGAATCTGGCAAAACCTCTGTCCACAGGGAAGGGTCATAGGGGTCTTGGGTACAGGTGGGAGAATTATTTTGCAGGGCTCCAACTGTCAACTCGTTATAGTTTTGAATTGCTGAGAGAGGAATATTAAACACCTCACTCCCAATTTCATTTCGCTTGCGGTTGAGAGGGACGGTACCTACGCTGACTTGATTAATCAGTACTGTCAGGTTGGAGCGAGTCGCATAGAGTGCTGGAGAATGACGATAGCGTAACTGAACTCTGGCAGATTTTAGCTCCCAGTCGTTAGGACGAGTGAACCCAACCCGCGCTTCGTCATAAATACCCCGCAAACTCAGTCGTGTACCTACTACTGGGCTACGATTAAACTCCAGAACATACTGCTTACCTGAACCAGGCGTTAATTCTGGCGCTTTGAGCTCATTGGCTTCTTGTTGTTGTTCTCGCGCTGAAAAAGGTGGAGCACCAGCGTCAGGGTTGTCTTCTCTAGAACCTCTTTCTTTTCTTTCCTGGAGAACGCTATCCCGCAGGGTACCGGTTGAGGAAGCTGGGTCTGTCGGCGCATCTGAGGAAGGTGCTTCGCTTTGAGCTAGAACGTTTTCCTTGTTTGTCGCTCCAAACCAGAGAGCACAGCAGAATATCAATAACAATACTAGGAAAAATTGCTTGATGTTGTCGAAAAATTTTCTGTTGGTACGAAGTCGCCGCTTTCCCCTCTGTTTTAATGAGGGTAGGGAGAATCGAGAGCCAACAATTTTCAGTCGGCTGAGGTCGGGTAGATAAGCAAATATTCGTGCAAGAAAGCGTTTCATGACTCAGGGGTGGTGAAGTCCGACGGAGGATGAGGGAGAGGAGGAGATGGGGAAGATTAGGGAGATGGGTAGTAATGTAGGAGCGGGTGCGTGAAGATAACCTGACGGTATGTACCGCCAACCTATCAACAAAAACCGCCCTCTTCAGGAGTAGTAATGTAGGAACAGGTTTAGAAGATAATCTGATGGTACGTACCGCCAATTTCTCGAACATTACCCGTCCTAGAGATGGAGAAGATGGGGTAAATATTCCCCAATACCCAATCCCCAATACCCAATCCCTATTCCCCATTCCCAACTACCTATCCGGATTAGTAGCGTTCCCAATAAGGTTGAAAACCTCGCCGTTTCAAAATATCTACCTCTAACTTCTGTATCCGGACTAGAAACTCTGGATCTGCTGAACCTGTAAGCTGTTGTTCTGCATACAATTTCTTGAACCTGTCCAACGCTTCAAAACGTTGATCCTGTACTACACTCAGTTCAGCCAAGTTCCTCAGCGCCATCGACTCTTTTGGATTCAGCTTCAGTACCTGGTTATAAATTTCTCTGGCTTCAGCAAATCGCTTCTGGTTAAAGCGCACTCCTCCCAGGGCCATTAGCGCTCCTGCATTGTCCGGCTGTAGTTTTAAAATGCTGGAATAAGCAACACTAGCCAGTTCAAAATCCCCTAAAGCTTGAGCTAATTCTCCTTGTAAAAAGTACGCTGATATGTTATTAGGATTCCTGTTAATTAACTCTTGTACTTCCAGTTTTGCCTTTGCTGGGTCCCGCGCTGCTAGCACCTGTAGCCGTCGTAACTGTAAGAGTGTGTTATCAGGAACGACTTTCAGCAGTTGTTCATATAGCGACTCCCTTTCCAATGTCGGAGGAAGAGAAGCTACTAGATTAATTAACTCCGGTGGTGCGTCGGTTAAGGATTGATTTTGTAAGTAGCGGTTTAGGAAAGTTTCTGCTTCTGTTTGGGATATGCGCTTGGCTTGGTAAGCAACGCTTGTCCTTGCTAAGGCTGTACGCATATCGTTAGGATTTTGTTGGAGTAATTGGTCATAGAGAGCGATCGCATCTTCGGCACGTCCTTGAGACATTCGTATTCCCGCCAAGGAACGCAGCGCAATCAATTTATACTCTTTACTAGCATTGCCAGTAATCAAATTCTGATAAGCCTGAGCACTAGCTTCTAAATTCCCCTCCTGTCGGAAAATATCAGCCAACAGCAAATCTGTCGCTAAGTCAGAAGCGCCCATTTTGGTAGCTTTATAAGCTTCCAGAGAACGCCGTGCTCCTGCTAGTTCCTTACGTTCCAGCAAGATTTGCGCTACTCGGAAGTTTAAAAATGGCATATCGATTCCGGATGTCAACAAACCTTGATAAATCGGTAAAAGTGACGGTTCCGGAGGGTCTAGTTGTAACAAAGCTTGTCCTAGTGCCCTTAATTCTGCTGGATTACTTGGTAGCGGTTGGAATGCAGAAAGTAGGCGATTTGTCAAGTCTGCTTGGGAGATTTTACCTAACTGACGCTGTAACATCAGTTGCTTGGTCAAAACCAACTTATCATTGGGTTGTACCGTCAACAGACGTTCGTAAAGTTCCAACGCTGCAGAACGTTCTGAAGGTAATTCGCTGTACACATCAGCTATTTCCCGAATCAAGGAAGGAGTAGGCTGGGTCGTAGAAGCTAAAACCTGACGATACACAGTGACGCCTTCTCGATAAAGTTCGGTATTGCGCTCACGGCGTCCAATGGTTGAAAGCGCTCGTGCTAGAAATAAGCTAGCCTCTTTTTTTCCTCGCAAAGGAGCAATTACAGCCAAAGCTTCCTTTAATTGACCATTTGCTTGATAAGAAATCGCCAGAGATGAACGCATCTCCGCATCCAACCAACTGGGTTTATTGGGTACGCTTAGCTGTGTCTTCAGTACCTGTATCGACTGACTGACATTTCCAGTTTCCCGCAGCGCTTGCGCATAAGCTGTTGTTGTATAAATAGGAATAGTTTTACCAGTCGCTAGGTAACGCTTAAATAGAGCCAGTCCTTGTTGACTGTCTCCACTGTAGGTATAAATTTGAGCAGCACCAAGGAGAGCTTCTGGAGTCGGGTTACTTCTGAGTACAATTTGATAATCAGCGAAAGACTCTTGATAACGTCCTTGGTAACCTAAAAGCAAACCACGTTGAGCACGAGCTTGTAAATCGTTGGGAGAAAGTCGTAATAAAGTATTTAGTGCGGAAATTCCTCCAATTTGCCATTCTTGGCGATAACCTCCCAAAGCTCCCACAGCCCGAAGCGCAACTTGGTTATTGGAGTCTTGCGCTAGTACTTGTTGGAAAGCTGTCCAAGCTTCAGCATCCTTTCCTGCTTTTTGATAAGCTTGGGCGAGACCTAACTTAGCCTCTAGAGATTGAGGAGAAGCAGCAAGGGCTGCACGAAAAGCAGCGATCGCATCATTCGCCAACCCTTGTTGTAACAGTGTTTGTCCCCGTCGTACCGCATTCGTGACTTGAGAAAAGGCCGCATCAACTTGAAAAACAGTCAGTCCTGAAGCCAAACATAACAGCAATAGCAAACGTTGGGAATTTTTCCCCCAAGCAGAAAAACGAAAATCCTTCATGCTACTTTCTCCCCCCAAGAAGTGAAGTCACATCAAATTCAGTCTTCACCCTGAATCCAGCAACAATGTCCGAAAACTGTTCCCGCGCTTGTAGAGTTACACCTGCTCGGAGAATTGGTGAAATGCGAAAATCGTAGAAAGCTTCCCACACATCCGGTACTTTATTTCCCGCTAAACGCCGCAAATCGTCGTTAGACAAATCTCGACCATACCCCAAGCCAAAGCGATCATTTCGCATGAACAAATCCAAGAAGTTCAAGCCTACACTGTAAGTATTTCCTCCCTTACCTAGGGAAGTATTTTCATAGTGTCCATAACGACCGAATAACCCCATCTTCAACCCAGGAATGAAATATTCGCCATTAATTCCGTAAGAACTCTCGCGGTCAGAAGACCTGGGACCAATTTCCCCATTATTCCGCTTCAAACCGTAGATTTCCTTAAAGCCATTCTTGTCAACATCTCGGTCAGAAGCATAGGTAGCGCGAATAATACCATTCCCATGTCGGAAACCTAACTCTCCAGCGAAGCCATTAAGACCAAAATCTCCAATGCTTTCAGAAGAGGAAAAAGCAGCAGCTTTCGCTTCAATATTGTCAGTAATATTCCAATTCAGTAACACTGCTGGACGAGAAGCAATCCCCGTCGTCGAAAGTGCTGGATTTGTCTGAAAAACGGGATTAAAGAAATGAGTCGTGACATCTTTAGCAAAGCTATTTCGGTCAAAATAAGATGTCAAATCTACCAAACCTACCGTCATGCGCAGACTCGGCATACTAGGAAGAGAACCTGTAAAATACAGTTCGCTAATCCTTAATGAACCCGCTTGCGAATCAGAAAAATCAGGACCCGTTCCTAAATCAACAGTTCCACCAAACAACGCATTAGGTGAAACTGGATAAATTCCAGTTAATCGTGCTCGTGCGGATGAGTCTCCTTGATAGACATAAGCACCTTGGAAAACAATGGAGGGAGCAAAGGGATTATCTTTTCGTGTGGGAGGTACTGGTTGTTGTGCTATTTGTTGTGGAAATGAGGAAACTGAATTAGGACGTAGTAAAGCTGCGGCACCAGGACCTTTGTATACGCCAGTTTCGACTTTTCCAGTCGCGTTGAATGTTGAAGCTGGTAAAACAGTGGTGGGTTGCTCCCCTAGCGCCATTCGTTGTGATACTTTGCTCTCAATTAATTTAAGCGGTGTTGCTTCTTCTACCAATTTTGTTGTTAAAAACGGTAGCGTACCATTAGCAACTTGAGGATAGTTTTGAATACTGGTGAATTTATCTCCCAGTGCCAATTTTTCTGATACTTTGCTCTCAATTAACTGAAGTGGTGCTGCTTCCTCAATCGACTTTGTTGCTAAATCCGATAACGTAGCAACTTCGTTTTCAGGAGTGTCGTGAATACTGGTGAATTTATCTCCCAGTGCCAATTTTTCTGGTGCTTTACGCTCAAATAATTGAAGCGGTGCTGCTTCCTCCATCGGCTTTGTTGCTAAATCCGATAGCGTAGCAACTTCGGTTTCAGGAGTGTCGTGAATACTGGTGAATTTATCTCCTGTAGATTGAGACTGAATTTTAGAAGTAAAAGATCTTAAACTGTTAGGGAATGATTGTTCTTCTTCAACCTTCTGATCTGGAAGACTAACAGATAGTTCCTTCAGGTTAGCTTGGACTGGTTTGATCCCCAGAATGGTAACTACCGAAAAAATTGATAGTCCTCCAGATGTAATTGCTCCCAGAGATAGCAGATAACTCAGCCAAACATACCGCCCTAATGCGCTCGTTATTCGCTTATCAGTACTACTAGCTTTTTGCTTTATGTCTCTCATATAAGCACCACAGTTGCGGATAGGCGTAATTTAGTAAATTTCACTGTCGGCATTTCTTTTTTCACGACATAATTGTTGCATCCGGGAAGTCCTAGATATCGTGGCTATTCAAGCAATTAGATATCCAGACACTTTTCCAGGAAAAGTGTTCCATCTGGCTTAAAGATAGGGGAATAGAATATATACCTTATTGACTCTGTAGCCAGTTAAATTTATTGACATTGCTGTCATGTTTTCTTTTTTTTCATTAACTATGTCAAAAAATATGAAGACAACGAACAGTTCTTGAGCAATTAATAGCTCAAGTGAAAAAACTCATGCGAGTACTGTTTGGTTGTTCTGTGTACTTCAGAACGTAACCAAAACTAATCTTGATTGACTTCTGGATTGCCTATTTTATTTACCTAACATAGATAGCACGCCCAATCGCAATGGCAATCAGTAAAATCCCTGAATTTTATTACCCTAGAGGAATCTGTTCCTCTCACTTTACAACTGCGACCCTGATTATTTCTGAACGCCGATTCAAGGCAATTACTGGCTTCATAAAACTTGATGGCGGCTTTATAAGGCTCCTAACTTGCGTTAGGATGTTTCCCCTTTCCTTTTTAGCCTGAATTTATAAATAGTTGATGAAAAACCATCGCTCAGAATATAAAGAAAATATGAAGTTTTTTTCGCTGGCTATAATAATGCTGATTTATTAACAGGCACAATGAAGAATAGTCAAGGGGTATCACTATCCATGTTGTTGTCGTAGAGACTGGCGATTCAGTAGTTGTTGCTGTATTGCCGTCACTCCTGTCAGGCATTACTCACCCCCTAGAAAAAGTGAAGCCCTCGTTTCGCTATCATTACATAAATTAAGCTTGTTTAGGACACAAATGCTGATTCAAAATTGAATTTGCTACTCATGCTCAAAAGCCTTGACATTTATTATGCCGATGGAGTAACAGGGTCAATATTATTCTTTCCCTAAATTTTAATTGGGATTTACAAAGACAGCAGATGACTGTCACATTCTTTTTAAAATTTCCCTGCTAAGCATGAGGAGTGTCAAGGGGGAAAACCTTCCGTGGTTTTGTCATTCAGACAGCTTTCACCATCAATAAATATTTGAGTATGTGTTAATGTCGAGTCAAGCTTTAAGAAAAAAATTCCCAACCTTGCATCTAACACAGGGTCGGTTGTAGTTATTATACGTCAACCTTTTTCTGGTAATTTTAACTATCTTGGAGCTTTTTTCTAAAAACTGTATTGGTATTTAATACCAATTTTATATGAAGATGCACTTTATTGCCCCACAGACTATAAGTCTGGGGCTACACAAACTCGAAGAGCTCTTCCCCGCGCTATGCTGCTATGCAAAGCGCTTCGCGTAGCGCACCACGTAGACTATTAAGTGCATTGTTATAGAGAAACGGTATAACTATAAACGGTTAACAATGAATGAGCAAGGCAAAACTAAAACTCAGACACTTCTGGATAAAGCTTTAGTCGTTCTCTCATTTATTCTTTTAAAAAAAATTCAGGGACTTGTGTTTACAGATTGATTCAAGTAAATTGTCTAGGTTTGCTCAAGGCTATATGGAAATTTTGTCTGGCTCTCTTTTCATAAAGAAACTCCTAACAAAAAAGACTGCTGCTTCACTCAAATGGTTAGTTAGCATTGTCTTGTTGTTAAGTTTAACTACTGGCTGTGAGGTGGCGCCATTAATATTACAGCGATTACCATTTTTAATACCAGGCTTATCTTCCAAAGCAGATTTTAATATCAGCATCACACCATCAGGTAGTCCAGGAATTTATACAGTAGCAGGAAACACAAATCTTCCCAGCCAGACTAGCCTCACAGTAGCAGCTATTCGCTATCTAAAGCTTGATGAACAACCATCTAAAAACCTCGGTTCAAATCAAACCTATTCAATTCTTGCCTATGAAGATATCAAGGTAAATAAAGGTAAATGGGAGGCTAAACTGAATCTCTGGAAAATTGCACCAAATGGTCAGTTCCAAGAAACTTGGCAACTAGAGCAACCGAAACTTAAACTCTCGTTAAAGCCGGAAAAGGAAGTAACTTTCCTTGTTACTGTCGCTCCTACTGCTTCTTTGCCAGAATTAGAAGGGAAGTTAGAGAGACAGGGTATAAAACTTGTCAGTCGTCTTGTACGCAATACAGCTGATGGTCAACGATATGTCCAGGTAAGTCAAATCCTTCCCATTTCCTTGCCAACCGGTAAAACTACACCACCTAAGCCTAGACCTGAAGATGTTAATGGTGGCTGGGGTAATCGCTTTCTACTTATACCAGAACCACCGAATATTAACAATTACGAAAAGCCAAAAAAACGTCGAACAGATGCTCCACTTTCACCCAACGAGCTTTTACAATAACATCCTCCCTACCTTCAACCATTAGGTGAGTATCAAAAGTGCTTGATAATAGCATAACTACGGCAACGCCAATGCGCCTTAATCTGAATAATACAGGCGCAAGCGTTGCCAGTAAAAAGCGAAGTGCAAACCGCTATAATAGCGAATGACCGAAATAAGTTTTGAGTGGTGTCCTTAAGAAATTACCTCGTAGTGCATGCGTGAATTTTCCTCGAATGCAGACGAAATAAGAGCTATACTCAAGAGCAAAGCTTAAGGAATTCCTGGTAGCGCTTCAAGCCGCTTCCTAAAGACTAAATCAAAGCAGGAATGCACTCTTTCAAAGATATTCCGTCTAGGTAATGCCTGAAACGCCTGTCAATAGCCAATTGCTGCTTTGTGCAGTACGCTACCAAGTAACTTAAAGAAGCAGTAAAGTTACTTCTACAGTTAATTTAAAAAACAGTAAAGTCAGGTTTTTTGACTGGCTCTACAACTGTTAAACTTTGTATAGTAGAGACAAGAGTTTAATGATGTAGACAGTTTCATTGGCTTATATTAGGGATTTCATCTATAAAAAGTCTCAAAAATACATACAAGGTAGGATTAAGTCAAATGAGTCAAGTTGAATTACTAAACGTGTCTATTGACAATATGACAGAATTAGAGTTTCTCGAAAATTGTCAGAGTGGTATTGTCTTCACGCCTAATGTAGACCATTTGATGAAATTACAAACTGATGAAGATTTTTTCATCGCTTACAGTTCAGCTAACTATAAATTATGTGATAGTAAAATTCTATTTTTCGTATCTCGCTTTTTAGGATCACCAGTTAAGGAAAAAATTTCTGGCTCGGATCTTTTTCCCGCGTTTTATGAGTATCACAGAAATAATGGGAATATCAAAATATTTCTTTTGGGTGCTCGCGAAGGAGTAGCACTTACAGCTCAAAAGAAGATTAACTCAAAAATAGGCAGAGATATTATAGTAGGCGCACATTCTCCCTCTTTTGGCTTTGAAAAAAATGAAGAAGAATGCTTGAAAATAATCGATATTGTTAACCAGTCAGGAGCTACGGTACTGGCGGTAGGAGTTGGTGCTCCTAAACAAGAAAAATTTATCTACAAGTACAAAGATCAATTAACCAACATCAAGATTTTTCTAGCAATCGGTGCTACTCTCGATTTTGAAGCAGGGAATATAAAAAGAGCACCTAAGTGGGTAAGTGAGTTAGGGATGGAATGGTTGTATCGATTGTTAGCTGAACCACAAAGGTTATGGAAAAGGTACTTGGTACATGGACCTTCTTTCTTTTGGCTGGTATTAAAGCAAAAATTAAATCTTTATGCAGGCCCATTTAAGACTACTTATTCTGCTCATTCTGATGGTGTACCTTGTGAAAAAATGATGGAAACAGTAGAGTAGCAATACCTAAAACAAAAGGTCGTTTGCAACAGTTACTCCACCTAAACGCAATCACGAAACACTCTCAAAGTCTTGTTTCTGTCTACAGTTTTAATTTTCTTTACATAGTTGGGTATCATTGAATTACAGACAATCTAGAAGCTGAAAGTCCCCTTGATTTATCTGGGGGATGAAAGCGACGACGCGATTTTAATCGCCGACTAATACTCCACTAATTCGGTTGACATCCTCACCGGGCTCTCATCCACGGTGATTCCCAAACCAGCGTCACGCCGAACCTAACGCTTGGGCTCCGAATTGCGCTGCGCTAACACGATTTGAGTTTCTGCTTCATCGCAACTGCCTCTACCCACAAGGAGTTTTATGGTCTTACGTATGCGCGAAGCGTTTGCGAAGCATGCGCTCCACAGACTAACCCCGCTAGAGAAGAGCGGTTTTTATGTGTCGAAATCCAAAAAAGAATTCTGACTGATTGTCTTGATTCAAGGGATGTTCACCATTGCCCCGTCCTATGCATCCCGGTCTACCGATTTTTCTTCCCCGTTGCTCTGAATCGCCAACTTTGGTGTTAGGGTTTATGTCTCCATCGTAGCGGGTGGGTCAGTGACCTCTTTAACTTTAGCGCAAATTCTAAATATAGGACCCATTTGAGATCTTTTCTTAAAAAATAAGGCGGACAGACAAGCCGTCTCACATAACTCAATAGCCACAAGACAAGAAATGATAGGGCGATAGTGGCAAAAGCTCTGAAATCTATATGGCACAAGTCTTACGGTAACAACAATAGATCTCAAATGGGTTCTATAAAGCCGTCAAGTGAAGGACGGGGTTTCAAACCCAAATTTTCTGATGAGTCAAGAATTCTCCGTACTGAGCGTCGGCGGAGTGTCAAAATAACAAAATAGCACAGTTAAGAAAGATGCCCCATTACAATATTTTTCGCACTTGCCTGAACACTCAATTGGTGTACTCTGGTGTTGTACAGTAAAATACCAGCTATGGCAACGAAAAGAGAAATTACTATCAGAGTGACTGAGCAGGAATTTGAACTACTAGAGTCTCACTGTGAAGCAACTGGAAGAACCAAAACAGAGCTACTCCGTGAATTCATTAGGTCACTGAGGGAACTCCCATTAAAGGGACAGAGAAGTGATTCATCCCAGACCTGAAAGAGTGGGTTGAGAGTTCCCGTTTGCTATAACTCTCCTAAAAACTAATAAATGCAATATTTGTTCCTTAATAACAAAAAAACAATGCTATTATTTGGCAGAGTGTTATCACAACATTCAGCTAAACCTAACGCATCTGGGACTTAAAGAATGGGAAATAGCCAGAAGCAACAAATGCTAGAAAGGGACGACTATCTAAGGTTTCGATTACCTGAGGCACTAAAAGAAAGATTTAAGCTGTATTGCTACCTAAAAGGTATAACAATGTCAGATACGGTCAGGGAAATGATTGAGGATGTTCTCAGAAACGAGAACTTAGAAGAACTGTTACAGGAAAAACTGTTACAGGAAAAGCGCCGAGACAACACCAGAGATTTGCCTTTGGAGTGACTTGATGCAACACTAGCTGTATTTTGCGGTAATTCTAAGCATCATCAAGATAAGCCTGTAATTAGGAATTAGCTTTAACAAAACAAATTTTAGACCACAATAAAGCCAATCCTAATTGCAAGAAAAACGACTGAAAGCCCCGTGCATTTATGCCGGGGATGAAAGCCAATTGCAGGGTAAATCCTGCCAGTACGGAGTTAGGAACTGTATGTAGTGTAACACTCCTTGAGCATTGTGAAAATCTGCTGAAATAGTGCAGCAGTTTGAGCTATAAATTCTATGGAAAAAATTAAACAACACAATGACCCTATAACTTATAGCGCTAGGGGAAAAATATGTGGCATCTATCAACCCAGTTCAAAAAACTTTCTTCAGGGCATCTTATTAACAGATGATGGACTGAAAATCCCAGCCAAACTAACTAATAATGTAGCAGCAAAACTCAGAGTTAATGACAACTTATTGAAATTTACTCAAGTTTGGAAATGCTACCCAAGTATTAATCCGCCTTGGTTCATTTTGGTTAAGTTGAAGAGCGAAGCACAGACACCTCAAAATCTGAAACTTAAAGGTGTAAATAAGTTCCGCATAGTAGGACAGGTGGAAAATGTTGAAGGACAAGAAGTAACAGTACTTATTAAACGAAACGAATTACCCGCAGCTGGGGAAAAGCCAACATTTACTCTGGCCCTTCAAGGTAATTTACCAAGCAATGCTGTTGGGCAGTTTTGGAGATTCAATGTACAGCGTAATGGGTGGACTTGGAATATTATTACAGCCAATTTCATTGCAGAAGCAGTAGAATCACAGCCCACCAACAAAAAACAGATTTCTCAAGGGAAACGTAGTCTCAGTGTCAAAATTACGGAGAAAGAATTTCAAGCTGTAGAAGCCTATGCTGAAAAATGTGGTAAGAGTAAAACTGATGTGGTTAGAGAATTGATTCAAAAATTACCAACTTTTGAATCAGATTGTTAAACCGATGCAAGTATGATGTATTTTATTTACCCTTTTTTCGCCAATAATTGAATCCAAATTGATTTAATTTTTATTTCACAAACTGCGTCCCCTTGTGGGTGCAGCTTTTGACTTCGATTGAGCCAAGGAACGCGCTTGTGCTGAAGGGCGAACAGCTTTTCGGTCATAGGGTTCTGTATCTTTCTGAACAAGTCCTGATAACCCCCCACAAGTGAGTGCAAAAATTGGGTTAACCATAGCATTCAAAACACAGTCCAGCATATACAAAATTAAAAGTACTGCTAATATTGCCGCCGGTGCTACTTTGGGATTAGACCATGAACGAGCTGGATAACGTATTAAGGCAAAGCTCAAAACAGGGAGGAAAAATGAGGCTGTTAAACTACTCAAACCAACTACACCGTTGATGCCAAATGCGATAATCCACAAACTATCTGTGATTGAGATATCTTTACCATTCTGGTCAAATACACGATTTCTCCCAAATCCTCCCCACCCAAAAAGCATCCTTTGTCGCGCTTTGTCTCCCAAGATTTCTTCATTATCAAATCTAAACTTTAAGGAAGCGACCCGATCTGGACTAAAGACCACAGACATACCGGCAATAATGTCCTTGCTAGAAAAGGTTCCGCTCACACCTACATATAAATAAAACGAAATACCTGAAATCAGGATTATCAAAGGGAGAGAAGTGCGAAGCCACTTACCAGTGAATAAGATAAGAAGCCCCAATAATAGCAAGATGTAAGCACCAGTAGATAAACACAAGATAAATGAGATTGTTACCGCAATTGCCAACCTTTTAACAGGTATGTTCCAGAGTTTTTTAAGAGTTCCAGTTTTCCAGAACCACAGTCCAATCAGCGCAGCAGACATCATCCATACACCTACCATAAGACCGTGTTGCATAAATACAACTGGTCTCCATCCCCCATAACGCTTTGCTTGTCCCCAGTCCTCAAAGGCATTGAAGCCATAAATTATCAGGTGTAAAAGTGGACCTTTGGCGTTTTCTACCAGGCAAAAAGGAATATATATTAGTCCACCAGCAAAAATACCAATTGCTAACTGGCGCATTCCTTCCAAGTTGTTGAGATAAATTCGACCAAGAAAATAGGGTAATCCCCAAGTCACAACTTGCGCAAAACTTGCGGAAAAACCATCGTAGGGGCCCAAGTCATTGGTGATTGATGAAGCAAACGGACATAGACACCAAATCAGCATTGGTAGATCAAGCAAGCCCGGTTTAAAAGTAGTCAAACGTACAGCATCAAATACCATTGTTGCGAGCAAAACGCCGTAGCCTGTCGCTGCCATCTTGGTATACGGTGGAATACCAGGTACTTTAAAGATTGCTAGAGGCAAAAACAGCCACGCTCCAACCATACTCATAACCATCGCCCGTTGAGGCGGAAGCCGCGAGAATATATAAAGTACGGCTGGAATACAGCCCCACATAATAAGAGGTACTAAAGGAGTCATAGGCTTTGCTGTAGCACGAGTATGAATTGACTTTTGATGAAATGACTGTAGATACCCTAAAAAAGTGTCTTATATCCGGACAAAAGTGAATTTATTGATGCGTCACATTTTTGGGCGCATTACGAGCACGCTTCGCGGAAACCTGAAAGTCTAGAAAGACTAGCTTAAGGGAGGAAAAATGTAGTTTTTATCAAAAATTTGGGTCTAAAACCCCATTTTTCCAGGACTGCTTTAATTGGGAGTTAAACTCCAATCTTGTACTATACTAATTCTAGTGGCAGGGTAACTAATCACTCTAAAAACCCATTTGCTACCTAAAAAGTAGACACTGAACCTATAGCCCTACGGTCATTCAAGAAAGGCAATTGAATCTATGCGGTTCTACTTCATTGTTCTAGTTTCCTCCCTGAAAGTAGGTAAAAGATTCACAGGAAATAGACGAGTCAGTATTTGGTGCAATCGTCACCAGTTCAAACAAACATTGAAGTATTCTCTTCAACTAAGGCGGGACACACCTGAAGTTAACGCTTGGGGAGAGACCCACCTCTACATAGGACACTGCGAGGTATTCTATGCAAGTGGACTCGCTGAACCAAGAATCCCCGTGCGTTTATGCCGGGGAGTGTCAAGTGAGAAGATTTTGCTAGAACGTCATGTTATTGACATCCTCCACCCCCAAATCTTGCGATTATGGGGGTGGATTCCCAACATCACTACTGAGATTTTCTGGTTCGTCGAGCCGACTTACTTGAAGTTGGTTTCCCGCTATCAGCAGAGGTCATTCTCTCCCCAGACGTGACTTTCCGAGTGCCCCTCGGTAGTTGTGCCAAACCCGCCAAAGCTTTCATCAAAATATTGACGGCGGCGTTGGCATCACGGTCATCAGTGTATCCGCAACTTGGACATTTATGGGTGCGAGTGGACAAAGTTTTCTTCACCTCCTGTCCACAATTAGAGCAATCTTGACTGGTGTAATGAGGAGCAACAGCAATCACTGGCACGTCAAACACCTTCCCAAAATACTCCAACCACTGCCTAAACAATGTCCACGATGCATCACTAATTGACTTGGCTAGATGATGGTTCTTGACCATATTCCGCACTTTTAGGTCTTCAATGGCTACCAAGTCTACCGACAGGACAAGCGCCCTTGCAGTCTTAACTGCAAAGTCTTTACGCCGCCTTGATACCTTGAGATGCGTTCTAGCCAACTTCTTGATGGCTTTCTTGCGGTTTTTTGAACCTTTGTTTTTGCGAAAAAGACATTGAGAAGCACGTTTTAATGCCTTCTGGGCTTTTCTCAAAAACCTGGGATTCTCAATCTTCTTGCCATCAGAATCGGTGTAGAAATGGTTTAAACCAACATCTATGCCCAGCATTTTGTTTGTGGGTTCGTGTTTTTCAATTCGTTCAGTGTCGATGGAAAACTGAACGTAGTATCCATCAGCCCGACGCACAACACGAACTCGCTTAATCTGCTCTTTTTGGTAAAAGTGTAAATCGCGGCTTCCCCACATTTTAAAGGTTCCAGCTTTAAAGCCATCCCTGAATGTAATTGTTAATCGGTCATCCGATAACACCCAACCATCAACTTTGTACTCTACAGAGCCATGAGTTTGATGTTTCTTGAACTGAGGGAAGCCTTTTTTACCTGGAACCTGTTTCTTGCAGTTCTCAAAAAACCTAGCAATGGCACTCCAAGCCCTCTCAGCACTAGCCTGACAAGCTTGAGCCGAAAGTAAGAGGCACCATTCAAATTGTTCTCTGAGTACTCTGCAATATTTGTTGAGGTCATACCTGTTGACCCCCTGGTTATCCATCCAGTATCGCAAGCACGAATTACGCACAAATCGAGCAGTACGAATCATCTCGTCCAAGATGGCGTACTGCTCGTTAGTTCCCCGTAATTTTGCCTCGAATACCAGCATGGTGTTTAATTATCTATGTTACATATTTTAACATAGGATACAGGGATTGTAAAAAGCAGGTATGTTGAATACCCGCTTTTTACTTGGGGAGTCCATGTACCTACCACCAAACCCGCTTGGGCTATGGTGGCAGTACTATAGCCCCCCAAACCCCCCTTTCAGATAGGCATCGTCTCAAGAGGGAATCCAAACCCCAATAAAGATCGTCCCGTTAGTACCATAGTAAGTAATAAAATAAACACCACGGTAGCTTGAATGTCTTGTATCACACAATCTAGTCCCTCACGCCCAAGACCATAAGCTATTGCCCCATAAAAAGGAAGGTCATTAAGCGCAACAACAATAATTGCTCCAGGAAGACCCAGGAGATGGAACCCAATGGGCAATCCGATAAACATAAATAAAAACTTGAAAAAGGAACCGTAGGCTACATAGCGAGGCTTCCCAATCGCGAAAAGTGCCTGATCAATTGTCTGAGTTAGAATGCGAGGCCAGAAGCCAATAGCCAGGAGTGGCAGCATCCAAGCCCCCTGCTTATATCTGTCGTCATATAAGAATAAAATTAGCTGATCTCCGAAACTGGTTAGTAATGTCAAACCAAATGCTGCCAAAACCAGTAAAGGCTTACGATTCTGTAAAATTTTGGCACGAAATTCTGCACGAGGCAGGTCAGCAAGCCTTGAAAAAGCAGGAAAAAGCACTTTTCCACTAATTGCCAAAAGAACCTGGCGCGGTATATCAGCGAGGGTGAAAGCTATGCCATAAATACCCAAATCAGAAAATGTAATTAATCTGGCAAGAATAAGTCGATCTGCTTGTTCAGACAGAAATGTGAGAGCTGTTGAAATAAAGATCCATTTACCAAAAGAAAAAATGCTTTTTACTGCTGCTGGTTCCCAAGCAAAGCGGTTGGGCGATTCTTTTACTAACAGGTGACTCCACACCAGCTTGAACACTACCGACACAAAATTTCCGACCACAAGTGCCCAGATGTCGTGACTAAACAAAGCCCAAACAACCATCAGCACAATGGCAATAACCTGTACTCCTAATTCAAAAATTGCTAACTTAGCAATCGCCATTTGACGACTGAGCGAGTACAAGGCAGTGGAGTTAAAACCTTCGAGAATTGTGTTTAGACCAACAATTGGTATCAGCCAAAGGAGACTAACTGCTTGACCAGGCTTATCGTAAAAAATAGCAACTGGCCAAGCTATTAAAAAGCAACCAATTGCTAGAATAACGCCACGAATCACCTGCATTGTCCAGGCTGTGTTGAGAAAATCTGGGTCATCCCCGCGCTTGTTCTGGATGATACTTGTGCCAATACCAACATCCGAGAACAAATGCAGACCAGTGATGAAGACGTAGACCAAGGCCATGAGGCCAAACAAGTCTGGGGCGAGCAGGCGAGCTAGGATTAGGTTACTGCCAAGTCGCAGTACCTGACTTGTCCCATAGCTAGCAATCGTCCAGATTGTCCCACGGATAGCAAGTTTTTTAATTGATGACATGATTACTAAGGCGAGTGGGGAAACAGGACTTATGGCGACTCTATCGACGTTTACCAGACGTATTCTGTGAATCCAAATGTTTCTCTTTTGAGAAACCAGCGCCATACTGCTTGTCAATTAGACCTCTTGCATAATTCCTTGAAACCCTAATATTTGCGTTCATGTTGATATCAACTTGATAAAGGTTTTAACTATTTCTGCAATCTTGTCTATTGGTGACTGGAATTCGTCACGCATCTGTTACACCCAAATGTGTGGATGTTGGCAGAACACTTGACGGGATATTGATTGCCTGGTTCTGGGACTTTTCGAGGTTAGAACCAAACAGCGCTGCTAATTTACTAGCTTCTTTGGCAGCATCATGGCGTTGAGCGACACGTAAAGCTCCCTCTGTACCCATTTGCTCCAGCTTTTCCATTGGCGACTGCAAGGCGGTGCGCATCGCTACTGTTAAGGCTTCAACTGAGCTAGCCGGCACAAGCCAACCACAGATCCCAGGCTCCACCAACTCTGGAATCCCAGCAACATAGGTGCTGATTACTGGGCGCGAAAGTGCCAGTGCTTCCATGATTACTACTGGTAACCCTTCGGCGAAACTGGGTAGCACCATTGCCCGCGAACCAATAATCTGTTTCTGAACCTCATTATTACTTGCCCAACCAGTAATCTCGATATGATCTTGAAGACCAAATTGTGCAATCATGGCTTCAATCTGATTCCGCAAAGGTCCATCACCTACCAAAACTAACTTAAACAGCAAGCCCTCGGCTGCAAGCTTTGCTGCTGCTTCGACTAAAAGCAGATGACCCTTCTGTTCGCTTAGCCTGCCAACACAGACTAAACGAGGTTCCTCTACTATGGGTATATGCGCATGAGTCAAAAACAGTTCATCCACACCACAATGAACTACATGGATTTTTGACCACTGCTTGTACTCGCACCAGCGATAAAGCTGGCTTTTGCCAAAGTCGCTGACCGCTACCACAAAAGCTGCTCGTTTGATTTTTTCTTCTAAAGCGATCGCCTTGACTTTATCAAACTCTTCAGGACCATGAACGGTAAAACTGTAAGGTGGCCCGCCAAGCTCTTGACATAACATAGCGACTGTGGTAGAATTTGTCCCAAAATGAGAGTGAACGTGTGAACACTCTGACTCGGCAGACCAATGTAACAGAACACAGGCTTCAGCCAAGTAGGCAAAATGGCGCAAAATACCTCGCTCAGAAGACCAGCCAACCTGGAACATTAACCCTAAAGCACTAAGAAAACGAACAGGTCTGGTTATAGCAACGCTAAGTAGGGCGAACAGTAAGCCGAACTTCCCAACTTCTAAAATAATCCTAGTTTTCTCCAGCTCTTGTTTGTCCTCTTCGTCTACGAGTTCAGAAGAGCAGGAACGAACGGCAAAACGTGCGACTTGAAGACCCATCGCCTCGACTCCAACAATCTCTCGTCGGATGAAGCTGTGGCTAACCTTGGGATATTGATTTACGAGATAAGCAATTTTCATCGCGTGTCAAGGCAAATGATATTTATAGGTGAAAACTTGAATGCATCTTCAAAGATGCAGCAAACGGAAACCAAGCTTGGAAAGAAGAATTGACGCTACGGAAGACGGCAAAAAAGCCAGTGGAGAGAACGGTTAGACCTAATAGACTGTTGCGCATGCATTGCACAACTGCGAGGCTAACGCTCGAAATGAGCACATCCCGATGAAGCTGGAAACTGCCTGGGAGCGACAGCTTACTCGCGAAACATCACGGTAGATTTTCATTTCTTGAAAACCTCTATGCTTAAGGGGCTATTAAACCTTGTGTCTACAGGTGAAATCTGGGATAAAACTCTCGGTATAGTCCGATAGGAATTACCAGGAGTTGTTTATATCTACCGTTTCGGTCGTAGCAAATCCGCAATAAGTGCTTTTAGGAACGTATCCAGTTTCATAAGACTCTTGGTTTCTCTTATTTATTAGTTTGGGATGTTTCCCGGTTATAGCAGTAGTACACCCCATGTCGCCATCAACTGAAGCCAAAGCAAGCAATTGCAACCAAGCAGCATCACCTGATTGATGATAAAAAACAAGTGCATTTTTCTGATTGGCTTGAAGCCAACGTTAGGAAAAGCCTGCGATGAGTCAAAAGCTTAGATTCGGGGCTTTCGACATTAAAGCTAACAACTAACAACTCTTTTGGCGGGCAAATTTCCCACATCTATCCCGTAGAGAATAGCCATCCGGTGTATGAAGTGTATAAAGGTACTGTTCTGAACTAAAGCTTTTAAGAGCTTGAGCGTATAGTTGATGAGCTATTCAAACTTTCGGAGCGAGACCATTAGGGCGGCTCTTTGGTGGAGAGTTGCGAAACCCTCATTTGGCAAGGGTTTCAGTTTTTATTTTGTTTGTTTAACTTCCCATTATGTCATTTTAGTAGGCAGAATGAGGAATATAAGCAATAAGCAGTGGATCTAGTTTAAGATTCTGCTCTGGTATTGATTAGATTTGACAAAGCGTCACTGACCATGCTTTTCAAGAGACCCAGCTTGAAAGCGGAAGACTCACCAACTTCTTAATTCAGAACGCTTACCAGTGTCTAGTCATTTTTACTGAACTGTTTGGGTGTGGTAACCCACAAGAAGTTACGAGATACCTCCCTAATCTGTAACCTCTCGCTTCAGTCAGTGACTCGCTCGCGAACGGCTCCCAAAGAGCTAGGGATGTAAATACGGGTTTTGTAGAATTCCTGACTCCCACGCGCCAAAATGCTGCTCCCTTGATGGGACTTGTACAGACGCCCTCTTGGGGCGTCTCTAGGGAGAACGGCGGATAAATCTGCGCACTCTGTTTCCTCCATGAGAAGACAGCTACACAGTTTCCACATTCGGAGATTTTTTAGATGAATAAATTTAAGGAAAGTCGATTTATGGCAGCCTATCAATAAAGCTCTAGAAAGTCCGATGCTAAGAAGGAAGACACGTCAAGTGAGAAGCGAACGCCGCATGAGTGCTGCGTCAAGAGGGGTATAGAGCGCAATGGTTTTTTCCCTTCTGTATCAAGCAAGGCGAGACTTCTAAAAATTAAAGTTTTTATGGGGGTGCGAGCCAACAAACTATACAGAGGTCAAAATGGAAACAGAAGAGGTTTCTCAAGTTTTATCAATTAGCAAGCGAGGCAGACAGTTGCAACAATTGCCAGCAATCGAAAAAGATGATGTCAGCACTCCTCCTCAAAAAGGATTGAATTTTCGTCCAATCTTAAGGGCTGTGAAACGAAAAGCTCTGCTGATTATTAGTCTGACAGTTGTGTGCGGTGGGGGAGCATTTTTTTATACCAGCAAAACCATAAAGCCAGCATACGAAGGTGATTTTCGGCTTTTAGTCGAACCGATTACAACTGAAGCTAAAATTTCAGATCCCTCTGCACTAACTCGCTCTGAGGGAAGAGTACCTAGTCAAGATTTTTTTGGTCTGGACTATGCAACTCAGCTTGAGATTTTACAAAGTCCTAAAATGCTCTCCGCGATACTTGAAACAGTTCGTTCTAAGTATCCCAATGTGAAAGAATTTCTTTTCAAAAAATCTTTAGTAGTTCAACGCTACACAGGCGACAAACCTGCTGCTCCTGATGCTCCTCAAACCAAGATTATTCAAGTTCGTTACGGCGCGGAAAACCCAGAAGAAGTACTGTTTGTTTTGGAGGTAGTTGCTAAGAAATTTTTAGACTACAGCCTTCAGGAACGGAAGAGCCGCATTGGTGAAGGTGTTAAGTTTATCGACGAACAAATTCCTGCTTTGCAGGCACGAGTAAATACTCTTCAATCGCAATTACAAGGGTTACAACAGCAGTACAAGCTGACCGATCCGAAAACACATAGCGATGCCTTACTATCGCAAGTTCGTGAAATTGGTACTCAACAAGCAGCAGTTGAAAGAGAATTACGGGAGCTGATTACCCTCAAAACAAACTTACAGAGACAATTAGAACTAACACCCACTGAAGCTATCGCTGCATCAGCTTTAAGTGAAGACCCTAACCAGAAAGTAATACAGGCAAAAGTTCAGGAAATAGATAATCAGATTGCTATAGAATCTGCTCGTTTCTCTGATGAAAGCCCGACAATTAAAGCCCTAAAGGATAAAAAGGAAAATTTACTGGCTTTACAAAATAAGGGACAAGAACGGATTTTAGGGGAAAATCAAGTCAGTGCAGCTAATAACAAACAAGTAACCACTTTCCAAAATTCGGTTCGTTTAGGACTGATTCAGGAATTGGTTAAAGCCACCAATCAAATTGAGTTACTAGAAGTCCGCAATCAGTCCATTTCGCGGCGTAAAGATTCTCTTGAGCGCGAAGCACAGCAATTGCCGACAATTTCACGTCAGTATACAGAGCTACAAGGGGAGCTAGCAATTGCTACCCGGACGCGGGATCAACTCTTAACTCAGAGAGAAACATTGAAGGTCGAGGAGGCTCAAAAGCAGGTACCCTGGGAAATAATTTCTAAGCCTCAGATCCCTAAAGATCCGGGCAACAATCTTGTACCAGCTCCCGATAAAGCTAAAAATAATATTCGGTTGTTGGGATTGGTAGGGGGACTGCTAGTGGGTGTATTGTTGGCTGTACTCATAGAGAAGTTACGCGATATCTTTTACAACTCTAAGGAGATTGAAGAAGATATTGAATTGCCTCTATTAGGAGTGATCCCACTTTATAAAAACGCTAAACCACTACCGACTTCTTCTACTTCTGCTATCGTTGGATTTAAGGAAGGAAAAAACAGCAGCAATAAGAGTTCTTTGGCCTTTCAGGAAGCCTTTGAATCCCTTTACGCTAATATGCGTTTTCTCTTTAACGAGCCTCGTCTCCGCTCCTTGGCAGTTTGCTCCGCAGCTTCTGGAGATGGCAAGTCTACCATTGCTTTACATTTAGCTCAAACAGCAGCAGCGATGGGTCAACGGGTTTTATTGGTGGATGCTAATTTCCGTCAACCGAGTCTCCACGAGAAACTGAGCTTAACAAACCAGAAAGGATTAAGCGACCTCCTTACCAAAAAACTGGATTTTAACGATTTTATTCAGAGATCGCTTGAAACCGATAATCTTTTTGTATTGACTTCTGGCCAAGTCAATGCCAACTCTACAAAACTGCTTGCGTCCGATTGGATGCAGTCTCTAATGGAGCAAGTTCAGGCAACATTTGATTTGGTGATTTATGACACGCCCAATCTTGTTGATTTTATGGATGCCAGTTTCCTGGCTACTCATACAGATGGAATTTTGATGGTTATAGCAGTTGCTAAAACTAAACGTTCTGTACTGACAAAAGCCCTAAATCAATTAAACACTTTCCGTTTGCCAACGTTGGGGACAATTGCTAATCATGTCAAGAAAGGTGTAAGCATTCCCTACGCCCCGTCAATTCCCCTTGAACCAAAGATAGATGATGATAAACCACCAGTTCTTCAACCCGCAGGCAAATGGCTAAACTTTCAGCAAAACAGACTCAATAACAGAAATTGACACTCCCCGCCCTTCTAGGGCGAGGATTCTTCGTTCAACGACCCAGCTTGCTGAAATAGGCTTGCACCTAAAACAGTAGAGACCAAATCTCCCGAATGCGTTGCATTGTGAGCTCTTCGAGGCATAACGTTCGGATTTAAAATCCAGGTTCCCACATGCCCTGTGGTACCCAAGGAGCGATTCAGTATGTTCAATGCAGCATTATGAGTACGTTCATCAAAAAATTTGGGTTTGAAACCCCGTCCTTCACTTGACGGCTTTATATTTAGAATTTGCGCTAAAGTTAAAGAGGTCACTGACCCACCCGCGACGATGGAGACATAAACTTTAACACCAAAGTTGGCGATTCAGAGCAACGGGGAAGAAAAATCGGTAGACCGGGATGCATAGGACGGGGCAATAGACATCTCCAGAAAATCTCAAATCCTTTCCAGGAAAGTGTTTTAGAGTTATTCTGACGCTCATAAAGTTCTGCTTACTTATACGGCTGGATGAGTATTTGAGGCAGTTGCGATTAATTTAGACTGTAAATGTAGAGCTAACTACACACTTGATTGGCAAGGAATTCCCCACTTTTTACTATTATTTATTTCGCCAGTATTAAGGCTCCAACTCTTAACCTAACTAAGCCACAAATTGTGAGAATTATTTGTGGCTTAGTTTTGGGGTCTGAGTCGAAACCGTTCTTGAGCGACTCGGAATATTTTGACTAATCTAATCATATGTTCAACGACAATTCTCTGTGCTGATAATTGTTTATTTTCTTCCTTTTTGTCGGGAGTTAATTCCTGCTTCTTCGGTTTCTTATGGGGAGTCTCAATCTGTACCTCACCAAGATAACCTTTGTCTCCTTTAAACTTCTGGTTAACTGCAAATTCTGCTGACCGCGCTCTGAATAAATTTATATCGCTACTGGGTCCCGGTTTTCCTACGGTTACATCTACAATTTCTGCGCCGTTTGGCAGGACAATGAACTGATTTTTCAGGGTGTGGTTTTTCTTCTTTCCTGAGTAGAATTTTTTCTGCTCCTGATACAGCTTAGGTCTCTCTCTAACTTGTTCTGAGCTATCTACCACTAATTCCCACTCTACTAAAAGTTCTTTTACCCACTCCCAATCTAAGTCATTTTTTTTTACTTGTTCTAATAAACTGGCAGGTAACAGTTCTCTTAAAATATTAGACCAATAATGAAATAGGTTATGTGCTGTTGATTCACTCACCCCAAATTGCACTCCTAGCATTTGGAATGTTGGCAGATGATGAAGGTAGACTAATGTTAACAGTATTTGCTCGGTCGCTGATAGTTTTGGCTTCCTCCCACCTCCCGCCTTAATTATTCTAATTTTCCCTTCTTCCTTAATGACTTGCTTTTGCTTTTCTAAGGCTACCGCTTGTGTAATTAATTGTTGCCATGAATCGTAGTCAATTCCAATTAGCCTTTTAGTCTCTTGAGGATTTTTGATGATGTATTCTAGTACAGAAGTCATGAACATCTCTGAAAAAAATGTAATCCTACCATCTTTCTCAACTCTTGAGTTTATTTTTTGGAGATGTCTAATGGTAAACATCCCTTGAATCAACAAACAACCTAGAAATTCTTTTTTGGATTTCGAGACACAAAAACCGCTCTTCTCTAGCGGGGTTAGTCTGTGGAGCGTTTGCGAAGCATGCGCTTCGCGCATACGTAAGACCATAAAACTCCTTGTGGGTAGAGGCAGTTGCGATGAAGCAGAAACAAACTCAAATCGTGTTAGCGCAGCGCAATTCGGAGCCCAAGCGTTAGGTTCGGCGTGACGCTGGTTTGGGAATCACCGTGGATGAGAGCCCGGTGAGGATGTCAAAGAAAGACCCGGACCTGATCCCATTAATTTCGGTCAAACGCCCAAGAATCGCGCTGAACTATCAGAGGGCTTGGCGTGCAAATAGAGACCTGTAGTAGCAACAGAAGCATGACCAAGAGTAGCTTGGACTAGATGAATCGGAGCGCCTCGCTCCAGAGCATGAGAAGCATGTGCGTGTCTTAGCCAATGGGGACTAATTTGCGAAGCAACTTTCGAGTCTAGCCCTGGTATTCTTTTCGCCGCGGCCTTCACAATTCTTCCTACCTGAGTGGTGGTCAGATGTCCTCCTTTGTTGCGACTCCGAAACACCGGGTCATCCTTACTAGCAGCCGAACGCAGGGCCATCAGGTCTTGCCACAAGCCCGCTGTAAGAGCCACTACGCGCGTTTTGTTTCTTTTGCCGTAAACAATGACCTGACCCGGAAAAGCCACATCTGTACGCGATTGTAAGTCACACCACTTAAGAGAACATAATTCTGAAACCCTTAATCCAGCCGCGTAGAGCAGTTTGAGAATCGTTCTGTTGCGTTTGTTAGTTTCCAGAGCAATCATTAGCTGGACATTCAACTCCGGCAAAATCCTCATAGGCAAAGTGTTCTTCAGTGCTGGCAGTTTTACCGCTGCACCCACATTCCGAGGTAGTACACCAATCTTATTGCCAAAGGACAGCAGAGATTTAACAGCGGATAGAGTCCGCGCCACTGATGACGCTGAGAGGCCACTACTTTTTTCTAGATAAGTAGCAAACGCTTGGACATCAGCGAGAGTCACTTCAAAGACCGACTTTTCAACGAACGCTAGAAACCACAGCGCTTCTCGTTGGTAAGTGCGTACTGTGTTAGCTGCTTTCCCGTGCAACCACAAATTTACCAGCTGCTCACTGGTGCTGATTTCTTCTGCATTAACTTGGATTTTTTCCATCCCGCACTTGGGGCGAGTGTACGACAAACATAATGATCGACAACTCAACTTTACCACGCGTATTGCCTTGCATAGTTATTGGCGGGACGGATAGGCAAAAATAGAGCGCTCAAGGTAAAACCTAGAATTTTTTTGATGCTGGGGGCAGATTGTTTAGCAATGTTGGTCATTGCTATTAGGTCAGCATCAGTCGCCCGGAAATCTCGATCCAGGTTACTCAAGATGGTATTCAAACCCAGTAAGTACCAAGCTAGCCACTTTGCCGAGTAGTTGCCCCAGTCCATACTGATGGGCAACTACTCTCGCTCTATGAGGTCACGGTCAGCCACAAGGCGTGGAGGAGCGGGATACTCTTTGCCTGTAGCAGGGTCATTGACACTCTCAGGTCTAAAGACGCTGAGATTCTTGAAGAGTCCAGAATCTGAACTTCAAAGGCGCCCTCCTGTCGCCTCTACTGATTCCGCTTAAGTCAAACCCAAGCATCATCGCTACTTTAGAAAGAATGTTGGCTGCACCGTTACAATCAGCATTGACCTCAAACCCGTTATCTGCCCGATATAATCCACGTTTTACACGTTTGCCTGTTGGTTTCCATCCAGCGGGTTTTTCACCGTAAACAGGAATCGAATCAGCATCTAAGAAACTAGCCTTAGACGTGTAACTTTCTTCAGTTTCAACAAACCGAATACCGTAAAACTCACAAAGCTGTTGAATTCGGTCTTTCAGTCGAGCTGTGGGGATTTGGACGAATTTTTGATTGTTTTTTTTGCCCATATTGGATCTATCCTTTTGTCCCTTGTTCCAACCAAAAACGACAGTTCCAATCTTATTTTCTAGGCAATGCTTGACGACCAATCTAGCAACCTTGTTGACAGCATCCCGCATTTGACGATTACGCTTCTCAGTTAGGTTAGCTAGTCGGTTAGACCAGAACCCATTAGCCTTACCGTCCATTAATCTAGCGACTGATTTGTTGTACCACTGATTGACAGATTTAAGATGTTTGCCATCAATGATAAAGCTAGTCCCAACATTGCTAACACCCGTTAGCCAGTTGTTCAGTCCGTGGTCAATTCCTAGGCATTTAGAGGGATCAACATCGGATTTTACAATCTCAGGAGGATAGACAAATTCGACATAAAAACACCCATTCTTGGCAAAATTCTAACTTCCCTGATTGCTGTGAAATCAAGGTTTGATGGCATTGGCAGGAAGAATTCTTTCAATCCAAACCACGCTTTTACTTGCAATCCCAAAGGGAACCGGATTTGACCGTCAATCAACTTCAAAGACCGCTTAAGAAAAGCTACCAATTGATACCCTGGTTTTCGATAATTGGGAAACTTGGGCTTTTGGTCTAATTCTCCCTTTCTGGCTTTTTTGATTAACTCAGAAAAAGACTTTACCGACTCACCAACAGAGAGGCAGGTTTGGTTGGCAGCTTCTGACGGCAGCGCTGAAAAATGTCTGTTAGTATTCATCTCTGTTGACAGCTCAAACCCGGTCACAAAACGTTTGGTCTTAAACCATATTTGACGGGCATAATAGACCGCGCAATTATGTAGTTTGTTTGACTCTGAGCAGAGATACTCTAAGATTGCTTTTAACTCTTTGTCGGGCTTAATTAAGTCCTGTTGGACGCCCATTGCTTTTTTAGGTTTGCCCATCGTTTCGACCGACGATTTAGTTGGCTTCTATATATTAATCAACTACTATTACCCCACACCTAGTAGTAAAGGCGTTCAAAGGTAGGTCTAGCAATTATTTGAGGAAAGAGTTTCCAAATTTGAAAAAACTGCCATCTCTCTGGACTAGCAGTTACTTCATTAGCACAGCAGGAAATGTCAGCTCTGAAACAATCAAGAGGTACATTGAAGACCCGCACCACTCAATAAATTAAGAAAGAGCAAGGCGGTTAAAACCGCTAACTCGTTTTCCTCTCAGGTCTAAAGACACGCTCGCTTCCAACTGCAAGAATTGTCGGTGAGTGAGTCCGTATTGAGCTTGTAGAGGCTGTCAATAGTAACTAGCTTGCGGTCGCCATTCTTCCGAGCCTTGAAAATCATTGTTTGTAGGCGGAAAACTATCTGCTGAAATCTCTTCCAGGGTAAGGCTTTCCAATTATCAACTTCCATTTCTAGAGTCGTCATAACCTATTCCAACTACTAAAGTGATTTCTTTCTCTATCGACCGTGACCAGTTGGGGTTGAGTCCTTAGTTCTTCCCGTTTCGGTCACATTCTACCCGCTCATTTCATCTGTGGTTTTGATTTACCCTACCCTTGATATTCGACCTCAAAGGGAGATTTGAGCGTTTTTCTTCGTTCCACAAGAGGATTGATTGTAGATTTAGGATTCTCCAATTCACCTATCACAACTCAGGATTGCATCTATCGGACTTAAGATTATGCGGGTTTTATGTGATTGTCTAACCTTGATTTGGGTCAGCGTCTATTAGATGCTTTTTCAGGAGATTCACATTTACGTTATCCGTGTCTACTTACCTAACGGGCTGCCGACCATCTCAGGTCTTGTTTTTCCCGTCCTGTTCCCAGCTTCACTTTGATAATCAGTCTCCGTGTGGGCAGGTTTGGCTTCACTCCATCCCTGAAGAAAAGGGCTTACACCTCCATTCTTTTGTAGTTATCCCTGCTTTATTTAAGGCGATGCAGGGATTCTAGGCTATTTATTTACCTAGAAACGAGTCGCACAAGTCATTAGACTTCCTCGCTCAACCTTGGTGAACTGTGTTTTTTCTATTCCATAGTAAAATTATCACTATCTATGGAATATTGATACCCATGAAATTTGTTTTACAGATAAAACCAGAAGATTGCTCTCTCTTGGGAAAGGAAGTTCTCAAGCATATGGCACAGCACCAGAAGAGCATGAGTGAGCTTGCGAGGCAAGCAGGTATAAGCCAACCGGGATTGAGAACCGCTTGTCTCAAGGGAACTACTCCCACAGAATCTACTTTGCGAAAACTGGCTAATGTTCTGGATAGGCGTCCCCTGGAGCTGTACCAATTGGTTTACGAAGACAAAATCAGAAATGCCTTTGAGCCTGATGCTATGGCTTTTGTTCTACAGCTATTTGAGAACATATATAAAGCTCTTTGTAATGCAGTAGAAGAATTACCTGAACATAAAAAACCGTCTGAATATAAACTCCTGAACCTTGCCCTTAAAAACACAAAGTCTCTTGAAAATTAGGAGAAAGTCTTTCTTTCAAGACTTCATTGCTCCAATAAAACCATTTACACTCCCCAGCTCTCTTATGGGCGGGGATTCTAACTTCAACGTCGGGGACATAGCCCATCGGAACTTTCCTGAGATGTCCAAATAGCTTCATCTATAGCAATAGATTGAGCCTTAATAATGCCAGTAAACACGTATATGTAGATTATTAAGTATGTCATTTCAGAAAGGGCATAAAGATCGTTTTCAGTCTGAAAATCCGTTAGACGATAAACCGTTGACGATTCGGCTTGACAAGGGTGTTCAGGATAAAATTAGGCAGATCCCTGGATGGCAAAACAAAGTCAGGGACTTGCTGAAAAACTGGGTAGAAAATCAAATTGATTAGTGTTGCATACCTTGGGTGTTTTGTCGGCATTGAGAAGGAACACATAGTTTGGCATTTCTGCTCCTCCATAGCTGGGTTAAGTTGGCTTTGACAAGGCTTTTATGCTTGATCTCAGAATCGGTGTTTCACCAAAAGAAACTAGGCAATGTTCCGTTCTTCGCCGCTCTTGACTAGCGAATCCTATTGAGGTGTTGACCTAAGAAACGTAGGCATTAAAGACCTTAGTCTGGCGTAGCAGGGAAAGTTCAGATTACTCTGCTTTCCTCGGATTTATTCCGTTTCTTTGTTACTCTGTTGATGATGTGCTTTTCTACGAATTATATGGCTTCGATATTCTAAAAATAATAGTTAGTTTACCAACTATTGGAAATATAGTCAATGCGATTTCAAAAAAATAATGAATACGGTTTTACTAGCAAGCGAGAACGTAAGCTGGATAAGCGTCCTATTAGTTTTAAAGGCTATGAAGGTCAGTTAGATCAACTTAAAACTGTCCCTGATTGGCAAGAACAGCTGAGAGTGTTTGTTGATCAACTCATATCAGATATCCCCAAAAATGAATAATGGGACTTAGACATTTTATAGCCCATAAAGGAGCTGAAAACTTCTCTGAACAAGGGAAAGAGGTCTGTAAGGGACTTGCAAGAAAATAACCCAATGAGTGTCACTCTCCCCAGAGTAAAATCTCCTCAGAGCGTGTTTTTCTATCCATCTAGGAGATAAGGCGTAAAGTCATGCATAATGTCAATAAGATGTAAAAAACCTTTGGTAAGAGAGGGAATAGGGAAAACTTTTAACCAAGGAGTGATTAAACAAAAAAAGACGTAGGGCTGTATAATCAACCGTAAGTTATTCAAGACATTTTTCCAGCCAGTTTCTTTGTTCCACCACTGATGCTGACTAAACTGGAGTTCTATCTGGCTTGGTTTGATGCTAGATGCCTCTTTGCCCAGGTTTTTGAAGACATTAGATTGCCATGAAACCATCAAGTAGGCGCTACAAACAATCTCCCACCATCTCTCGACTTCTTTATAGTCCGTTAAGCGATAATCAGCCCAACCCAGTTCATTCTTACTTTGTTTAAAACCATATTCGACCCAGGTTCTTAAGCCATAAGTGTTACCCACTGACTTTTGAATATTACCGGATAAATTAGTCATAATAAACCAGGTAGAGTTATTGATTGACGGCGGTTAAAACCGCTAACGACACAAGAACGCGAAGTAGCGTGCCGCTCTTTCAAGACTCGCTACCGCTACGCTATCGTTTTCCTCTCAGGTCTGTTAGCGAAGCGGGCGGGCAGCGCCCGACAGACACGCTCGCTTACTCCTGCAAGGATTCCCGGTGAGCCAATTCTCCTGTGTGGAAGCAGCACACCTGATAGCACCCTGGCTTCTAGCTGTTTTGAGGTTGTGAAATGTGCGCTTGTTGCTAATATACCGCGTAGGCATAGAATACTCGCAAACGCTAACTTGCATAGCATGAGAAATTTTTTATGCTATGATAAGCGTAAACGCGAGAACGAGGAGAGGATGCCCAAAATCCCGTCCAATATGGCAGAGCTAAACGGTTACGTAGACAAGGACTTGAAACGAAAGTTCAAACTTGCTTGTACCGCACAAGATCGTTCCATGTCTGAGGTACTAACTAAACTAATTGAGAGATGGCTCGACGAACAAAACGAACCCCCCGCGCCAAAAGAAGCAAAGGAGGACAAGTAAATCACTGCGATAGTAGGACACAGACATATTCTTTCCAAAACTTAAAAACCAGTTTGGAAGGAAAATCCTTTAAACTGGTCTATAAGGAAAAAGGAAATCGGAAACCCGATCTCCTTCACAATTAAATAAATATTTGGGACGGGCCGCGGCTTAACTAACCTCTCACACAATGCCAAGGATTAGGATTGGGAGATTCTAAAAGCATTGAGTGATGTTCGTATAATCCGAGGGTTACCCCCGAGATCCATCATGGCTTCATGATAGCCTACTTTTTCTCACGAGTATCAACTCTGTGAAGGGAAAAATCTCTGTGCCGTCCCAAGCGTCCAAAACACGCACAGAGGAAAAATCGTGTCTACAGAAAGGTTCGACAGAAATACAGCACAAACTTCCCATAGTCGGTTTATTTCCACCACCAGGCGGAACGGTTTCTGCGAGGTTTGTGGGGACACTTCGGGAAAGTGCCGCAGGAAAGATGCCCTGCATCTCTGTATGACGGAAAGCGGCGCACGGCTCGGAGAGATTATCCGGGGGTACAAATGCGTGAAAGAGGATGCCAAAGGGTGGGCGTCCTTCATCAAAAACGACGTAAACTACAGCCAGGAAGAGCGTGAAAGAGCGCGACGAGAGTGGGAACAGCAGAAAAGACAAAGGGCGCTTTCTGAAGCGCAAAGGCGACATGAAACACTTCTGGCAGAGGTACGAGACCCCCTCTATCAGGACATTTTGACGCAGCTTTCCCTCGCACCGATTGACCGGAAAAACCTCACGCAAAGGGGATTTTCCTCAGAAGAAATCGTCCGGTCAGGGTTTACGTCAGTGGTGAAGTGGCAGCCGTTAGAGCAGGAGGTCAGTTACCTTCTCCCCGGAGTGAGTATCGACGGGAAAAGCCTGATCACACAGCCCGGTTTTCTGTGTCCCGTGCGCGATGTGTATGGGAAACTTGTCGGAATTCAGGTGCGGCTGCGGGACGCCGAGGACGGACGTTATCGATGGCTTTCCAGCCGGACGAAGAAGCGTCCCCACGGGCAGTCTCCTCACCTGCCCAATGGAGAATTACCTTTGGCGGTGTTTCGCCCAACAGAGGTGCAGCAGAAGGCAATCGCGCTGGTGGAAGGGACGGGGCCAAAACCATTCCTTGCCAGTGAACGCCTGGGGCAAGTGGTGGTGGGGGCAGCCGGGGGACAGTGGACAAGCTCTGCGCTTACCTTGTGGGACACGCTCAGCGTTCTTTCGGAGGAAGTTGGAACCAAGCAAATCACTCTCTATCCCGACGCCGGGGATATCCTCAATCGTCATGTCCTGCAGCGCTGGAAGCGGGTGATAAAGCTCCTGCAAGCGTGGCGCTATGAGGTAAAAATTGCCTGGTGGGGACAGGCGACCAAAGAGAGTCCGGACATTGATGAAATACCTCTTCACAGCTTGAAGTTTGTCACCCAAAAGTCACGGAAGAAGGGAATACAGCTTCTCACACCAGAGGAATTTTTCCAGGTCAGGACGAGGGGGATCGCTATCGAGAAATCCAAGGCAGCCCAAAAGGCGCTCAACACGCTGACCTATCCGCCCACACAGGTTCTGAGCCAACCCTACCTCACCGATATCCATCTCCCAAAACCGGGAAGTTTTCTGTTTGTGAGCAGCCCGATGAACACCGGGAAAACAACCCTCATGGGGAAGCTTATCGAAGAGTTTGAGGCGAGACATCCAGATGGAAAGGTGCGCGAAATTGGGTATCGTAACGGGCTTTTGCGGCAGACCGGAGAGAAGCTGAAGATTTCCCTGGCGGCAGACCTTGAGCTTGACACGAGGAGGAACACGCTCACCTATATTAACTACGTTACGAAAGTAAGTCTCTGTATCGATTCACTGCTGAAGCTAGATCTTGCCAAATATGACGGTGCTTTGATTCTCCTCGATGAAGTGGATGCGGTCTTAAGGCATCTGTTTCTCTCGGAGACCTGCGACAAGCACCGCGCTCAGATCATGACACACTTCCGGGCGCTCCTACGTCATGTAATTACAACAAATGGTTACATTGTGTGTATGGAGGCAAACCTCACGGACTTAGCTCTTGATACGCTAAGAAACATCACAGGAGCCGATACCCCAATGGAACTTGTCGTCAATGATTGGAAATCTCAACCGTGGGAGGTCACGTTAGGCAGTGGCAGCGATTCCGGTTTCATCCATTATCTCGTGTCACGCTGCCTTGAGGGTGAGAAGCTGATTGTGGCAACCGATTCCCAGAGGTTTGCCGAGCGGCTGGAGCGGATATTTGCGAAACGGGTTCCCGCTGCCAAGGTATTTCGCGCCGACGGAAAAACCGCTGAGACGCCGGAGGTCAGAGAGTTTCTGACCAAGCCTAATCAGGTGATTGAGCGGGAACAGCCCGACCTGCTCATCTACTCCCCCACGATGGAGAGCGGGGGTGACATCACCTCTGAGTGGTTTGACCGGATGGGGTTTTATCTGGTGAACCTGGAAACCCGCGCCCAGGTGCAGATGCTTGGACGGGTACGACCCCCAATCCCCCGCGTCGGTTATGTGCTGGAGTACGCGAATCCGGATGAGAGTGGGAGGACGTTACGCCCGGAGGTCTTAAAGCGCGACCTCAGAACGAATGTGGCAGAAGCGACGCAGCTCACCCAATTAGCGGTGGAGCTGGCAAAGCAGGAGAACCCGAACAAGCCCGACTGGCTGAAGAAACTTAATGAGCTGTTGAACCCGAACCTGGAGACGCCCGAAGAGTTGTGGGTGACGGTGGGTTGCCAGTATCAGTGCCGATGGAACGGCGCGAGGGCGGACATGAGAGCCAATCTGGTGAAAGCGCTTGAGAGTGCGGGGCACCGCGTGACCGAGTGCGATTTCGCCAAGTTCAAGGAGATTAAGGAGGTTAGCGAAGAGATTAAGGAGGAGCTGGAAGAGGAAGAAGCGACCAAGCTCTCGGAGGCGGATGACGCGCATGTAACGCCAGACCTGGCGCGGCGAGTGTTGGAGAGTCCTGGTGCAACGGAGGATGAGCGATTTCAAGCCCGAAAAGCCCTCTTGCGGGAGAGATTACCCGGTTTGGATCTTACCCAGGATTTTCTGCTAAAGGCGGTGGTGCAGGAGAACGGGTATTTGCTTCAGGCGACGACGCTTCTCTGGTACTGTCAAAATTCGGGTGTGGTTCACGAGCAAGACCGGAAAAAGCTTACCCATCATCTGAAGCAGCCGTTTGTCTATCTCCCGAAGGTCAAGGAGATATCGCCCAAGGTAGCGCTGTTTCAGCGGTCGGGGATATTGGCGCTGATCGGGGATCGGGAGTACCGGAACACGGATGAGGACTTGGCATTGTTCCGGGAATGGGCGTTCTCGAACAGGTGGGAGATTCGGCGTGTGCTTGGGCTTGATATCACTGAGCGGCAGAATGCCATTGAGGTGCTGAGTAAGTTCCTCAAGAAAGTGGGGTATAAGCTTGAATCGCGACGGTTGGGATCACGGGGAGCGCGGCAGCGGGTGTACCGGATTGTGAATCTCAATGACGGGTATCGGCAAGAGATTCTGGAAGCGCTGACCCAGAGGTTTGAGGTGATGCTCGAAGCCTCTGCTTGTGAGGATCTGTCCACTAATGACTTTATATAAGTATCTTTTAAAAGTCATGGACACGTGCAGTTCTGTAGGGAATGCTGGGGTTGGATGAGGCAAAGCGGATAGGAGAAGCTTAGGTTTTTCGTGGGCAATTCTTGCAATCGATAGGTTCCTCATCCCGGTAAGTATAGAACCCATTTGATATCTATTAGCGTTCGATCACAGCAGGCGATCGCTAATAGATCTTTTTTGAGGTTGTTCGGTTTAAACGCTCACCTGGAAAGGTTTTCAAGTTGGTTGTTCCCCCCGATCGTTTTGAGGTAAAGTTACCGTAAAAACACTTTTCAGCCGTCATGCCGTACTCTAGCAATCTAACGGACTCTGAGTGGGAAATCAGCCGAGCCCCTACTACATCAAATATTGCCCATTAAGAAGCAAACTAGACCCCCTAACTGGACTAAAAGAGAAATCTTGGATGGCATCTTCTATCAACTCAAAAATGGTGGCAATTGGGAAGACTTACCTAAAGACCTACCACCCTAATCGACAGTAATTAAACTCAGCGAGACTGTCACCAATCCCGCTGGTCTTCAAAACCGTGCATGAAAGTTTCCTTTCACACGGCTCCTCAATGACTTGGCTCTTGTCATGAGTACCTTTCTCTACCATTTGAGTTCGGTCTCTTGCTTTTGTTTTGGCTTGAGACTTCCGTCAAGGGCGGATTTTGTATCGTGGCAATGTCTATGTAGAAGTTGAAGGTTTTTGTACTCATCCTTACCACCTTTCGATTTCGGGATGATATGGTCAACTTCCATCACATCGTTTTCTCGGAAGTATAATTCGCAGTGGGTACATTTACCCTTTTGTGCTTTCATGAGTTTTGATACTCTTGTGGGCATTTCTGGGCTATTTCCCATTCTTGAACTCCAATAAACCAGGTTTCCGTCGTATGGGGACGATTCGCCTTTAACTTTCACGTGCCTCACTATAGGAGTGTCAGCATGGAGTAGTAACCGAAGTGGGTTTTTCCCTTCTTCTTTGGTTGCGAATACCCAGTTTCTATCGCCTATGGATTTCCAATATTTGTTGGCTACCCATGTTTTCCCTTTGTTAGGATGGCGACGATTTGCCCAAATTTCAAGCTTCTGGTATGTGAGATAGTCTAATTTTGAGTAGACTTCCTTGCTTACGACTGATGAGTAGTAATTTGACCATCCTCTAACTATCGGGTTTAATCTGCTTATAACCGCTGATTGCGGTGCAGCCTTATATGTCTCAATTACTTCTGCGATATTGTCGTAATGTACCTTTTGCTTCTTCTTATTTGGGGTGATGATTGTTTTAAAACCTTGCTTTGAGTGATACTTGCCGACGTATATTGGCGTATATTAAAACCTAGGAAGTCGAAACCTGGGTTTTCTTGCTCATACTTATCCAGGGTGTGAGCAAGTCTCGTTTTGCAGCGTGAGTAGGTTGGGGGTTAGGTCTGACTGTAATCTATTCATTCTCAAAACAAAAAAAGCGCCCCCTTTCGGAGAGCACTTTAATTGCAATGTAGAGAAGTTCCGGCGGAACTTCTCTACAGAATTAGCTATTAACCATTGATTGCAGGAGCTATCATTGCGACAGGAGCAGCAACACCTGCAGCTAAATCAAGAGGGAAGTTGTGAGCATTGCGCTCGTGCATTACTTCCATACCCAAGTTAGCGCGGTTGAGAACATCAGCCCAAGTACCGATGACATGACCTTGTGAGTCAATTACCGACTGGTTGAAGTTGAAGCCGTTCAGGTTGAATGCCATGGTGCTGATTCCCAAAGCGGTGAACCAGATTCCAACTACTGGCCAAGCAGCTAAGAAGAAGTGCAAGCTGCGGCTGTTGTTGAAAGAAGCATATTGGAAGATTAGACGACCGAAGTAGCCGTGAGCTGCAACGATGTTGTAGGTCTCTTCTTCTTGACCGAACTTGTAACCGTAGTTCTGTGATTCGGTTTCAGTGGTTTCACGTACCAAAGAAGAGGTAACGAGAGAACCGTGCATTGCGGAGAACAAAGAACCACCGAAGACACCAGCAACTCCCAACATGTGGAAGGGGTGCATTAGGATGTTGTGCTCAGCTTGGAACACGAACATGAAGTTGAATGTTCCGGAGATACCCAGAGGCATACCATCAGAGAAGGAGCCTTGTCCGATTGGGTAGATCAGGAAAACAGCGGTTGCTGCTGCAACTGGTGCAGAGTAAGCAACTGCAATCCAAGGACGCATACCTAAGCGGTAGGAGAGTTCCCACTCACGACCCATGTAGCAAAATACGCCAATGAGGAAGTGGAAAACCACTAGCTGGTAAGGACCACCGTTGTAGAGCCACTCATCTAAGGAAGCAGCTTCCCAGATGGGGTAGAAGTGCAAGCCGATGGCGTTAGAGGAAGGAACAACTGCACCAGAGATGATGTTGTTTCCGAAGATTAGAGAACCAGCAACAGGTTCGCGGATGCCATCGATGTCCACTGGGGGAGCAGCGATGAAGGCGATGATGAAGCAGGTGGTAGCTGCTAGCAAGGTTGGGATCATCAACACGCCGAACCAACCGACATAAATGCGGTTTTCGGTGGAAGTAATCCAACTGCAGAAGCGTTCCCAAACGTTGGCGCTTTCGCGTCTTTGTAAGGTGGTGGTCATGATTTTATAATTGCGGTGAATTGGATTTGAATGATATTGAGCAAATGATCTTTGCCTTGCTATTAACAATATTTACATTTGTTTACAAAAGCAAGAGGGTTTCGGTCATTTATTCATATATCTGATATCAGGTTTACTTATGTACCGACTGATTTCCGTGTTCAAAAAATAGAGGCAAAGCTAGGCAAATTCGAGGAGCGCGCCACCTCAAGATAAGTAGACAGCGTAAAGACCATGCAGTAAAGCTGGCACGGTGCGTAATCAGATCAAACGATGTTGTCGTCTATGTTAGCGAAGCGGTGCGGCGAAGACGCCGCACAGACTTGAGGATAAAAAACTTGGGCGTTGCTGAATAGCGGGATGAATCAGGCAGGGACATCCCAGAATTTGAGTTGACATCCACCCCGCCCTAAAAGTGCGGGGATTCCTAAGACTCACGACTTAGGTTTCTGTTTCTTTCCCTTACGGGTATTTCGCAACTGCCCTTCAGGCTGATGCCTGTCAGGTCTTACATTCACTCCACAGACTAACACCGCAAGTCCTGCGGACAGAATATTTTGTGCGGCATTGATGTCTCGGTCGTGATGCGTCCCACATTCAGGACAATCCCACTCCCTGACATCAAGCGGCAATTTATCAACAACGTGACCACAGTGTCCACAGCGTTTAGAACTGGGGAACCATCGGTCAATTTTAACCAGTGTTCGACCGTACCACTGGCACTTGTACTCCAACTGACGAATCAGTTGAGCCCAACTGGCATCTGCAATAGCTTGTGCCAGTTTCCGGTTTTTCAACATGTTCTTCACCGCCAAATCCTCGACAGCAATCGTTTGATTTTCGCGTACCAGTCGAGTTGTCAGCTTGTGCAAGAAATCTGTTCTTGCATCGGCAATAGCTGCATGAATCCGAGCAACTTTGTGTCTTGCCTTCTCTCTGTTGTTGGAGCCTTTGACTTTTCGAGACAGAGCTTTTTGGGCTTGCCTCAACTTAGATTTCAGGCGTTTGAAATGTTTGGGGTTAGCAATCTTCTGGCCGTCACTGGTGGCAACGAGCGAGGTTATTCCTGCATCAATTCCTACAGCCTTATCAACTTGGGGCAATGGTTTGACGGTGTGGTCATCGACCAACAAAGAGACAAACCAACGTCCCGATGCATCCAACCTCACCGTGACAGTGGATGGCTCACATAATGCAGGCAGAGTTCGACTCCAACGAATAGGAAGAGGTTGAGAACACTTTGCCAACCACAGTTGCCCGTCCTTCCACCTAAAAGCAGCGCGGGTAAATTCGGCGCTACCGCCACTCCTCTTTTTCTTAAAATTAGGATACTTGGCATGACCCGCCCAGAAGTTAGTAAACGCTTTTTGCAAGTTTCTCAACCCCTGCTGCAATGGCACCGAACTGACTTCGTTGAGGAATTGCAAGTCTTCCTGCTTTTTCCAGCTTGTCAGCATGGCAGAGGTCTGCTTGTAGTCAATCCGCTCTTGTCTTTCGTACCATCCTTCTGTGCGAGTATGCAGAGCCTTGTTGTAAACTAACCTTACGCATCCCAAGGTGCGGCGCAAGAGTTCTTCTTGTTCCTGGGTTGGGTAAAAGCGATATCGGTAGGCTTTTTCTGTCATCTCTTACATTCTACCACGCTCTATGTAAAGCCGTCCTAGGAGGACGGGGTTTTCAACCCAATTTTTCGATAATGAAGTAGCAAGCGAATAACATGCCTGAGCATTTCCGTCGCGAGCGTACCCGCGCCCGCTTCGCTAACGGACTTGGAATAGCACAAAGTTTTGCGATGTAATCGTGCTAGATAATGCCGTAGTCGTGTGTTTTCACCTTCCACTCGGATCATGTAGGTCTTGCTGATAATCTGATCACCATCGGGAATGAAACCTGGATATACTGACCACCCATCAGTGACATAGAAATAGCATTGCCATAGTTTTACAATCGCCCACAATGGCTTGAAGGTTTCAGCACTATGAGCCCCTAAGACAAGCGCCTAAAATTCCTGGCTTGAAGTGGTCAACCGCCGTCCCGAGCCAGATTTGGTTTTTTTAAAACCGACAAAGGTTTCCAGTTCCGGAGAGACCAAATTAATGGGACTCAAGTCCGCAGATGTCACGCATTTGCCTAAGTGCCAACTGCAGGAGGTAAAGCCTGCTGGGACTGAAATAACTGATCTGGGTTGAGCAAAAAAAGAGGTGGTTGCTCGTTATTTTGAACAATTAGCGCACTGACACATCGAATGTTCCCTTCAGAAATATAATCTGACGTTAGAGGTGCAAAGGCAGAGGAAGGCACGCGCAGCAAGTAAGGAGGCTCATCAATAGGTAACCCTGCCAGTTTTTGTGATGAGTTCTGTACAACTAGGAGGTAGCGACTTTGAGTAGTGTCATAAGGCGAATTTTCTGCTGAAGAGCGACTAGCACTGGGAGACGAATCGGGGTTTTTGCGACTTCTAAAAATCCGATGTTCTGCGTCTATGACGATTAATTCTCGTTCTTGATAAAGAGTCAAACTCGCTCCTGTGCCCTCTGGTGCGCCATAAACGTTGCCTATAGGAATAACTTTTTGGACTGCTCTAATAGGCAGGGCGAAGTTTTCATGAAGCAGGCGAAAAACAATCAGTTGTTGAGTTGCTCTTTCTTGGAGTTTGGTGGAGCGTCGTCCGGTAGAACGAGAAAAAACGGCCATGATTTTACTAAGGTCAAATAATTCCAGAAGGGACGGGTTTTCTTGCTAGATTTTCTGTAATCACGGTTCTCATCGTTGTTAATAGCTCTCGTTCATTGTAGGGTTTGGAAAAATAAGCTACAGCGCCCAAAGTCATCGCCAGTTGGCGGTGCTTTTCCCCACTGCGAGAAGTAAGCATAGCGATCGGTAACTGAGATAGAGATGGGTCGGATTTGACTCTTGCCAAAAAGCCATAGCCATCAAGGCGAGGCATTTCAATGTCACAAATCACAGCGGAGACTCTGCACCCTCCCAGAAGCTTCTCAACAGCATCTTGACCATCCTTAGCCTGTTCCACTAAGTAACCAGCTTTTTCCAAGGCTAAGGCCAAAAATCGGCGGACGTTAATTGAATCATCAACGACTAGAATTGTGTCTTTCTGGCGGACGTTATCGAAGGAAGCTGGCGAAAATGCTGGGGACGATTCAGCAGGAGAGACAGAGGTCAAATAATTTTCGCCCTGGTTTTGCTTGACAGATGTTCCCAAATTTGCTATAGGATTGTCATTCAATCCATACTCTTCGTATTTATTGCGATGTACGGTAGCACCGCGAACGGTATCGCCGCCATTTAAGGACGACCTGTAACTGTTCTCAGAAGAACTTATAGGCCGTGTAGCAATCCAGCGCAGGAGAGCTAAAGCATCTACAAGAGGAACTACCTTGCCGTCACCGAGGATTGTACAGCCAGCGAAACCGGGAGGCATAGGTAAAGTACCTTCAACTTGGCGAATTGCCACCTCTCTTTCTCCCCAACAGCGGTCTACTTGTAAAGCTTGTAACTGGTCTCCTTGACTAATCATCAGCACCGTTGGCTCACTAATTGTTGGCACACCGTCAAGTGTGGTAACCCTGCGGGGATAATTAAACTGAAGCCATGTTCTCAAGCGTGTTAGTGGGACAATTTCTCCTCCCCATTTCAAAATTTCACTACCTGGAGTAGTTAAAACGTCCTCTGGACGAAGCAAGAGCATTTCTTCTATGACATCTGTAGGGAAAGCTAGTAGCATTCCATTGCTTTCCACAAGTAGAACACGAGCCACTGAAAGAGTAAAAGGAACGGTGAGGGTAAAAGTAGTACCTTTTCCTGGTTGGGTATCAACTCTGATGTCTCCGCGAATTTGTTTGAGATTGTTGCGTACTACATCCATCCCTACCCCTCTACCAGAAAGAGCAGTTACTTGCTCCGCTGTACTAAAGCCAGGTTCAAATATTAGAGAGAGTAACTCATCATCGCTAGCAGCAGCTAGTAAGCCAGAGTCCAAACCCATGGCCTCGGCCCGTCGGCGGATTTTCTCAAGATTAATACCATTACCATCATCGCTGACTGTAATTAGAGTTTGGTTGCCTCGGTGAGCTGCTTTAATTTCTATAGTACCTGTGGCTGATTTGCCCTGAGCTTGACGGCTTGCTGGACTTTCAATCCCGTGGTCAAAAGCATTACGTACTAAGTGCATCAAAGGGTCACTTAAGGCTTCCAGGATACTGCGGTCTATTAAGGTTCCTTTTCCATAAACTTTCAGTTCAACTTGCTTATTGTACTGAGAGCAGAGGTCTCTAAGTGCCCTGGAATATCGCCCCACTAAATCAGACAAAGGACGCATTCTTACACGAGTAAGATTAGTTTGTAGCTGTTTAGCTGTTTGGTTGAGTTCGCGAGTTGTTTGGTCTGTGTCTTCAAGAGTGAGCGTTATGTCGCTAGTTGCTTCTTGAATCTGGACTATTGTTTCCATTACTTCCATTGACAGCAAGTGTAAATCGCTGTAACGGTCTAACTCTAAAGCGTCAAATAATGAGTGTGAAGAACTGGGATTAAGGGAGGGATAAAGAGTAATAGGTAATGGGTAATAAGTATTTGAAGTATTGGTAGTTGGTTCTTTTTGTCTTTTTTGTCCCCAGTGCACGGGATCTATATTTGTTGTTACCCTTCTATCACCTGTCTCAGTAATAGCAGCTTGGGTAGCAACAGTATCATAAGCAGTTCGCAAGCGAACATTGGATTGTTCTAAGAGGCTTACCCTTCGCTTCAGCGACTCAACCAAACTGCGCAAACGAGTTAAATGTAAACTAAGTCCATTCCGCTCAATAGTCAGTTCTCCAAAAAGATCATTGAGTATATCTAACTGTCGGATTGGAACACGGACAGAATTTTCTTGAGTCTCCTTAGCAGTCGATCCAGAATGAGCAGAACGAACCTCTGAAGCCACAGAGAATGTATTATTGTTCCTCTCCCTCGAATCAGTTTGGACGCTTTGAGAACGGGAGGATTGAGAGGGTGAAAGGATGATACTTTCTTTGTCAAATTCATCCAGAGTGTCAACCTGTTCACTCTCCGAGAACAGCATCGGTTCTGAAGTAAAGCTTGCAGGATGGACATCAACCTCAGCCGCAACTACAGACCAATCATCAGCTTCTTCCACCACTTCTGTTAGTGTTGGGAAAAGTACATCTTCTGAACGACTTATTAAAGACTCTTCATCAACAGAAATTTCTAACTCATCAAAAGCTCCTTGTTCCCAAATTTCTGGAGAGTTTTCTTCATCTTTAAAAGTTAGGGTCGTTATATGCGTAGCTTTTTCTGGTTCATTCATTCCCTGGATATCCAGAGACCTTGGCAAACTGCCATTTTGACCGACTAAAACTAAAGCTTGCGATCTCCTCAGCAGAGCCAGAGAATGAACAGCAATCTCCCTAACCCGTTCAGGTGCCGCTTGTAAATGTCCAACAATAGATTCGCACAACTGCGTAAAAGCATCCAGTTGGAGCATTTCACCCAAACCACCCAACTCTTGTGCCATAATTTCTAACTCTTCCCCCAAACAAGGGGAAAGCGAGTCAGCTAACACCGACTCCAAGCGGGCCAAGCATCCCTCAACCTCTGTCTCAAACAGCAGCGCTGCTACATTTGTCCCATCTTCTGCTCCCAACATTGTTGCAGCATCATCAGCAACTGGGTCACCCAACCGTTCGTGTAGCCTCTCAAACACTGGATTACCAACTGTAGCTAGCCACTGTTCATCAACATCAGACCCCTGACGGTTGAGCCTTAATACTTGACACAAGCGGTCTACAGCTGATAAAAGCAAATTTAAGAGAGCGTCATCAACATTAATTGAGTTTTTCTGAGCCTTCAAGACTTTGAAAGAATCTTCCATACGGTGAGCCAACTGGCTCAAGGTATGATACCCCATCATCCCAGCGCCACCTTTGACAGAGTGAGCTGCTCGCAAAACAGCATCCATTTGCTGTCCATCAATGTGGCCTGAGTGGGAGAGTTCTAGGAGTACTGTTTCAATTGTGTCTAAGTACTCCTGAGCTTCCTCAAGAAACTGCAGTTGAATTTCGCGTTCCTTGTCTTGTGACATGGTAAGAAAAGGGGGTAAATGGGAGACTTCGGCGTGAGCGCTCAGTCGAACGCTGGGAGTCCAGGGGAGCTGGGGAGATGGGGAGACGGGGAGACGGGGAAGCTGGGAAGTAATGCAGGGGGGGGTTTAGAAGATAATCTGATGGTACGTACCGCCAATCTCTCAACAAAACCCGCCCTAGAAATGGGAAGTAATGTAGGAACAAGTTGAGAAGATAACCCAACGATACGTACCGCCAAATTCTCAACAAAACCCGCCCTAGAGAGGGGGAGATGAGGAAAATGGGGAGAGTTCCCAATCCCAAATCTAAAATCCCAAATCCCAAATCCCCATGACCCATTACTTAACCCCGTCTTCCATCATTTATCGACATTGAAAGCACTCACAGAAGCCTGCAATTCCTGAGCAACCTCCACCGTTTCCTTGAGCGAATCTAAATAAAGTCGCGTCGAATTCGATGTGTGTTCGCTAGCCAAAGCAATATTCTTCATTAAATTAGTCACCACTTGAGAAGTCTCAGCTTGTGAAACTGTAGCGGTGGAAATCGACTGCACTAAAACATCTATCTGACGAGAGACATCTAAGATCTGACTCAAACTCTGCTTGGCATCCTCAACTAAATGTGTACCTTCCACTACCTGAGCGGTACCGAGTTCCATTGCTTCAACCACAGAATTTGTTTCTTGCTGGATATTGTCAACAATTTTTTCTATTTCCTTTGTAGCAGCAGCAGACCTCGCAGCCAACTCACCAACCTCCTCCGCAACCACAGCAAAACCCTGACCTTCCTCTCCAGCTCGCGCTGCTTCAATGCTGGCATTAATTGCTAATAAATTGGTTTGCAAGGCGATTTGGTTAATCAAGGAAACGACTTTGGAAATCTGCTGAGATGATTCCCCTAATCTCTTGACTTTTTTAGCTGTTTGTGATACTGTTTCTCGCAAACTCAGGATATTCTGCACAGAGCGATCCATTGCTATCCCGCCCATTTCCGCAGTTGTGGAAGCTGTACGAGCGACGGCTGCTGCTTGACGTGCATTATCAGCCACTTCCTGAATAGATTGCGTCATTTGCTCTACAGAATCCAGAGTGCGAGTGGTTTCTCTGGCTTGCTTGAGCGCTGTTTCCGAAAGCTCATGAATCGCATCCTCGTTTTCCAACAGGGAAGTATTCACCTGAGTTGCTGCTTTCTTCACTTGAATAACAATCAAGCGTAAACTTTCAATTACCGCATTAAAAAAGTCTGCAACTGTCCCAATTTCGCCAGCGGTTACGTCGGCACGTACCGTCAAGTCTCCACGTGCAGCGCCTTCTACATCACTCAGAAGTTCCAAAAGTTGCAACTGTAGAGCTTCTCTTTCCCGTCGCTGTTCCAGGGAGACGACTTCTGCTAGTACCCGCGCTTGTTCCCGCTGTTCCAAAATAGCAGCTTGGTCTATGGCAAAGCCAACCTGAATGGCTACTTGCTTGAAAAAGGTGATGTCCGATTCTTGCCAAGGACGAGTGCTAGAACACTGATGCGTCACTAACAGCCCCAATAGTTTACTCTCAGAAAGGATTGGCGCTACCAAGTTGGCTTTTACTTTAAAAGGCTCCAGTTGACCTAAATAGCACTTTGTCAAGCCAGCTTCATAAATATTCTCAATTGCTTTGACTCGACCACGCTTGTACTTTTCTACATATTGTTCAGCAAAGCAGGGGTCTGCGATATTCGCTCCCAGCGCTTTCGGCCAAGAAGCCCCTACTGACTCTGTAACAATAGTTCCTTGCCAATTGTCATCAAAAAGATAGACTATCACTCGGTCAGTCTTCAGGTTTTCCCTAATTCCAGTTACGGCTGCATGATAAATCTCTTCTGGCTTCATCGAGTCCCTAACACGGGAAATAATCTCATTCAACTGCTGAGCACGATCTGCTTGTGCTTGTTTCTGTGCTGCTAGACTAACACCAGTTAAGGAAAGCCCAACTTGGCGAGCTAATTGCTGAAGAAAAACAACCTCAGACTCTTGCCACATACGAGTTCCAGAACACTGATGTGCAACTAACAGCCCTAATAAGTTATCGGCGCCTACGATGGGTACTACTAAGTTGGCTTTCACTTGCAGTCGGTGTAATAACTGCATATGGGCTGGTGAATAGTTGGTGGTACGAATGTCGTTTGTCGGTACGACTCGCCCTTTTTTGTATTCCTCTAGCAACTTTCCTGGAATGCAAGGATCGCTGATGCGGTCAGCTAAGGCACGAGGCCAGCCAGCGCTAACTGCTTCTGCTACAATGCTTCCACTTAAGTCTGGCTCAAAGCCATAAATTACCACACGGTCTACATTAAGCTGTTTTTTCGCTTCTTGCACAGCTTGGTCAAACAAAAACTGGCTATCCCCACGACTCGCAGCACTTAAGGTATCTGCATAAGTTTGGATTTGCGCCAAGTTGACTTTTTGCTCTTCTGCCAGGGTTCCAACCTGGTCTGCCATGCTATTTATACTCGCACCAAGAAAAGCCAGTTCGTCCTCACCCTCAACTTCCAGTCGCGAATTCAGTTCACCAGCTTTGATGTTTTCAATCGCTGTTGTAGCAGCCTCAATTTTAATAGCAGCACGTTTGGCAAACAAGCTGGCAACAACTCCAACTATGCTTCCTGTAGCTGTCAGTCCCAAAAGTAAAATGAGAGCAAGTTTTTGCTCTAATTGTTCAGCTTGTTGTTGGTCTTTGATAATGTTCTGTTGTTGAAGCGCTTGCTTGGTGACAATTAGTCCAGTTCCCCCAATTCCTACAACTGGAATTACACCAAGAGCGATCGCCAGAATTGTTGCTTTTGTTCCTAGTCCCAGTTTCCCCCACCAAGATGTCGCTCGTGCTACAGAATATGTTCCGTTTGTCTGGTGCCCATGAGAGTGTAGGTAGTTTGGGGTTTCTGTTGTTCCCTTCTCTGTCGCCATCTGCTGTTCTGTCACTGCTTCCGTTCCCAGTTGCTGCTCTCTTGTGTGACTATAATTGTTTCTGGCTAGGCCATTTGAATTGGTACTATTTGGAGTTTGGTTATCACCAGAGTTTGATGTATTGAATTGCTTAACCATAAAACAAGTACCATCACGTGAATAATAAGTAGGCAATAAAGAAGTTTTATAGCGCTTTAATTGTTATTTTTTAGACAAATTAACTGATTATTACTAACAACTAAGAACTAATGATGCTCATCCCTCAGCAACATTTTGTAAAAAAGGAGACCGACAAATTGCTTCCGCATCCAGAACCAATAAAATCTCTTTTTCTTGCAAAACACAGCCGCGCAAATATGGCACCAAGCCCACCGACACTTGTCCGAAGGGGGATTGAATGTTTTCAGGCATTAAGCGCAGGACACCCTCGACCAGCTGTACAATCATGCCGAAAGTTGCTGACCCATTACTAATAATTACTATGTTGTAATGCTGAACGTTAGTTTCTACTCCTGGTAAACCCAGCATCTGTGCTAAGTCAATCATCCACAGCACGCGCGAGCGCCTATTTACCAAACCCATAATATAGTGGGGCATATTCGGCATCGGCGTCAGACGCCCAACAGGCAAAATAACAACTTCCTGCGCCCTATTCATTGGTATGACTGCAGGAGTTTGTTGACCAAACTGGATTTTCAGATAACTATCCCCCAGATTTTTTTTGCCCTGGGGCGAGTTTGGGAGTTTAGCGAGTGCTGAAGTATTCATTTTTTTCAAACGGCAACGGCTTTGATAGCACGAAGAATTTGTTCGCGGGTAAATGGTTTGGTCAGGTAGGCGTCCGCACCTTGTTTCATACCCCAAAGGCGGTCTATTTCCTGGTCTTTGGAAGAACAAATTACAATAGGTACGTTTTCGGTAGCTGGATGAGTTTTGAGACGGCGACACAACTCAAAACCGCTCATTCCTGGCATGACTACATCGGTGATGATGACATCTGGCTTTTGCTCTAAAACTTTGTTAAGAGCCTCTTTGGCACCAATGGCATTGATTACGGTATAACCACCTTCTCTCAAATAATGACTCATTAATTCCAGTTCGGAAAGGGTATCTTCTACGACCAAAACTGTCCTCATCAAAGTTGTACTCATGACTAAGTGGGCTCACAATTAATTAACAGGGATTGCCAGTTACGTTCCGGATAAGGCTAGATTAAGATAAGTGTTTAAACACCATCTTAAGTAGCTCGGATTGGTTAAAAGGCTTGGTTAAGTAACCCGATGCCCTGACCAGTTTGGCTTTGGCTCGGTCTAGAAAACCTGTGTTTCCCGTCACCATAATAATTGGGGTTGTTTTGAAAAGTGAATGCTTTCGCAAAAGAGAACATAGTTCATAGCCATCTAAGTTTGGCATTTCAACATCAAGCAAAATTAAGTCCGGCTTGATTCTGACAACTTGCATTAATGCCCTCACTGGGTCATTAATCATTACAACGGAAAAGCTTTTATCATCCAAAAAGGAGTTAATTGCATTTAAAACCGTTGGGCTATCATCAATGCAAGCGATGGCATATGTACTTTTAGATAGCGCTTTATTGGGATTAAGTGCAGAAATATGGGTGTTGTTAGTTGGAGTCGTAGGCGTAAAAGCTTGTGGCTGTTTTTGCCCTACTTCGAGTTTAGCACTAGCACCATTTTGTCCAGAAGAGTTAGAGTTATTTTCTGTAGTTACATTTGTTGCTGATGCTGAATTCTGTTGTCGTCGTAACTGTTCGTGGCTGCGTTCAACTATTGTTCGCAGATCCAGCCGACAAAACTTAGGAAATTCCTCAGATTGGTCGGGGTCAATTATTTGATAGCTTCCTTCTTTTACTGAGAGAAGTGATACCATCACTTCTTCTGCCAAATCTTCGATTAGACTGGCTGCTTGAACTGAGGAAAGATATTGTTGATTGACCAACCAACAAATTGCTTGATAATCAGGACTTTGGCTTGATTTATTCTCTGCATCAGACTCAAATATCAGGCGAACTTGAACCCGGACTGCACTGACAAGAGTGGGAATTTGACGACTGAGACGGCGCAAGTGTCGGTCGAGTCGCTCGAATGGGTCAACTGAATCTGAAGCATAGATTAGTTTTCCCTGTTCTAGGTAGATCGACCAAGAAACAGAGCCATTAGATATTTGTAAACAACCATTGGCTTGACGACTAGATAATTGTGCTAATAACGAGAGCGGATTTAGCTTTTGGGAAGATTTGTAGCTAGTCATAGACATGGTGTTCATTTGTATCTACCTGGGTCTCATCCAATCTTTGAAACTAGAAGACTTTAATCTTCTTGTACAAGTTTCAATAAACTTGTAAATAGCGTCGAGGGTGTTAGTAATCAAAATTCTCTGCTAGAGAGAACCAAACAAAAAAAAGCGAGAGTAGCAGTAATGACTAACGATTCAAAAAGATTGAATCGGCTTTTGGTAATCTCTTGAAGAGATAACATAAGGAAATAGAAAATCTTGGGTCAGCAATAGCAGGATTCCAAGAGCTTTCTTTATCAAAAATGGATTGCACCTAATGCTGTAGAAGTGGTAATCTTATTCTTTGCCCAAAACAAGGGAGATCTTGCGAACTCTCTTGACTGCGCAAGAAAGTTAAGGTATCAAGCTGACAGTATCAAAATTTAAGGGGTGAATCGTCACGTCCCTACAGCTCTATTGTCTCGCATTCAAGGGTTTATTGCGAAACTTAAGAGCAGTAATGCATCCTCTGGTAGCGAAAAAATCTCAGCCTGATGGTAGATGAACAAGTAACTCACTTGTTCTTTTTAAGTTTAACAGGCTTTTTTGAGAAAACGAGTGAAGCGCCCATGAAGGAAAAAAAAAATAGATAAAGATCTGGTGAGTTTCTCCATTAAAATTTATCGAGAGAATAAGTCAGCCAGTTTTTATATAAAGAAGTTAAAATTTTCGCGATTTTATTTTTTTAAAGAAAAATATTTTGTAAATTTTTGATAAAAAGTTCCTGAAGTTTCATTATATTTTTCTTTACGCGCCAGGTGTGATAGCATCCTACCAGAACCATCATAGAAGCGGAGAACACCGTTTTGAATCCCCCTGATTTATCTGGGGGAGTATGCCAATGTTTCTCAACTTATAAAGATATGTTTCGTTGTTGATTCCTGCTTACTGCGCAACGAATTGTTCGCACTTCTTACAAGTTTTGCTGGATGCAAAAAACCTGGGTGCTATGACGAGCGTTGAGCCTTACTTCCCCGGTTTCTAACCGGGGAGTGTCAAAATAAAGCTTAACCCTCTTTTTTCACTCTAGGCGAACACGAACGCTGAAACCCTGATTAGACGAGAGTTTTTCCGATTGGGTTACGTTTATAAATTTCAAGATAGCAACTTATCGCTCAAATCCTTAACAAGGAAAGCTTTCAGAGTTTAACTTCGAGCGTGATTTTCCGAGAGTGACACTCATTGGGTTAAGCTGTTCGTCATCTAGTTTTACCGAAAATTTGGGAGTAGCGCCCCGTCCTTCTAGGACGGCTTTGTTTTCTGCTAAAATATATTTGTGGTCAGGGTAATCAACCACATTAAACACCCAGTACTCTCAGGAGTAGCGCACCTTGAAAACTGAACATAGAGCGTTCTGTTGGGAAATGCACCAACGGGTAAAATGTTTATGCAATACCAGAAAACCAAAATTTAAAGGTTAAAACTGTACGGTAGGGCATACCGAAACAGAGATCTGTTATGCGATGAAAGCTTCTCTTCGAGACGCTGCGCGAAGGGGAGAGAACCATCTCTGGCATAGTTTGGGCAACTAAATTATGGTAAGTGGACTCGTTGAACCAAGAATCCCCGTGCGTTTACGCCGGGGAGTGTCAAAAAGCTATCTAAATAGCAAACAGTTTCAGGCGCTAAATTATCTTTCTTTAGATGCGCGTCAGTTTAAAAACCGTTGCGTGGGAGTGAAGGGTCAATTTTTTCAGTCCATTCCTGGATTCCGCCATCGTATTGAATACCTTTAATTCCGGCTTCGTCTAGTTTTAACAGAGCTTGAGCAGAGCGGTAACCATGTGTACAATAGGCAATCAGACGGCGACCATTGAGCATGGATTTAACTTTTTCAACGCCTGGTTCACTTTGGATTTCTGTGATCGGTACGTTAACCGATCCGGGAATTTTAGAAATTTTGTATTCTTCAGGAGTACGAACATCAAGCAGTACGTAATCAGTCGCTTTGCTATCAATTAATTGCTTAAGTTCCTGTGCGCTGATTCGGGGCGTATTTGCCCGCTTATAGGCATGCTTCACAACATTGGAATAATTTGATAGCCCCTCTAATGGTACGCCAGCTTTAATCAGTGGTACAAGCAAATCTGGATTGTGACGCACTGCTAAAACTGCTCCGATTGTTCCTAATACTAGAGCAGCACTGCAACAGTATAACCACAGTTTTGTTTTTGAGATTTGCGAGGCTCGCTTTGGCTGAGATTGAGCGATATCTTTCATGATGTTACAAATCCTTGCTTTATTAAGTATAGTTTGATTAGTCAGAAAAAATTTGTACTATTTACTAAGCTTTAATTCTGTCAAAAAAATAGATAATGATTAGGTTTTGCTTAGTGTTTTGTAAATCAAATAATAATACCTTTCTGATTTTTATGTTTTTTTAGATTTTTTTTCTGTAAAGATGATTTTTTAATATAGCAAAACAATTTTACTTTTTTAATAAGCAGTGGGAGAAAATAAACCCAACATCAGTAGGGCGGGTTTTGAACCTGATAAACTGGTTCTGGTCAGGCGTTATCACACTCACTCGCCCCTACAAATTTATCTTGGTTTTTTTACGTCTACCTGCTTATAAACTGTCAAAATATTATTTTTTTTATTCAGAAAAGAACGATTGATAGGCACAAACACTCTAACCCGGCGCTAATATAGCAACAGACAGACAGCTTAGGACAATTTTCAAATCACAGCATATGATACTGTAGGTGGCTATCACCAACTTGTCCTAACAGCTTTAGCGACTGCTATATCATAGTAAACACCAAAAATAAATTTTATATTACGAGTACTTCCTTATTGAAGAATTCAAAAATAAAAAGCTTTCTTTAAGCTTATGTGAAGCCAGCATATCAGCCAGAAAAAAACTGCTCTCAGTTATCCTGAGTAAGCAGTTGACCTATAAGGTTTTTCAGATGGATAAACCACCCTTTTTCACAGAATTTGATTTAAAAAGACAGGCTTTCAGCTTCTAGGTTTCCTGTAATAGTATCGTTGCTGTTTTTCGGATGAAAGTTCTTGATTTCGGCAACAATCCTTGCTTGGTCAGCCTCAGTTAAATCATTGTAAAACGGCAGACGCAGCAAGCGATCGCTTACATCTTCAGTCACTGGACAATCTCCTTCTTTCCCGCCAAAATTACGTCCCACTTCCGATAAGTGCAATGGTAGATAGTGAAACACACTGTAGATATTCTGAGCCTTCAAGTGAGCAATCAAGGCTTGGCGATTCTCAAGATCTGGCATTAGCAGGTAGAACATATGATACGCCTGTTCGCAGTGATCTGGCACAATTGGCAAACGGATACCATGCTCAGAAGCCCAGTCCTGAAGATGTTCGTAGTAATATTCCCATATCTGCTGTCGTTTTCCCTGAATCTGTTCGCGGACTTGTAGCTGGGCATACAAGAAAGAGGCTAGTATTCCAGAGGGAAGATAACTAGAACCAATGTCTACCCAAGTGTACTTGTCCACCTGACCTCGATAAAAGCGACTGCGGTTAGTTCCTTTCTCGCGGATAATCTCAGCGCGTTCGATATACTGAGGATCGTTGATTAACAGGGCGCCACCTTCTCCGCAGGTAAAGTTTTTGGTTTCGTGAAAGCTTTGGGTAGCCATACAGCCAAGTGTGCCTAAGTACTTCCCTTTGTATTTGCCAAACAGTCCATGAGCATTATCCTCGACAACAGGTATACCATGACGCCCAGCAATTTCTAGAATCGCATCCATTTCACACCCAATACCTGCGTAGTGTACGGGAACAATTGCTTTGGTACGTTCTGTAATTAGTTGTTCCAGTTTTGTTTCGTCTAAATTGAGTGTATCTGGACGAATGTCACCGAAGACAGGAATAGCACCGCGTAACACGAAAGCATTGATTGTAGAGACAAAGGTGAAGGATGGGACAATTACTTCATCTCCTGGTTTGATGTCTAATAGCAATGCTGACATTTCTAGAGCATGAGTACAGGAAGTAGTCAGCAAGGCTTTAGGAATTCCTAATGTTTCCTCTATTAAGGCATGGCATTTTTTAGTAAAAGCGCCATCACCGGAAAGTTCCATATTCTTGATGGCTTCTTGGATATACTCAAATTCTTTCCCTGAAGTAAAAGGGCGGTTAAAAGGTATCTGGGACAAAGTAATCTCCTATTTTAATTAGTAATTTCGTTGCTGGCTACTTGCTAGTAATACAGTTACAGATATCTGTAGGCTTGTTGCTTGCTATTATTTTTTTTCTAGAGATGAATGGCGTTTCCGGAAAGTAGGAAAAATCTTGGATAGCTAGCTCTTACAGGGGTAAGTGCAGCTGTATTAGTAGCATTAAATTTTCTAAACTCCATAGCTAGTTGCTTTGCACGCTCTCACTGGAGTGACAATTGATGTCAAGCAAGAAAATATGTGCTCAAGCTCTTTCTATAAAGCTACATCTTTTTAAGATACACACCTTCTTTAGGCTAGTTTAGCAACTAAGTACGTGGAATAGTGAAATACTGTGGAGATAAGTCAGCGCAGCTTCCCAAGTCTAGGTAATCAACCCCTTGGCGTCCCTGTCTCTCAATAGGTTCTTTGGGCGTGAATTCCTGTTGTTCCAGCAGTATTGACTCTGAAAATCTAAGGATATTAGTAGAGACATTTACATCAATATTATGATTAGTACCACAATTATGACAATTACACTCTCTAACATCTAGTGTCAATTTATCATGAATGTAGCCACACTACAAACATCGCTTGGCACTTGAAAAAAAGTAATCTAAATTGCGAACTCACAACTATAGAGTTTTCTTTCGTATGACAACAGTGCTAGGAATTGTCCCTAACTATAACAAACGCTATAAGACTCGAACAAAACTTCGTTATAACTAACACCTTGAACCAGTTTGTATTTTTTATATAGCTTGAATTTGTCAATTTTTTACAGGTTATTTTTTTTACAGATTAATTACCTTAAGGAGGCAGTTCTTGCGGTTGGAATCCCCATACAGCGGGAACCGCTGTATTATGATACACTAAAATAATAAATAACAAAAATATTTCTAAATGAAACCATTTTCAATAGAGCTACGAAAAAAATAGTGATAGCACATCTTGTGGAAAATATATCCATTAGAAGAGTAGCAGCTAAATTCTCTGTCAGTAAAAGTTTAGTCCAAAAACTGGTAAAACAACAACGAGTTGATGGAAATTTACAACCTAAACAACGAGGGAAGCCACAGTTTAGTCATCTCAAAAATGCTGGGCCAGATTTAAGGATAATGGTGGCAGAAAATCCCGATGCAACTTTACTGGAGTTTTGTGAATTATTTGCGGCAAAGACTGGGAATTGGGTAAGTCGAAGTGCTATGTCTTTGTCATTACAAAAGTTAGGATTAAATCGTAAAAAAAAACAATGCGGAGTAGTCAAGCCGCGACAGAAAGAGTGCAAAAATTAAGAGTTGAGTACTGGGAAAAAGTGAAAGATATAGAGCCTGTAAACTTAGTATTTCTGGATGAAACTGGTGTAATGCTAGGGTTGGCAAGAACTCATGCTCGCTCAGAAAAGGGAACAAGAGTATCCGATTTAAAACCATTTTATCGATAGCGCAGCTCTTTCTTCGAGTCTTCGAGCGTCGGGTCAAAAGTTATAGCGCTACGCGCATACATTAGGACAATTCAGGAAAGCTGCATCTACACATTCTCGTACAGTTTCAAATTCTTTCAGCCTTTGTTTCATCCATGTTTTTAAAACAGCCCACCAGTTCTCTATTTTATTTAAATCGGGAGAGTATGGTGGTAAATACCAGATTTCCACTTCGGCTTCTTCGGCAATTTTTCTAAGATTTCCCCCTTTATGAAAACTGGCATTATCAATAATAATAACGTCTCCTGGTTCTAATTTAGGGATTAAACAATCTCTTAACCAAGTCTCAAATAAATCTCGATTACATGAACCATTAAAAGTTAAAGGAGCTAATAATTTTCCTGACTTTAATGCTGATAGCCAACTCACTCTTTCTGTTCTTCGACCAGATTTAAGCTCATAACATCTTGACCCTTTTAAGCTATACCCATAGGGATAATCTTCTCTGTTATCAAATCCAGCTTCATCTACATAAACTCTCTTTTTCGGGTCTATTTCTGCTAATTTTTCGGTAAACTCTCTTCTTTTTTCGACCGAGCGTTATTGATAACCATAGGTTTTTTTTACGAGTAATGCCCATTTTTTTACAGGCATAACTAATATTTTGTTGACTGACATTATTTTCCCATAATCGAGCCATTTCTTTTTGGGTTTTTCCCCGGTTTTTGTCCACAAATAGGCCAAATTGCTCTAAATCTTCGATTTTTGGTCGAGTTCCTTTGACGATGGGTTTCTTTGGTTTATAGTCTCCCGTTTCTTTTTCTTGTTTGAGCCATAAGTCTAAAGTATTTCTACTAATTTTAAAAAAACGACTCACTTCTATTTTCTTTTTTCCTCTTTTAACTGCTTCAATCACAAATGACACGCAAGTCGTAACTATAAGGTTTAGCCATACTATTTGAAATTATTGATTTATTTCTCTATTATTACATAATTGTCCTAACTGTAGCGCGTAGCGCTATACCTTATTGGAGCAATTAGTATTAAAAAAATTGTGGCATTGATGACAATGGACAATTCCCTGGATGGCCAAGCTTTTGAAGTATTTGTCGAGAAATTTTTAGTTCCTGAATTGTGGTCAGGAGCCGTAGTCATAAGGGATAACTTATCAGCCCATAAACTAGCTTCAATTACAACTATGATTGAATCTGTAGGTGCTAAAATTATTTTTTTATCACCATATTCTCCGGATTTTAACCCGATTGAATTATGGTGGTCTCAACTTAAGTCTTTTTTACGAAAATTTCCTCCAACTATAACAGAAATGGTTGATACTATAATTGCAGTTGCACTCAAATTAATGAATCCTCAACATTTAAGAAATTGGTTTGCTAGTTGCTGCTACTGTACCTCATAACAGCGGGAATCGCTGTATACCTAAGAGTTACCCTAGGTCATTTGCGTTCTGACTCAATCTCTCCACCTTGCAGTATACGGTTAGCACCTACTACGGATATTCGACCATCCGAGAGCTTACAAGGGGTTACTTCGTTCCAAATGACCATTCTGTATGTCTTTAGAGTGATGCTGTGTACCGGGTTTGTTGGAAGTGCATAATGGTCAATCAACATTTGCCATTTCCTTTATCCTCTACCTTTTGGTTCCAGTGTTATTCAGCCTTATTTCACTGGTTCAAGTTAACGGTACTTTAATCGCATCTTTAGGCTTGTGCTTTACTCATAGACATTTTGCTCGACGTTGACCAATTTAGGCTATCAGTCATTTCGCCTTTCATTCCCGCTTTACGGATTGATGGCTAGTCGCTACCGTAGGGAGAGTGCTGTCACTCCTGCACCTGGAGGATGGGATTTTCACCCATATGGTCATTTAGTTGTCCAAGATTATATCTTGGCGGCTAATCCGCCTAATCCTTTGTGGAACTGGTTTCTAGCCAACGAATCGCACTGTGGAGTATTTGTTCAAAGAAAAACGATTGATTTTGGCTTCTTTACGTGCATCTATCCAATAGCGAATCGCTTTATTACGGATGAATTGCACTGTGTGAATAGCTTCATCAATAGCTTGATACTGCTTAGTTTTTGCTTTGATTTTGTACTCCAGGACTAGCATGATGTTTACTCCTTGTGTATACAATAAGTATACACAAGGAGGTGAATGGGTATGGTTAGGGCAAAAGTTTTTCCAGTCAGATTAAGTGACAAAGAGTGGGAGATGTTAAAAGCTCTAGCTGAAAATGACGGTTTAACAGAGGCCTGACTACATGAGAACCCAGATTATCCTTCTCTTTAGAGAATCTGGATTGAAGCTAGGTAGGATAAATCCTACTAACTCCCTTTCATCCCTGGACTGAAGTCACAGGGTTTTCAGGTTTGTTTCTTATAAGAAACTAAGCTTTGTGGAGCAAAGCATTAAGATATTCAGAATTTAAATCACTTATTCGGATTCGCTGTCAAGATTCAGGCGTAAGGGTTTGGAGTTTTACTAATATCCAGTTTAGACGCCTAACAGCTTACTCAAGATTCTGAAGTATCAACTGTATTGCGCCCTGTTCTAATCCAATCTATCTGACGTCGCACCAAAAAAGCAATATACAGTGGAATTTTCCAAAGAAGGTAAAAAGGTACAGCCAAAAGTACTAGCACTGGTATATTGTCTCTGGCAAATTTAGCCCAAGATCCGACAATTGAAATTAAAATGAGAATTCCTTCTATTGCTAAAAAAATAGTTGGTATCCCTGAAACTCCTAATGGTCTCGCTAATAAGGCTGCTCCCATGACAACTACCCAGATCATGACTAACAGTGAGAGTGGGGGTACGCATAGTTCTAATGCAAGTGCTAATAAGTCGAAACGTTTTTGTTGTACAGATGCTTTTAGTAACCGGGGAACTTGTGTCAACATAGTCTGCAGATGACCATGTTCCCATCGTGTCCTTTGACTTTTTGCTGCTTTCTTCTCCTGTGGAAGACGCCCTGTAACTTTCGCCTCTGAACAAAATACTGTAGAATAACCGGCGATCGCTAAATCGAAAGTTAGCTGCATATCCTCGACAATATTGCCACTGGCGAGTTTAGCGTCGCGAATCACCAACCAAGGAAAAGCCATACCCGTACCTGTTAATAAGCACGGTAACCCCAATTGATCCAGTCCACTGGGACGGACTAGGTTCTTTACCCTAAATGCTAAGGCCGAGATCGCATCCTTCGGACTCGGCTTGGCTGGTTTTTCCATCAGGTATAGTGCTTGTATGGGTCGTCCGATGTCATTAGCTTGTCGCGCTATTCGCTCAATTGTGCCTTGCTCAACGATACAGTCAGCATCGATAATCACAACCACTTCTGGTGGATCTGCTTCAAGCTCTCGCACGCCATAGTCTAATGCATACCCTTTGCCCTTTTTATCCTTATCTCCCCGTTCAATCGCTGTCACGCCCAACTCACGAGCGATATCTGCTGTTTTATCAGTGCAGTTATGGGCAATGACTACAACTCTATCTTGTTCCGTTAACTGTGGTATTAATGTCTCTAGTGTTGCACGAATGCCTGATTCTTCGTTGTGAGCAGGAACTAAAACAGCAATTTTCGGTCGGAGTCTAAGAGTGTCTGATGTCTCACTTCCACGTCGTAAGAATGCTGCGCTACATTCAATGAACAGAACTGCAGTTGGAATGAGAAGGAAGAATGCCAGGGCAAAAAGGACAATATTAATAAATAAGATCACTGGTTTATCAGTTTGTAAATAAATGGTAGGTGCTTGGTAGCAATTGACACTCTCCGGCCTAAAAGCGCGGAGATTCTTCGTTCCTAGACTTGGCTTGCTGAAATAGGTTTTCACCTAAAACAGTAGGAGGCTAAATCTCCCGAATGCGTTGCATGGTGAGCGAAGCAAGGCATAGCGTTCGGATTTAAAATCCAGGTTCCCTGTCCAAATGCGAGAACCCCTCCGGTATTTATGCAAGATGTCTATTGTGTCTCTCACCTACGTTACTCCTTCCTTGTGGCGAACTGCAACGTTAACTTTAACTGTGAGGAGTTTCCCGATTATTCTTCAGTACTGAGTTGTTCCATAGGGAGTTAGACCTTCAGGCATAATTGCTAGACTTAAGTCAGCACCACTAAAATTTGTGGTCTTGCTGAGAGTTGCCTTAGACAGATCTGCGTAACGCATGAGAGCATTACTCAAGTTCGTACCTGTAAGGTTGGCATTTGTTAGATGTGCTCCAACCATACTGGCGTGACTCATGTTAGCATTAGTTAGATTGACACCAGTTAGGTTAGAATCTCTAAATTCAGCACGTTTCAGGGTCGCAGAACTTAAATTAGCTTTAGTTAAATCGATATTTAAAAGTTGAGCATCAGTGAGGTCGGCACCTTTTAAGTCGCTACTTTTAAAGTCAGCTCCATCTAAGTCAGCATTCATAAGTTTGGCATCGTTTAGGCTAACACCACTCATTTTTGCGTCTTTCAGCTTGGTTTTTGTAAGGTTAGCGCGAGAAAGATTGGCGTTTCTAAAGTCAGCGCCAGTTAAGTCAAGTCCGCTCAAATTAATATCACTAAGGTTACAACCAATACATTTCTTGGTTTTCAAAATTTGTGCGACATCTACTTTTTTGGCTTTTAGTGGTTTAATCGCATTTTGTATCTTTTCAAATGGTGTACCTTTAAGCTTAGTTGCCAGATTTTCATCAGATAAGATGCCGATGGCAATCGGTAGCCCAGCAGTCGATAATATAGTGACGATGATTATAATTAATTTAAAGTTCATATGTCAAAGCCTGCTCAGATTTTAGTTTTGACAGTTAGTCATTTACATTAATCAGTGGCAAACTTACACTACCCGGAATAGAATTTAAAGTTTTGATAAAGTAAAATTGCTGACAGCAAGAGCGAACATCGTTGAAGCAAGCAGGTGGTAAGCACTTAAGATACTGTGTTGGTTTCTTACGCTCGTAGAATAAAACATAAAAGATTCCAGTCCCCAAAAAATCTTTGTGTACACTGAAAAATAGTAGGTTTTGACGCCTGATACCCTTGTAAGACACTTTATCCAATTTGTTAATCTGTAATAGATAAACCCGAAGCGAGCTATGGCATAAATCATCCTGATTTGCCCGTGATTGGTGCGGAATGTGGAGAGCAGTGGGAAATTTTGAGTTTTTCCGGGTGTGCTACTGCATCAGATAGTTCACGCACCAGTTACAACGCTTCTATGCTTGGAGCAGTTGAATATGAGCAGTTACGACCTCAGCAACGTTTTACTACCAGCTGTATTAATATCTAGTGCTGTTTTTTCTACTTTGACTTTACCGTTTGCTTTAATCAAAAACGAACCGATAGCTGTAGAACTACCTTATTTTAGTGGCGAAATTCCACCTCTATTTAATAGCGAACATAAAGATGTCGCTATCCCCTATATCGGAATTTCCATCGTTGCTAGTGTGGGAGCAGGTATTGCCAGTGTTGAGGTAAATAGGAGATGGCAAGCATACCGTTCTGCTCTTAAGGAAGAAGAAAATTTACCAACTATACAACAAAATTCTCCGGAAAATGGTTTACAACAAGAAGCATTAGATCTACCAGAATATCGACCAGAAGTTTCAGCAATCGACCTTTCCTCAAAAGAGGAAATTTTGGAAATTAACTCTCTAACTGTTACTAATACAGTAACTGAAAGTCATCACCTTGATGTTGAAACTTCCGTGCATTTTTTTGATATAGCTCAATTTGTTGATTTTAAATCGACTCTACCTGAAAATACCACAAATATTCAGGATTTTTCAGAAACATTGAACCTTAAAGAGGTGATTTCTGAAAATAATTATCTTCAGCTTGGCCACTCTGAAATTAGCTCAAATTCAGCGGATCAAGAGTTAGAGTTAGCTTTCACTAATATCTTATGTTCGCGTGAGCAATACCAAATATGTCGGCTCGAAATGCCTCATTTAAAACGACGTTTATTTGCGGTTCTCGTTGATGGTGAATACTACAGCTTTTTGAGAGCAGAAAAAACTAAGGATAACCTTCGAGCCACTCTGAATAAGCTAAGTCATAGAGTTGGAAAAACGGTTATTACTAAGACAGAAAAAGGTTATGCAATTTGGGCTTGGGAGCCTGAAGTTGGTTGAAAAATTTAAAATAATTTTTTCTCCATAATCTACTATTATGAATGCCATAACTCTTGCTCTCATAGCCAAACTTCTAAATTTTGCTTTTATTATATGGATGCTGACGAAGTAAAAAAGCGATATGCATTAGGGGAAAGAGATTTTAGTGGAACCGACTTGAGTCGAGTCAACTTGAGTAAGGTAGACCTTAAACAAGTAGTTTTATGGCGAGCCAACCTCACAAAGGCAAACCTGACTGGTACTAACCTCACTGGTGCAGATTTATTGGGAGCCAATTTGAGTGAGGCAAACTTAAGCCTTACACTACTGTGTGGAGCCAATCTGAGTGAGGCAAACTTGAGTGGTGCAGTTCTTGAAGGAGCCAACCTTCAAGCTTCACTCTACAACCAAGTAACTCAGTTCCCCAAAAACTTTAATCCTATCAAGGCTGGAGCGTATTTAATTGCTCCTGGCGTTTCAATTGAGGGTGCTTCCCTCAGTGGGTTAGACCTAAGTAACACTAATCTGAGTGGTGCTAATTTAAGTGGGGCAGATTTGTGGAAAACAAATCTGAGGGAAGCTAATTTAAAAGAGGCTTGTTTGAGTAAGGCCTTGCTTTATAGGAGCTGACTTGAGTGGAGCTGACTTGAAGGGAGCTAACTTGAGACAATCTAATCTCTTGGGAGCAGATCTCAGAAATGCTAATCTTCTAGAGATAAATTTACAAGAAGCACTATACGATGAAGCGACTCAGTTTCCCCAAGATTTTGACCCAGTAAAGGCTGGAGCGTATTTAATTACTCCTGGTGCGTCACTGAGAGGAGCAAATCTTAGTGGAGCCAATCTCAGTGGAATAGATTTGAGTGAAGCTGATTTAAGGGAAGCTGATTTAAGTCAGGCAAATTTGTTTGGAATTGCACTGGATAAAGCTAATTTGAGAGGAGCAAAACTGAGTGGAACACATTTGTGGGAAGCAGAACTTAGGGACGTTGATTTGAGGAATTCTGTTCTTTCGAGTGCGGATTTATGGAATTCTAATCTGGCGAATTCGGATTTGAGTGGAGCGGATTTGAGCAAGGTAAATTTGTTTGGGGTGGATCTGGGTTCTAGTAATCTTCAAAATGTAAATTTTCAGGGAGCTTTTTATAACGAAGCAACTCAATTTCCAGAGGGTTTTGACCCTACAGAGATGGGGATGTATTTAATTGCTCCTGGTGTGTCGCTTGTTGGGGTAAATCTGAGGGGAGCCGACTTGAGGGGTGCTTCTCTGAGGGGAACTGATTTGAGCAAGGCAAATTTGTTTGGGGTAGAATTTCACGATGCCAACATTGAGGAAGCAAATTTTCAGGGAGCTTTTTATAACGAAGCGACTCAATTTCCAGAAGGTTTTAATCCTATCAAGTTTGGGGCGTATTTAATTGCTCCTGGTGTGTCGCTTGTTGGGGTAAATCTGGGTAAAGCAGATTTGAATGGAGCGAATTTAAGTAAGGTAAACTTTTTTGGGGCCGATCTGCGAAGAGCTACTGTTGAGGAAGCAAATTTTCAGGGAGCTTTTTATAACGAAGCGACTCAATTTCCAGAGGGTTTTGACCCCAATGTGTATGGAATGTATTTAATTAGTCCTGGTGGATTACTGGAAGAGGCTTCCCTGAGTGGGACGAACTTGAGCGGAGTTGACTTGAGTAAGGTAAATCTGAGTAAAGCAGATTTGAGTAAAGCGGAACTATGGGGGTCAAACCTGAGTGAGGCAAATCTATCAGGAGCAAATCTATCAGGAGCTAATTTATGGGGAGCTTCTTTAGTTGGTGCTGACTTGAGCGAGGCGATTCTGAGTGGTGCTAATTTACAAGGGGTAGATTTGAATGGAGCTGTCCTTAAGGGTGTTAACCTGGCTGAGGTTGACTTAACAGAGGCTTTCCTAAGTGGGGCAATTATGCCTGATGGCACAATTCATAATTAGCTAGTGATTTAAGAATCGCCATGCTTTTAGGTTGGAGAGTTGAGACTTAATTAGAAATTTTCAGGACAAATCTGTACTTTTCGGCATTTTCCGTTGCAGCCCTCTTACCAGTTCCCGCAACACGTCAGTTTTGTTTCTCATTTTCAAATTGCAATACTCTTCAAGTATTCGCTTTTCGTCCTCTGTAGCCTGAAATCCTATCCATTGTCCTTCTTTTCTGGGTATAAGGTATTAACTTGGTTGCAACTTATGCCATAATTATAGCAAGGAGTATGTCATGGCTACTGGATACGGCTTTTGCGGTAACCTTACTTCAAGACAGTGAAAGATGTCAAATGGGTTCTATATAAGTAGTGTTGATATACTGCATTAAGTAAAGCAGCAATTAAGTATTTATGGCTCTCATTGCCCTAATCAATCAAAAAGGGGGCTGTGGAAAGTCCACTACAGCTGTTCATTTCACCTACTGGCTAGCAACCAAAAAGAAAAATAAGGTGCTGCTGGTAGATGCGGATGGTCAGCAGTCAAGTTCCGTGTGGTTGAAAGGTATGGAAATACCAATTCCCTATAAAGTGGTGCAGACGTCAGATGATTTGCTAGAGCAGATACCGGAACTAGCAGAGCAGTTTGACTACCTAATCATCGATGGGCCTGCTTCCTTAGCAGAAGCAACCAGAGCAATTCTGTTTCGTGCTGACCTAGCCATTGTTCCAGTACAGCCGACCGGCGTAGATTTGCGCTCGGCTTCTGAGGCTGTGAGGTTAATCAAGCAGGCTCAGTCTGTTAGAGTTGGCCGGCCAACGGCTGCGGTGTTTCTGTCTCGAGCGGTTAAGGGTACCAAGCTCAAGGAAGAAGCGATCGCACTCCTGAGCAAAATCCCAGAAGTAACCATGCTCAAAACAGTGGTTCATCAAAAACAAGCGATCGCCGATACTTCTGGCCAGTCTGCAACGGTATGGGATTTATCCAGTCCCCCAGCGAAAGAGTCAGCACGAGAATATGAGCGATTGTTCAAGGAAATTTTAGCTATTTTGTCACTAACCCCGGACTAAAGTCACGGGGAACCTGAAGAGGAAGATTTATCGCCTTCTTAATTCAGGACTAAACCAGTGCTGATGGGGTGGTCACCCCATCAGAGTCTAAACAGAAGTTGTCGAACAAGTTTGAAGCTCCGGCGTATTGATTCTTGGGTGCTAGTTAATTGCTATGTTAAAGGACATATTCAACCTGATAACACCAAATTAATTGAGGTTATCCCGATTGAGTTTCATCGTAGGCAACTGTATCGCTTGCAACATGCACCCGGACATATTCGCTCTAGGTATGGTGGAACAATTAGCGCAGGTTTCAAGCGTGGCTCGGTGATTAAGCATCCTAAATACGGCTTTTGTTACGTGGGTGGGTGGGCTTTGTCGCCTACGAAAAAAGACCCAACGCGCAAGACCATAAGCTTGCACAGGCTGCAAACTGGTAAGCGTCTAACTCAAAACGCACTACCTACAGATATCAAGTTTCTTGCTTTTAATTCTTGGCGCGCATGTTGAGTTAAAACCGCACAAGAAGTGTTCCTCTCCGGTCTGTTAGCGAAGCGGGCGGGCAGCGCCCGACAGACACGGAGTTTCCCACGACGGAGGTATTTTTATGAATCACAAAAAAAATAGGAAGTCCCTGGATGATGTCCTGGCGCAGCAGTTCATCTATGGTGAAAAACAGCAAGACACACTTAAAGAGCCAGTACCGGAACAGACACCATCTGAGCCAACGCCTACACAACCATCACCCAAAAATAGCAAAAGCGTTGCAGCACGTACATCTAGTCAGGCTACAAAAAAAATATCCAAGTCTCTGGGCGAAAGTGTTGCGACTCCGGAAGAGCTAGCGAGTGTGATTGAAAAACAACCCAAGCAGTCGCCTCTGATGGATAAGTTCCAAACCCCACCAAAAGAGGCTACAGTACGTTTCACCGTCGATTTACCCCAATCGATGCATCGGAAGTTATCCATTTTGGCTGCAAAGACAGGTCAAAAAAAGGCGGATATTGTGCGAGTGTTGCTAGATGAAGCTTTTCAAACATTAAACGAATAATGCATTACTGCATTACTGCATTACTGCGGTAACTTAAATTAGACAAAGAGAAAGGGAAACCGTCTCTATGAGCAATAGATTTCACATAAATGCCCTTTTGTCAATTAAAGTTTATTGCTCGACCTCATACCAACAACATCAAACTAATGCAAGTCGTGTAGCTAGTTCCTCAATGTACTGTTCGCTATTGTGCTGTTTTAGAACCAGTTCGTAGCCTCGCTTCGCCTGTGTTTCTGCAACAGAAGGGTTGTTCAATAGACTGACAATCGCTTGCCGCATTCCGGCCGAGTCGCCTGGGTTAACGATGGTGGCGACGCCTGGATGTTGGAGGTAATCCGCAAGACCTTGAGTTTTGGTTACCACCACAGGGCGTCTGCTGGCCATTGCTTCGAGAAGAGCTTGGATTCCTGCTGCGTACTTATTCTCCACGAGGGAAATTGCGATTAAGTCAGCGTCCCGGTAGAGTTGTACCAACTCAGGCCATTCGTAAAATCGACGAGACATATTTTCTGGTAGAGTTTCGGGAAACGCCTGTGCCAAAGTAGACGCATCTTTGGAAAAGCCGCTAATCTTCACATCAACATCTAAGTCCGATGTAGCAAGAGCGAGATTGCGGTAGTCCCGTTTTTCCAGTCCAACACTAGCGATTATCGGACGCAGTTTTTGGGGTGAAGCTGGCCCAGGGAAGAAGAAACTCGTGTCCGTCTGGTCAGGGAGGAACCAAACACGGGATTCGGGTAGGTGTAGGTAGTCGCGGAGAAAATCGGCTTGAGGACGAGCGCAGGCGATGAAAAGGTCTACTCGTTCTGCCAAGCGGAATAGCTTCAACGCCAAGCGTCCGCGCGGCCGGTCAATATTGTGGACAAATACAACTATTTTTGGTCGATTTTGCTTGCCACCGCAGAGTGTTGCAATCGGAATACCCACATCTTCGCCAGTGCAAAAGATTAAATCGTCAGAGGTCAGCTTTGAGGACAGGGCGCGTGCTAATGCCCAATGTTCAGGCAAGCCTGCAATTTTGGAGCGAATCTTATCTAAAGGTAACACCGGATGAGAGCCGGGTTGATGGATAAGTGCCCCCAACCGCTGGGAAAGCCCCCACATCAAGTGTTGGGGGCACTTGCCTGATCTCGCTTCTTGGGCAATTCCTTCTAGGTCAATCGGACGCCCCAAAGCTATGTGATATTTCAACACCTTACTCACATTTCGTTAAATTGAAAATTTATACTTTCTGCTTCAGTAACTCTCAATGAAGTCTGTTTGGAATCTCTACCTTGGTTCTGCCAAACCGCATGAGTCTGCTGATAAATTTCCATGATCCGCTCAAATTTACGTTCCCAGTCAAAATACTTCAGAACACGTTCTTTGCCAGCGCGACCCATTTTCTGACGTAATTCAGGCGACTGAGCCAGTTTCAGCATAGCCTCTGTTAGTCCGTTGACCAATGCTTCCTTAGACGTAGGAGAAATCAAGATTCCGCAGGTTGAATCCACATAATCGGTCGGCCCACCCCAATTTGTGGCAATTATTGGCAGCTCCATCGCCATTGCTTCTAGAATCACTGCTCCACCACATTCCAACAGACTGGGTAGAATCAATCCGTCAGCTTGCTGTAGCTTGAGGGCGCACTGCTTTTGAGAAAACCAGCCACTAAATACAACATTGTCATTTAATCCTAGACGAGTCGCCTGCTCTTCTAGAGCCTGTCGCAATCCACCATCGCCGATGATTTCTAGGACAGCACCCGTTGAAGCTGCAACAGGCGGGAATGCCTCCAGCAGTAAGTCTACCGCTTTCCAGTCTATTAGTCGGCCCATGAAGACAAAATGAACTCTCTTGTTCGGTTCCTTATGCACAGGAGTAGCTGATTGCCACACCGACAAATCTACCCCATTTTCCGCAAATTCAATTATTGTACCTTTCACACCAGTAGGAAGCGCCTGTTTTGCCCGTTCATTGGAGATCAGCAGTGTCTGCGCCCTGAGTTTACCAGGGATAAGGTGATTAACAAAAGTCGATAACTTACGGCTCAGGTTTACCGCAATTTCTACGAATCGGCTTTGGCGTTTTCGGAACGCTGGTGGGAATTCCATACCCCCATTTAAGGGTCCCATGACAACTGGTGCTCCAACATCAAACATCAGCGACGGGTATTTTGGCGATACTGGTATCGGCTCATGAATAATATCGATCTGGTATTCCGTAACCAGTCTGCGGATAATGGAGCGCTGGAGTATTTGTGTATACAGGTGACTGAATAACCCGGTTGTCACTTCTCCCACTCGTCTCGGTAAAAGCAGTCCACACTTATATAGCAGTACGTGTAACCATGTGTCGGCTACAAAGTACATACGCTCGAAATCTTCAGGAAACAGCGTTTGTAGTTCAGTTTGTGTGCGAGCATGAACCACTAACCATGTTTCAACATTGCGTGAGCGAAGCAACCGGAAGTATTGGAGTGGCAAAAACGCTTCACCACCAAATTTTGTAGACGCATGTTCAGCAACAATCACAACTCGCATGACAGGTTTTTGTCTAAAGGATTATTGATTAACTTTACATAAGTATATTTTTGTTACTTAGTAGATGACATCATACTTGAGTTTGATAAAAAAAAAACTAAAAAAATACATAGTAAACATCTACAAGTTCTTTGGCAAGATAAAAGTTTTTTCACGTGAGGGGCGCTAGTTAGGTAATGTAACTAAAAGTTCTGATTTTCTATTAATTCGCGCTTACATGAAGCTTTGTGTAGTAGCAATTTTTTTCCGTAAGAGCTTATTACTCTTCTTGGAGTTTAACTGTCTTAAATTGATGAGTTTTCAACAAATACACTGCTTAAATTAATTGTCAAACTAAGGAAAGTTACTTAACTTAATTTTTGCACTTACCTGGAATTGTAGCTATTAGAAGTAATCACGTGGTCTGAATGCCTTATAATCAAATAGTTAGAGCCAATAAATGGTATCAAATTGAGATAACATTTAGTAATCAAATATCTCAAACAAGATAGATTAGAGAAATCATTTTTTGGCAAAAACAGTTCTCAATTTTATTGGAAAATCACGACTGTTCCAGAAACTATACCAGAGAATTCAACTTCTTTTAGAATAACGAATCTTCCAGGAAAAATTAGGTGATTTTAGAAGGGATCAGAACTCTGAAACCCAGAAACACAGAAGGTGAAAGCCTGTAGTTAGCTTTCACCACCCAGTTATAAACCGGAGGCTATCAGCATATTATTGGTAGTAATTTATATAGCGCTACGCGCATATATTAGGACAATTTAGGAAAGCTGCATCTACACATTCTCGTACAGTTTCAAATTCTTTCAGCCTTTGTTTCATCCATGTTTTTAAAACAGCCCACCAGTTCTCTATTTTATTTACAGCGGTTCCCAGTGTATTATAATACACTAAAATAATAAATAACAAAAATATTTCTAAATGAAACCATTTTCAATAGAGCTACGAAAAAAAATAGTGATAGCACATCTTGTGGAAAATATATCCATTAGAAAAGTAGCAGCTAAATTCTCTGTCAGTAAAAGTTTAGTCCAAAAACTGGTAAAACAACAACGAGTTGATGGAAATTTACAACCTAAACAACGAGGGAAGCCACAGTTTAGTCATCTCAAAAATGCTGGACCAGATTTAAGGATAATGGTGGCAGAAAATCCCGATGCAACTTTACTGGAGTTTTGTGAATTATTTGCGGCAAAGACTGGGAATTGGGTAAGTCGAAGTGCTATGTCCTTGTCATTACAAAAGTTAGGATTAAATCGTAAAAAAAAACAATGCGGAGTAGTCAAGCCGCGACAGAAAGAGTGCAAAAATTAAGAGTTGAGTACTGGGAAAAAGTGAAGGATATAGAGCCTGTAAACTTAGTATTTCTGGATGAAACTGGTGTAATGCTAGGGTTGGCAAGAACTCATGCTCGCTCAGAAAAGCGAACAAGAGTATCCGATTTAAAACCATTTTATAGCGTTTCTCGAATAACTAAGGTACGGTGATAGGGAGTTAAACTTGCTGTAAAGATGAAAGCCTACTCCCTCGACTTCCGCGAGAAAATCATCCAGGTTTATGAGAATGAAGCAATTTCTCAACGTCAACTAGCGAAACGTTTCTGTGTGGCATTGAGTTTTATTCAGAAGTTAATCAAGCAGTATCGAGAAACAGGTGTAATTGCCGCCAAGCCCTTTTCTGGAGGAGTAAAACTCAAACTTACAAAAGAACAACTGATCATCCTTGCCGAATTAATTGAAGCTAATAACGATGCCACTTTAGAAGAACTAGGTCGCCTCTTCCAAGAAAAAACAGAAGTCAACATTAGTCGTGCCACGATGGGGAGAATGACGCAAAGATTAAAAATGACAGTAAAAAAAACACTATACGCCGTCGAAAAATCAAGTGAGAGAGTGCTAAAACTAAGGGAAGAATTCTGGGGAAAAATACGAGATATAAAAGCCGAAAACTTAATCTTTATTGATGAATCCGGGTTAAATTTAGCTATGGTTAGACTGTATGCCTGTGCCTTGAAAGGTCAAAGAGCTAGAGGAACTCGTCCCCAAAAACGAGGAAAAAATGTATCAATGCTGAGTGCGGTAACTCTCAAAGGAGTATTAACATTCTTTAAGGTCTGGGGAGCCACAGATGGGGTAACATTTGAAGCTTTTATTGTCCGAAAGTTAGTGCCTTCGTTATGGAAAGGAGCCTGTGTAGTCTTAGACAATTGCAGTATTCATAAAGGCAAAGAAGTAGAGAAAGCTATTCAAAATGCCGGCGGAAAAGTGATTTATTTATCGCCTTACTCCCCAGATTTTTCCCCCATTGAAAATTGCTGGTCAAAAATCAAAGGACTCTTACGGACAGTCGAAGCAAGAACTTATCGAGAGTTGGATGAAGCAATTACATGGGCATACCAACAAGTATCTTTTCAAGACCTTTGCAATTGGTTTACTCACTGCTGCTACTATACTTCATCTATTTGAGAAACGCTATAACTGCTTCAATCACAAATGACACGCAAGTCGTAACTATAAGGTTTAGCCATACTATTTGAAATTATTGATTTATTTCTCTATTATTACATTATTGTCCTAACTAAAGCGCGTAGCACTATACGATTTTAAACGAAAAAATACTCAATTGCAAATATTAACTTCAGTTTTTATATTCCACCAGTACACTCTTGGTGCCAAGTAACTTACGCTGTAAAAATAGCATCGCTCCGCTTACCTGTGCAAATTTTCCTACTACACAAGATAAAGCATAGAAAGCGGCGTGTTCATTACAAATATTTTGACGACGCAAATTTAAAAAAATGCGGCTAGCTGTCACAGGATATCCAAGCAACAGCAACAGGCTAAAACCGTGAGTAGGCCATACCATTCCTAATGACAGCAAAGGTAAAAATAACCCCCACAACCAAATGCTTCTGGTTTCCCGAACCCAATGGCGTTCCGGTTCATGTCCGTGTAACGCTGCTCCCTCAGCATAAGCATGACCGGCTCGGAAAGCACGCTTCCACCACTGAGCAAAACGGGTTATTTGCGCATCATGCAATGTCATCTCAGCATCAAGGCGTAGAATCTTCCAACCTTTTTGGCGCAGACGCACACAAAGTTCGGGTTCCTCCCCAGCAATCATCGTCGGATTGAACCCTCCAGCTTGCTGGAACGCTTCTACCCGCATCATGGAATCACCACCACAAGCCTTTGCTTCGCCAACTGGGGTGTCCCACTCCATGTCACACAGTCGGTTATAAATGGAAAAGTCGGGAAAGCGCTCGCGCCGACGACCACAGACTACAGCAACATCGGGGTGAGCGTCAAGTTCATTTTGGGCGAAATTGAGCCAACCTTCAACCACCTCGCAGTCACCATCAACAAATTGGACAAATTCAAGCTGTGCATTGGCTTCCAGCAGATGAGCGAAACCGGCATTTCTGGCACGAGCGGCTGTAAAAGGTATGGATAGGTCAAGCTCAACTACCTCTACCCCTAGGGAACGAGCAAACTCTACACTACCATCTGTTGAGCCGGAATCGACATAAACGATACAGGCTACTTTTCCGATTACTGAAAGCAAGCACTGGTGTAAGCGTTGACCTTCATTTCTACCGATAGCAACTAATCCAATGCGATTTAAGGGTTGAAACTGTGTCATAAAATCTCGGCCAATTTCTACAAACTTTGTCTTTTTGCGGAGATTTAGGCGTAGTTATAACCGTCTCTCCGATGAACTGGTGTCAGGTATTACAAAACCTCACTCAATTAATTAATAAGAATAGTTGATCATAACCTATAGTTAGCATGAGCGTCGAAAGATTAACTTAACAATGTTTAAGATCCAAACTTAAACACTTTCTTTAAATTATTCTCCAATAACTTTTGTAAAAAGTTATTGGAGATAGAAGGTGTCTGGTAGTACATCTGTTAACGAAGCAGCCCTGACTTTGTTTTTGTTCACAGAAAACGGAGGGAGAGCAATTTTTTTCTAGGTAAAATCTGGTCTTTACGCTCGCGGTGAAAGTCATTGATGATTTGTTGTTTGTAGAAGATACAAATGACAAACAAATAACATGAAAGCATTGCGGTACGAAGTCCAATTTACCCTACTAAGCGTAGGGGATGAGTTAATCAAAAAACACTAACAAGACGCAGATATTCAGCAATCCCCCTAGTAGCTGAAAAACGAGTTGTTAAGGCTTCCCTTGCAACCTGAACCACTTGGTTAAGTTGTTCAGGTTGCGCCTGGGTTAACTCTAGCAAACGCTTTGCTAAATCATCCGCATCCTCAGCACGAAAGTGGAAGCCAGAAACGCCTGCTTCGACTAATGTACTAGCACCACCAGTATCTGGTACTAATACAGGTATCCCTGCTGCCATTGCTTCAAGTATCGCTATACCGAAAGGTTCCACTGGACACAGATGTACTAGGAGGTCAGCATTAGCTAATTCTGTCGGTACATTATCGGTATATCCTAGAAAATTCACATTGGGATGAGAAGCTTGAGCTCTAGCGCGTAGTTTCTCTAAATCCCAACCACTACCACATACTCGAATCGAAAGTTTTCCTAATTGAGGAGTTTGTTCCAAAGCATCCAATAATAGGTCAACACGTTTAATTGGATCTGTACGTGATACTACAACTAATCGTTGAATTTTTTCTTGTGTAAATGAAGCTCGTTTTGGATAGTCATCTGACTCAAGCAAGAAGTTTTCAATTACCTTAATTTGGTCAGCGCGAACACCATTTGCTATTAATCGCGTTTTGGTAAAACTGGAATTAGCAACGAAAACAATTCCTAGGGAATTTAGATATTTCTTTCGACCATAGCTCGCACGTTCATCTGTTCCACCATGTACCATATGCACATGAAATATTTGACGGCGATACAACAAATTTAACGCCGATAAAATCAGAGAGTGAGTAAGCCCAGTTGCAAAAACAACCAGTTTTTTATGTGTTGTTAAATGAGCGCTTAGATGTGCCGATAATTCCCTCTTGTTAGCAAAGGATTGCACTACAAATCCCCGGCGTTGACCTTCTTGGATAGCGAGTCCGGGGGGAGATAACAATATTGGCTGAAACTCATTTTTTAGGCCTGACAGCGTTGCCAGGGCCATTCGTTCCGTACCATACAATTGACCGCTGTGAAGTACATAAAGTAGAGGAATGCTCACCTTGGTTAACTCCTATTAAAAGAGAGTTGGACTAGGAATTTGAGATTTGAAATTGTGGTTCTTCATTACTTAATATGCCAAATTAATAACCAAACAAGCAAACAAAGATAAATAAACCTAGAAAATAGTTGGTAGGAGTATTGTCATGGCTGACAAAGGAGGCTGATTTATTATTAACTATAAACTGAAGCTAGAGAGGTTTGGTGCATTGAGCAATCATGAGAACGAAAAAAGATATAAAACTTCTAACAAAGCTATTGAATATAGAGGGAATAAAAGTAATTTCCAATCGTCAGCATGAGGGGATTGGCATAATTTTACAGGTGGAGCAAATCGGGCAGGAAAGTAATTGTCCACGTTGTGGGACAAAAAGTCATAGATTACATCAAAATCATCGATACATAGTTAAAGATTTACCCTGGGGAGAAAACTTCGTATTTTTAGAAATTAACAGACGACAATTTAAATGTGAAAAATGCGGCAAGCCCTTTAGTGAAAAGTTAGAGTTTGTGAGGAAAAGAAGAACTTATACACAGCGGCTAGCAAGGCAAATAATCCCAGAAGTGTTAGAGAACGATATTCATAGCGTAGCGAAAAAAGGAGTGGTGACAACAGAAGAAATAGAAAAGATGTTAAAAGACGCATCAAAAGAATTCTTGCAGGTTAGACCAACTGAGTTAAAGAGATTAGGAATTGATGAGATAGCCATAATTAAAGGAAAAGGGAGTTATTGTGCAGTATTAATAGATTTAGAGAAGTCGAATTCACTCACAATTTTGCCAGTAATAACACAAAAAAAGTGAAAAAAGTGCTGATTTTATGGGAAACAGAGGTTATAGAGAAAATAGAAGAAGTCAGTATAGATTTGTGGAATGGTTACAAAAATATCGTGATAGAACTCATGCCAAATGCTCAGATTGTTGCCGACAGATTTCACGTAATGGCACAAATAAATAAGGAGTTAGATGCACAAAAAAAGTGAAAAAAAGCCAGAAAAAAGATTTAATTAAAGTCGCTAAATCGCCATAAAAAAAAGCTAAGGATGAAAAAGTTTTATCGGAATTAAAGAAAAGTAAGTATGTGTTGCTGAATAATGAAGCTGACCTGAATGAAGAGCAAAAAACTCAACTTATTCAAGTCAAAGATGTGTCTGCCAGCCTCAAAATCATGCAGGAATTAAAAGAGAAAATCCGCAAAATGTTCGCGGAGACAGAGCATTGGTTAGCAGGATTATTTCAACTGGGGAGATGGTTGTCAGAAGCGAAAAAATATTTTCCCAATAGCCGGAACACTATTGTCCGTTGGCTGGATGAGATTATTGCTTACTTTGACAACAGAACTACGAGTGGTGTTGTCGAGGGAATTACAGCGGTTCCCGCTGTTATGCAGTACAATAAGTAATCATAAAATATCAATTTGTCCTCAAAACTAATGAAAGCCTATTCGCTCGATCTTCGAGAAAAAATAGTGACTGCACATTTGGCAGAAAAGATGTCAATTAGGAAAGTAGCCACCCGGTTTTCTGTCAGTAAAAGTCTAGTTCAAAAATAGGCACGAGCAACAACAAACTGAGGGAAATTTACAACCGAAATCGAGAGGGAAACCCCAATTCAGTCATCTGACAAGCGCGGAAGCAGAAGTCAAAGCACTGGTGGCAGAGCATCTGGATGCTACTCTGGTCGAGTTGTGTGAATTATTTGCTATTAAGACCGGAAATTGGGTGAGTCGGACAGCCATGTGTCGCTATTTACAAAAATTAGGACTCAAGCGAAAAAAAAAACCTGGTACAGTAGCCAAGCCGCGACAGAAAGAGTCCAAAAATTAAGAGTAGAGTATTGGGAAAAGATTAAACATATCGAGCCAGAAAACCTCGTATTTTTGGATGAAACCGGGATTCTACTGGGTTTGAACAGAACTCATGCTCGTTCACAGCCGGGAACAAGAGTAACTGAACTTAAACCATTTTATCGAGCCGCCAAAGTCACCGCGATTGGCGCAATTAGTATTAACAAAGTACTGGCATTGATGACCATGAATGAGTCAATGGATGGACGGGCTTTTGCTGTATTTATTGAGAAATTTTTATGTCCTCAATTATGGGCTGGAGCGGTAATAGTGATGGATAATTTACCCGCTCATAAAATAGCATCTATTGTACCGATGATTCAAGCTGTAGGTGCGAGTGTTATTTGTTTATCGACCTACTCTCCAGATTTTAATCCTATTGAGCTTTGGTGGTCCCAACTCAAATCCTTTTTGCGAAGCTTCGCTCCCACTACCACCTCTATGATTGATAGAATCATTGCTGTTGCCCTCGATTTAATCAATCCTCTACATTTAAGAAATTGGTTTGCTAGTTGCTGTTACTGTACCTCTTAACAGCGGGAACCGCTGTAACAACAAACTCAAGTTAATTAAACGCTCTGCCTATGGCTTTATAAATTTTGAAAATTATCGAATTAGATGCTTGCTTAACTGGCATTTCGGTTGTTAGTTTAGCATACTACATACTGAAGAGCCGGAATTTTAACTCTTGCCGTTAACTTAGGTATTGCTATCTGAACCTGGTCAACTAGAGCTGTATTTCAAGCTACCGCTATAGTTCGTGCTTAACTTAGCGGTGAGTTATTATTCTAAAATTAGTTTACATGAGACAAATCAAAAATTAATTAGGGGCTAGTTTTGTATATCAAAGCCCCTAATTAATTTTTGTCTCTAAGCGTAAACTTGTCGATAGTAGGCTTGGTACTCTTCTGATAGCAAAGGTTGCCACCAATCTTGGTGAGTCAAATACCACTCTATCGTTCGCCGCAGTCCACCTTCAATCGTCTCCGCTGGAGTCCAACCCAGTTCAGTTTTAATTTTGGTAGCATCAATAGCATAGCGGCGGTCATGTCCTGGTCGGTCTTTCACAAAAGTAATCAGCTTTTCTGCTGGACGTACTTCCAGGTGCGGTGCTAACTCATTCATTAGTTCGCACAACTTATTTACCAAGTCAATATTTTTGACTTCATTATTACCGCCAATGTTGTAAGTTTCCCCTGGTTTACCTCGGTGAATGACGACATCTAGCGCTCGACAATGATCTCCTACGTATAGCCAATCCCGAATATTTAGTCCATCCCCATAAACAGGTAACGGTTTACCTAGAAGGATATTAATACACATCAGGGGAATCAATTTTTCCGGGAAATGATAAGGGCCGTAATTATTAGAACAATTGGTGATTATTGTAGGTACACCATAGGTTTCATAGTAAGCGCGAGCGAGGTGATCGCTACCAGCTTTGGAAGCAGAATAAGGACTGTTGGGAGAGTAAGGTGTAGTTTCTGTAAACTGAGGATCGTTAGGACTTAAACTCCCATAAACTTCATCAGTTGAGACATGGAGAAAGCGATGGACACTATCGCTGGTTTTGCCACCGCGACTTCCCCAGTGATGACGAAAACTCTCTAACAGTGTAAAGGTACCGACGACATTAGTACGAATAAACGCATCTGGTTCTAAAATCGAGCGGTCAACGTGAGATTCAGCAGCAAAATGGGCGACTGTATCAATTTCTTCTTCCCGTAGTAGATTCTCTACTAAAGGGCGATCGCAAATGTCTCCATGAACAAAACGAATTTTTTCGGCTTCTTCTAATTCTGTCAGATTGCACCGATTCCCTGCATAGGTAAGTGCATCCAACACTACCACTCGGTCGTTACCGTATTTTTCACACCAATAGTGTACAAAATTTGAACCAATAAAGCCGGCACCTCCTGTAATCAGTATTCGACGTGGTTCTCTTTCTGTATGCTGTTCTTGTTCAATATTTGTCATTTTCTTGTTAACTCACAATTTTTGCTTTTGACTGTTTGTGAATTCAAGTTTCAAGTTTCAAATTTTACGTCTGAGAATGAACATATTTCTGATTTGATGCTTCTAGATATATGTCCTATTCCTCGCTGCGGCTTTTTTTATATCATGTCCTCTGACATCGTTCTTGTAAAACTTAACCGCAGATGCACGCTGCGATATTTTTTTACAGGATCAATGTTACTGGACATGATATTATTTATGACTAATAAATAATTTAAGCACAGCTTATTTGTTTCAATTACCTGGATCTATTCCTGAACAATTGACAAAAGACTTGAACAACTTTACTCTTGAATTGTCTTTTTTTTTTGATTATTTACCATTTTCAATTGTTTATTGGTTAGGATTTAAACTTTTATTTAAAAACTAACTAATAACAACTCTAGACTGCTCAATGACTGTTACGTTAACTCGATTTGACAGTCATCACCAATTAGAAAACGTAGGGCTTTCGGGCGTTGGGGAGCAACTTTCAGATGAGCGCGTTGTCCAATTACACTGTCAACAATCCGCTGTTGAATTCCTACAATTTTGGCACTTTGTAGAATTACACTATGCTCTAAGTCTGTATCAATTAGAGTTACTTGGTCAGCGACACTGCTGTAAGGACCAACAAAGCAGTTTTCTAGGTAGCAGTCGCTGCCAATTGTCACAGGTCCGCGAATTGTACAATTGATAACTTTCGACCCTGGGCCTATCTCTACTCGCCCAATTACTTGACTAGCTTCATCAACTTCACCCTTGATGGAAGAATTGAGACAGGTATCTAAAATAATCCGGTTTGCTTCTAGTAAATCATCTTTTTTTCCTGTGTCCAACCACCAGCCTTCAAGTTTATAGGCTTCTACTTTTAACTGTTGGTCAATCAGGTATTGAATTGCATCGGTAATTTCAAGTTCGCCCCTAGGTGAGGGTTGAATAGAAGCGATAGCATTGTGGATTATAGGGTCGAAAAGGTAAATCCCTACAAGTGCCAAATTCGATGGGGGAACTTTGGGTTTTTCTATTAGCTGTAATACTCGCCCATTTTCGTCAACCTTAGCAACACCAAAAGCGCTGGGGTTATTAACTGGACAGAGTAAGGTTAAAGCATCCAGTTTTTTAGTTTTAAAGTTTTCTAAAAACTGGTTGAGATCGCTTTGAACGAGGTTATCCCCTAGATACATGACAAAAGGGTCATCACCGAGGAAAGGCTGAGCGATTTTAACAGCATGAGCAAGTCCAGCAGGTTTGTCTTGCAGGATATAGGTGATTTTAGCTCCAAAGCGATCGCCGTTTCCTGTCTTGGTTTTTACCTCTTCTCCGGTTTCCGGACTAATGATAATGCCAATATCTGTAATTCCTGCTGCGACAATGGCTTCAATCCCATACCACAAAATTGGTTTATTGGCAACAGGAACCAATTGTTTTGCACCAGTATAGGTAAGAGGGCGCAAACGTGTTCCTTTACCGCCAGAGAGAATGATTGCTTTCATGAATTGTAAGATGAATTAAGTTCTACAAGCATTTGCCTGAGTGATTCTCGCCAGTGGGGAGGATGAGTACCCAAAACGAGTTTAGATATCTTGTCAGTCGAGAGGACTGAATATGCTGGGCGCGAAGCAGGTGTGGGATATTCAGATGTTTTAATTGGTACAACGCGCTGTACTTTCAAACTGTAGCCTAGCTGTTTGGCTTCCTCAAAGATAGCAACAGCGAAATCGTACCAACTCGCAACGCCACTATTGGTAAAGTTGTAGATGCCTGTAGGGAGGGAGTGTTGTTCTGACTCTTGGTTCAGTTGTTGCGCTATCGATGAGATCGCTTTCGCAATATCGTGAGCCCAAGTAGGGGAACCTATTTGGTCAGCTACTACGCGAATTTCTTCGCGTTGGGCACCTAACCGCAGCATAGTTTTGACAAAATTAACTTTGCCTTCTGTACCATATACCCAGGCTGTTCTAAGGATAATATGGCGACCACCAACTGATTGAATTCCCTCTTCCCCTGCTAACTTTGATTGTCCGTATGCACCGAGAGGATTAGTTGTGTCTTCTTCAATATAAGGGGTATTTTTCCGACCATCAAATACATAATCTGTACTGAGGTGAATTAAGACTACTCCAAGTCGTTTGGCTTCTTGAGCGAGAATTGTAGGAGCAACAGCATTAATAGTTTTTGCTAGTTCGGTCTCGGTTTCGGCTTTATCAACCGCTGTATAAGCAGCAGCATTGACAATCAGATTTGGTTTAATTTCCCCAATAAGTTGACGAATACTTTCTGGCTGTGCTAAATCCCAGGTCTGTCGTCCGACACCAATTATTTCCCCTAAAGGTGCCAAAGTTCGTTGTAGTTCCTGACCAACTTGGCCATTAATACCCGTGACTAAAATTCGACTCATGAAAAAACCTCAGCCGTCTTAAAAAGTTGACCTGCTTGGTCTTTAACTGATACCACAGGTTCTTCTGTGAGAGGCCAAGAAATCCCCAAATCCGGGTCGTTCCAAAGTATGCATCGCTCATGCTGAGGTGCATAGTAATCTGTCGTTTTGTACAAAACTTCAGCAACTTCTGAGACAACACAAAAACCGTGAGCAAATCCCGGTGGTATCCACAGTTGTTGCTTATTCTCTGCACTTAGCATACAACTAACCCACTGACCAAAGGTGGGTGAATTTTTTCTTATGTCTACTGCTACATCAAATACCGATCCAACTACTACACGCACCAATTTTCCTTGAGGCTGTTGAATTTGATAGTGTAAGCCACGCAGGACGTTAAGAGTGGAACGCGAATGATTATCTTGGACGAAATGGACGTTTATTCCCAGTTTCTCACTAAAGATTTTCTCGTTGTAACTTTCGCAAAAAAAACCACGGCTGTCTTCAAAGACACGGGGTTCTGTAATCAAAACATCAGAAACCTTTGTCTGAATAATATTCATTATCTTTTCCGCTAGATACGCCAACTACGAATGTAGGCGAGGATGTGCATCGGGGCAAGCATTGCCAAGGCTCCCGTGGTAAAATGTGGGCTTCAGGTTGCCCATGACTTTTTGCGTGTCAGTAACTGGGAGGTCCCAGAACTTTTGGTTTTTGTTGTCCTTGAACAAGAGCTGATGTTCACAAGTCATCATCCGCAATTTTAAACGCCTCTGCGTAGTCGTCAAGTGCTCTTCTGGGTAGTTGAGTAGTGACGTACCAGACACTCCCCTTACGAGAGAGAGCTGGCTTCTGATACTTTAAAGAAGACGGTCAGAACTTCCTTCAAGGTAATATTAGTGAGAATCTCACGCCGGGAGCGACGAGGTTTCTTGTAGGCGGTTAAAACTGCTCTTTCTAAACGTTCCTCTCCACTCTCTCATAGATGGAGTTTCCTGCAACGGAAGTATTTTGATGATTGAGTTTAACGGCGAGTCCGACCATGTTTGTTTGCTTTTCCAGTATTATCCTCAAATGTCTCTACCCAAGTTTGTGAATAGCCTCAAATCTGTTTCAAGTCGCAGAATTAGGCAGGAGTTCTCTTACGAAGTAAATGCTATTTACTGGAAAGACGTGTTCTGGAATAAGTCCTATTTCATCAATTGCTTGTTTTGCTAAAATCCTTGAATAATGGCTGAACGAAATATAGTGCCATAAAATGTATGACTGCTGCTCAGTCAAGGCTCGTTTTCTGGTATTTCTATAAAAGACTTTTCCCCCACAAATAAAGACAAATTATTGGTCTTTATATAGGTATATTTTCTGTAATTAAACAGAGTTGTCTGCGGAAGTTTTGGCTTTGAGAATTTTAGCGGGAATACCAACTGCAGTTTGTCCAGAGGGAATGTCGATTAAAACCACAGCATTCGCACCAATATTTACATCATCTCCAATAGTGACATTACCAAAAATTTTTGCGCCAGCGCCGACGTTAACACGAACGCCCAATTTTGGCGCATCGTAAGGACGGTCTAGGTAGCGATTTCCCATTGTTACGCCTTGACGGATAATACAATCATCGCCAATGGTAGAGTACCCGTGAATTACAATTGCACTTTGATGTTCAATAACTACGCGGCGACCAAGTTTAACAGTGTAAGGTAATTCAATTCCATAAGTATTGCGAATTTTGCGATATAAGGAACGGTAAAGAATGCTCAAGGGAGCGCGAAGGAGTAATGATTTGATATTCATTCTCCAGACACCAAAACGTTGAACTGCGACGGCTCGAAATCCTGGCTTTGTCCAATCTTTTCCATGAGCAATCCAGTCTTCTTTGATTTGTTCCCAGAGTCCCAGGGTAGTTGTTTCTGAATTGTTTGTATTTTCTATCAAATCCGTCTGTGTAACCATAATCTACCTCAATGGAAATCTCAGATTTTTCTCTTCTTAAACTTGACCTCTCCGAATAAACACACTATTACGGAGGAAATCGCTTAGTATTTGTGGAGGATCTGAATCTGGCTTACCTTGAACCTTTCGACGCAAACTCCACAAGGCAAATCCACTGGCCCAAGAAGCATCAGCTAGTGCTGTGTACAGCCAACTATAGTTCTTAAGAAAGTATCGTCGTCTTGAATCAAACCAGTACTGCGGTCGGCGCTTAGCTGGACGCTTGGTATCAGTTACACCTGAACTTTGCCCGACTAAATGTACGACTCGGCTTTGGGGTACGTACCAGCAGTTCCAACCAGATTTTTTAGCCTGTAGGCAAAAATCCATTTCTTCGTAGTACATGAAATATTCTTCATCCATCAAGCCAGCAGTCTCAAATACCTCGCGACGGACAATCATACTTGCTCCCGCTACCCAATCGGTTTGACAAGTTTCTTCGGATATAGGGGGAGCAACATCCCATTTTGATAATAGCTTCGATACTGCGCCAAGCCGCAAACCGTGGTCAAGTTCGCTCAATACTGAATGGAAGCGAAAAGCAGAATGTTGTGGTGTACCATCAGGCTCTTCTAGGCGGCTACCAGCAATCCCAACATCGGGATGTTTATCCATAAAGTCTACCAGCGCCTGTAAGGCAGCAGGGCGAACAATTGTGTCTGGATTGAGTAGTAAGATATATTGCGGTGGATTGGGGTCTTTTAGTGCTGGACGGATGGCTGCATTGTTTCCGTATGCAAATCCGCCATTGCGTTCTAGTGGCATAAATTCTACCCACTTTCCCCAGCTTTGGGCTTCAATCGCGGCGCTAATTTGTTCAACCGAGTCATCTCCCGATGCGTTATCTGTAACTACTACGCGAGTTCCTGTAAGCGCTAGTACTTCTTTCTCTAAGGAGTGTAAGCAGTCAATGGTTAAACTAGGTGTTCGGTAGTTAACGATTACTACGACTAATCGGTTTGGGTTATCTAGTTGAGTTGCATCTGGCATGGGTTATTCTCTCGTTTCGGTTTCAGATTTGGCGGTTATAGACGTTTTCAATTGGAAACTGTCCTAGTTCCAGTAGTAATGAACTCTATCACTCTTTTTTTAATACACTTTTTTTTAGGTTCAGCACAAGTTTACGGATTCTTTAGAGTCAGGGATGAGTTTTTGATATTCATTACAATACAATATTGACTAAATAATTCTAAAGTGTAAAGTATGTTGGCGGGAATATTGCAGGGCGCTTCCATTGCTCTTCTCTTGATGTGTTCTTTTTTCTGGGATGGAATAAGACAAAAAGCACATGCCAAGTTGCGTTTAAATGTCTAATGTAGGACGCTTTACCTCCTGTCAATAACTTGGGATTTGCTCTTTTCGTAGCGGACGCAGCGGCAGCGTTAGTGAGTATTTGGGATAATGAAATTACCCACCAATAAATTTGAGGGCTTGAAATAAGGAAAAATTTTGTTTTTTTCAAAAATAAATTTGGATAAACCTGCAATTAATTAGACCTCTTGCAAAAAAGTTTTGTGGTATTGTGGAGGGCTAACTAAGTAAGATAGAAATTTAGGTTTTCTGAAGTTCGTAGTTATAAATTCCAGCAATTATGTGACAACGCAATCCAAAACGTTTTCTCCGATTGTGGTAGCGCTGACTCAAAATCCGAAACACTTTTAAACGTCGGTTGATATGTTCAATCACTACTCGACGACAAGCCAGAACACGATTGGACTGTTTTTGCTGCTTGGTTAATTTACCTCCTCTGGGTTTTTTCTGAGGCAAGCGACTGTTGGTATGTAACTTAGCAATTCCTTGATAACCGCTATCTTCCAAGCTTTCTGTATCGGGGTGAAAACGTATCTTGCTGAAGACAAATAGTCTGTAGTCATGTTGACAACAAAACGAATTTCCAGCTTTGTTAGGTCAATTATCAATTGGGTATGAAGAGTATGTCGTTTTTGTTTGCCACTATAAAATTGGTTCGTCAGCAAGCATCTTGCTTGCTCTACAACTTCTACGTTAGGCGGCAACTGAATCTTACTTAATATTAAACTTTTTTTGCTTTAAAAAAACATTTATCTTTTAAAATGTTTAAACAATATAAAACATAAAGTATGTATGTATATTTCAGATATTTTGGCATAACATACTCTTTAATTTAAACTCTAAAATAGACAATTTTATTTACGGCGATTTTACGAGATCTGTGGTACATTTTCAATCTCTATCTTTGTAGAATAGAGGCTTTGAAATTAGCCCACTTA